>JAFOEY010000063.1 GCA_017387565.1 Lachnospiraceae bacterium | reverse complement strand
TTTGGAAATGTGAATGCGGTTCCGATTTGTCTGGAAACGCAGGACACAGAAGAAATCATCAAAGCAGTAACATGGATTGCGCCTGCCTTTGGAGGAATTAATCTTGAGGATATCAGTGCACCACGTTGCTTTGAAATAGAAGAACGATTGAAAGCAAGCTTGGATATTCCTATATTTCATGATGACCAGCATGGTACTGCCATAGTTGTATTGGCAGGTGTAATTAATGCTTTAAAAGTGGTAAATAAAGATAAAGAAAGCTGTAAAGTAGTTGTGAATGGTGCAGGAAGTGCAGGTGTTGCTATTACTAAATTGTTATTGACATATGGATTTTCCAATGTAGTTATGTGTGATAAGGCAGGCATTATTTCAAGAAATACGAAGGGATTGAATTGGATGCAGGAAAGAATGGCACTGATTACTAATCCAAGTCAAGAAGAAGGCTCCCTTGCTGATGCCATGCGAGGTGCTGATATTTTTATCGGTGTATCAGTTCCGGGAATTGTTACTTCGGAAATGGTCGCATCCATGAATCCGGATAGTATTTTGTTTGCCATGGCAAATCCAATCCCGGAGATTATGCCGGATGCTGCTAAATCAGCAGGAGCGAGAATTGTAGGAACCGGCCGGAGTGATTTCCCTAATCAGGTAAACAATGTGATTGCTTTTCCGGGGATTTTCAAGGGTGCATTGGAAGGAAGAGCAAGGCAGATAACGGATGAAATGAAGCTGGCAGCAGCTTTGGCAATTGCAGATTTAGTAAAAGAAGATGAGTTGAACGAAGAAAATATTTTGCCGGATGCATTGAATGCCGAATTAGCAAATGTAGTAGCGCAGGCTGTAAAAAGATACATTTGAGTAATTGACAAAAAAAGCGAAAAGGTGTAAGATTATTCGCGTAAAGGCAAAGGCGTCTTTAAGTTTTAAATGAACTTAAAGGCGTCTTTGTCTTTTTTTGCGTGAAAATACGCATGATTAGCTTTAAAGGAGGAAATGCGAAATGCAAAAATGTGAGCAATTATATGAAGGGAAAGCAAAAAAGGTCTTCTTAACGGAGAACCCGGATGTCCTGATTGTATCCTATAAGGATGATGCGACTGCTTTTAATGGATTGAAGAAAGGGACAATTGTTGGAAAGGGTGCAATTAACAATCGCATGACAAATCTGTTGTTCCAGAGAATTGAGGCTGAAGGTGTACCTACTCATTATGTTCAGGAATTAAATGATAGGGAAACCGCAGTTCGCAGAGTAGAAATTGTTCCTCTTGAAGTAATCGTGCGAAATGTTGCAGCAGGTAGCTTTTCAAAACGTTTAGGAGTTCCCGAAGGAACAGAGTTGGCAGAGCCGACTATTGAGTTTTCATACAAGAACGATGAACTTGGGGATCCGTTGATTAACAGTTCTTTTGCAAAAGCACTTAATGTTGCAACTTCGAGTGAGATAGAAACCATAAAGAAATATGCATTTATGATAAATGATATCTTGAAATTGGAGTTCTTAAAGGCAGGACTTCGATTGATAGATTTTAAGATAGAATTCGGACGTTTTCATGGAAAAATCATTCTTGCTGATGAAGTATCACCGGATACATGCCGTTTGTGGGATGTGGAAAGTGGAGACAAGATGGATAAAGATCGTTTCCGTAGAGATTTAGGCAATGTAGAAGAGGCATATGTCGAGGTAGCCAGAAGATTAGGATTAGAAATTGAGAAGAAGTAAACAGTATGAGAACAGATATTTATCAATCACCTTTATGTGAGCGTTATGCAAGTAAGGAAATGCAGAGTATATTTTCCAATGATAGAAAGTTTACTACTTGGAGAGAATTGTGGATTGCCCTTGCGGAAAGTGAGCAGGAGCTTGGACTCCCTATTTCTGATGAACAGATTCGGGAAATGAAGTCTCAAATCAGTAACATAGATTATGAAAAGGCGAAGAAATATGAAAGCGAACTTCGTCATGATGTTATGGCACATGTGCATACCTATGGAGATGCATGCCCAAATGCAGCAGGTATTATTCATTTAGGAGCTACCTCATGCTATGTGGGGGATAACACAGATATTATTCTCATGCAAAGTGCGCTTATACAGATTAAGAATCTGCTTCTTAATGCAGTAGAGGCACTTAGCGAGTTTGCAATGGAGTACAAGGGACTTCCTACTCTTGCATATACACATTTTCAGGCGGCACAACCAACAACAGTAGGTAAAAGAGCCTGCCTTTGGATGAATGATTTGCTGTTTGATATCGAACAGCTTGATTTTCAACTGAATAATTTGAAACTGCTTGGCTGTAAAGGAACTACCGGGACAGGTGCCAGCTTTTTGGAACTGTTTGATGGAGATGAGAAGAAGGTAGAGCTGCTGGAGCAGAAAATCGCATCTAAAATCGGCTTTTCACAATGTCAGAGTGTCAGTGGTCAGACATACACTAGGAAAGCTGATTTTGCAGTTTTACAGGTATTATCCGGAATTGCCCAGAGTGCGTCTAAATTTTCCAGTGATATCAGATTGCTCAGTCATTTAAAAGAGGTGGATGAGCCTTTTGAAGAAAAACAGATTGGTTCCTCTGCTATGGCATACAAAAGAAATCCTATGAGAAGTGAGCGTATTGCATCCTTGGCCAGATATGTGATTTGCGATTTACAGAATACAGCAATAACAGCATCCGCACAGTGGTTTGAAAGAACATTGGATGATTCTGCCAATAAGCGATTGTCCGTGCCGGAAGCATTTCTTGCAACGGATGCCATACTTAATCTTTATATCAATGTGATTAGAGGGCTTAAGGTTTATCCGGCTGTAATAAAGAAGCACCTAGATGCAGAGCTTCCGTTCATGGCTACAGAAAATATATTGATGTATTGCGTAAAGAATAAAGGCGGAGACAGACAAAAGTTACATGAGGCAATCCGTAAGCATTCGGTGAAAGCAGCAGAACAGGTAAAAACATACGGCAAGGATAATGACTTGATAGAGCGTATTAAATCAGACGAATCGTTTGGATTGACCGAATCAGAAATGGAAAGCCTGCTTGCCCCTGCAAAATTTACAGGTATGGCAGAATACCAGTGTGAAAAGTTTATTATGGAAACAGTGAAACCACTGTTAGAAAGCAATAAACAGCGAGTTAATGTGGCAGCACAGATTAATGTCTAGGAGGAAATGATATGCTTACATCAATTGTCGGAACAAACTGGGGCGATGAAGGAAAAGGACGTATGGTTGATTTGCTCAGTGAAAAATATGATATCGTGGTCCGTTATCAGGGCGGTAATAATGCAGGGCATACTGTAATCAATGAGAAAGGTAAGTTTGTAATGAACCTGATGCCTTCCGGAATATGCAGGGAGAATACCGTTAATATTTTGGGACCGGGCATTGTAATTGATTTGGAACATTTATATGGAGAAGTAAGAAAGCTGTCTGAAAAAGGTGTTGCAGTAACACCGCAGCATTTGAAGATTAGTGATAGGGCTACCATTTGTATGCCTTATCACAAGTTAATGGATTGCTTGGAAGAAGACAGATTACTGGATAAGAAATTTGGATCTACTCGTAGGGGGATTTCTCCTGTATATGCGGATAAGTATATGAAAAAAGCATTGCGTATGGGAGATTTGTTGCATATGGAATGTCTGGAGGAACGGTTAGAAGATCTTGTTGAGTGGAAAAACCTGACTGTGGAAAAAGG
>JAFOEY010000062.1 GCA_017387565.1 Lachnospiraceae bacterium | reverse complement strand
ACGAAAAAGGAAATATAGATCCTGCAGAGCTGGATTACTTAATGCCATGGTCAGAAAGTCTTCCGGAAGAATGCAGGAAACCACGCCGCTCATAAACCAGCGGCGTATATTTTAGCGTCAGGCGTATGGTTTGACGGTTACTTTTCAAGACTTATAAGAGAAGACAATTCGTCGGAAAAACTGAGTGTGGTTAATTTTACGCCTTTTGCTACATATCGAACATCCTTGTAAATAGGCGTGTTTTTTGTCGCAGGTTTTGAAAAAATGGCTAAAATCTGAAAGGTCACATCAGCAAGATTTCGTATATCTTCAAGTAAGCAGGAACTGGGTACATAATAATTTTTGTCTTTCGTGAATCCAAGACAGAAATTAGTGGTTCCTGCCAATCTGTCAACGGATAGCTTGGGACGGATCGAATTATATATTGCTGTCATTTTTGAAGATTTTAAGAAATTGACAATTAGTGGCAGTGCCTGCAATTTTAACTCAGTAGTGCCGTCAGATTTGAATGCAATATCACTTTCTTTTAAAGTGCTGTTAAGGCATTTCTGATAGAATTGCGTAGGGTTATGTAATATATTTCCCTGTGCATCAATAAATTCTATCCCGGTAAGATGTTGAAAGTTACGCGGAAGAAATGCACTTTCAAAATACTCAATTTGATTATTTTGACGATTCTTGTATATAAAGATGTAGTTGTAACCATTAAGTTTGTCATCGTAATCTTTTGCGGCACGGGATATGATGCGTATGGCATCTTTTAACTTTTGTTGTTCCATAATGATATCCTTTCCGGAACAGCGTGTTTTCGAGCGTTAAAAAAGAGAGTTATAATACCGCAGCATTATCAACTCTCTTTTAGTGGCTAATTTTTCTGTTGTCCGCCAACGGCTGGCACATTCGTCCAGTAAGGCTTCAGGTTTTTCTGTTGCCTGCCAACGGCCGGTACATTCGCCCGGTAAGTCTTTCGGATTATGGTGTTAGCCCACCTGAAACAGCACGCTGTTTCTACTACTATTATTATACGAATGAGTTGATTTTATGTCAATATTGATTTGAAAATTTGTTTGTATTATGCGATGATTTTCTGATTTACATCCGGTATTTTCAATAATGAAATTGTGTCGAGGGTATCTAATCGCTGTGCCTGTTCATGGCATTGCAATACATCCTCGTGTTCAGGACCAAGATGCTTGTCTAAAATTGATTCTGCCTGTGCGTACATAAGTCTGGCTTTTTTTACATTGCGGATTATATGATGTAAAGCGGCAATGTTTTGGGTAATATAACCTGCCATCAAGGAGTCGGCTCCAAATACATTTTTTATGATGCCCAGACAGTTTGTATAAATTCTGAGTGCTTCTGAGAAGTCTCGTTGGTCAAATAATAATCTTGCATATTGAATTAAGCAACTGATACCGTTTGGAGAATATTGCATTTTCGTATATTCAAGAATGCCATATGCTTTTTGTACATATTCCAGAGCTTTAGCGTTCTTTCCCTGAATATGATAACATCGACCTGCATCCAAATATAGGGTAGAAAAATTAAATATATTGGCGGAGCCATCTTTTCCTGCTATGAAAATTGCTTTTTCCTCAAAATCAATAGCTTTATTGATGTTATTATGGATGTTCCATGCTTCGATAGCTTTGAAATGCTCCAACAAATATCGGTCAGAGTTGTTCTTAAAGTCCGATTTTATGCAAAGGTATTCATAGGTACCGAGTAATCGTGAATAGCTGCGATACCTGTGATAGCGGTTGTTAAATTCTAAAGAAGAACGAACAATGGAAATCCACTGTGCGGAAGGCTCATTTTTCACAAAACGTTCAATCATGTCTATCATATCTAGCGTAAAGCGAATCAGTTCGGAATTATCAGCTGCAAGAGTTTCATAAATTCCTGCGAATAGCGGTTCACAATCACTCGATGTAAGAAATTTTCCGGCATTGGTAAGTCTTCGGATGTAGGGTTTCATAGTAGCACGACCACAGTTGATACTTAGCAGTCCTTTGTTAATGAGGCTGTCGAGGTGGCTTGTATAGATGCCACACCATTTATGCAATAGTTTTAATGGAAACCCATTTTCCGGCGCCAGTGCTATATATGACAATAACAGTTGTTCCTCTTTGGGTAAATCCTTATAGCCGAGAAGTTGTAACATGTGTTCTTGAAATATATACATTTTCCTATGATTGTCTTTGGTTAGTAACAAGTTGTTTGTTTCCTGTGGAAGGAGTATGTTTTCTCTTAGCTTATGGCACAGGGTATCTGGTGTTACTGAATGATATGCCAACAGTCTGGCAACAAGCTCTGTAGCCACAAGGTTATAGTTAATGGTTTCAAGTATAATATTAAGTTCGTTCTGATAGGATGTTAGTAGTTCCGGTGAAACGTTGGAAAGGGTACATTCTAACAGTGCACGAGAAATCTTGTCAGACGGCTTTAGCTCATAATTGGCATAGTTATCATAGTGGTTGCGACTTGTCAGTAAGACCGTGCATTTCAGTGTGCATATCTGCTGTAATAAAGAGTCCTCTGCTTGTAGGGTGTTGAAATTATCTATGATTAGCAGCGAATCATCTTGCAAGGATTTCAGAAAACGATAATGTTTTTTGAAACGGTCTTTTTCACTTAAGGTATCTGTATCATCCACAAAATCAAGGTCGGAAATCATTTCATAAAAGCTCCCTGTGTACTCTAAATACAGAATATTGGTATAGTCTTTCTTATGTTCCTTGGCGTACTGTTTGGCAAGTTCGCTTTTTCCAATGCCGGGCAATCCGGTAATGAAGAGTGTTGTATGTTGTTGTAAAAGTGTTGTTACGGCAGAGATATCTTCTTCTCTGTTAATAAAATTTTTTACCGGTTTTGGAATATCTGTTGTTAATATAATATCGGCAATAGTAGGAAAAGCCGGTGTGATGTTCTTTGTGGCTTTTTTAAAAGGTCTTGACATTCCAAACAGAAAGCAAGAACATAAAAACTCTGCAATAGCTACATCTTCTACGTCATTGTATAGTTCTAAAAGTCTGTTTTTCTCATAGTCAGAGATGGAGCAGTCCTGTATTAACAGATTCTTCGTGTCTGAAGCCAATTTCCCCAAATCACAAATAATGGGGTAAAGTTTATTAATAAAATCCTGTTTCATAAGTTCTTGGTGTTCCGGTGACACATAAAAGCTAACTATTTTGGGACTGATACGTTGCCTGCCGTTTATCCAATGACAGACTTGTCCGTTATCAAAAACAAAGTCTGTGTGTTCATCTTCTATAAAAGATTCAAATATATAATACAGAAGGTCAACCTGCGTTATATCAGCTGCCTTCAAATACTTCATAATAATTGCTATTAATGTATGAAAATCCATCCGTAACATGGTAAGTAGCTCCTTTCGTGAAATTCTATCAAAATTATACCACAAACATATGTTCGATGCAAGCGAAATGTTCAATTTTGGGTCAATTCCTGTTCAATGTGATTCGTTCAATAATTTTATAGAATGAAATCAATAAAGATAGAAACGGAAGGAGGATAGCAATGCAGAAGGACTTTGAAAGGTGTTGCCATTTTCTCGCACAGATGATGGAAAAATACGGCGCAGAGGTTTTGCGAGATATTGCAGTAGAGATTCAGTATGAACCGGAGCTTTGGGTTTTGGATGTGGATGGTAAAAAGTCCAGACTGGTAGCCTATGTAAAGGGGGTTGCAGAATATCAAAAAAGGGCAGCATAATGGAAGGGGAGGTCTTTTGGAATATTCCAGAAAACCTTCCTAATACATAAAAGTTCTTGTTGAATAAGAGTTGGAACAATGATAAAATGATGTTGGGACAATAGTAAAACAGAAGGAGGCTGATAACTATATGAAAAAACAACAAAAATGCTACATCTACACCCGTGTATCCACCTCCATGCAGGTAGATGGATACAGCTTAGATGCGCAGAAAGATAAATTGCATAAATACGCTGACTATCAGGACATGATTATCGCCGGGGAATACTCCGACGAAGGAAAATCCGGTAAAAGTGTGGAAGGCAGACCACAGTTTCAGCAGATGCTTTCTGACATAGAAAGTGGTAAGGATAATGTGGATTATGTCCTCGTATTCAAGCTTTCTCGATTCGGTCGAAATGCAGCAGATGTATTATCATCTCTCCAGCGGATGCAGGACTTTGGTGTTAATCTTATCTGTGTGGAAGATGGTATTGACAGTTCCAAAGATGCAGGAAAGCTGATGATTTCCGTTTTATCTGCGGTGGCTGAAATTGAGCGTGAAAATATATTAGTGCAGACAATGGAAGGACGCAGACAGAAAGCCAGAGAGGGTAAATGGAATGGTGGCTTTGCACCGTATGGGTACCAGCTTATCAATGGGGAACTGCACATTGCCGAGGATGAGGCTGAGATTATTCGAATTATTTACGATAAGTTTGCTAATACAACCATGGGAATAGCGGCGATTGCTACATTCTTGAATAACAGTGGATACAAGAAAAAGCTTCGCCAGAACAATACCATTGAAGGCTTTTCCACATCCTTTGTCAAAGGTGTTTTGGATAATCCTGTGTATTGCGGCAAGCTGGCATTTGGCAGAAGAAAGAATGAGAAGATTCCGGGAACAAGAAATGAGTATCATGTGGTAAAGCAGGACAGCTATATGTTAAATGATGGTATTCATGAAGCCATAGTGTCAGAAGAATTGTGGAATCAGGCACATAAAAAGAGACAGGAAACCGGTGTGGGAAATGTGAAAACACACAGTCTGGATCATGAGCATATCCTGTCCGGCATTATCAAGTGTCCAATCTGTGGAAGCGGTATGTATGGCAATGTCAATCGGAAGAAACATCCGGATGGCGGGTATTACAGGGATTATTTTTACTATGCCTGCAAGCACAGAACTTTTGTGGATGGTCATAAATGCACTTATCGCAAGCAGTGGAATGAGGATAAAATCAATGCAGCGGTGGAAGAGGTAATCCGCAAGCTTGTGAATAATCCAAAATTCAAGGAAGAAATTCAGAAGCATATCGGTAGTAGCATTGATACGCAGGAGTTGGATAGGGAGCATACAGGTTTACAGGAACGGTTAAAGCAGGTGAACGGTGCCAAGAACAAGCTGGCGAATCAGATGGATAACCTATCTGTATCAGACAAACATTATGATAAGAAGTATGAGGACATGCAAATTCGTTTGGACAAGCTGTATGACGAGATAGAGGAAATTGAAACAGCAATTGAAGCTGTGGAGACAAGGCTGTATAATATCAGACAGGAAAAGATATCCGGTGATAATGTGTACCAGTTCTTATTATTCTTTGATAAGCTTTATGACAGATTCACGGATATGGAGAAGAAAACATTCATGAAGAGCTTTCTCGAAGAGGTAAATATTTATGAGGAAGAGCAGGAGGATGGCAGGATTCTGAAGAGTCTCAAGTTCCGTTTTCCGGTATTTTTCAATAATCAGGAAGTATACGAACTGGATTGGGACAACGAAAGTACAGTTGAGACGGTGGCACTTTTGTCTCAACGGTAAGCGGATGACTATGTTGAGGTAGAAAGTGTCCGGAGGAAAATTTTGTAGGGACAATGAGATAAGATTTTGATTTGGGAGAAATATATAGATGCAAAAAACAATAGATGTTACATTAGGCGGAATGATTACAGGAAAGTCATTTATTGGAGAAGAAAGTGACAGAATATATTCTATTATTTTTAAAAGAGCGGATAGAAGAGAAATGAAAGTTACTTCTGACAGACAGACATTTGATAGATGTGTGGAAGGAAATTTGGCAATATTTAACATAGAGGTTGTGATGGATCATGAAGGTGATATTAATCATTATGATAAAAAGCTTTCATACATAAAAAATGTACAATTGGTCGGAGTTGATGTTGATGCAGAAGAATATCATACATTAATGGAAAATAACTTAACATGGTTATCAAGATATGCAAAACCATTAAATGAAAATGAAGAAAAAAAGAAAGATAATTTATTATTTGCATTGATAGGAATGGTGTTTTTAGTTGTAGGACTATTGTGTATTTCAATAACACCGGTATCTTTAATTAATAGAGTATCAGATGGAAAAAAATATGAAAACTATACTCATATTGAAGGAAAAGTAACCTATCAAAACGCATATTTAAGACCGGGTAAAAATTCGAAAGGAGTTCAAACATATGATGTTTCTATTATAGTTACATATTATGTAGATGGAAAGGAATATTCTCTTTCGGATAAAATATATTCAGATGATACGACTGTTTCTGAAATACAAGATTTGATATACAATAATGATGATCCTACAGAATCTTATTTGGCTTCGTATGATGTTATAGCAAAGACATATATTCCGGATGGAAATGATTCTATAGGTGGATTTATGTTACTAATAGTTGTTACACTTATATTAGGAATAATAGGTGCAGGAATAGGAATTTATTTTCTATTTGAAGTGTTATATGTTAAGTTTAAACGTACCGTTGTATAAAAGGATGTTAATATTATATTAGGAATAATTGCGTTTGTTTTATTCTTTGCAGGTAGAAATTTAATTATTATTTTTTGTAATATAAAGAATAATCACAATTCAAAATAAAATAATTATACCACCGGTAACGGTGGTGATTTTTTCATATATTAAAGTTTACCTCGGTGAAAAGCGATTTTTGCCGAGGTTCATTGTTTTTTGAAATAGGTTATTGACCACATGAAATATAAATTATATAATATGTTTATGCAATGCATAAAGAGGTGGACTATGGAAGCAAGAGAAGAATTGAGAAAACTAAGAGAAAGTACTGGCATGAATAGAAAAGAATTTTGTGAGTACTTTGAAATCCCTTATATGACGGAAACAGACTGGGAATTAGGAAATAGAAGGGTTCCACAGTATCTT
>JAFOEY010000031.1 GCA_017387565.1 Lachnospiraceae bacterium | reverse complement strand
GGTCATACTTTTCATGCTCGCATGAAAAAGTATGACTTTGGGACCCGCAAAACATGAGAAAGTAGCCCGATTAGGGCGAATTTCGATTGTTTACGGATTGCGAGAGCACAAAGTGCGTAGCAATCCGTTGGTATCATGGGGGGCAAAATACCTTTTGACCCCAACATCATTTCATATCATGTTTGCAATTTCTCTACGTAAAAAATCCCACAGCACAAGTCATGCTATGGGACGAAATATTCCGCGGTACCACCCAAGTTCCCGGAAACCGGGCACTCAATACTCGATTAACGCTCGAACACGTTGTCTTCTACTAATGTAATCATATTCAAAGACAATGCTCAGATGGGAAATTCATTTTTTACGGGAACCGAAGGAAGCTTTCAGCCGGTGACTTCCTCTCTCTGCCGGTGCATAAAAAACTACTGTGCATCTTCATCGCTTTTTATATATTTGATTTATATAACACATTCATTCTAATAATTCTGTGAAAAAAAGTCAAGTTGCTTTTATCCTCATTTCATTTTCTGTTGCTTTTATCCTCATTTCATTTTCTGTTGCTTTTATTTTCATTTCATTTCCTGCAATTTCATTTCTTTTTTTTCACCAATTCGGCCAATTAAAAATTCGGTTGCCGGCATCAGGAACTTACTTATCAATGCTCCTAAAAACAAAAGATAAAATCCAAAATAAAACCACAACATCAAAATAACAATGGTCGACATACTCCCATATATGCTGGCTCCGGAAAAATACTTAACGTATACAGAAAATGCATAGGAAAAACCGGACCAGGTAACCGCCACAAATACCGCTCCGACAACCTGCGTTTTCCAATCAATCTTTTTATTCGGAATATAGGTAAATAGTAATAAAAAGAACAAGCACAGTAAAATAAAAATAACTACAATTTTTAGCTGAGAAAATAAAATATTTAAAAATGCAAGCTCCGGTATTTTTTCACCGAATACCTTGGCAATACTCTCACCAAATACACCAACCACTAAAGAAACCATAATTAATACAACCATAATAACAGTGTAAATACTTGCTCTTATGCGTTGAAAAAAATAATTGTAAGGCGCATAGGAGTGATGAATTGCATTCAATCCTCTGATAATGGCAAGCATTCCTTTTCCGGCAGACCATATGGTAACCACTGCAGAAATAGATAAGATTGCCGGCGATTTATCAAAAACATCCGAAACGGTGCTGACTGCAATCGGCACCAAGTTTTTGGGTAATATCTGTGCCATTGCCGTCATAAGATCTGCTTCTGTCACAGGCGTATACGGTAAAATAGAACAAATTACCAATAACATCGGGATCAGTGACAAAAACATAAAAAAGGCTGCGGATGATGCATAAGCACAAATATGACATTTCGTCACTTCTGACGAAAAGTTTTTTGCCAGTAAATATAATTTTTTCATCTTATAACTCCAAAACCTCAGCATTTTCAAAAAAGAACTGTAAAATATCGTTGCAAAGCCATCCTCTGTTTGCCATCGCTTTTGCGGCATTCTGGCTCATACCGATACCATGCCCATATCCTCCACCGATTACCCGATAAGCAGATATCGAATTGGATGTTTCATCTATAGTGACATCGAGCACTGCAAATGCACTGGGTAACAGAGTAGAAACCTTACTCTGACTTTGATTTGCCCGCACGACATAGTCACAGTTATTGGAAAGTACAGCACGAACATTGTGTTCTCCGATGACTTTTACGCATCCTTCCGGTCCACTAAGGAGCAATTCGTCAATAACACCGCCATCTTCCCTTTTTATGACTTCCATTCTTTCAAGTTTTGTAAAAACCGGTGGTGTTAATGGCTCAAAATCTCCGGCTTCATTTAACGTTACAACATTTTTAGAACCCGCTTCATATCTTTTTAACAGATTTTGGTTTAATCTGTCAATATTTAACACGGTTTCATAGGTCCATCTATACCAATCTTCCCCGGATTCATAATCCGATGTCTGAATATTTGAAATATAATTCCGGAATATATCTTCATTCGTAATATCATTCGAAAAAGCATCATCGGAAATGTGTTTAGAAAGCATATAGCGATACTGATCCGCATTACTTCCATGCCATGCATCAATGTCCGTTCCAAAACCACATGATGTCGAATAATAATACACTTCCGCAGGATGATTGCCAATTGTCAGAACCCAATCTTTTGTCTCTCTGATTGCCAACGTTGTATTTTCATTTTCTTTGATATTATTATATACCTGAAAAGCGGCACTGTCGTCTACATGCGCCCCATAAGACATCAATCCCGAATGTACCATTTTTCCATATGCATAGGTTCTTGCACAGATGGCCTGTGCTTTCAAAGCTTCTGTCGGATAGGATGCAGGCATTTCGGATGGAACAACGGAATACAGATATTCTTCCAATAACACCTCATTGATTAATAATAATCCATCCTCGGTTTCTGTTATTTCAAAATTTCCCCTATAAGATGGTATTCCCTGATCTCTTTGAATGGATAAAACAGTGGTTTTTGCGAGGTTCGTTTCCGGACGGATAAATAATCTGCCGCTTTTTAATATTTCATCTCCGATGGTAACAGTAAATCCCTCTCCGGCCATGTGTTTTTCGTTATTAACCAAATAATCCTGATCACAGGACAATGTAATACTTTCATGATAGGCAGAAGCAAAATTGGTTGTTTTTATGACAACACGGATACTATCCATGTTTTCTTCGCGCGTGACTAAGGCTGCGACAATGACACCATCTTTGTTTAATACAAAATCCGCAAAATCATATCCGATTTTCAAATCTGCCTTTGTATAGATTTCTTTATTACCGTATAACTTGTATACCGGCAGTTTTTGCTTATACATATAGGTTCCCGCACCTTCCAATTCAATAGTATCATCCGATATGCATAATAACTTTCCGCTGACACTTTCCTTGTAAATTTCGAGATAAGCAATCCTTTTGTTTGAGAAAAATACATCTGCAATATTTTCAAATGAATCATATATTTCGCCGTTTTCTGTTTTAACCGGTTCAGAAAAAGTATGCAAATTCAGACGATAATCCTGATACTCAATGAATAATGAATCCGGTTGATTGGAAACAATAAATGCAGTATTAATCTGAAAATCTTTTTGCTTCACATCATAATATCTGGATATATCCAACAAAATATATTGATTACAAAATAAATACTTTGCATTTTGATATAACTGATTTTGAAGCATTCCTTCCTGCAAACCATATAATCCCTGCGTCAGGTTTCCTACCAGAATATTGTTTTCAGACTGCGTATCATAATATGCCATAGCAAAATCATCCATCTGTACAAAAGAAGAACTTGCTTCATCTAAAGTCTGGACATCTTTTCCATAGGCAATCGGAATAATTTCCTTTTCAGCTAATGCATTTTCTGCATGTAATGTATCCCATAGAGAATAAAAAAATGTAAAAAAGTCATCCGCAAGTATTTTTGATTGATCTTTGGAATAATCCACAAATGCAGCTTCTGTATTTTTTATGATATCACCTTCCGACAAGGGATAAAGCTCTTTTAATACTTCAATCATATACAAAGCTTCTGATTTTGTTAAATAAAGCGGAGTTTCTGTCGGCTTGGAATCATTCTTTTCCCCCTCCTTCTGACCTGCTTCTTTATTCTCATTTTGATGATTCTTTCCATCCGGATTCAGATATTCGGAAATCTCATTTGTATTAATTGTTTTTGTATAGAAATCCTCATCACTACAGCACAGATATGCAAATAATATGTAAGCATCCTCTCTCTCCATGAATATCCCGGATTTTTCGGATACATCTTTTCGTTTTATAAAAACAATAATCAGACTGATGAAAACAGCCAGCACAAATAAAATTCCAACCAGCCATAGGATTATTTTTTTGTTTTTTTTCATTGTTATTTCTCCCTAAACTGTGCAAACACATTGCCATTTCTTATCGCTATAAACATGAAAAAACAGCCCATCCGGACTGTTTTTCATTTGTTCCCAAAATGTCGGCTCACGTATTTTGACGCCTAGCTAACGCCAGGTGGGCGACCTCACCTTTACTTCTGAAGTCCACAACACTTAATGGGAGGCATGACATCCATAAAGTTTATTGGAATCCCGTTCAAATTCAATGTAGGTTCAAAACAACATGAGTTATCGAACATTTCAGGTAGTTTTATTATACGAAAATATTACATAAAATACAACCGTTAATTATCGGTTTTCTTTGACAGTTTTTAACACCAGTCGACCGGTTTCTTTAAACAACTCTTTGGATTCCTGGTCTAATTTTTTGACCGAATCGATTAATCCGACGAAATTTTTAAATCGTATATCTCCAAGCTTTTTTGCTTCCGTTGCATCCAATGCATCAAAAATAATACCGACAAACTGTTTGCGCTGATCCAGTGATAACTTATCCATACACTCACTGATGGCAAGGTGTGCAAGGACAGCCTCTTTTGAGAGTTCCTTTTCTCTGATAAATGAATTACGGTTTACACACCAGGATAACGGATTATGTTGTAAGATACCTTTTGCTGTACTTTTTACAATAACTTCATTTAAACCATGAGTCAAAACATTTCCAATGATTGACTCATATGGTAAATACCAGAAGATTTTTTCACTGATATTTTGATAAGAATCACAAGAAATAAAATCTTCCGAAAATCCGGGACCATCTAAACAATACACCTTTAAAAGTCTTTTTTGTCCGATTTTTCCACCCCTAACAGCACTATATACAGATAAATTCCCCCCTTTGGAGTGTCCCATAATGCGAACTTTACCCTTAAGTGACCGTAAAACCTTGCGATAATACAAAGCCGCCTCTTTCTGGGCTGGTAACACATCCAAAAAAGCCATATTAAAATCTTCACGCCATCCGACAATGGTATCATCCGTTCCACGATAAACAATGTAGATTTCACCATTATCATTCTGAAAAGTAACAGCCGCAAATTGTTTTTCATCTTCCTCATCGATATGATTAATATATCCGGATAAGCGTAAATTTTTATAGCGGTTGCACTGTGCCAAAGTCAGAAAAAGCGTGACAACTTCCTCAGGAATAATCAAACCGATTTTATTATATTTCTTTTCTTCCAAATGTGTTTTCAAAAGTTCTGCAGCATCATAAAAAGAAATCTGTTCCAACAAATCAGGCGATACAATTCTGTCTAATTCAACATAAGTAGCCATACAAAGTACCAATGCATCCACCTCATTAAACGGATCTTGAAAAAAGGTCAAATCTCCTCTCCAATCGAGATAATCATTGATCATATTTGCCATTATTATCACTCCAATCCTCATGATACCAACGGATTGCTACGCACTTTGTGCACTTGCAATCAGGCTGCTTTCTCATGTTTTGTGGTATGACCTTTTGAATCTGGTATCATATAATACATAAGTGAGTGGAAAAATACTTTTCCCACTCACTCATCAGTAAATCTCTTATTCATACATATTGGTCAACTAAATTCCAAGAAATCTCTTAACAACAGATTCCATTTCTTCTTTTTCACAAACAGTATCATGTAAAACAGGTGCTGTCCGAATTTCTTCAATTGCACGAGGCACATCCGTATTAGAAATCTTGGATAATTCATCAACTAAAGCAAAATCTTCCATAGAATCATACTTTTTGTCAATTGCCTTCATCACACTTCTTGTGAATTTATAAGGACTTGCCGTTGAAGCAATGATGGTTTTGGTCTCATCCTTTGTTTCTTCGCGATACTTTTTATAAGCAGCCGCTGCAACAGCCGTATGTGTATCAATCACATAACCATATTGTTCATATAATTCCCTGATCATGGCAAAACATTCATCTTCAGAAGCATAACCACCAACAAAATCCTGAAGTTTTGCTCTCATATCAGATGTGATTTCATATTTACCGTTTGTTTTTAAGGATTCCATTAATTCTGCGTTTTTAACCGGATCATCTCCTGCAATACGATAGATTAAACGTTCAAGATTAGATGAAATCAGAATATCCATTGAAGGAGAACTCGTCAAAATAAACTCACGGTTTCTGTCATATTTACCGCTGGCAAAAAAGTCAAATAACACTTTATTGTCATTGGAGGCACAAATCAGTTTATGAATCGGAATACCCATATTTTTAGCATAAAATGCCGCAAGAATATTTCCAAAGTTTCCGGTCGGAACCACAACATTAACTGCCTCTCCGTTTTTAATACGATCCTGCCCCAAAAGCATTGCATAAGAATAAACATAATAAACAATCTGGGGCACCAGACGTCCGATATTGATGGAATTAGCAGATGAGAACTGGAAACCTGCAGCATCCAGCTCTTTTGCAAGCTCTGCATCTCCAAACAAATTTTTTACTCCGGTCTGGGCATCGTCAAAATTGCCGTGAATACCGACAACATGCGTATTCGCACCTTTTTGGGTAACCATCTGTTTTTCCTGAATTGGACTTACCCCGTTTTTGGGATAAAATACAATAATACGCGTTCCTTCTACATCGGCAAATCCGGCCAAAGCTGCTTTACCGGTATCTCCACTGGTGGCAGTCAGAATGACAATTTCATTCTTTACATGATTTTTCTTTGCAGATGTTGTTAACAGATGTGGCAAAATCGATAATGCCATATCTTTAAATGCTATCGTCGCACCATGATAAAGCTCCAGATAATAAGCGTTGCCTGCTTCGGTCAATGGTGCAATTACTTCTGTATCAAACTTATCATCATAGGCTTTGTTTATACAGGATTTTAGTTCATCTTCCGTAAAATCGGTCAGAAATAACTTCATAACTTCATATGCAACCTGCTGATAAGTCATATCAGCCAATTTTTCCAGGGAAACATCCAAAGTCGGAATCTGCATAGGTACAAATAAACCGCCATCGTCAGCAAGTCCCTTTAATATTGCCTTTGATGCAGTTACAGGTTCACTGTTACTTCTGGTACTTTTGTATAAAATCTCCATAATCAAATCCTCTAATCGTATTTATTTTACGGCGATATTATAACACAGGGTCGTTTTAAAGGCAATGAAAAGCAACAAAATGTATCCGTTTTTCAATGTATCTGTTTTCTTTATTTAAAAAAACTATGTCTTCCATAATCAAACACATGGTTTAATTTTGTATAAAACCAACTGCTTTTTTCCGGCGATACAGCTGCAGAAGAAATAAAATATAAAGCACCTTTTGAAATATCTTCTCCATAAAGTGCCCTTTTTACCGCTTCTTTTGTTTCTTTGGATACTTTTACACTTTTTATTCTACCGTTATATGCCGTTGAAAACTGTACCTTTCCACCATTTGACTGATATACAACGTCATATACACTGGACGGAAATTTATTACTGTTAACACGGTTTAATACAACGTTTGCAACCAAAAGCTTTCCATTTTCATCTTCACATCCCGCTTCCGCTTCTACTACCCGTAATAAAGTATCATAATCTAAATCCGATAATTCATAGACATATTCTCTTGTCATAACATCCGATTCGATAATATGTGCTTTGGAAGCCAAAGCCGGTGTATCAACCTGATCCATTTGAAAACCATCTGAACCATCATCTCCATATTCAATAATCATCTTTTCCTGTTCATTTTCTTGTTTCATCGAATGTATTTTCTGTGTTGTTATCTCTATGGTAAAAATACTTAAGAATGCCACATAACAAAAAACCATGACATTCAAATATTTCTTTTTCATAGATTCTCCTTTTTTGAAAAATATTTCCATTCAATACTACATTAATAGTTTATACAAGCTGTCTGTAAAATATTACAAAAATATTACTAAAATTTTGTGTGTCTAAAATATTATGTAATTAATCAGTACCACATTCGTAAAAAGAGAGCTCTTTTGCGAATGTGGTATCTCGCCATATAAAATTGACCAGAATGTTCTTTGCAAGCAAAACATTTTATTCGATTTTATATGCTCTGAATAATTACAAATTTTATATGGCTCTGAATAATTACAATTTTATATAGCTCTGAATATTTACAATTTGTGAATATATAATGGTAATGTTATAATTAGTATATGAAAAAAGACTGTGGAATCTATTTAACGACAAAAAAAGATAAAACTCCTTATTACAGGGTTAGTATTACGTATCAGAGAAAACATATCAGTCTGGGAAGCTTTATGGATAAGCAGGATGCTCAGAATGCATATTGGGAAGCAAAAACAATTTTATCAGACTCTTCCCTTTTACCGGATGACTATATTCCCCGATTTCTGAAATTTGAGAAATGTATAACACTGATGAATTTTCGCGATCATGGAATCTATATAAAAAATCCCATCTACATCATGCCTCGTTTCTTTTATTATTACTATACGAAAGAAATCGTTTTTACATTTGATATCGATGATTTGTTTTATTATGCTAATCACAAAATCATGAAACGCGGACGTCACCTTTTCGTTTCAGATTATGGCATGCAAGTCAATATTCTGAATCGATACGGCATACGAAATTATGCAGTACAGGATCGGGATTACTATTTTGCCAATCACGATTCCAATGATTTCAGATATTCCAATGTCATTTGTATCAATCCCTATTTTGGTGTCAGTCAGATCAAAAACAAAGCCGGAATATGTCAGTATAAAGTCAAAATACATATTAATGGAGATTATGTGGTAGGAATTTATGATGAGTTATCTCAGGCTGCAATTGCATATAATAAAGCCGTAGATATTGTTAAAAAACAGGGGTTTAACAAAAACTACGACTTTAATTACGTGGAAGGAACTAGTCCTTCCGAATATGCAGAAATATATGCCAATTGCCCGATTTCCGAAAAATTATATCATCTCATGGTATAATCCACAAAACTCATACACATCGTAACATTTTTACTGATACCTTTTACTTTTGCATCATGATTATAATCCCACATCACAAACTGATAGGGATAATCCGGTACATCTCCGTCCTGGGATAGATTGATGTTATACATAAGTAACTGTGTTAAATCAAGTTTTCTTAAAAGCCAATATTTATCGCCATAAATCAAAGGTGTATAACCATAATTTTTGATTGTATCACAGAAAGCTTTCGCAATATCTGTTAATTGCTGCTTGGTCAGATCTTTTGTTCTGCTTTCATCTCCAATTACATATTCCATTTCAAAAACAATGGGATAATCCGGTGTAATTCCATAGTTCTGCAAAGCCATAACCACAAGATTTGCTTCTTCCACAGCCTCTTCTATGCTGACAGCCTGGGAATAAAAGGAAACACCGACAGACAAACCGGCTTCCTTTGCCGAAAGAGCATAATCAGAAAAATTGGCATCATACGTAACTACACCTGTAGAATATCCCCGCTTTCCGATACGTAGAATACAAAAATCGATACCTTCTTTATCTAATGTCTCAAAATTAACATTGCCAAAGCTATCATCCAGTTTTATTCCCTGTCTGGATATTTTTTTTGCATTCACATAATAACGCATAAATGGTTCTTCGCACACTAATCCGGTGTAATCATAAGTATTCTTATCAATATATGCATTGATCATCACCCACTGTGAAGTACCGTCCGGCAAAATGACTTCTGTTTTCGTTCCGTTTTCAGATAAATCGTTTTCTTTTTCCTTCTCTGCTTCTTCTTTTTCCAATTGTTTTAATTTTTCGGAATAATCAACACTCTCAACAACATCCTTTTTTTCTTCAAAAGAATGATCTTCTTTATACATATCCCAAAAATCCAGATCATCGGATACCAGATCAGAATGACTGATCAAATCATTTGCAGATAAATTTGTCTGAGATTGCGGGGCACTTTCCGTCTGTGTGTTCAAAGGTTCGGATATGGAATTGTTATTATCAGAAAATTGTTTTTTGTTTGCCAAAAGAACAGATACAACAACAATACCGACAAAAAATAAAACCCCCACAATCATGGTGCCTAATGAAATACCTGATTTAATATGCTCGTTATCAAAATCATCTGATAATTTCATAATTTCTTCATCCTAACTATTTATTTTGTGCTATGATAATTCTATGAAACACAAATTATTTTACACTTTATTACAATTGATTATTATTTCTATGCTTTTTCTAATGACCGGATGTTCCAAAGCACCATCCGATATTCCGCTTGCAACCGGTACATCACTTGCTTTTGATACCATTATAAGCATAACCATTTATGAAAACACTTCCGGTAAACCACTTACCAAAGAAGATGCCGAACTTGTCATCAATCAAGTCAATTCTTTATGTGCAGAGTATGAAAACATGCTTAGCAAAACCATAAAAGGCAGTGACATTGATCAAATCAATCATGCAGACGGTCAACCGGTTTGTGTTCATCCGGAAACATTCATGCTCATAAAGGAATCTATTACGTACAGCGAAAAAACCAATGGTCTGATTGATATTACCGTCTCAGGCGCAAAAGATCTATGGGATTTTTCCACACAGGATGAAAATGCAGATTCTACAGCAATTCCTTCTGACAGCAAAATTCAGAAAGCACTAAAACATGTTGATTATCACATGATTATTTTAGATGAAACAAATTATACCGTCACTTTGTCTGATCCGGATGCGCAAATCGACCTGGGTTTTATTGCCAAAGGTTATATTGCAGACAAAATCAAAAAATACCTGATTGAAAACGACATTGAAAATGCAATCATTAATCTTGGTGGCAACGTATTAACATTAGGGCAAAAACCTTCCGGTCAGGCGTTTATAGTAGGCATCGAAAAACCTTTTGATAAAGAAACCTTTATTGATAAAATTCCGGTTTCCGGCAGGTCTGTTGTTACCAGTGGCATATACGAAAGATATTTCAAAGTAGATGATACTCTTTACCATCATATCATCAATCCCAGGACAGGCTATCCGGTTAACACAGATTTATTATCGGCAACCATCATTGCCGATACTTCCATGCAGGCAGATGCACTTAGCACAACCTGTATCTTATTGGGAAAAGAAAAAGCGATGGAATACTTAAAAAGTCAGCCGGATGTTTCTGCCATTTTAGTAACTAACGATTATGATATTATTAAAATTAATATGATACCAGGGTCAAAAGGTCATACTTTTCATGCTCGCATGAAAAAGTATGAATTTGGGACCCGCAAAACATGAGAAAGTAGCCCGATTAGGGCGGATTTCGAATGTTTTAGGATTGCGAGAGCACAAAGTGCGTAGCAGTCCGTTGGTATCATGGGGTCAAAATACCTTTTGACCCCAACATCATTAATATAGAATAAACATAAATTCAGTTATTAATATCGTAAATTTATTCAGTTTATCAAGTATTCAGTTATTAATACCGTAAATTTATTCAGTTTATTAACTCAATTTATTCACTCGGTATAGGTATTCAATGCACTGATCAACATGATATTAAAACTCAAACAGTGTCGACGGCTCACTTCGTTTTGCTACTTCAATATCAAAATCCGATGCCTGATAAGGATTATTTCCCATCGTTATTTCCAGTCGGACTGCCTCATAAGCAAGCTGTGGCAAATTATTTTCCTGACTTAAGTGTCCCAGATATATTTTTTTCAAATCATCATGTGCAATGCGACTAAGCAGTCTTCCCGCTGCTTCATTGGATAAATGTCCCTGATTTCCCAAAATACGCTGTTTGAGATAATATGGATAGGAGCCGACCTGCAACATCTGTATATCATGATTTGCTTCAAGAAGCAGCAAATCCATCCCACATAGTTTTTCTTCATTCTCTTCTGTTACATAACCTAAATCCGTCGCAATCGCAGCTTTTTTATTTCCATCAAAAAATCGATAACAAACCGGATTTGCAGCATCATGAGAAATTTTCATGGGTTCAATTTTCATATCTCCAATACAAATTTCTTCATTTGGCATAATAGCAACAAACTGTTCACAATCGAGCTTTCCAAGAGAAGAATCTCCCAATATACAACTAACCGTTTCTTTTGTGGCATATACAGGAGCCTGACACTTTCTTGTCAAAACTCCAATTCCACCAATATGATCTTTATGTTCATGAGTGACAAAAATAGCTGATAAATCCGCTACCGTTAATCCGATAGAATTCAATCCTGCTTCAATTCTTTTTTTGCTGATCCCGGCATCAACCAGAATATGTGTATGATCATTGCCGATATAGATGCAGTTACCGCTGCTTCCACTGGCAATACTTAACATTCTCATAAGTAATCTCCAAGTTGTAAATTAATCTCTCCAGTATATCTGAAGTTCATCACCGTTTGACAGTGGTTCGACATATTGCGCATCCCGTCCGTTAATCATCGTCACAACAGCTTTACCCTGCGGCTTCGATAAATCAAATTCATAAAATTCGAAAACATCCACATAAATATAATCTGCTTTGCCTTTCAGTGTAACGGGCTTACCGTTAACTAAAACATGTATGGTCTGCGTAGTTTTTCCATTGACGACTTCCACTGTAGGCGGAGGCAGAATCGGCGGCACCTCAATTGCTTCCTTTCGGATTTGTACAATATCCTCTCCGCTCTTAATGCGACTGATATTACTCTGAATACTGCTATATAACTCCTTTGCACTTTTATCGATTTTAAGAGGTGCAGCTTTCACACTTATTTTATCAGAAGCGGTATCGGAAGTCTTTGCACTTTCCGGGTTCATGGCCGATTGTATCATGGCCATCAAACTCTCTTCTGCATGTTCAAACTGTAATTTTTCAATCGTTTTTTGCGCATTCTGTTTTGCCTTTTCCAATGCAGAAAGCGCAGACGTTTCATTGGAATTATCTACGGCTTGTGTTGTCGCCGATTTTACAGTATGATTAGCAGTTGTTTTATCATTTGCTGTTTTATCTACGGTTGTTTTGTTTACTATTGTCTTGTTTTCTGTTATTTTGTTGCCTGTTATTTTGTCTATCGTTGCTTCATCTGTATTTGTCATCATATATTTAGCATTTTTTTCAGATGATGTATTAACACTTTCAGATGATATATCAGCAATTTCAGATGATGTATTGATAGTGGAGGTTTCAGCCACATTATCAGTAATTTCGTCAGATGAATCCATCTCATTTTCAGCATCCGAACCATCTGTCATCTCGAAAGAAACAGAGAAATTATGATAAACTTTAGTATCCAGCCCTGCCTTCTCATGATTGACCCAGACGTTTTTTATACTTTCAGCGGAAACATCCATAAATTCTGCAATTTGAAGAACCGTATAATAATCCATCAGTTCAACAACATCGCCATCCTGAATCTGATAATATGCTGACTGTAGTTTCCCGTTAACACTTGCTAACTTCGGAAGAATCATCTCACTATCTTCAAACTTAATCGTCAGATTGCCATTATATCCGGGCAATTTTGACACAACCATGGAAGCCTTTTCACCTGAAGTCGACGGAACAACCCGGATAATGTCATTACTGCGTATGGATGCATGGATATCAGCCTCTTCGCCGTTTAACCATACGGTTGCGGATTCCCCTCTCTTACCTCTTAATGACATTGCCTGTCCGTTTAAAGTAAAATCTAATGATTCACCGCGTTTTGGAAAGAGATCTTCGTTAGGAAACTCTGCTAAAATGGCTGCATCTACAATAGCCAGATGATTATTATCATATAATTTAATCCGTTTTTCATTAAAATTCACAAAAATAAAATTGTTACTCTGCTCATAGTAATTCAAACAAATACCAATCGGAGTAACCAAAAGCGAATCTTTCACGACATTTTTTTCCATAAAATCTACTTTTGTCATAACTTCTTCGCCTCGAACAGCACAACGCTCGGGAGCAATTCCAAGGTGCTGGGCAACACGTTCGGTATAAGTTTCAATCTTTCCGCCACCACCGACAACAAATACGGCACTCACCGGTTTATTCCCGTTTAATTCTTTTATTTTTTCAGCCGCAAGCCGTGACATATTCTCAAGATTATCTGAAATCACGGATAAGACTTCTTCTTTGGAAATCTTTTGGGGAATTCCCATAATATCTTTGTATTCTACGATATCCTGATCTGTAATTCCGCGTTTGATTGTTTCCGCAGTCTGGAAATCAACCAGACAATGTCTGGCAATATCTTCGGTAAGACAGTCTCCTGCAATGGGGAGCATTCCATAGGCAATGATACTGCCATCCTTTGTAATGGAAATATCCGATGTTCCGGCACCGACATCAATTAACGCAATGTTCAACATACGGTACATTTCGGGAATCGCAAGCTCAATTGCTGCAATCGGCTCTAAGGTAAGGTTTGCAACCTCTAACCCCGCCAGTTCCACGGATTTATATAAACCATCCACCACATCATCCGGCAGAAATGTAGCAATCAGATCAGCGGATATCTCTTTTGCCTTATGATTTTCCAACTGATTCATCGGATAACCGTTCATAAAATAATGCATAATAGAATAACCGACGCAATAAAACTTCATGTTTTCATCAAAATCATCGCTTTTGGAAAACGTTTCATATGCTTTTTCAATTCCCAGAGAATCCAATGCAAAAATATCTTCTTTTGAGATCGTTTTTTCGCCTTCCAAATCCATATCAACATGAACCGTGACAGTCTTTAAAACACGACCTGCCGCCGCAATACAAACCTGCTTTAACGGTTGTTTGATACGTTCTTCCAAAATATCGGTCACTTCCCGAATGGTTTCACTGACCGTATTAATATCATGAATCTGACCATCTATCATAGCCCTTGATTCATGTTCAATGGATTGCTGTGCAACGACAATAAAACGATCCTTTTGACGATATCCGACCGTACCCACGATACTTCGGGTACCAATATCAAGACCATATACATAATTTCCTGTTTTTGCATTTTTATCAGTAGCCAATTATTCTTCCTCCAAATGACTATCTATTTGAAAATAAAGATATTCTACATCTGAATCATTATTAATCATGACTTTACAATGTCTTCGAAATTCTTCTTCCGGCAACTGAGACGACATAATTCCTGAAATTTTTTTGTCAGAATAATTACGGCTTTCCTTTAACCGGGTACTACGGACATTTGGACTGGCATATACATACCACAATTCATCCAGAATTTGATCATAATGATCTTCAATTAAAAGTGCTGCTTCTAAAATAAAATAATCAATTTCACCTTTTTTTCGCTCCTGCTCTATTTCATTCATAACAAATTGTTTCACGGCAGGATGAATAATGGCATTTACTTTTTCCAGTAAATCCTTTTGGGAAAAAATTTTATCTGCCATTTTATTTTTGTCAATGGTTTTATCTTCACACAAAACATCTTCACCAAGCAGGCTGACAATATCCTGATAACAGAGATTGCCGGGAAGCTTTAACGTATTGGCAATTTCATCTGCCAAATAAACTTTTGCACGATAGTGTTTTTTTATATAATCCAAAACCAATGATTTTCCGGCACCAACACCGCCGGTAATTCCGATTGTTTTCATAGACGTTTCCTAATGTGCATCATACCATGTAGCTCCGACATTTAAATCAATTTCCATCGGTACCGCCAATGATACGGCATGCTGCATTTTATCTGCTAATATTTCCTTAACCTGTTCTAATTCATCTTCATATGCTTCAATTAACAATTCATCATGTATCTGTAAGATTAATTTTGATTTTAATCCGGCATTTTTCAGGCCATGATATACATCAATCATCGCTATTTTTATGATATCAGCCGCTGTTCCCTGAATCGGTGCATTCATCGCAGCACGTTCACCGAATTGCCGTATCATATGATTGCTGTTTGCTAACTCGGGCATAGGTCTCCTACGGTCGAACAATGTAGTTGTATAGCCGTTTTCCTTTGCATCTGAAACTGTCTGTTCCAGATATTTTTTTACATCCGGATAGGTTTCAAAATACTGTTTCATATACTGCGCCGCTTCTTTCTGTGAGCAGTTAATATCCTGACTTAATCCAAAAGCACTGATTCCGTATACAATACCAAAATTGACAGCTTTCGCATTTCTTCTTTGCAGACTTGTGACTTCATCAAGCGGCACATGAAATACCTTGGATGCAGTAATCCGGTGAATATCCGTCCCGGACTGATATGCAGCAATCAATTCCCGGTCGTTGGAACAATGTGCCAAAATACGAAGTTCAATCTGGGAATAATCCGCATCAACCAGGACACACCCCTCTTTTGCCTTAAAGACTTTTCGTATCATTCTGCCCATTTCCGTTCGCATGGGAATATTTTGCAAATTGGGTTCTGTCGATGAAAGTCGTCCCGTTGCGGTTATCATTTGATTAAACGAAGTGTGAATTCGGCTGTCTTCATCAATATAGGTAACAAGTCCGTCAGCATAAGTGGATTTTAACTTGGTCAAAGCACGATATTCCAAAATATCCGCAACAACCGGATAATCTACTGCCAGCTTCTCCAATACATCAGCCGCTGTGGAATAACCTGTTTTTGTTTTCTTACCGCCCTTTAACCCCATTTTTTCAAATAAAATTTCACCTAACTGTTTGGGCGAATTAATATTAAAGGTTTCACCTACCTGATCAAATATCTTTTGCTCGACTTCATCAATTTTCAGACCAAGCTCTTTACTGTATTTTGCAAGGTCATTACCATCCACCCGGACACCTTCCTTTTCCATATCATACAAAACATAGGTCAGCGGAAGGTCAATTTTATAATAAAGAGACAGCATATTGAAATCCACAAGCAATGAACGAAGCGGTTCATAGGATGTCAATAAAGCAATAGCTCTTAATCCCATGAAATTTAAAAATTCCTGATTGCTGTCAGATACAACCGTTTCCGTTTTTTCTTTTCCAAAAACAGTTTTATAGTCCAAACAGTTCATATGCGCATAATCACCGGCGACATCCTCAATTTGATATTCCTTGTGATTGGGGTTAATCAGATATGCCGCAAGTTTAGCATCAAAATATCCGGATACCTCCGTTACCTTGGAATAAGAATATAATTTTTTCACATCAAAAACAATCAACGGATGCTCTTTATCCGTTATTTTTGATAATGCCGTAATCTTTTTCTTAAGATAATCCTGCGTTATAAAGTTTTCTATGAAAATGACATATGCTTTTCGAGGTTCGCAGGATACGGAAAGAGCAAGCATCTGATGATTCTCTTCAAAGACAAACAGAGAAGCCTTTTTCTTTTTTTCACATTGTGCAAAAACAGAATCAACATCCAAAATCTCTGTCACCGGAATCATTTCAAAGGGTTCCTGTTCCACAACAGAAGAGGTGTCAAATCTGGACATCATATTTTTGAAATTCAGCTTTACACACCAGTCATATGCCTCTTTTGTAAACAAATCATCCATTTTGGCATCTTCAAGAGCAAAAGGAATATCCGCATCAATACAAATGGTAGCAAGTTTTAAACTCAAATAGGCAAGCTCTTTATTTTCCACCAATGTTTCTTTGATACTCTTTTTGGTAATTTCTTCGACATGTTCATAAATACCATCCAAAGACCGGTATTCTACCATCAAAGAAGTTGCCGTCTTTTCACCGACTTTTGGGACACCTGGAATGTTATCGGACGCATCACCCATAAGCGCTTTTAATTCGATAAACTGCAAAGGTGTTACCTGATATTTTTCCAACACATCTTTTGCGTAATAATCTTCTATTTCGGTCCGGGCTCCCTTTGTCTTGGGAATCCTGATTTTGATATGATCAGAAGCAATCTGCAACAAATCTCTGTCACCGGAAACTAATGATACTTCATAGCCCTCTTTTTCTGCCCTTTTAGCCATGGTTCCCAAAATATCATCTGCTTCATAGCCTTCTTTTTCCATAATCAGGACATTCATGGCCTTAAGTACCTCTTTCATAACAGGTACCTGCTCTCTTAATTCATCCGGCATTCCTTTTCTAGTTCCCTTATATGCGTCATACATCTTATGACGGAATGTAGGTGCTGATAAATCAAAGGCAACAGCTAACGCATCCGGCTGTTCTTCATCTAAAAGCTTGAACAAAATATTTAAAAATCCATAGATGGCATTGGTATGAAGTCCCTCTGAATTTGTCAATTCCGGAACTCCGTAAAATGCTCTGTTTAAAATACTGTGACCGTCAATTAAAACTAACTTTTTTGCCATTCCAAACCTCTTTATACAAATAATATCAATAATGTCAGACATAATACGATAATTGAAAATATCTCAATGTTGCGACAAATCAGATCAATTTTATTGCGCAATCTTACCATACGGGATGCTCTTCCAATCTTTAATGATAATTCTTTTTCCAAAGAAAAAGACGCTCCCTTTTCAAGACGTATCAGACCTTCTGTAGTTAAATACTGAATTGCAAGTTCCTCTTCGCAATCCCTGCAATGCTTTACATGGTCCACAAAATCCGGTAACAGTCTTTCTTCCAGATTATCATGAATAAAACTTGGAATTTCTTTTTCAAACTCTTTACAATTCATTCCAATCACCCACAGTTATTGTAACAAATAATATAGAAATTTACCATCTTTTCATATATAAAACTCAATCAAAATATCTTTTCATATAAAAAACTCAACCAAAACAAAATTGAAAAAGATTCCAAAGTTTTTTCTATATATCATTGCTTAAAAATAAACCGGCAACTTTATACATGAGCATATTGGAAAAGCAAGAAAAAAGAACGTAAGACAATACGTTCTTCATTCTCTGTTATATTTTGTAACCATATGTAACCAGTTTAAAATTGAAAAACCCTTGATAAATCAAGGGTTTTCAATGCCGGTGGCGGGACTTGAACCCGCACGTGGTTGCCCACAACAGATTTTGAGTCTGCCTCGTCTGCCATTCCGACACACCGGCATGTTGTTTTCACAACCGAATTTTATCTTAACACAGCCGGATAAAAGAATCAAGCTAAAAATAGGAAAATCATAAAAATCATGGAAATCATGTGATTTCAAAATTTCTGAAAAAAATAATTTCAAAATTCATGTAATTATGAAAACAATACCAGAGAAATCACTGCATATCCGATAATTGTGACAAAAACATAAATGGATGTTGTCATGGCAAAATAAGATGCTGCATCCTTATTTTTTACAAATCCCGGTGCAGAAAAAGTAGGTGTTGTAATAAACATGATTAAGAAAGCCGTAAGCATGTAAATATCCTGGATACTGTTTTTTAACAACATGATTGCGGCAAAACCCAGAACAGCCATAACAATACAACGCATTACCACCGTTTTTATACATACAACAAACAATGATTTATCCAGCTTTATGGAATAACCTACAACCAGCAAGATCATCGCAGTTAATGGAGCTGTAATGATTTCTTTTACCGGAAGATAGAGATTTCCAACAGATGAATTAAGCAAAATTTTCATCAGTCCGGTCAAATTCATAAACAGACCAAATACAACCGCAAGAAATGTCGGCGAAGTAAACGCCGTTTTTGCCATGGTTTTTACACTAAATTTTAGTTTTTGGTCCACCATGGCCAATATTCCGTAGAATATACCAAATCCAAAGATACATCCCGCAATATCTACTATGACAATATTGACAAAATAAGTATCTCCACAAAGATTTTGATATAACGGATAGGAAAACATTCCACCTTCAAAAACCGTAATCATAAAAGGAAGATAGTTTTTATAAGGTTCATTCATAAACGGTCTTAACAAAAATCCAATTGCCATGGCAATAGAAAGCATCAAAAACATAACCAGAATAATCATTGCGGTATTCCGGTTCATGGTTGCAATTGCCATTGCATGAAAAATTGTCACAGGCAGTGCAATTTTGGTTATATATTTTTTAATATCATCCATTCCCTTTTCGGAAATAAACTCTGTTTTGTGAAAAATTGCTCCCATGACAATCATAATCAAAACAGGAAGCATTACCTGAACTGTTTTCATATATTCATTTTCCTTTTATATGATGTATATGTTAAAAAATTGATTCATTATGATGTTGGGGGGCATAAAGTATTTCGCCCCATAATACCATCGAATTGCTTCGCACATTTTGCTCTCCCAATCCGGGTATCATTCATTATATGTATGCCAAAATGTTATACATATTTTTTCATACATAGAATTAATGTTTCCTTCGTAAAAGGTTTCACAACAAAATCCTTTGCTCCGGCCGTAACAGCTTGAAAAACTTTTTCCTGCAATCCCAATGCTGAAACAATAATGATTTTAGCATTCGGATCGATTTCCATGATTTTTTGTGTTGCTGTAATTCCATCCATATCAGGCATGGTAATATCCATCAAAACAAGATCCGGATGATATATCTGATAGGAAGTGATGCACTCTGCCCCGTCTCCCGCTTCAGCAACTACCTGAAAACCTTCTGCTTCAACCATTTTCCGAATGGATGCACGCATAAACATAGCATCGTCACAAATCAATATTTTGGTCATTTCTTTTCTCCTATTCTCTTATGTTTCCGAAACTCCGGATAATAAAATACGGTCATTATCCAGCGTTTTTCCTGCATGTAGTTTAAACTGTTCCAGAAGGTCTGCAGTTGTCATTTTTTTCTTTTCTTCATCTTTTACATCAAAAACAATCCGACCCGAATCCATCATAAGTAAACGGTTACCAAGGTCTAACGCCTGCTGCATATTGTGAGTTACCATCAGACAGGTAATCTTTTGCTCTTCAATAATCGTCTTTGTCAAAGCAAGAACTTTTTGTGCTGTTGCCGGATCTAAAGCAGCGGTATGCTCATCTAACAACAAAATCTTGGGTGTTACCATTGTTGCCATAAGAAGTGTTAACGCCTGTCTCTGTCCACCGGATAACAGGCCAACCGGTTGCTTCATACGATTTTCAAGTCCCATATCAAGTAGTGCAAGCTGCTCCCTAAAACGCTTTTTATCTTTTCCTGAAATCCGGCTGAAAAAAGCCGTATTTTTTGTACCGGCACGCAAATAAGCAAGTGCCATGTTTTCTTCAATGGTCATATGTGGTGCCGTACCAAGCAAAGGGTCCTGAAAAAGGTGACCGATGACTTTGGAACGGACATGTTCTTTTGTAAAAGTAATATCTTTTCCATCCAGAATTACAGAGCCTTCATCAACAAAAAATGCACCTGTTATGGCATTAAAAGTTGTAGATTTTCCTGCACCATTGCTACCGATAATTGTTGCAAAATCACCATCGTTCAGATGAAGTGAAACGTCATCTAACGCCTTTTTTTCATTTACCGTCCCCGGATTGAAGGTCTTACTGATATGATTCAATTCTAACATAGCCATTTCCTCCAATTCCTATTCATTATTGCCTGATTTATTGACTACATGCTGTTTTTTTAACCTTGTAGTCCAAAATCCGGCTTTTCCTTTTAAATAAGGAGTTGCAATGGCAATCGCAACGATAATGGCGGATACCAGTTTTAAACATTCTGCGGGAACATGCAGACGAATTGCAACGGCAACAATAAAACGATATAAAACACTGCCTAAAATAACACCGATAACGCGTCTTAAAATACCGCCTTTACCGACAATCGTTTCACCAATAATCAGACTTGCCAAGGCAATCGTCACCATACCGGTACCAATATTGATATCGCAGGAATTCTGATATTGCGCTAACAGGCAGCCGGCAAGTCCCGTCAGGGAATTGGCAACACATAATCCGACCGTTATCGTAAATGCAGGATTTATACTGGATGCTTTTACCATTGCCGCATTATCTCCCGTAGCCCGAATGGACAAACCAAGCCGGGTATTTAAAAACCAGGCTAAAAATGCTGCAACAATCACAATCACCGTCAAAACCACAATTACTTTGTACCATGAGCCGCCAATATATTCCTTTGCATACCGGAAAATGGTATCACAGTTAAAAATATTGACTACGGACGAAAACTGCATGACCATGATATTCACGGTATAAAGGCCGGTATTAACAATAATTCCGGCCAAAATTGACTCGACACCCATTTTTGTCTGTAAAAAAGCAGTTACATACCCAGCCATTGCACCTGCTAAAAGAGATGCAAATAAGGCCAGAAACGGATGCCCCGCAAGTGTTACCATGGCACCTACGGCACATCCCAATGTATAACAGCCATCGGTTGTTAAATCAGCGATATTTAATAAAGAAAAAGAAATAAATAATGCCAGGGCAACCAATGCATAGATACAACCTGTTTCCAGCGCACTTAATGCAATTGACATCGTAAAAATATTAGATAATGCGGACATAATAATTTCACATACTCCTATATCAAAACAAAAGCATTTTTATTCAAATTCTTCTGCTGTTTTTGTTTCAATTAACTGTGTGCACATATCTGCAAACATACTGTAATCAAGACCAATCATTTCTGCAACATCAGTATTCACGGTTGCAATACCACTGTCCATGGTTTTTACAGCCGTTGTTTCCGGCTTTGCACCATTTACAAGAATATCAACAATCATATCAGCTGTTGCAGTACCAAGTTCCACATAATCAACACCATATCCGCAAAATGCTCCGTTTAACGCAAAACTGTCTGCACCTGCATAATGTGGAATTCCGGCTTCCGCAAATTTTTCATAAATACCAAGTTCTGCTGTCATGACCGTGTTATCAGAAGGTGTAAATACAGCGTCAACTCCTTCTGCTACCAATGCATCTGCAGCTAAAGATACTTCTTCGTTTGTGGTACCGTTTTTCTCAATATAAGCTACACCTTTCGCATCTAAATATGCTTTTGCATCAGCGATTGCCTGTGTGGACGAGTCCTGTCCTTTATCATATAAAAGTCCTACGTAATCAATTTCCGGATTAGCGGCAAACATCAAATCAAAAATTGATGCGGTATCAAGTGCATCGGATGTACCTGTGATATTGGCTCCCGGCGCATCCAAAGAAGCAACTAAACCGGCACCAACCGGATCAGATACAGCCGAAAAAACAACCGGTATCGGATTATCTTCGGTTGCGTTCTGCATGATACATGCTGTAGGAGTTGCAATCGGAACAATCACATCCACTTCATCAGAAACAAGCTGTGTTGCAATCTGGTTTAAGGTTGTAGAATCAGCCTGACCATTAAATGTATAATCGGCATAATTAAATACAACACCGAGTTCAGAACCTTTTTTATCCAGTTCTGCTTCAATTGCTTTTTCAATCTGATTCAACGAAGCGTCATCCACATATTGAACAATACCGACTTTATATACAGCTCCATCGGTATCTGCTGCAGTGCTTGTTGTTGTCGTTCCTTCTGATGAAGCGCCACAACCTGTTAATGACATAACAAGTAAAGCAGCCGCACTCATCAAAGCTACCAATTTCTTTGTTTTCATAATTTTTCTCCTCTCCTTGCGTCAATTAATTTTGTAAAAACGACGCATCTATCATCAAAGACATATATTGTCTATGATTGACATCAATATTCTGCTAATCAAGAATTATAGTTTCACTAATTCTGACACATACACTGATGTAAATGAATTGCTACATTGCTACGAAATTCTCACAATTCGCAAGCATCTCATATCGCAAAAAACACATAATTTACATCATTTGATTCCATATTCAGTTTATACTTTTGACACTTACAACATTACATTAATTAAAATCAAGTTTATTATAAATATCAAAACAGTCCAAGGTTGCAAAATAATCCTTCGGTGTTTCGGCTCTTCGAATTAATTCTACCGAACCATCTTCTTTTAATAATAATTCCGCACTCTTTAATTTACCGTTGTAATTATAGCCCATGGCATAACCATGTGCACCCGTATCGTGAATGACAATATAATCGCCGATATCAATTTTCGGGAGCATACGGTCTATAGCGAATTTATCATTATTTTCACATAAAGAACCTACAATATCATATTTGTGATCACAAACATCATTTTCTTTTCCGGCAACCGTAATATGATGATAAGCTCCATACATAGCAGGACGCATCAAATTAACGGCGCAGGCATCACAACCAATATACTCTTTATGTGTATGTTTCTCATGAATGGCTGTGGTAACCAGATGACCGTAAGGTCCCATCATAAAACGACCTAATTCTGTATAAATTGCGACGTCTCCAAGACCTGCCGGAACTAAAATCTCATCGTATACTTCTTTTACTTTCTGTCCAATCAAACGAATATCATTCGGCTCCTGATCCGGTCGATACGGAATTCCAATTCCGCCTGATAAATTGATAAAGCTTAAGGATACGCCTGTCTTTTCTTTGATTTCCACAGCAGTTTCAAATAATATTTTAGCTAAAGTAGGATAATATTCATTTGTCACGGTATTACTTGCAAGAAATGCATGCATACCGAATCTTTTCACGCCTTTTTCTTTTAAAATCTTGTATCCTTCAAATAACTGCTCTGTTGTAAATCCGTATTTTGCATCTCCCGGATTATCCATAATGCTTGTTGAAATCTTAAACACACCGCCCGGATTATATCGGATACTGAGTGTTTCCGGTAATTTTCCAAGTGTTTTCTCTAAATAGTCGATATGGGTGAAATCATCTAGATTGATAATGGCGTTTACCTTTGCAGCATACTCATATTCACTGGCAGGTGTTTCATTGGAAGAAAACATAATCTCGCCTTCTCCAAATCCCATTGCATGCGACAACATCAATTCTGTCATGGATGAGCAGTCGGTACCACATCCATATTCCTTTAAAATATCAATCAAAAAAGGATTGGGCGTTGCCTTAACCGCAAAAAATTCTTTATAGCCTTTATTCCATGCAAATGCCTCTTTTAATGCCTTTGCATTTTCACGAATTCCTTTTTCATCATAAATATGAAAAGGAGTCGGATATTGTTTTACAATCTCATCTAACTGTTCTTTTGTTACAAAAGGTGTCTTTTCCATGTTGCTCTTTCCTCCATTATGGTAAAAATACTACTTATATTATTTATCATCTTTTTTCAAATAAGTAAATATAAACTAAACATTTTCAATCTGCCAGTCAATCGGCTCTAAATGATTTTGAATCAGAAATTCATTGGTTTTACTAAAAGGTTTGCTTCCGAAAAAACCACGATAAGCCGATAACGGACTGGGATGCGGTGCTTCTAAAATCAAATGCTTCGGATTGTTTAACATCGCTTTTTTCTTCTGTGCGGGAGAACCCCACAAAATAAATACAATCGGTCTGTCCTGCTCATTTAATACCCGAATGGTAGCATCCGTAAATTCTTCCCAGCCAAGTCCTCTGTGTGAATTGGCCTGATGTGCTCTGACCGTTAATACGGTGTTTAACAAAAGGACACCCTGTTTGGCCCATTTTACCAGATAACCGTTGTTGGGAATATAGCACCCTAAGTCATCCTGCAATTCTTTATAAATATTTACTAAGGACGGTGGGATTTCCACATCCGGACGAACAGAGAAACACAGTCCGTGTGCCTGACCGACATTATGATACGGATCCTGTCCGATAATAACAACCTTTACATCCTTTAAGGGCGTCAGGGAATAAGCATTAAAAACATCATCGGCAGGTGGAAAAACCAGATGTTTTTTATATTCATCCATAATCGTATAATATAATTTTTTATAATATTCTTTGGAAAATTCCGGTTTTAACGGTTCTAACCAATCATTACTTATTGCTGCCATAATCTTTACTGTCTGACACTGATTCCTTCCTGTCTGAGATAATTTTTGACCTCTTTTATCTCAAGCTCTTTAAAATGAAATAACGATGCTGCCAATGCGGCATCCGCTTTTCCAGTTGTCAGGGCATCTTTAAAATGTTCAAGGTTACCGGCTCCGCCGGATGCGATGACAGGAATAGAAACATTTTCCGAAATCATTTTGGTAAGTTCAATATCATATCCTGCTTTTGTTCCGTCACAGTCCATGCTGGTAAGCAAAATCTCACCGGCCCCGAGTTTATCTGCCTTGATAGCCCATTCAACGGCATCGATTCCCATATCAATTCTCCCACCGTTTTTATAGATATTCCAACTCTTTCCGTCCGGATTTCTTTTTGCATCGATTGCGACAACAACACACTGACTTCCGAATTTATCAGCAGCTTCACTGATCAGAGAAGGATTCATAATGGCTGCCGAATTAACGGAAACCTTATCTGCCCCTTCTCTTAAAATCGCTTTAAAATCATCAACGGTACGAATTCCACCTCCGACGGTAAATGGAATAAATACCCTTTCTGCGACCTTACGCACCATATCTACAACGGTATTTCTGGAATCCGAACTGGCTGTAATATCCAAAAAAACCAGTTCATCGGCTCCTGCTTTATCATATGCTTCTGCTATTGCAACCGGATCACCGGCGTCAATCAGGTTTACAAAATTTACTCCCTTTACAACTCTTCCGCCATTGACATCCAGACATGGAATAATTCTTTTGGTATGCATATGTAAATACTCCTCTATTTTATGCTATATCTACTACTTAAACTTATTTATTAAATCTATAAATGAGTTTAATATTAAGTCTTTTATTGAACTTTTTAATAAGCTTATTAGTTTATTTTTATTTAAACTAATAATACAACCATCAATGATTTTTATATTCGTCCACTACTTTGATAAAATTACTCAAAATCTTCAAACCGACATCTGAACTTTTTTCCGGATGAAACTGGCACGCAAAAACATTTCCTTTTTCAACAGATGCATGAATATGCGCAACATAATCTGTGGTTGCCGTAACAATATCATCGGTATCCGCTACCAGATAATAGGAATGAACAAAATAGACATATTCCTCTTCCTTAATCCCTTCAAATAATCTGCCCGGTTTGGGATATTTTAATGAATTCCATCCGATATGAGGCACTTTTAAGCCTTGGTCATCCGGGATTTTTACAATCTTTCCCGGTAAAACTCCCAGACCTTTGACTGCTGGACTTTCTTCACTACTGTCAAATAACAACTGCAGCCCCAGACAAATTCCTAAAAATGGAATATTTTTTTCTACAACTTTACGGATAATATCAACCAAGCCATAATTTTCCAGCTTTTTCATTGCATCACCAAAAGAACCAACTCCCGGTAAAACAACTGCATCGGCATTTAAAATCTGACCGGCATCCCTTGTCAGGATGACATCCTGTTTTAAAAACTGGAACGCTTTCTCAACACTTTTTATGTTTCCTGCGTCATAGTCAATAATTGCTATCATTGTTATTCCTGCTTTCTGCTTACTAATCCTGTTTATTCTTTCAAATTTTTATTTCAGCTTCCTATTTCAATATATTATTCCAGTTCTTCTTGAAGCGGGTCCTCCAAAGTATCAACATCCGGCATTACCGGCGCAGAATTTTTATCCATCCCTCCCAGCTCATCCAAAGTTGGATTCGCTGTTTCCGACATCGTATTGTCAGTATTCGTCAATTCTCTTAATCGATAAGTATAGCTAACTGAATCCAATTGAAGAATTTCGTTAATCTGCTCCGAAGTAAGACCATATTGCTGCATCAATTCAGCAACGATCTGAGAATACAATTGTTCGGCTTCATACGAAATGCCATATTCCTGAATGATCGTCTGGTTATCTTGATAAACACTGACGCCTTCTAACAGAGCATGTAATCCTTCTAATTTCATACCGGCTGCTGTATAAGTCCGATACAGCTTAATTTTATTATCCAGTTGGGTCAATAATTCTGCTTTCTTCAGAAGAATGGTGTCACTTTCATTTAATTTATCCTGTGCAATCAATTCCATATATGCATCCGTATAATTTCCCTTATAAAAAGCTTTTCTTGCTTTTTGCAAAGAAAGCAGTTCGGGAATAAAGGAATTGACAATCAAGATCACTGCCAAAATTGAAAAACATAAAACAAAAATCCGGATTACCATTTTTTGTGGCAATTTTTTACCGGGTTGTTCTGTTTCCGGCACTTTTACAGGCTTAATCTTCTTTTCTTTTTTCTTTTTTGGTTTCTTTTCCTTTTTCTTCTTTTTCGAAGCTTCGGCATCCTCTTGATCCATTTCTTCCAGGATTTCTTCATTCGTTTCTGCCTGCTTATCTTTTTTCTTTCCCTTTTTCTTCTTTCCTTTTTTAGCGGGAACATCCGGATTCGTTTCCTGATTGTTTTCTTCTTCCGTTTCATCCTCGATTTCTTCCGTCAAAGAAGCCATAAGCTTGCTAAAAAAGTTTTGTTTTTTCTCTTTTATTTCAGAAGAAGCATCTTCACCATTTTCATTGGATTCTACTTCAGGATTCTCTTCCGTCTTTTTCTTTCCAAATCTTTTTTTCTTCTTTTTCTTCTTTTCTGTTTTGCTTTCAGCTTCTAAATCTTTCTGTCCATCTTCTATATCTTTGGACATATTGATTTCAAGTTCACTAATTCCGTCAACATCAACAATCTCATTATTGTCGGATTTTTTTAGAATATCATTGATTTCAGCCAGTTCACTGTCATCTTCGCCTAACAAACCCAGAATATCGGACAAATCCTGATCTTCCAAATCCAATTCTGCTTCATCATGCTCATCACTTGCATTTTCATTGGCATCCGAAACATCAGAGGTCTTATTTTGTTTAAAAGAATCCTTATAATCCGGCAGCATTTCCTTTAATCCAAGCAATGCATCAATGTCATCAATCCCATCCAGATCAAACTCTAATTTTTCATCTGACGAGAATGGATCTTCATCCGGTTGCTTCTCTTCTTCCTGATTCGTCTCATCCTTGCTAACTTCTTCCCCAAACTCCCCATCCGATACATGATCCATATCTAATAGTTTAGTTAAATCAGGAACTTCCGTTTCGTTTGAATCTTTCAAAACATTTGATAAATCCATTTCAACAAAATCTTCCGGCATATCGGTACTTTCCGGCATATCAAGAGTTTCCGTTTCATTGAATACATCCGACGCATTGAAAACATCCAAATCATTTGTTTCCGTTGTTTCATCTGCTTCATTCAATTCATCTGATTCGTTTGTCTCATTTATTCCACTTAATTCAGCAAACATTGCTGCAATTTCTTCCGGAGGCAATGAGCGATTCGGATCATCTGAGGCAGAAAAAGCATCTATCGTTTCGGTAGTCTCTGCCGTATTCTCAATTTCAGTATTAAATTGTTGTTCCACAATTGTTTCTGCAGAATCTTGTTCCAATTGCTCAGTATCCATTGCAGCTTTTAACAAACTGTCTAAATAATCCTCATTTGAAGCCATAGTATAAACCTCATGTCAGTTTTCAAAAATATATACTTATTCAATGATATAGTATATCATATTCATTGTTATGAAACAAACAAATTTGCAATATAAGCCACGGAATTCTCGTATTTTGCATACACTTTTTGCTCCATGTTTTGAGGAACATCCGCTAATGTCTGATGAATCCGGAACATTTTTGCCTTTTGATTATAATACGCTGTTTTTTCAAACGCATTTCGTATTACTCCCGGGAAACGCATGGAAACGCCTAACTCTAAAATACATAATTTTCGATTAATGGTCTTTTGCAAAAATTTCATATATGCTTCCCATTGCTCTAAATATCCACCTTCACAATATTTCATTGCTTCCATGGTATTATAAACAAGTTTACCCCCACAATATGGACATTTTTCTTCCTGGAACTCAGAACTTTCAATTTTGCCTTTTATGATATTTTGTATGGTCTGATATGTACTTTGAACCAGAAGTAATTCATTGTGGCAATTCATATCACACTGAAGATAATCCATGTTTCCGCATGGATAAACGCATCGTTCATTTTCAAAGCCGGCCAATTCCGGATATCTGTCAACATTTAAGGAAATCAAAAAATAATCCTTAGAACCACATAATTGAAAAAGATTGTGGTAAGCTTTTTTTAATTGTTCAGAATGAAATGACTCGTAGTACATTTTTTGCAAACTTGACATCAAAATATTTTGATTATCAAGTGCGGACAATTTTTCCAACCCGGTCAACACACTTTTATCTGATAAAATATCCTCATATGAGGGCGTCCATTCTTCTCCTATCCCGATTAGTATTATTTCAGCTTCATTCACAGCATCTATTAGACTATACATACTCTGCATATTCATTTGTCACCTTTTTTAATTTAATTCATATTGATTAAATGCATTTATGTAGGCACATTCATTTACCCATTCACGAATGCATAAAAAAAGGACTGGATTTCCCAGCCCTTTCTGTAAATATTATAAAACCAAACGATCAACAACTTCAATCAAATTTCCAATTTCAGGCTTGGTAAGTTGTGCATTTGCACCAAGTGCTTCTCCCTTAATTCTCATTTCCTCATTTATCAGAGATGAGAAAATGATAACAGGAATATCCTTTGTTTCCGCATTGTCTTTAATCAATTTGGTCAACCTATGACCATCCATCTGCGGCATCTCGATATCTGTAATGACACATTGAACATGTTCCTTTAGACTATCCTGTGCAATACAATCCGTGATAATATTCCATGCATCTGCTCCGTTTTCAACATGCATCAGATTTTGATAACCGGCCTTATGTAAGCAGTCAACAATCAGCTTGTTTAACAAAGGAGAATCTTCAGCAACCAAAACCGGAATATTATTTCTCTGTCTTGCACCCAGATTATCAATATCTGAGACCTTCAAACCAGTTTCCGGACTGATGTCGCATACTATTTTTTCAAAATCAAGAATGATAATCAGCTTTTCATTGATCTTAATAATACCTGTTGCAACGCCATCCTCTGCTGTGGAAACCGTAGCACCGGGTTTGATGATCTCTGTCCAGGAAACACGATGAATACCAATAACCTGATCTACATGAAATGCAATATCCAGCTTATTGAAATTCGTAATAATAAACAGACCATCGGAACCGGACGCTCCCTTTTGCAGGCAATTCTTCAAATCAATTGCAGTAATCATGGTATCACGCGGCATAAAAATGCCTTCGATACTCGGATGTGCATTGGGAACCGGTGTAACCGGAGTGTAATTAATAATCTCTCTGATTTTTGCTACATTAATTCCATACGAATTGCCATCTAATGTAAATTCCAGAATCTCCAATTCGTTGGTGCCGTTTTCTAAAAGTATATTTGTATCCATTTGTTCACCTCTTATTACAAACCATAAAGATTTGTATACCCCTTAACCTATATAAAGAAATTATAACATAATTTACATATAAAAAAAAGTCCCATACGGAACTTTTTAAAACAAATTCATAAAAGGATGTACCTTCAAAACCGAACAAACACGTTTTAATCTCTGATCTTCTTTTCGACTTACGTCTTCTTTCGACTTCCGTTTCCAGCTTTGGTCAAGCCCTCGACCGATTAGTACTTATCAGCTGAATGCATTACTGCACTTACACCTTAAGCCTATCTACCTCATACTCTCTAAGGGGTCTTACTACTTGGGATATCTCATCTTGAGGGGGGCTTCACGCTTAGATGCCTTCAGCGTTTATCCCTGCCGGACTTGGCTACCCTGCCATGGCGTTGGTCGCCAACAGGTACACCAGTGGTCCGTCCATCCCGGTCCTCT
>JAFOEY010000061.1 GCA_017387565.1 Lachnospiraceae bacterium | reverse complement strand
TGAATACGATGCATTAATCAATGCAGCAGCTCAGGAACTTGATTTAACAAAGAAACTTGAAATCTTAAGACAGGCTGAAGATATGGTAATCGCTGATCTTCCAATCATCCCAGTATACAGCTATGCAAACGTAGTTGCAGTACAGGATCACATTGATAACTTCATCCAGGATACATCAGGACTTATCAAATTCGAATACATGACACTTAAATAAGTAAAGTTTATGTGCAAAATAAATGGAGCGGGAAATTTCCCGCTCCGTTTTTTGTTATGGGACGGATAGTCCCAGTTGAGTACGCGAAGCGTGCGAAATATCAACCACCTGCTATGCGGGTGCGCGACGGCTGTTATACAAAAAAATCACCTTTCCGTTATAATGAGGTTGTTCAGGCCTATCATAACGAAAGGAAAGGTGATTTTAATGGCTAAAAAAGCGAATAGTTTATCTCACACGAAATGGATGTGTAAATATCACATCGTGTTCACTCCAAAGTATAGACGAAAAATTGTCTACAATCAATACAAAGAAAGTATACGAGACATTCTAAAGCAGTTGTGTAGTTATAAAGGAGTGGAAATATTAGAAGGGCATTTAATGTCAGATCACGTTCATATGTTAGTGAGCATACCGCCCAAAATCAGTGTATCTAGTTTTATGGGATATTTGAAAGGCAAGAGTGCACTGATGATATTTGATAAACATGCAAATTTGAAATATAAATTTGGAAATCGACACTTTTGGGCAGAGGGCTATTACGTAAGCACAGTAGGACTCAACGAAGAAACAATAAAGAAATATATAAGAGAACAAGAAACAGCGGATATAGCCCTCGATAAACTCAGTGTAAAAGAGTATGAGGACCCTTTTAAGGGTAGCAAGTAATACGTAACCCCTTCTAGGGGTGGCGAAGGCGGCAAAGGCGATAGGCTTGAACGAAGTGAAAGCCAGCGTCTTTAGGCGCTGGCCGGTAACAAAGGCTTATAGCCGCAGAGCAAACCACCCGTTAGACGGGTGGTGCTGATTTGAAAGAATCAAAAGATTCTTTTTTTAATGATTTAAAAGAAGTTAAAATAAAATATTCCTGTTGTCAGATAATCCGGGGAGAGCGTATAATGTAGCTATCATGAAACGTCGAAGCAGGCGTAATATTAAGGGGGAAATACTATGCAGAATTGTGGATATTGCCAGGGCGGAGAACTTCTAGCAAAATTCGGAATTAAAATTTGTGATTTAGATGTAAGCCAACTGATCCTTTTTAAAGAACAGAGCCATCCAGGCAGATGTATCGTTGCTTACAAGGATCATGTAAGTGAAATCGTAAATATCAGCGAAGAAGAAAGAAATCGTTATTTCGCAGATGTTGCAAAAGCTGCAAATGCAATTCACAAAGCATTTGGACCAAAGAAAGTAAACTATGGCGCATATGGTGATACAGGATGTCATTTACATTTCCATCTTGTACCAAAATATGAAGATGATCCATTTGAATGGGGCGGCGTATTTGCTATGAATCCGGATAGAAAATATCTGACAGATGCAGAATATGATGAAATGATTGAAAAAATTAAAGCAAATCTTTAATAATGAAAAAGAGACTGTGTGGAGCGCAGTCTCTTTTTTTGGGTGAATTCTGTTTTATGATATAAGAAAAAGAATTATTCTTCTTCAAATACGCCTTTGTCAAGTCCGCAGATTGGACAAGCCCAATCTTCCGGAAGATCTTCAAATGCTGTACCTGGTTTGATACCGCTATCCGGATCACCGAGTTCTGGATTATATACATAGCCGCATGGGCCGCAAACGTAATTCTTCATATAATTGTCCTCCTAATTAAATAGTAATGATTACTGTTATTGATATAATATCATAAAATTAGAAAATTGCAAGTGTTTTTTGAAATTAATTATATTTCTTCAGTCTTTGACTCTTCTGGTACATATGGCTTAAAAATTTTCTTTAAGAATCTGCAATTCACATAACAGGCACTTGCAAATCCCATAAACAGATAAAACGGAATCAATACAATAAAAAGTTCTGTCCATCCTAAGAACAGAAGGATTGGCAAGATATTTAATAAAAGCATAATCAATACATACGGCAGATTGGAAATTGCAAATAAGAATGCATTTTTAAACGTAATGTTTAATGGATTTGCAAACTGTGCCTGTGCCGGGTAAAGCATTGTAAAGTCCAGCAGAATAGCAAATACAATGATAAATATAATACAGGCAATGACCTGGTAAAATGATCCGTTTGCAAAAATGCTGATGGCATATTTTAAGAGAAATGCTGTAACAATGCTGACTGCAAGGACAATCAGTTGCAGGATACATCCCTGTTTTAAATTATCTTTAAAGCTGTGGGAGAAGTCTTTGACAGGCTTCATCTCCTGGTTACGTACGACTTTCAGCATGCAGTAATACATGGCACAGATTGACGGACCGGCTGTCACAACCGGAATACAGCATGCAATACAAAGAAGATTTATTACGATAAAGTTGGCAAGATATCCCACGAAAGAGAAGACTTTTGCTGATAATTTTTCTGACATAAAACGCCTCTTTTCTATATTTTTTAAACAGTATAGCGAATAACATTGACAATTGCAAATGTGTATGATATTATTTAGAAAAATATCTAATTAGATAATTTTCTAAACAGATTTGGAGGTGAGGAAGTGGGATTTGCAGAAACCTTTAAAGCATTATCAGACCCGGTTCGCAGAGAGATATTGATGCTGTTGAAAGAGAAACCGCTTTCAGCAGGGGAAATTGGCAGTCATTTTGAAATGACAGGTGCTACCATTTCCTACCATTTGAATATTTTGAAAAAAGCGGATCTGGTGACAGAAGAGAGAGAAAAGAATTTTATTTTTTATGATTTAAATGTATCAGTTGTTGAGGAAGTCATGCTGTGGCTTTCGGATTTGAGGGGAGGAGATGGAGATGAAAAAAGAGCTTAAGAAGACCTTAACATTGACGACAATTATTACCTTACTTCCAATACTGGTAGGACTTGGTTGCGGTCAGCTTGACGTAGCGGGCGGCAACGGGCTCGAACTTGATCTCGGTAGTGCCGTCGACGGTGTCGCCCTTGGCGACCTCAGTCCAGGTCTCCTTGTCGGTGGAAACCTCGATGACGTAGTCCAGCAGGTT
>JAFOEY010000030.1 GCA_017387565.1 Lachnospiraceae bacterium | reverse complement strand
TCAAGAAATCAATTTTACTATAAAATATCTTATTTTATCTTTTTTACAATATTTTCCGGTCTTCCCGACTTCATATCGATAATATAGCATTTTTTATATTTCTTTTTCATTTCATCACCAATCATGCAATCATCACCCAAATAAACATCGCACAATTCCATAGCAATACTATTTGTATCACTATCATCATATATCATATTTAAATTCGATTTATATTTCTCACATATTTTGCTATATCTATCAAATAATTCTGGTCGAACATCCCGATAAGGAGTATTTTCGTTAACAAAAGGTCTCCACCATAAAAACAACTTATTGGACGAAACTATTTTTTCCAGAATAATTTCCAACACATCAAGATATTTTTCTTCCCATCGTAATAGAGCAGTAATCATAGACTCAAAAAGAACAATCTTTTTATTTTCTCGATTTCTATCAGAAAGCTGTTTTTCCCACTTTTCCACCAAACCCGCTTCATTTACATTCTCTTTTTGTTCATCCTGAATCCCCAAATCTTTGGGATCAATTTTACCATCCCATTTTTTAGCATCTATCAGTCGTTGCAGTTGATTTTTATAGACTGGATATCCATGAAATGAACCAGAAAGAGTAAATTTCATATAATTATTATAGTCTATTGTCAATATCTCATCATACGCAGCCGGAACGCGTATTGTTCCATATTCAAATGGCATATCTATAATTTCATCAAACCACTCAGCCCTATAGATTTTATGAAATCCCTTTCGATGCATTGTATTAAAGAAAACACATCTATCACCATCTTCTGTCCCAAACATACAAAGCTGATCATAAATCAACTGAAAAATCTGCATAATAGACTTTCCTTCCAAGGAAGATGGCAACGCTCCAAATTCAGCGAATATTTTAAAACTTTCACTCAATTCCTGTTTAATATTCTCCTGGATTTCTTCACCTCCATCTTTATACCAACCGTTTTTATTTTTTAATAAATTTACTATCATTTTGTCAGCCAAATCAAGTAGTTGTATTTGAACCCGTTCCAGTTCTTTATCCTTCGGAAGATAATCCATTGGGAAAATATCAAGTCCTGTCGCAAATGGAGCACCATGAAATCTCTCAAGTTTTTCTCCGGACAAAGGGATCGTTTTTGTATTTACAACACGCGCAAAAGTATTGTCCCAGTCCTGCGCATTATAGATTGTTTTTACCCAAAAATCACTTGGCATTTCCTGAACAATGACATTCATGAGTTTCATATAATCACTTCGCTTCATAGCTACATCAATATCATCATCCCACGGAATAAACCCCTTATGACGCACAGCACCAAGCAATGTTCCCGAACCTGCAAAATACTCCAAATTATATTTCTTGCAAATCCTCTCCAATTCCGATAAGACTTCCAATTGAGATGCCCAATTTCGTTTCATCATTTCCGTAATTCGAAATCCACACCTAACTTCTTCTTTAAAATAGTTTTCGGGATAATTCATCATAATTTACCTCTATAATTTTTATGATACAAGTATATCAATTTTAATTCTATGTTACAATGAAAAAATGGGAGTCGGCATTGCCGGCTCCCATCTGGTAGTTTTATTTCCTTATTACTGTAATAAAGATAATACACCCTGATTAGCCTGATTTGACTGAGCAAGCATTGCCTGACCTGCCTGAGCAAGGATGTTAGCATTGCTATACTTAACCATCTCAGTAGCCATATCTGTATCACGAACACGTGATTCTGATGCAGTTGTATTTTCTACTACATTGTCTAAGTTGTTGATTGTGTGCTCCAAACGGTTCTGAGCTGCACCAAGAGATGATCTCCAACCAGAAACAGTTTCAATTGCATCTGCAACATCACCAATAGCTGTTTTTGCACCAGAAGCAGAAGAAATATCAAATGATCCCAATGCAGAAGCTTTCATATCTGATGTATCAATAGAGATAGTTGCAGTTGATCCATTTTCTTCAGCTACAAAAACATCCATAGCTGCAGAACCACCGAATGCATCCTGTCCATTGAACTTAGTTGCTGAGAAAATACGTTCCATTTCTGTTGTAAGAGCTGTAACTTCCTCATTTAAGTATCCACGCTGTGTATCACTGTTGATACCGTTTGCAGACTGAACTGCTAATTCATTTACACGCTGTAACATATCCTGAACTTCTGCCAAAGCACCTTCAGCTGTCTGTGCAAATGAGATACCATCCTGTGCATTTCTGGATGCCTGTGTAAGACCTCTAATCTGTTTTCTCATACCTTCAGAAATTGATAAACCAGCTGCATCATCTGCTGCACGGTTAATTCTGTAACCTGAAGATAATTTCTCTGTTGATTTGCTCTGTGCGCTTGCTGTTAAACCTAACATTCTGTTAGAGTTCATAGCTCTCATATTGTGTTGTACTACCATAATACATTCCTCCTTGAATTTACCACCGCGTCCATGCGGCTCCTTTTTGTTTTGTAACTTTCCTCATATCTGACCGTACGCTTCATTTATAAGAACTGTTACAATTGATTAATAAGTAATTTGTTTTACTTGTATTATATATCGGAGCTCATTTTAAATACTTAACCCCGATTTATAATTTTTTTGAAAAATTTTTATTTTTTTTGATCGAGAAAAGCCGGTGATACATAATTCATCTGATTAGCCTGTTTATAATAATCCATAACCGCTTTTCCATCCGCCTTTTCTTTATATAGTCTATCCTTATATTGCTTAAGAACCGGTGATAATTTATTCTTGACCTGTTGTTCTGTTTTATGAATATCTGATCCTAAATCCAAAATTTCCCGAATCAAATCCTGCATTTGTCTCACTTCTGTAGTATACCTATCTTTTTGTTCAATGAGATCATTACGGATTTTTTTAAATATTGCATCAAATCCCTCATCGCTTCTATCAATTTTTTCCAGCAAATCAGATTTATGATCCACAAGAAAGTCAAACTCTTCCAGATTTGGATCATCAGAAGATACTATTTCCAGCTGAGTAATCGAATCTTCCAAAATCTCTTTCAGATAGCTCTTCTTTTTTATTAATGAATCGATCAAAATATTTATTTCATTTCTCAATTTGAACTACCTCTTACCGACATATCCATTACCTGTTTCCAAGTCTCTCGGATAGATTTTGCATAATCCAAGGCCCTCTCGAATTCAGAAATATCCTTATGAATATTACCCTGAGTCAATGCATACATAATGCAACTATATATATTATGAAAATCTTTCGATACTTCATATTTGTCGTTCAGTGTTTCATTTAAATGATCCACAATCCTTTGAGCCTTTTGAGCATTAATATTCACTTTTTCATAATCATTCTCTTTAAGGGCGACAATTGCCATGTTTATAAATTTGATAACCCCATCATAAAGCATCAAAGTAAGTTCTGCCGGAGAAGCGGTCAGGACTTTGCTGTTTTGATATTGTGCATAGGGATTTCTACTAACAGCCATAGTTTTTTCCTCTCAGTTCTTTATTTAACTAGAAAACAATCCACTAATAGCACTTTGTTTCGTTGACATCTTAGACAGAGCCGTTTCCATCGCAGTAAATTTTTTATACCATTTATCTTCATAAGCAGTTAAGCGCTCTTCAGCTTCTGATATTTTTTTGGTATACTGACTATATTCGTCTGCCATTTGCTTATCGTTGTATACCTTATAAATACTACGAACTCCATCAATTCGCTGCATGGCATTTGTCATATTGGAATATAATTTGTTGCCAAGAGCCGTAAAAAACTCCACTACACCTTCTCCATTAGTGGCCAACGCAGTTTTGAGCTTATCTGTTTTGGAACTTGTTGAAGCATCCGTTTTATCACCATCGATATGATACGCATTTTGTTCATTTTTACCTGCATTCAGATAACCAAGCGTGGAAATACCATAGTTAGAAAGATAAACTTTCTTTCCGTCGATTTCAACACCCTCTGCCATTGTGCTGGTCATTACATTCATAATCGTGCTTAAAGAAGTATCCCTGCTCAACAAGGAATCTTTAATCTTCGTCTCCCATTCCTTCACTTCTTCGTCCGTCATGGCATCTTTTTCTTCAGAAGTAAGCGGCTGATAACTTGAAGCGGAGTCGGCATTATACAACTTGGTCATCTCATTAATCAGTTCGTTGTATTTTGTGACAAAATCTTTAATTACATTATATACCTCATCAAAATCATCATTTGTTGTAATGGATATATCCTTATAAGAGCCATCTTCATTCTTAGAAGACACACCTTTTAATTCATATGTAGAGCCATTAATTACAATATTGTTGCTTGATGATTCATAACGAACTTTATTTAATACAAGTACGGCATTGCTTGCGTCGATTTTGGTAGCCGTTTTTTCACTTCCATCAACTACCAAGCCAAGTGCCGAAAGCGAAGTATCACTACCGCCGAAGGAAAAGTCATGGTCCGTTCCAGTTTTCTTTGCGCTTATATACATTCTCTGATTTGTCTCATCAAAGCTTGCATTTAATCCGGCTTCTTTGAGCTTTGAAACCCAATCATTCATGGTTGTAGCGTCTGTCACTTCCAGTTCATAGTTTTCTCCATTCGTGGCAACCGAAAGCTTTTCTCCTACAGCAACACCCAAATCTGCCAATTTAGTACTGCCCGTTACACTTTCTCCGGATGTCGTACTGATTTCTCCACCTGTAAGGTATGCGGATTTTGCAAGACTTTCAACATGTGCTTCCTGAACACCAATCGGAGCATCCGTTCCGGCTGTAACAGAAAGAATAGAACTGTCTGATACCTCCGTTTTTTTCTTAACAAACGTTTTATCCCATCTAAGATTTGATATCGTATCTGTATACAAACTGTATATTTTACTATTCAAATTTTTCCATGCATCCTGTTTCCAGCTAAGTCTCGTTTGAGCCTTTTTTAAACTGGTAACTTTCATACTTTTTGCACTGACCAATTCCTTGATAATACTTTCCGTATCCAATCCGGAATTTAATCCTGATAAACGAATTGCCATAGCATTACCTCCTATCGTTTCTCATCAACTAAAATACCTGCCATTTCCCAAACTTTCGCAATCATATCCAAAGTTTTTTCAGGAGGTAATTCCTTAATTACTTTTTTACTTTCTTTATCTACTATTTTAATAGTAACGCGATTTGTTTTCTCGTGAATGCCAAAAATCGCTTCAGAATTAACCATGCTTTTATTAAGCTTTTCAACAGCCTTTTTAATCTGTTCATTATTGGTCTGATTCTGTCTGCCATCGTTTGCATTTCCGTCATCTTTTTTGCTGACTTCATTTACAATTGTAGTTTTTAAATCAGGAGCTTTTTCTGCCTGTACACTTGCTTCCGTGCTTGCAACGGGCTGAATCGGTTCCACTTTTTGAGCAGGTTGTGCCTGCACCGACATAATGCTTCCTAATGGTTCAATTGCCATATTATCCACCTCCGTGTGAAATCTGTGTTTTGTTTCCTTTGCATCATAACAAACCTGACTTTACAGGCTCTGGTGCGTTTCTTAATAATGTTATCGGCTAAAAAAATAATAAGTTTATAGTTTCAGAAAAAATTACACCCAAAATTATATCAAAAAATATCTGTCTTGAACAATGGTTAAACATCTTCAAACTACATATTTTTATAATCTATGCTACCATTTATACTAGCGAAACACAATTTCTTTTTCTTGGATTTAAAACAAACTTATAGATAAAAGAACAATGGCAAAGTGCACCACCGTTAAGATGCTGCACTCTGTACTATACACTTCATAGTTATCCATGATTTCTTAAAAACTGGTTTCGTTATGGTGCTTTGCCACCAGATCACAGGCCTTTTACCTGCTCGGCTTGATTATCCTCTATGCCAAAGAGTAATTGCAAAGTTTTAACGTTGCCAGCACAACGGAAGCAAACACCTTATGCTTCGTATCCTGTTGCCAGGAAGAGATTCCTCTCTTGGTACTTATAGTATACTCACGCTCCCAAAAACATCAACCTGTTTTTGTTCCATTTTATCCATTAACGAAAATTCGTATATATTTTTCCAAAAATCGTATTGACATCTGCTATTTTTGAAACTATAATACAAACTATCTTAAGTGAAAACATCTGCTGTAAATCACATCTTCAGCAATATCTTGGCATTCGCCAACATTTTTCACAGAGAAATAATTTTATATGTTGGCGGAGTTTGGATTTGTTTTGAAAATCTATTTTTACTCATGGCTCCGCCGGTAAGGAGGATTATATGAGTAAAAAGAAATTTGAAGAACTGGATTTGATGGACAATTTTTTGGTGCTGGCACTGGCATCCGATTTGGAAGGTGGACCGGCATACGGCAGGCTGCTTGCTGAGGGGCTTTTGCATGAAAAAGTGGCTCATGTCCGGGTACATGCTGAAAAAATCATTCCGGGAAGCGATGAGATTGGGCGTGGAATCCGCATGGATGTGGAAATGCAGTCCTTTTCCCACAAACCGGAGGAAAACGAACTGCCGGATAAGGTTTATGATTTCGAACCACACCACAAAAATGCAGACAATCTTTTTAAGAGGAGTCGGTTCAATCAGGCAAAGATTGATGCCCAAAACCTGTATTCGGGTGAAAGAGATTTCAACAGGTTGCCGGATTTGTGCGTGATTAATATCTTAGACTATGATCCATTTGGAAAGGGGCAGACAAAGTATCATTTTCATAACATGTGCGAAGAGGATACTACCATACCCTATCCGGATGGACTGGACTTTTATTATTTTATCACGACAGCTTCCGATGGTGAAGACAGTGAACTGAGCGCTTTGCTAAAGTATATCGCAAACAGCAGAGAAGAGAATGCAACGACAGATTTGACCAAACAACTGCACAAATATGTGACAAAAGTAAAGACGTCACCGGAAGAGAGGTATCGGTATATGACATGGGGAGAATACATTGATTTTGAAACAATGGATGCAAAGGCAGAGGCTCGTAAGGAGGGGCTTGCGGAGGGACTTGCAGAAGGACGTATCGAAAGCAAACGTGAAGATATCATCGAAGCTTTAACCGAATTGGAAACCGTCCCCAATTCTATATTACAGCAGATTAATTCTTCCACAGATATAGAGCAACTGAGAAAATGGCATAAAATAGCAATCAGTGTCGATAACATTTCCGCCTTTGAAGAAAAAATGTAATTTCAGTAGCATAAAAACAGGGACGGTTGTATCAAAAGAACCGTCCCCATAATTTGATAATTTGCTATTCTAATTTTATACTCCCGTCTGCAAAATCAAACGGTCATAGACTTCCGACAAAACCGAAATCATCTGTGATGCCAGATTGTAAGCATGTTGATACTGGACAAGATTGAGTGCTTCTTCATCCGTATCCACTCCATAAACTGACAGTCTCTGATTATCAATGGCTTTGGAAATGTTATCATAGCTGCTGTGCATGGTGGTCGCACTCTGTGTATTTAAAGCGACATCAGCCAAAACACACTGCAGAAAATCTCCGGCTCCACATCCGCGGAAACTCATAATAGATGTATCGGTTTTTAATTTAATCAGCTGATCCACAATATCACTTTTACTGGCTTCATCCGCATTACCGGTATGGGTAGCCATAAGCTGCGGATCATCAACCATCTTGGAATTGATATTAAAATTCTTTGCGGTCAGATAATAGTAAGAATCATCCTTGCTGGATATCACATCTCCGGCAGCGATTGGCTGTCTGGAAGTAAGGAAGGTCCGCTGCTTATCATCTACGGCATCATCTGCCACAAAGACCACATCCGGCGTATTTCCATGACCGTCCACAGCACCGTCCTGTGTCACAATCTTATTGAATGCTTCCGCAAATAGACGGCACCATTCGTTTAACTGTTCCTGATAATAAGGAATGCCCTGATATGCAATACTGTAACCGACTGTCGCATCTTTTCCAATTCTGCCGATATCCGGCTGGGTTGCATTTTTTTCAGGTTCTTTGCTGATAATGAAATTATAGCTTTCAATATAGGGATTTCCATCAGCATCTAGAGCATAGTTTGCTTCAAAGCTGTCAAAATAATATTCTTTGCTACCAAGCTTTAACACGCCACCGTCAATCGGCAGTGTACATGTGGAAAAGTCCTTTAAATAATCAGCGCTGACATCTACTTTTACCGTAGTATTGCCGGCGGCGTTCATTCCGATTTCCGTCACGGTTCCGTTAAAGTTTTCGCCGTTATTTCCATCCCTGATTTCAATCAGACCACGTAATTGTCCGCCAATCTGATCACTTGCCAACGAAAAGTCACGACCGTCTTTCCAATAGACATCATACAGACCAACCACATCCGACTGATTATTGCTTGCATAATTTTCCTTTGCACGACACTCTAACGTATTATAGGATGACGAATCAACCAAAGTCTGTCCGCCTGCAATTTTTACCACATATCTGGTTGCACCGGTCTCGCGTCCTGCATTGTTGGTATCGTAAACCGGTTGTTCTTCTGTAGATACGTCAATTAACACGGATAATTTATCGATTAACAAATCTCTCTGATCCCTTAACTCATTTGCCATGGAACCGGAAAGTTCAATGACATTGATCTGCTGGTTTAAGGAAGCAATCTCTTCCGCATAGCTGTTAATCTGCGCCACCACGTTTTTTAATTCCTGATTGCAGTCAGACTGCAGGGTTTCCAATTTTCCTGCCATATTGTTGAAATAATATGTCATATTAGCGGCGAATCCCAAAAACTGTGTTTTGGTAACGGCATCTCCGGAATTTTTGTCCAACTCTTCTAACATGGTATACATTTTCTGAAAGATGGTAGAGAAACCGTCTACCGTAGAATCATCTTTGAAGTAATCTTCAATCTGCTTCATATAATATTCTAATTCTTCAAACTCACCTTTATTAGCATTGTTATTCCAATATTTGAAATCATAAAAGGCATCTCTTTCACGCTCAATGGACATCGTTTCCACACCGGCACCAGAACAACCATATGTTGTATAAGTACGGATACTGTTGGCTGCTTTTTGATTGACAAGCTGTCTGGAATAGCCATCCGTATTGGTGTTGGAGATATTGTTTGCCGTTGTATTTAAAGCGGCATTTGCTGCCGTCAAACCTGTATATGCGATATTTAATCCAAAAAATGTTGAAGCCATCTATGCCACTTCCTTTCTATTCGATAGTTTGATATCCGACCGTTTAATATTCGATAGTTCTATGTACGAATATCTTGCTTTTATTGGATATCATTAATCTAATACATGTTCATTGTACTGTCCTTATGCTCCCAGTGTATTGATAATATGCTCAATCATTTCATTGATTGCATTGATAAAACGGCTGTTTGCATTGTATGCATTCTGAAATTTTATCATATTATTCAATTCTTCATCATCCGAAACTCCGACAACCTGCTGACGTGCAAACTCCGTACTGTTAACGGTTGTCTCCTGATTGGTATAAACACTCTTAAATACCGAACCGCTGCTTCCGATCTGGGAAACCAGATTGGAATAAAAATCAATCAGATTTGTCTTGGTCACGACATTGGGATTGAGTACATATTCTTCTGCGGTAAAGACATCCTGCAGTTGTTTAATCAGTTCGAAGTCTTCTGACTGATCGGGTTTAACAAGACCAATCAAGGTAGCTTCTTTCATCAGATCCTCATTGATGGTCAGATTTGCAACAGTATAGAGGGTTGTTCCTTTTTCCTCTGTAGGATCCTCTGCAATATAATTACCGGTTGCATCATAGCCATCTGATGCAATCTTTTGGAATATCTGCAAAGGATTACCGTCCTTATCAACCATATATCCGTTATCTTTGTCCGCTACCGAAGCAAATACTTCATTCACTTTTGTAACAATGGAATGAATCAGGGAATCAAATTCGGCCTGTACATTCATGATAACGGACTGTGCCGTTGTCTGGTTGTAATCCGGTCTGTCTAAATAGGTGTAATTTGCTCTTGTATCACCGCGTGCAAGAAGCTCCGCCTTAATACTGCCCACGTCCGTATTTCTTGCAGTCGAAATAGGAAGGGTCAAATCATAAACCTTACAGTTGGATATATCCGGAATGCCTGCCTCATCCAGTCTTGCGTCCATTTTCCAATATGGGGTATATAATCCATTGTTGGGATCCTGGTATAAAGCAATATCATAAGATGCCCCACGTGTGACCAAAGCATGACCTTCTGCCTTGACCATGACGGCTCCATCCACATCTTCTTTATAGGAAATGTTCATAAGGCCGCCCAGTTCATCCAACAAGGAATTTCTTTCATCTCGCAAATCGTTTGCGCGTTCTACTCCGGCACATTCTATTTTAAGGATACTGTTATTTAAATCAAAAAGTCGTTTGGATATTTCGTTGACACGGTCGATGTCTGTCTTTACTTTTTCATTGAGATTGTCCTGTAAATCGCTCAAATCCGTATAAACAGCTTTTGCACGTTCCAAAAACTGATTAGCACGTTGAATAAACAATCCCTGTTTGACACTGCTCGAAGGTTCCTTGGCAAGCTCTTCAATAGATTCCCAAAAATTGGTAAGGGAATCATTGAATGATTCTCCATCCAGCTCTCCCAGCGTATTTTCTACTTCTTTAAACGTAGTATAGGTTACGTTATAGAAAGACAAACGACCGTTTTCTTCGCGATAGGTCTGATCCAGAAAATAATCTCTGACCTGACGGGTTTCTGAATAATAAACACCCAGACCCGTCTGCTTATTAGAAACGATCGATGCGTTTACCGATATAGTATTGTATGTACGATCGGACTGTGCCACCTGCTGCCTTGTATATCCTACCGTATCCACATTGGTTAAGTTGTGGGCAACGGTATTTAAAGCATTCTGGCTTGTCTGCAGTCCGCTGTTTCCGATATATAAATTTCCGAATAATGACATATGTTATCACCTCGCGTGGCTATTGCTTTGCATCAAAGCTCTTTTGCCCTCCGCCTATGGTACTGCCTGCATTGTAGGCACCCCGCGTGTAATTTGCTGTTTCCGGTGCTGTCTTTAAGCTTTTGACAACATTCATATTGTACTGAACCATCTCCAAGGATCTGGCAATCAAATCCCTGTTGTGTTCATTCACTCTGACCAACTGCTCCGTTGTAATCTTTAATTTTGTATGAATCGCTGCTAACCGTTTCTGCTCCTGCGGTCTTTCGGCAAGTAACAGGGTCAGTTGTGTCAGTTTCAATTCCTGAACATCCTTGTTCAATACTGCGGCAATGTCCTTCATAACCTGCTCACGCTGCTTATCAAGGGAATTTACCCTGCCGACAATAACATTTTCATCATCCGTGATTTTTTCCAGCATTTCAATATTGCCTTCGATAATAACCGGAGTTTTATTCATGGATAATTCCAATAACTTTTCATATTCACTATTTTCCCGCTCTAACAGGTCCATTAAGTTTTCCATAAGACTAGCCATTGGAATTACCTCATTTTCTGTACATTCATCTCTGAATGAAAACTTCTGAATTAAAACTCCCCATTGAATTTTGCAACCAGCCTGTCTGCAAAATCATCTGCACTCACATCATATGTTCCGGCCTGAATCCGGGATTTGATGGAGTCCACAAGCTCTGTTCTGACATCAGGCGAAGCTGCTACGGCCGCTTTTGCCGCAGAAACATCTTTTCCTGCATTTGAAATGGATACTACATCAGAAAATCCTTTTTTCTGTGTTTTTCCGGCGCTTGCGGGTTTGGTTGTGTTGTAAATTTGCTGTATCATTTGATAATTTCCGATACGCATAAGACTCCCTCCTTCCCTGGAATGTGCTTTGTCTTATTATGTTTATCGGAAGGAATTTTTAAAACTTTAGTTTTCCTCAAAATATTTTAGTCAAAATTTTCTATGTGCCTATTTTAATTACAACAAACACGTGCAAATTATGAAGATTTAAGCACAAATCACAATACACATTAACGACCTGCTAAATATTGATCAATTCCATTCGCCATTCCCATAACCATTTTATTCTGATAATCTTCACTTGCCATTGCAGCATCCTCTGTGGGATTGGTCATGTACCCCATCTCAATAATGGTTACCGGAACCTGACACCAGTTAATACCACTCATGGTATCCGTTTCCCAGACATATTGCTTTTTACAGCCGGTAGCGGCTACAAAAGCATCCAATACGTTCTGCGATAAGGCCTTACTCTCTGAAGCGAGATTTCCATTGTAGGGATTGGAAGCGGTCTGACAGATCGTCATGGCGCCATTGACAGAAGTATCTTCTGAACCGTTGGCATGAATCCGGATAAAGGCATCTGCTCCTGCATTGTTGGCAACAGCAGCTCTTTCGGAATTGCTGATGTTTACATCATTCGAGGTACGGACCATAATCACTTCATATCCGCGTGCTTCCAATTCAAACTGCAATTTTAACGCTACCTGTAATGTCAGCTGATACTCTGCAAGCCCACTGGTTTTTCCGCTGGTTCCACCGGACACCTTTGCTTTTGTTTCCGTAGCACCGGGACCGATTGGTTCTTTCTCGGAATTCCCTTTGGACTGATGTCCGGCATCAATCACAACGACATATCCATTACTGCCTTCAGCTTTTACTCTCAAAAATTCACTGGCAGCATAATAAACCGCGCCATCCAAATAGATTTGGCTCCATTCGCCATCATCCGCAATACGAAATAACTGCGTATGTCCGGAAACCAATTGATAAACATCCGCTTCTTTACTTGGACCTTTGCGGATATTTAATGTTGAAGTTGTATATACTTCTTCTAAATCTTCTTCTGAATACGTAACAGTTTCCTGCAGTTTTTGTATCTCTGTACGATTGGCGCTCCCTTCAGTGTCTAATCCCTCATTAGCATTTTCAGTTGGGGATATGGTAACGCTATCTTCAATATCACTTCCTGCTAATTCAGGCTCTTCTGCTTCCGTTTCTTCTGCTTCTGTTATCTGTATATTTTCTCCATCTGATAATGCACTATTGCCATTTTCTGCTATATTATCAGTTTTATTTCCTATATCTTCCTTTTTAGAACAGCCCATAAGTCCTACACAAAGAAAGATCATCATACTGCACATCAGTATTTGAATAAAAGGAATTCTTTTTTTCATAATCTCTCACAATCCTTTTTTATTTTTTTTATGACAATTATAACAACTATTTTATGAAAATGAAATATACTTTGCAACCCAGTCCACCGAGCAAAAATATCAGACCTCTTTTTCCATTGGTTTTTGTTCTTAAATATGATAGTATATCTATTACATACAGTACAGGAGATAACACCTATGGGAATTATATTTTTCATTATTTTCATCATTCTATTATATAGCAAAACACAGCCGGATAACCGTCATGCGGATTTATTCAAACTTTTAATTTTTGGATGTGTTGCTTTGGGAATTCTATCTATTATTCTGGGACCGCTCGGAATTCTGGCTATCATCGGTATTATTTCATATCTGATTATTAACGCCCGGAAAAAAAAGGATGCAGAAGAGCGTGAAAAGCAATACGGATGGGATCCGAGCCGCTGGGAGAAAGAAAAGGGCAACACCCGTACCGGCAGCCGTCCGTCTCAGCCAAGAGCACAGGCGCAACAACCTTATGTTGATACTGTTAAATACGATCCGCTTCCAAAAGCAATTAACAAACGAAAAAAGATTATCCGTGATTTTAATGAGAAATACAATCTCTGCTTAACAGATGAACAGATACAAAACATCACAAACTCTTCCTATATGTCAGAGATTTGGAATCGTGAAGTGCAGAGCATGAACCAAAAATACAATGTTATCTACGAATGGTTTCCCGGACGCACACAGTGGCTTCGCGTCTATATGTATGTATTTCATGTTCAGGAAATCACGTCAGATATCCGACAGCAGGAATCGATTGCCATGTATGCATTTGAAGAAGTCTTCCGTTTTGCAGACACACTTTCTTCCATGTCAACAGCCGAAAAGATTGATCGCATCAACTCACAGTTTTTCACTTCTTTTGACGATGCCACATTTATGATTGCCTATCGCTTTTTGGAAAGTAAAGGACTTAGGCATCATTTAAACGGTCCTGAAATTATTCAGGACGAAGATGAAATGGACAAGCTGTTAAAGAAATATCGTACAGGCAGTGCATCTTCTCAATCATGATGATGCGCCCAATCATGCAATGGGAAACCGGAAGAGCATCTTGATGAGAGATCATCCTGACAGGATTAACATGAATGCATATTGGATGCAATCATAAGAATTCATGATATTGAAATAAAGGAACGAGGATTTATTCATGTATTGCAAAAAGATTTTTTTAGCAAAAGAGCGTAAAGTATTTATGAATACTTTTATTATAGAGGATTCGAAAGATTTTCAGCATAATGCCGTCCGTCCCGTCGTGATTATCTGTCCCGGTGGCGGCTATCATTATCTGTCCGACAGAGAGGCAACTCCGATCGCTCTGCAATATGTTGCAGCCGGTTTTCACGCAATTGTTCTTCATTATGGTGTCAATGAATTTGCAGTTATGCCGGGCCCTCTGAAGGATCTGGCAGACGCGGTTTCTTATGTGCGCCGCCACAGCAAGGAATGGCATATTGATCCGGATAAGGTTTATGTTTCCGGTTTTTCAGCAGGTGCCCATGTTGCGGCTTCTCTCGGTGTATTCTGGAACAATGCCCTTCAGCTTCCCGATTATGCGGATTGTCCCGAATTAATCCGTCCCAATGGTATGATTTTGGGATATCCTGTTTTAGATCTTGCATCTTCTTCCAGTCATTTTGACATTGGAACAACTCCCGATATGAAGATTACAGACATTTCCTATGATATGATTCATCCCAATATGCCTTTAGATCAGATTTTTGCCATGGACAAACGGGAAAAACGCTATTTTGTAGATTTTGAAGCAGCCATGAATGCCTATATTTTTGGTGGTCCCTATACAAAAGAAAACGAAAAATTCTATTCTTTGCAAAATCAGGTTTCCATTGATACTCCGCCGACTTTTATCTGGCATACAGCGCAGGACAATCTGATTTTATCCGCTAATGCCATAAAATTCGTGACTGCTTTGGAAAAATTTCATATCCCCTATGAACTGCATATTTTCAGTGAAGGCGGACACGGTCTGGCTCTTGGCACAAAAATGACTGCACGCGACGATTCTCAGATTGTCGAGGCAGTGCAGCCATGGATGGATTTAGCTATTGCCTGGTTACACAGGCAGGAAAAATAGTAGTCCTGTATCAGAAAACAATCCTAAGACCGAACAGGTGATTTCGTGATTAATCCAGCGTCAATCCAAGATATCCCTTCTTAGAAGACTTTTTAATGATTTCTGCATTCTCTTTTTTCTGCAAAATCATGCCGCCGCGATTATGAATCCACAAAATATGGCAGCTGTCTTTTTGACACAATTTTTGTAAAATACTCTCCCAGAAATCACTTTTTAACTCATCAAAATGAACCAGGGATTCCACAATTCTTACGGCTCCCTCTTCCACTCTGCAAAGCAGATATCCCTGTTTTGCTCTGACTAAATAACCACCGGCAAATGCATTTTCCCTTAGTGCATACGCAAGTGCCTCATAGTCCCATTTCACATACATGCGTCCGTCGAAAAAGGCATTTCGCTTTTCTTCATAGTCTCGGATGACTTCTTCTGTAAAATCATGTATTATTTCAAATTCCCCCTGGGTATCAACACAACCGGGAAGCAGATTTTCTGCTGCAAAATCATATAAATATCTTTTAAAACATGTGAAAAATCCCTGTTTTTCATAATAACCTTCAAGGCTTTCCGATGCATGTTGTAAAATGAGAGGTTTTTTCCATTTTCGAAAAGCATGCTGAATGATTTTTGCTGCATAGCCTTTATTTCGGTATTCAGATCCGGTTGCTACCGCATAGACATACAAAACATCTGTACTCTGCATGCAGTCTTCCATTGGATTATCGCTCATCCGATTATCACTCATCTGTTTAGCAATTCGATTATCATCCGCCAAATTACTTTCCGACAAATCTTGCTTCATGATCCTGCTCTCAACCGGGATTTTTAAAGACGCCGGAAGAAAGCTTGCCATGGAAACAATTTTTCCATTCTCACGGATACAAAGCATATTATCTTCTGTAAAACGATGTTCAAGGTAAAAACGAATATAACTCTCCTCATCTCCAAAGCATTCTTTCCACAGTTCTATAATCTGATCTTCATCCTGCCTTGTTGCATAGGTAATATCACTTTCGATTGCATAGTATTTTTTTGCAAACTTATCGGGATAATAAGACATCTTTGCTTTCCTCAATCCCGGATCTCCGGTATCTTCTTCCCGATTAATATATTTTATTCCTTTGCAGTTGTTGGCTGCAAACTCACGGTTAATCAGTTGAAAAGCTCCCTGCGTATCAGGATATGCCTTTTCAAAATGCACTACCATGGTATCTTGATTTAATCTTTCACCGATTGTAAAAGCTGCCACTTTTCCATCAGCCTTCAAAATACCACCGGTTAAGTCAAGTTCTTCATAATGATCTAACGCAGTCCGAATTGCCTGTTTTTCTGCTTCTAATTCCCTTTTCTGAGCATCCGGTTCCTGCATACGAAGAGCAAACCAGTTTTCCTCCATCTCCCAGCAAAGTTCTTTATTGGCATAGGTAATCTTTTCATAACTCCATTCATACTTTTCAATAAAACGATTAATATGATTACGTTTTGCCGAAAGCTTTTTTCCTTTGAGTGTAGCCAGACGTTCTGTTTCATATACATAATCATAACGATCACGAATACCATCTATTTCAAAAACACCGGGAGAAAATCTATTAATTTCCTCCTTTTGAGATTCCGAAAAAACAGAAAGCCAAAGCTTTTCATTTTTAGCATGTGCTAACTTTAATATAGTTTCCAACGCCTGCTGCCTGTTTTGTTCCGTTCCTCCCATGGGATAACTGTAAACCTGCTGTCCCTGAATATAATAACGTACAACTGCACATCCGGCAATCTTCGCAACTTCTGTATAATAAGCCTTTGACCATAAAAAAATACTGCCAAAAATGCTGTCACAAGCCTGTACATTATCTTCTCGTTCTCTCGCTTTATACCACCACATATCCTCTAAGTTAATTGGATGAAATGGTATCTGTACATTGGAATCAATAATCATTTTATTATTTTCCTCCATGAATGTAATATATAATTTTGATATGATAACTACTATGATACTATCCTAACCATATCTTTTTTATTATATCTCTGTGTGCCAGAAAGTACACACTTTTTTCCACATGAATCTCTAAAAAAACATTGCTTTATTCTGTTTTTTCCGTAAAATAATTCTTTGAAAGTATAAAACATTTTTTCTTTCTGTGCTAAAATATAAATGTTATGATGTTGGGGCCAAAAGGTAATTTGTTTCCATGATACCAACGGATTGCTACGTACTTTGTGCTCTTACAATTCAAATTATCTCTTTTTAAAATCAAAGGAATGATAGATATGTTTCAAAAAATCAAAAATTTTTTTCGAAAATGCAATGAGAACATCATCCCACTTATTATTATTTTGCCTATTTTTGAAATCCTGATTATTGAATGCCTTCATCGGCGTTCCGTTAAAGCCGGATTTCTCTTTATCATAGAAGAGCCCTTTGCCTTTTTTATTAACGTTGCACTTTTAATGTCCATGCTTTCTGTCTGTCTCCTGTTTCGGGAAAGATTATTCTGGGCATTTCTTTTCAGTCTGCTCTGGCTTATTTTAGGTATTGCCAATTGCGTCATTCTGGGAAACCGGGTATCACCTCTTTCATTTAATGACGTCAAAGTCTTTTCTTCTGTTGCAAGTATCATAAGACAATATATGGGAATTCCCCAGATTGCCATAGCCATCGTATTTTTAGGCTTTTGCACTGTTGTCACCGTCTATCTTCGCAAAAGAATTCCCAGAATCGACCGCAGAAAACATCTTCTTCGTGACATGCTTTTCTTATGCCTTTTTATGTTTTGCGGTGTTCTTTCCATCTATGCGGGAAAGCGACAGTTTAAACATACCGGTAATATTACTATTACCTATTTATATGACGGTTTTGTATATTGTTTTACAGACAGTGTTATTAATACCGGAATCGAGAAGCCAATCGGGTACTCCGAACAGCGAATTCTTACAATTCGGGATTCTTTGAAATTATATGACACGCTCGCCAATCGTGAAACAGACAAAAAACCTAACGTAATATTTGTTCAGTTGGAGTCTTTTTTTGATGTGAACAATATGCGTGATTATTCTTATTCTGAAGATCCTATGCCAAATTTTCACAGATTAATAGAAAACTATTCCTCCGGTCTTTTAACGGTTCCCGCCTTCGGTGCAGGAACTGTCAATACGGAATTTGAAGTTTTAACCGGTATGAGTATTGATTATTTTGCATTATGTGAATATCCTTACAAAACCATTTTAAAGGAACAGACTTGTGAAAGTATGGCATATAATCTTGAGGAAGTCGACTATGCAACTGCCGTCATCCACAATAACCGCGGCACCTTCTATTCCAGGAATCAGGTTTTTAAGCATCTTGGTTTTGATGTCTTTGATTCCGTGGAATATATGAATAACCTGGAATATAATTCTATTGGCTGGGTAAAAGACAGTATCCTGACCAACCAGATTATTGAGCGAATAAAATCTACTCCGCAAAAAGATTTTATCTATACCATCACAGTTCAGACACACGGAAAATATCCGACAGAAGCACCGGAAAATCCTTATCCGATTACTTTAAATGGTGAAAAAAATATAGATACTAAAAACGCATTCGAATATTATATCAACGAGTGTCATGAAACAGATTTGTTTATTCAGGATTTAATTACACAAATACAAAAAACCGGAGAAGATACGATTATTGTCTTTTTTGGAGATCATTTACCCACTTTGGACATTACCGATTCAAAACTGCAATACCAAAATACTTATCAGACTACCTATGTAATCTGGGATAATATCGGTTTGGAACAAAAGGATAAGAATCTGTATTCCTATCAGTTATCTTCACATATTATGAAAAAACTGGGATATTCCAACGGTATATTCACCCGTTTCCATCAGTCTTATGTAGATAATTTGAATTATGAAAAATATTTAAATCTTCTTGAATATGATATGCTTTTTGGAAAAAAATATATTTATGGCGAAGTCGACCGATATGATGTATCTCAGCTTCAGCTCGGTCTTTATCCTATTACAATAAAAGATGTTCGCCAGGATACAGACTCTGTTGTTGTAACCGGCGAACACTTTACTGAATCCAGCTGTATCTTTATTAATGGACATAAGCAGGAAACAAACTATATAGATGAAAATACTTTAATAACTTATGGGTACGAGCTGACCGCTGACGATCGTATTCGTATCAGACAGATCACAAGCACCGGAGGAAAAATAGGTTCTACTGATGAGTGGATTTATTCTTCCCAGCCGTAAATTCAATTGAATTTAACGGCCTGATGAAACAATCAAAATGCTGCCCTCGCTGTTGCCTCTTTCGAATTATAAGTTTGCACCATGATCAATAACAATTACCTGACCGGTAATCGCAGATGATTCATCACTTGCCAAAAACAGAATTGCATTTGCAATTTCATTCGGACGGCTGACAGGGAGTGTTAAATCAGCATGTTTTGCCATGGCTCCCATCATGTTGGGATCCAGCCCATCCTGTTTCATATTCATGGTCATGGGCGTAACCACACTTCCGGGACATAATGCGTTACAACGCACACTGTCCGCAGCACAACGCATTGCTATATTTTTTGTCATACCGATTACGGCTGCTTTACTGGATACATAGGCAACTCCGCCTCCACCTGTATAACCGGCAACACTTGATACATTGACAATCGAACCGTTTTTTGCTTCAATCATGACTTTTGCAGCCTCACGCGCCATATAGAGAGTACCTTTTGCATTGATATCAATTAATCTGTCTATGGTATCATCCGTAACCTTTTCAATTGGCTCCAGACCACTATCTACAACTCCGGCATTATTTACCAAAATATCAACCTTTCCATATGCCTGAATTGTTTTTTCAATAACCTCTGTACACTGTTCTTTTTTGGAAATGTCACAAGGAACAACCAATACCTCTCCGCCTGCTTCCCTGATTTTTGCAGCAACCTCTTCTAACTGCTCCACACGTCTTGCAGAAATAACAACCTTTGCCCCTTCTTTTGCAAACAATTCCGCGGTGCATGCACCAATTCCGGAATTACCTCCTGTAATAACTGCGACCTTATTTTCCAGTCTGCCCATAGCCAATACCTCCTGCTTACATAGTTTGAAATAATTATCTTGATATGTATAAGGATCTACGAGTTTAAATCACATCAAATCCCATACACATGTATAGGTTTATTTTAATCAGAAACAGACAAGAATTCAATATGAATAATCAATATAATCTTCTCGTTTTATCATATTTGATGTGATAAATGGATGTAATCTATTCTATAAAACTTCTTATTAAAATTCCTATAAAATTTTTTCTAAAGCTCTTGAAAAAAATTATTCAATTGCTTATCATAGGATTTATCTTATAACATTTTCTTTAATTCTGACCAATCGGTCAAATCATTCCAAATCATTTTAATCACATCTTAAAGGAGGGACTGCCTATGTCCGAAAATCAATTTATTTATCAAATCTACGACAAAATTTTTAAAAAAATCTTAACACTGTCAACTATCGCAGTCATCAATCTGATTAATGGTCTCTTTGGAACCAACTACCCACCGGATAGCACAATCACTTACAATTGGACAGAACATATCACAGATAAATTGCGACGATGCCTTGCTGACACTATTTTAACTATAAACGGAATTTTCAGTTATCATATGGAAGCACAAATTACAGAAGATGAAGATATTGTTTTCCGTGTTTTCGATTACGGATATGCACATGCTATAAAGCAAATCAATAATTTTCCACCAGACAGTTCATCTGACAGTCAAACTCTCTATTTTCCCGAAGCAAAAATCATCTATCTATTCTCCAAACCACAATTACCGGATCAATATTGTCTTAATCTGGATTTTGGTTCTCAAGGCTCATTTTCTTACAATGTAACAACTTTTAAATTGCTGGATTATACCATAGAAGAATTAAATAAAAAGAAAATGATTATTCTCATCCCATTCGTATTATTAAAATTCCGTGATAAATTCAAGAAAAAACGAGCAAATGAAGATATTTTATCGTTGAAACGTCTAATCTTTGATGATATAATTACTAGTATAGATCAAAATATGAACGACAAAAACATTACCGAAAACGACGCTTACAAATTAAAACGATTAACACACAGACTATATGAGCATTTATTTGCTCACTATCCGGAAATGGAGGAATTAAACGAAATGACTGATGAGGCTTTAGTTTTAGACATTGATATTCTTGAAGATAAATACGAAAGGTTATTTGAAGAACGTGAAGCTGCCTTGGCAAAAAGCAATGCTCTTCTCAATGAAAATAAAGCATTGATTGCTGAAATGGATATTGAAATCGCCGAAAAGGACAACGAAATCGCCGAAAAGGACAACGAAATCGCCGAAAAGGACAACGAAATCGCCATGTTAAAAGCACAATTAGCCAAACTACAGGCATTGTCTTAACAACTTTGTTTCAACAAAAGAAAAAACCTCCGACAATCATCAAAAGGCCGATGCTTGCATTTGCATACCTTTGTCCGTCGGATTGTACAAATTATTTAACCTTTCTTAGCTGCATGAGCAAACAAAAAGGAATGCCCGGTTTTGCAGTGATGGACACTCTTCATGACAGAAAAAACATCCCACAAAAAAACCAGGCATTTTAAATACGTTAAATTCTAAAATAAAGAAAATTACTGCATATAAAACGGATCGGTTTCTACTTCTTTAATAACAGCTTCCAGTTTATCCAGTTCTTCTAAAAGCTGTTCTTCCGTAATGATTAACGGCGGATTGCAGAGTACCATATTTTCATGGCCAAAGGTTAAGAAACCTTTTTCGCGCAGAGAACCGATAATCTTCGGCAGTTTGCCGTACGGATCCTGTCCATAGGGAACAATCGGTTCTTTTGTCTTCTTATCCTTTACAAATTCTACACATGAGAATAAACCGATGTGTCTGACATCTCCGACGCAGTTATATTTTTCTTTGAACTCATCCAGTTTCTTTGCAAGAACAGCACCAACCCTATTGACATTGTCAAGGATATGAGCCTTCTCATAATAGTTGACACAGGCAACACCGGCAGCACAGGCTAACGGATGACCACAGTAAGTCAAGCCGCATGAAAGTGTATGATCATCAAAATAAGCAGCAATCTCTTTGCTGACACATGCACCGCCAAGCTGGATATAACCGCAGGTAACACCTTTGGCAAATGTAACAATATCCGGTTTTACATCGAAGTTCATAAATGCAAACATTTTACCGGTTCTGCACCAGCCTGCCATAACCTCGTCACAAATCATGACGATGCCAAACTCATCACAGAGTTTTCTGACACCCTGTAAGTATCCTTTGGGAGGAATGATGATACCATTTGTACCGGTTACGGTCTCTAAGATAATGGCAGCAATCTGATCGCGGCCTTCATAGATAATCTGTTCCCGAAGTTTTGCAATATAAAATTCGGTTGCTGCCTCCTCTGATTCAAACTGAATACTCTCACGGTAAATATAGGGATCAAAGAATTTGACGAAGCCGGGCATACCGGGCTCAAGCGGAAATCTTCTCGGTTCACCGGTCAGGTTTCCGGCACCGAATGTGGATCCATGGTAACTTCTGTAACGGCTCATTACTTTATATCTTCCGGTATACATTCTTGCCATTTTAATCGCATTTTCGTTGGCATCTGCACCACCATTGGTAAAGAATACTTTTCCCATATTATCAGGCATCAGTTCAACAATCATCTTTGCCAGTTTTGCTCTGGATTCTACACCATAGCCGGGTCCCATCCATGCATATTTGTCAATCTGCTCTTTTAATGCGTTGTTAATGTCTTCATTACCATAGCCTAAGTTTACATTTACCTGTGTTGAAGACATATCTGTATATCTGTTTCCATCATAATCCCACAGATAGATTCCGTCTGCCTTTTCCATCGGGATTGGATTTACATCCTTCTGTTTTGCCCATGACTGCAAATAATACTTCTTTTGTGTCTCAACAATTTCTTTACCTGTCATTCCCATTTTTGACATCTCCTTTACCATTAGATAAAAAATATAATTACTATGCCATTCACGAAGAAACATTTTCTCATGTACTCTCGGGAAACTAGTCAAGTGACATGGTATAGTTAATTTAAAAATACTAGGCACCCAAATATGCTTTTCGAACATCATCATTATTCAATAGCTCTTTTGCATCGCCGGACAATTTAATCTTTCCTGTTTCCAGAACATAGGCTCTGTTTGCCACTTTCAAAGCCATTTTTGCATTCTGTTCTACCAACAGTACCGTAATTCCCTGTTTGTTTACTTCTTTGATAATATCGAAAATTTCCTGTACCAATAGCGGTGAAAGTCCCATAGAGGGTTCATCCATCAGAATAATCTTGGGATCGGACATTAACGCACGTCCAACGGCAAGCATCTGCTGCTCTCCACCGGAGAAAGTGCCGGCTAACTGATTCTGTCTTTCCTTCAGTCGCGGAAATCTCTCGAATACATGATCCATACGCTCAATGACTTTGTCCTTGTCCTTTCGGCCATACATATATGCACCCATTTCCAGATTTTCACGCACGGTCATATCAACAAAAACATGTCGTCCTTCAGGAACATGCGCAACGCCGTGTGTTATGATTTTACTGGGTTCTTCTGTCAAAAGATTGGTATCATCCCAGATGACAGAGCCACTTGTTGCTTTCTTTAATCCGGTAATCGTGTGAAGAATGGTTGTCTTTCCGGCACCGTTCGCACCAATTAAAGTAACGATTTCTCCATCGTTAACTTCGATACTTACATCTTCAATCGCATGAATGACACCATTGTTAATCACGGTGATAAAATGTACAAAAAACACGTTCAAAAAATGTACAATCAACCTCCAATAAACTAATATCAGTTTGATGGAGGAATAAGAATGATTGGAGATAAATGGTTGAGCATAAGAAACGACAGAAAAAAAGG
>JAFOEY010000029.1 GCA_017387565.1 Lachnospiraceae bacterium | reverse complement strand
GGTCATACTTTTCATGCTCGCATGAAAAAGTATGACTTTGGGACCCGCAAAACATGAGAAAGTAGCCCGATTAGGGCGAATTTCGATTGTTTACGGATTGCGAGAGCACAAAGTGCGTAGCAATCCGTTGGTATCATGGGGTCAAAATACCTTTTGACCCCAACATCATTATATTCATTTTCATCTTGCTACACAACCAATTTAACCAATCTCAGTCCGTATTGCAATCCATGTCCTGATTTTTCCATCAATGTTCATCAGTTGGTTTCAGCTTCCTCTCTGCAATTCGTTGTGGTATGTTCATTATATGTTTCTTCATTCCTGTCACGACGCGCTATCTCATTATAGGTTTCTTCATCCCTGCCGCAATCCGCCTCTCGATTTATATCAGCTTCTATTGCATCTTCCGTAATTTCACTTTCGGCAAGTTCTTTCCCCATTTTGATGGTTGCAAAAACGGCAACCGTCAAGGACCCAACAACCAAAATTCCCGCGCCTATTATTACGCCAGTCCATGTCATGGTGGTTTCATTCATAAGTTTAGAATTTACAATTCCATATGCCTGATAGAGAATATAAAATACCACCAGATAAATCATTGTGCATTTGCGCTTTGCAAGGTTACGTGCACTTTCATCATATTGTTTTCCTGCTTCTTTTTTAAAAGACATTTTTTTCATATTAATCTCCATTCCGCTGCCTTTGGCTGGGGGCAGTTGATCCCAACATTATTATCATACCGCGACAAAACCCGGTTAGCAAGCATGAATCCACTTGGCTCATTGTTACTACACATCGCATGCATTGCATGCTCAGTGATAGACATTCGCCAAATGGATTTCATGCAAGCATGAATCCACTTGGCTCATTGTTACTACAAAAAGAAAGAGAAAGATAGCAGATAACCGTATCTTTCTCTTTTTAATCCTATGAGATTATTCTGAAAAATAAATTCAGCTTATAATGATATTGAGACAAATATCTTTTGCCCCCGGTATCATATAATTATATATTAAGCTTTTGTTTTATCTTTGTTGTTTAATATCTCAAATACAACCGCAGTCAGAAGTACAAGACCCTTTACAACTTTCTGCCAGTTTGCATCAATACCCATCAAAGACATACCAAGGTTAATAACACCAATTAATGTTGCTCCGACAACCATACCAAATACAGAACCGGAACCACCATATGCAGATACACCGCCGACTACGCAGGCTGAAATCGCATCCATTTCGTAGTTGGTACCTGCAGTAGAGTTAGCTGCCTGAAATCTGGAAATAACAATATAAGAAGTGATAACCGTCAAAACTGCCATATTTAAATATGCTGTAAACATAATCTTTCTGGTATCAATTCCGGATAATCTGGTTGCTTCCGCATTACCACCAATGGTATAGAAATAACGGCCCAGTGTCGTCTTGGAAGTAATAAAGCTGTATACCAGAACAATAGCTGCCACCCAGACTAAAACAGTAGGAATACCGCCTGCCTTTGCAAGCTTATATGCAAAGAGCATAATAACTGCAACCGAAAGAACTGACTTTACAATCACTGCAGTCATCGAATCTGCCTCATAACCTTTTTTCAATTTGTTTGCTCTTGTTACTACGTTAAGCACAACAACAATGATACTTGCCACAATACCAACTGCCAGACATACAACATTGATCTGTCCAATCGGAGAACTGAAAATCTTTCCGGAAAAAGCATTTAAGAAACCGCTCGGGAAAGGTGCAATACTACCGGTAGAACTGTTTGCACTTAAGAGTGCAGTACCCAGACCACGAAAAGCCAGGTAACCTGCCAGTGTAGCAATCCACGGCGGAACATTTAAATAGGCAATCAGAAAACCGAGAACACAACCGTATACGATACCAATTCCCATCATAAGTACGACTGCCAAAAATGGATTCATTCCTTTTACTACCATAAAGATACCGCCCATTGCTCCGATAAAGCAGACAAAAGAGCCACAGGCCAAATCAATATTACCACCGGTTAACATACACATCAGCATACCGGTTGCAAGAATGTATACATAAGCATTTTGTGTAATCAAAGCATTGAAGTTTAATGCTTCAAACATCTGTCCGTTTGTCATGATTGTGAAGAAAAGGAACACAAGAACAAGGACAATTAACATCGTATTTTTTCTTAATACTGCTACTGCATTTTTCATGATTCATCCTCCTCCTTATTTCTTCTTCTTGGACATTACGTCAAAGATAATTGCAACCAACAATACAAGACCTTTTACAACCTTCTGATAGTTAGCCTCAACACCCATGATACTCATGCCCATGTTGATGACACCCATCAAAGTAGCACCGATTACTACACCAAAGACATTTCCTTCGCCACCGTATGCAGATGCACCACCTACGAAGCAGGCTGCAATGGCATCCATTTCATACATCTGTCCAAATGTCGGCTGTGCTCCACATGCTCTCGCAACAGTTAAGATACCTGCCAGACCTGACATGAGACCCATATTGATATAAGCAAAGAAGTATACCTTTCTGGGATCAATACCTGAAAGTTTTGTTGCCTTTTCATTACCACCGACAGCATAGAGATAACGTCCCATTGTTGTTTTGGAAGTAATATATCCATATGTAACCAATACCAAAACAATCCAAATTAAAGAACTCGGAATTCCTTTATACTGTGCCAATTTATAAAACATCCAGATTACAATGGCACAAATAATAAACATTTTAATTACTTCTGTAGTCAACGGGGGCACTTCATAATCTTTTGTTTTTGCACTAATTCTATTTTTTAATACAAAAGCAACATAAATAACCGCAATAATGATTCCGGTCAAAAGACAGGTAAGATTGAGTGAACCGTTTCCGAATAAATCAGGTACATAACAATCTGCTCCACCACCAAATACATTTAAATATGTCTGATTACTGATGCCGACTGTCATACCATTTAAAACTACGTTGGATAATCCACGGAAAGCATACATACCGGCCAGCGTTGCAATAAACGGAGGCACCTTGATATAGGCAATCCAAAATCCCTGCCAGATACCAACCAAAAGTCCTCCAACTAACATCACAATAACTGCAACCCATACATTGATATCAGCTGCCATGATAACGGCACCAATACCACCGATAAAGCAGACAACCGAACCACAAGCCAAATCAATGTTACCGCCGGTCAGGATACATAACAACATACCTGCTGCCAGAATAAATACATATGCATTTTGTGAAATCAAGTTGTTAATATTCTGCGGAAGCAAAATCTTGCCGCCCGTTTTCCAATAGAAGAAAGCTATTACTAAAACAAGGGCAATTACCATTGTGTATTTTTTTAAAATATCTGTAATTTTAATTCCACCCATTTTTACTCGCTCCTTCCTGATTGTAAAATGCTTGCCATAATATTAACCTGAGTTGCCTCACTGGCATCCATTTCACCAACAATTTTTGCTTCGTTCATGATATAGATACGATCACTCATACCAATTACTTCCGGCAATTCAGAAGAAATCATGATAACAGATTTACCCGCTGCTACCAAATCATTGATAATACAGTAAATCTCATATTTGGCACCTACGTCGATACCTCTGGTAGGTTCATCCAAAATCAAAATATCCGGATCTGTGAACATCCATTTTGCGAGTAATACCTTTTGCTGATTACCACCGGACAAGTTTCCGACATTCTGCTCAACAGAAGGTGTTTTGGTTTTTAATTTATCTTTGTACTCTACTGCGACCTGATATTCTTTGTCAACATCAATCACATTGTGATTGCTGACTCCTGCCATATTGGCAAGAGAAGTATTGACACGAATTGGATTGGATAAAACCAAGCCGTTTCCTTTTCTGTCTTCTGTAACATAAGCGAGTTTTGCATTAATAGCCTGACGAGGATTTTTAAGTACTACTTCTTTTCCGTTAATCGTCAATGTACCGGTAATATTAGTTCCGTAGGAACGGCCAAAAATACTCATTGCAAGCTCTGTACGACCTGCTCCCATCAGTCCATAGATACCAACAACTTCGCCTTTTCTGACATTCATATGTACATTGTCAACAACCTTACGTTCCGGATATAACGGATGATATACCGTCCAATCCTTTACTTCCATATTGATATCGCCAATTTTTACATCATGACGTTTCGGGAAACGATCAGTAATCTCTCTACCAACCATTCCTTTGATAATACGGTCCTCACTGATTTCCATTTCATGACAGTTCATGGTTTCAATGGTAGAACCGTCTCGAACAACCGTAATCTTATCTGCTACATATACAACCTCATTTAATTTATGAGTAATAATAATCATAGTCATTCCCTGTTTTTTAAACTCTAACATTAAATCCAACAGGGCTTTGGAATCAGTTTCATTTAAAGATGAAGTAGGCTCATCTAAAATCAACAGTTTGGCATTTTTGGCAAGCGCCTTGGCAATTTCCACAAGCTGCTGCTTACCGGTACCAAGCTCCTTTATGAGTGTGCGTGAAGATTCGGACAAACCGACCATTTTCAGATATTTATCTGCTTCACCATAGGTCTCATTCCAATTAATTGCATTTTTTCTTCCTCTTTCGTTGCCGAGGAACATATTCTCACCAATAGACATCTGCGGAACAAGTGCCAGTTCCTGATGAATAATAACAATTCCTTTTCCTTCCGAATCTTTAATGTTATGAAACTGACAGACATCTCCATTGTAAATAATGTCACCTTCATAACTTCCATAAGGATAAATACCACTTAGAACATTCATAAGTGTGGATTTACCCGCACCATTTTCTCCAACCAGTGCGTGGATTTCTCCCTCTTCAACCTGCAAATTTACATTGTCTAAAGCTTTAACACCGGGGAAGGTTTTGGTAATGTTTTTCATTTCTAGTAATATGTTTGCCAAACTTATCCCTCCAATTAAAAGAATCTTCTCATAGTTTTTATGTGTTTATTAGAATAAACAGGCGGGTTAATTCACCCGCCTGCTATGAAACATTTTGAATATCCGATTAATGATATTACTGTAACTGATCTTCTGTGTAGTAACCAGAGTCAATTAATAATTCTTTGTAGTTATCAATATCTGCGTATACAGGCTGGCAAAGGTATGAAGGGATAACTCCTGTACCGTTGTCATAAGTTGTTGTATCGTTAACATCAACTTCTTCGCCCTTTAAGATCTGTCCAACCATCTTAACAACCTGGCTTGCAAGTGTACGAGTATCTTTAAATACTGACATAGACTGTTTTCCAGCAATCATGTTCTTTGTATTTTCGATATCACAGTCCTGACCAGTAACGATCGGATATGTTCCATTGTAGTTTGCTGCTAAAGCATTTTCTACACCAAGTGCAGTAGAGTCATTTGAGCATAACCAAACATCTACGTTTGTTCCATCTGCATAGTTAGAAGATAAGATGTTCTCTGCTCTTGACTGAGCTACTTCTGAAGCCCATGTAGGAGTTGCACATTCATCAAATGTTTTCTGTCCTGAAACAACATTTAATTTGCCTTCTTCGATGTATTTCTCTAATACATCATAAGCGCCCTGATAGAAGTAACCAGCATTGTTATCACCGGGGTCACCAGCTGTGATTTCAAGATTGAAAGGTCCGTCTACATTGTCAAGGTCTAATGCATCTACTACATACTGTCCCTGAACGGTACCTACCATGTAGTTATCAAATGTAGCATAATAAGAAACTGCATCTGAGTTCATAATTAAACGGTCATATGCAATTACAGGAATGTTAGCTTCTTTAGCCATATCAAGAGCTTCACCAAGTGATGAACCTTCGATTGCTGCGATAACTAATACATCTGCACCGCTTGAAATCATATTTTCGATCTGTGAAACCTGTGTCTGAACATCGTTAGAAGCATACTGAAGGTCAACTTCATAGCCAGCTGCTTTTAATTCAGCTTCCATGTTGTCACCATCCTGATTCCATCTCTGTAAATCTTTTGTAGGCATTGATACACCAACTCTTGTGCCGGCGCCTTCTGTAGATGTAGCTTCTTCTGTAGCTTCAGTTTCTTCTGTTGCTTCAGCTTCTTCTGTTGTTTCTGTTGTTTCTTCGCTTGTTGTTGTTTCTGTGCCTGAACCACATCCAACTAACAAGGATGCAACTACAGCTACGCTCAATACTGCGCTAAGTAATTTCTTTTTCATTTCTGAAATTCCTCCCTTTTTAAATATATACTTTTACCAAAGGAAACGATCTGTCTCCTTGTTACATTTTACAATATAGCACATGATAAATAGTAAATGTTTGCGAATTTCTGCAAATTTTTACGAGCTTACAAATGCAAAAAAGACATGTCTAGCATTTTTTGTCCGCTTCTTGTGGTCGAAAAGCAATTTTTTGCTAGTACATATCTTTTTCCTGTTATTCCGCGTTGCCAACATTCAAATAAACATCTTCCCGTAAGTGAAAACCACTGTCAATAATAATCCGATCCATATTGGATGCATTTACGGCAATTGGTTCAAACACAATCCCCGGAACATCATATTCTCCGTCAGACATGGAGACATTAATTTGATCCGGCTTTTTCCCTTCAATCAGTTCAATCGTGCATTCTGCTGCCGTCTTCGCCTGTATTTCAACAGGCTTGTATACGGTCATGAGCTGTGTTCCTTCCACAATTCTCTGACATGCTTCCAACTCCGCATCCTGTCCGGTAACTAAAATTTCCCCGGCTTTCCTTTTTTCTGCCAGAACCCGGATTACATGGGTAGCCAGACTGTCATTTCCACACATAATGGCGTCTATTTCATCCAGAATATCAGAATGTTCATATATATAATTGGAAGCGTATTCCGGTTTCCAGTTATCCGCATACATAACATCGACAATCTCATTGTTGTTTTCACGCATGACCTTCGCAAATCCCGCATTAACCATGGAAACATTATTGTCAGTTGTCGGACCACCAAGAACCAGAACCCTGCCGCCTTCTACACCGGCTTTTACCAGTTCTTCACCCATCATCCGGCCGACAGCTTCGTTGTCAAAGGAAATATACAGATCCACATCCGCATTGTAGATCATACGGTCATACGCAATCACAACAATTCCTTCATCCTTTGCCTTTTTTACAACTTCCGCCAGCCCATCCGAATCAACGCCCACTATCAAAATCGCATCCATTTTTTTGTCAATCAGATATTCAATCTGCGCAATCTGCTGATTCACATCTCCATTGGCATTTTGCACATTGACCTCTGCGCCCAGTTCCTTTGCAGTTGTCACAAATATATCACGGTCTCTTTCCCATCTCTCGATTAAGAATGAATCAAAACAAAAGCCAATTTGAATTTTATCTTCTTTTTGTTGATCAACTTCTTCCTGTTCCGACTGTTTCTCACAACCGGAAAGCATGCCTGCCATCATACATATCATAAGGCAGCAAACAATCCTTTTCACAATATTGTTTTTTATAATGCTTCTAACCATTCTGGCTCTCCTTATACTCTGTCGGGGTCAATCCAACGTTCTTTTTAAATGTCCGGCTGAAATAATTCGGATCGGAATATCCCACCTGCGCACAGATTTCTTTCATGGACAAACCGGATCCGGACAACAATTCTTTGGCTTTTTCCATACGGATGGAAGTCAGATATTCAATAAAGTTTTCACCGGTTTCTTCTTTAAATATTTTGCTGAAATAGTACGGACTGATATCAACGGCTCTAGATACATCGTCCAAAGATATTTCTTTCTGGTAGTTCGCAAGAATATATGCTTTGGCCCGATTAATAATACCTCCGGACTGCATTGACATATTATTTGCCACTTCCCGTGCAGCCTGCCCCATTTTATCAACAAACCATCCTCGCAGCATTTCCTTATCTGTTATTCCCATAATCGTAGGCAGATAATCCTGTCTGGATTGAAAACGATATGTTCTTCCCGTAGCATTATAACTAATGGTCTCTGCTCTTAAAACAAATTCCAGAACCTTTAACTTAATGTCATAGTCGCAATCCCCATAATTTTCAATCATCCAGTCATAATAACGATTTATGGCGATATACTGTCTGTCTACATTCCCTTTTCGGGTTTCCTCGAATATCTCATGCTCTGTTTCAACCGGATAGTTTTCCTCATAATCACAGGTAATCGGAATATCGTCCACATGCGCCACACTGCCGTCTGTCTGAATCAGGGCACGCAATGCCTCATTATAGGATTTCATGGAATCCTGAAGCTTTCCAATGGAGCCAAAGCCCATACGGAACGAAACATCAGTTCTTTTACGAAGCTTCCTTACCAGTTCGCGTGCTTTATCTATCAGCTTAATCCGTTCATTATAGTCCAGTATTTCTTTCTCAGACGGTATCAATACAGCAATTTTGTTTGCCATAACAGAACCGATAATACACGGAAAATATCCTTTCACAATTTCGCGAACCTCAAAATAATGGTCCTGAACACGGACAGAGGTTCCTATGGCATTTGTCATATGATTTCCTTCCTGAGCTTCACCAAATATCAAGACACCCATATAACAATAGTCCGATTTTAAATCCAGAAGTGTCTTAAAGTTCTCAACATCTTCTTCAAAATATTCCTGAAACAAGAGATTATAAATCAATCCGTTTTCTATAATAGGAACAACCGTTTCCATCTTTTCACGGATAATCAGTTCCTCGCTTCTTTTTTCACGATCCTTATCAATCATCGACATAGCTCTTTTTAAAACGTCAATGATCTTACTTTTTTCCACCGGTTTATTGAGATATTCCAAAACACCCAGATTGATTGCCTCTTTTGCATAATCGAATTTATCATATGCACTCATGACAATGAAAATGGTATTCGCATTATTGAGTCTGATTTCTTTCATGGCTTCAATTCCGTTTATTCCCGGCATCTGAATATCCATAAATGCAATATCCGGTCTGAAATGTTCCGCAAGTTCTATTACATTCCTTCCGGTCTTTGCCGATTCAATCTGACACACATCCCCAAATTCTTTTTCTATAATAAAACGAAGCGAATCAATAACAATTCCTTCATCATCTGCCAACATAATTTTATACATAGCTTTCCTCCTTTTCATCCGGAATAGGAATGGAAATAATCACTCGTGTCCCCTTATTTTCACCCAATGATACAATCTCAAAAATATCTTCCTTGTCATAAAAAAGCCGTAATCTGCTGATTACATTCTGCAATCCAATTCCATTGGAATTCTCATCCAGATGGTATTCCAATGACTGATCTGACATAATCTTATCAATAATCTCTTTTGAAATCCCAATTCCGTTATCTTCCATAACAAGCCGTGCAACCCTGGCATTCTTATCTTCATACAGTTCTACGCGGATAATCCCTTCCCACGAAATACCTCTGATACCATAATTAACACTATTTTCAATAATTGGCTGTAAAATCATACTAGGTATCATTAGGCATGTTAACTTTTCATCGATATTCTTTTCATAATGAATTTCTCCGGAAAAGCGCACATTTAATATATAAATATAGGTATCAATCAACTCCAGTTCTTCCTTCAGTGAAACCGTATCATGATCCTTTTTTATATTGTAACGGAAAAACTGAGCCACATTCTGGACATATTCGTAAGTCCTGTCCGCTCCCTCCATCATAGCCAGTTGAGCCCCGGCATTTAAGGTGTTAAACAAAAAGTGTGGATTTATCTGAGCCTGTAAATATTTTAGTTGTGCATCCTTCAAATGCGTTTCCATTTTCAATTCTTTTTCTTTCAACGCGCGCTCATTATCCATACTGGTACGAAGTCTGCTGATATAATTCCGGATACTGATAATCATCTGGTTAAAAGCATTACTTACAACTCCGATTTCATCTTTGGATGAAACCTCTAACATATCAACATCCAAATTGCCGGCAGCGACTTCATCAGCAACTTGTGAAAGTGCTGTTAATGGTCTGGTAATATCACGAATTACCATCAAAACCAGAAATACATTCGCAAAAGCCACAAATATAAAGACAATCATATTAACAACTTCCACATACCGAAGCGCTTTCGACAACGCAATATAGTTAGTCGAATTATATTTAAACTGCGACATATTAAGCTTGCCGATATAGGATTTCAAATATTCATAAATAGTCGTCGCCTCTTCATTATAATATCTGTATTTTTCAACATTTCTTCCTCGTTTTGCCTCAATTGCCAATTCTGTGAAACTCAAATATTCTTCTGACATGTTACGGATATTTCTCTCCATACGCTGCACTTCGCTACCCGTAACCTGATCTGATAAAATTTCCAGATGTGCACTGTATTCCTGATAAGATTTATAATAAGCATCCATCGAATCGGTTGTTTTGGTATTCAGATATCCATTCATATCATTTTGAACCTGGTCCAGTAAATCCGAAAGTGTATTAAGATTAATATTACTGGAATAAATCTGATCCAGACGATGCATCATAACATTGATATTGATATACATAAACATATTAACCGACAGCACTAACAGTGTCGTCAAAAAGTATACTGCAACCAATTTTTTCTGAATGGAAAGATTGTTGATTTTATTTCGTATTTTCATCACTCATCTCCCTCCATATATTCAGCGATATTATCCTGTCCCACTACATACGTATCTACTGCATAATAATCGCTGACATAGCCTTCATTCAGATAATCATTCAGGGCATTCACGCAATATCTTCCCATCTGCGCGGTATCCATAGATATAGTGGAAAAAACAATATCCTTCTGTACCGCATTTAATATGGTATTCGAATCGTAATATCCGATTATATTCGTTTTTCCTACTCTGTTATAATCAATGACTGCCTGATATGCACAATTGGTATGAATTTCATTGAGACAAATTAATATATCCGGAACTTCCTTTTGTCCGATAAAGATATCCCGAATCGATTCTTCGGCAGTAAAATCACCTGAATCATCCACGGCATATGTGCTGACAGTAACACGATTGGCCAAAGAACTGTTTTTTGCCATTTCCTCCTTTATCCCTGTCAATAAAAGATTTTGTCCGGTATTATCCGCTTCCTTTCCAATCAGCACCAATACTGACAGAGTCGTATTTTCGTTATATAACTCCTCATTTTCCGCAAACATATGCTCAACCAGCTTTATCGTCTCTTTCCCATATGTCTGTCCCAGACTATAACGGCTGATTCCGATATAGCTAATCCGATCGCTGTCAGGAATATCCTGCGAAACCGTCACAATCGGTATTCCGTTTTTGATTGCTTTTTCCATGCTTCTTTTTAAGACAATATCATCTTCACCTTCCAGAATGATTCCATCCACATCTGAGGCAATGGCAATATCAAGTCGTTGATCCATCGTGTATCCGGTTCCAATATTTCCTGCAAACAGTTCCACAAAGGCATTGGAATTTTCACCTTCTGCCTTGGCACCACTATAAATAGACTGCCAAAAGTCAGCGCGGTCATTGCTCGTAATCATGGCATAATATTTATCATACTTTCTGTAATCCTCTATTTCCTCCTGCAAGTTGTTTTTATCATATTGCACACGGAAGATATAAACTCCCAAAAAACTGATTGCAATCATCAAAGCCAATAACAGGACCGGAGTAACGGTATAAAAATTTTTTTTAGAATTATTTAAATCTGTTTTCAAAATATAATCCTCTCAAACTGACAATCAATATTTACGAAAGTCTTTTAATTGCATCTATCATCTGCTTTCCATCTGCTTCAAATTCTCTTTTTACTTCAAAGCCGAGTTTTTTACAAAGTTTATCCGATGCCGTATTCTCTTTCTGATACAAGACGCGAATCGTCTTTAGGTCAATCTCTTTACAATAATGAAGAATGGCATCGCAGACCTCAAATGCATACCCCTGTCTCTGGTAATCTTTTGCAATCACAAATCCGATTTCCGGAGTATCATATCCGTCCCTCCAAGCCAGACCGGCTCTTCCGATAATAGTATCCGTCTCTTTTAATACAATGACCCAAATTCCCAGTCCACACATACGGTAAACATGTTCAATATAATCCTGGATATAGGCCAGTTCTTTTTCCCGATCTTCGTACAGATTTTCGGTATATCTGCTCACTTCCGGATCCTTGTACACCTCATATAAAGCATCCAGATCATCCTCCGCCATTTCCCGCAAAATACAACGTTTTGTCTCAAGTATGGTCCATGGTATATAATAAAACCGTTTATATACATTACAAAGATATTCATAATCGATACTTTCCAGGTCCATTATCGCATATGGAATTTGTGTCATCGATTCCTCTTTATTCCCCTCATGTAAATATAATAATGAAGGAACTCCTCTCTCCTGAGCCATTCTGCAGATATCCGGAAAGTCAGTAATGCAAAAATCATGCTCAGTCCCTTTTTCAAAAACTGTATACATCTCCCAAAATTCTTCTGCAGACATCTTGCAAAATTTCATTGCATGTACTTTAGAAAGTGTTTCTTTTAATGCAGTCTCCTGAATATCGGATACCCTATCGGAAAAAATTACAACCAGGCATCGGATTCGAACCTCATCTCCTTTTTCCGACGGTTCTTTTGTTTGCACTTCTTTTTGTTCTTCTGTTTGTTCTTCTATCACTATTTCTGATTGGTGTTCTGTTTGTATTTCTAACAGTTTATCTGCCATTTTGCATTTACTCCGGGCTGTTTCTTTACATCCGGTCCTTTTTTCGTTAGAATAAGATAAGATTCCGGATATAAAATCATTATATGATACCAGGGTCAAAAGGTCATACTTTTCATGCTTGCATGAAAAAGTATGACTTTGGGACCCGCAAAACATGAGAAAGTAGCCCGATTAGGGCGAATTTCGATTGTTTACGGATTGCAAGAGCACAAAGTGCGCAGCATTCCGTTGGTATCATTATATATGATTCCGGCAAAAGAAACAAACAGGAGGTATAAAAATGGCACAAAATCCGATTGTTACCATTACCATGGAAAACGGCGATGTTATGAAAGCAGAATTATATCCTGAAATTGCACCGATTTCCGTAAACAATTTTATCAGCTTAATTAAAAAAGGTTATTATGACGGTCTCATTTTCCACAGAGTTATCCGTGGTTTTATGATTCAGGGCGGATGCCCCGAAGGAACCGGAATGGGTGGCCCCGGCTATTCCATCAAAGGCGAATTTTCGCAAAACGGTTTCAAAAATGACTTAAAACATACAGAAGGTGTTTTATCCATGGCAAGATCCATGATGCCCAATTCTGCCGGCAGTCAGTTCTTCATCATGCACAAAACATCTCCCCACTTAGACGGAGCATATGCTGCATTTGGCAAAATTACAGAAGGTATGGATGTTGTAAATAAAATTGCCGAAACACCCACCGATTATTCTGACCGCCCTCTCGAGGACCAGAAAATCAAATCCATGACAGTCGACACCTTTGGAATCGACTATCCCGAACCCGAAAAAATGTAACCTCTCTGTACTCCCGTCGCACGCTTTGCCCTTTCCGGGATGCGAAATGGAGCGGGGACGGGCTTGCGACGATGACTGCCGAAGTTCGAACTACTTGGCAAGTTTTTCGTGCACTTCTTAGAGGCAAAAAATACAAAAAATAATGCCGGATTTCACCGTTCAAAGACCTTTAGGTCTGCGTTTGAAATCCGGCATTTAATCGTTACTTTGTATTTTTTGCCTCTTAGAAGTGCTAGAAAAATTTGTGTAGTCCGAACTCGGCAGTCATCGTCGCAAGCCCGTCCCCGCTCCATTTCGCATCCCGGAAAGGGCAAAGCGTGCGACAACAATAAAAACAGAACAAGCCCCGGATGGTGGAAGCATCCGAAGCCCGCCCTGTATATGTTAAACTAAGGGATTAGATAAACGCTTGTTTATTCAACATCCTGTAATGCTGCAAAGTTTTCTTCTCCTGTACGGATTTTAACTACTTTATCAACATTGTATACGAAGATTTTGCCATCTCCGATATGTCCTGTATAGAGTGCTTTTTTCGCAGCTGCGATGACATCATCAACAGGAATAGCACTGACAACTACTTCGATTTTTACTTTAGGAAGTAAGGTTGCATCCACTTCAACACCACGGTATTTCTCGCCGGCACCTTTCTGGATACCACAACCCATAACCTGTGTTACCGTCATACCGGTTACACCAAGGTCGTTCATTGCTTTCTTAACAGCTTCATATCTTGACAATTTTGCAACAATAACAACTTTATAAATTCCGGAAGCAGGTACCAAATCAGGTGCTTTTGCAACAGAAACTGCTGCATTCTTAGCTGCTTCAGAAGCTTCGTCGTAATCGTCTGTACCAAGATTTGTGTTAGCATTTACTTCCATTGTCATGGTGTTGGAAATATCCATGATAGAGAAGCCTGCATATGCACTCGGTAAACCATGTTCTTTTGCATCCAGACCAATGATTTCTTCTTCTTCGGAAACTCTTAATCCAAAGATTGCTTTAATAATCAGGAATACAATAATCATGGTAATAACTGCCCATGCTGCAACAGAAATAAATCCGATAAACTGTAATCCCAATAATTCAAATCCACCGCCGTAGAACAGACCTACTAATTCTTTTCCGTCTGCATTGGCAATGCTGTAACCAGGAGCAGAATTGGTTGCAAATAAACCAACTGATAAGGTTCCCCAGATACCATTCATACAGTGAACGGCAACAGCACCAACGGGATCATCGATATGTAATTTGTAATCTAAGAGCCATACACCAAAGCAAACCAGTAATCCGGCAACAATACCGATTACAATTGCACCAAATCCATCAGTTACATCACAAGGAGCTGTAATTGCTACCAAACCTGCCAAAGATGCATTTAAGCACATGGAAACATCGGGTTTGCCATATTTAATCCAAGTGAAAATCATACATGTTACAGTTGCGATTGCAGGTGCAATTGTTGTTGTAACAAAGATAGATCCAAGCTGTTCCACACTTGTTGCAGCAGCACCGTTAAATCCATACCAGCCTAACCAGAGAATGAAAACACCAAGTGCACCAATCGGTAAGTTATGACCGGGGAAAGCATTTACTTTAATAACTTTACCATCTTTATCTTTCTGGAATTTACCAATACGGGGTCCAAGAATTGCTGCACCTACTAAAGCGGCAAGACCACCAACCATATGGATGGCACAAGAACCGGCAAAATCATGGAAGCCTAACTGAGCTAACCAGCCGCCGCCCCAGATCCAGTGTGCTTCAATCGGATAAATCAAAGCGGAAATAACACCGGAGTATACACAATATGATAAGAATTTTGTTCTTTCAGCCATTGCTCCGGAAACGATGGTTGCTGTGGTTGCACAGAACACCAAGTTAAATACGAAGTTAGACCAATCAAAATTTGCGTAGTTTGTGAAGATATCAAATCCGGGTTTACCGATAAAGCCCATCAAATCTTCTCCCAACAACAAGCTAAAACCGATTAAGATGAATGTTACTGTACCGATACAGAAATCCATCAGGTTTTTCATAATAATGTTACCTGCATTTTTTGCTCTGGTAAATCCGGCTTCCACCATGGCAAAACCTGCCTGCATCCAGAATACCAGTGCGGTACCGATTAAAAACCAGACACCGAACACTTGACCGTTTACGGCCTCAAAAATCTCTTCTGTCATAAATCATTCCTCCTCATTGAACAAAAAAATAAAGTCTATTACACACAACAGCCACGCCTTTGTGGTAACAAACTTTAACCCTTTGTTTACTATACAGAACATTTCTGTCTTTCTTTCTGAGTATCGGTATCTCAAAAAGAAAAAAGGCACTGAATTTACTTCAGCGCCCTTGCTTAATGTTGAGTATAGAGCAGAACTTTTAAAAAGTCAACTGGAAAAATTGTATTTATGTCGATACAATCCATATAAATTTCAAAACGAATTATAATATGTATTTTTTAATTATTCACTAAAAAGGGAGGATGCCGGGTCACCATTTGGTTGCCCGGCATTTATTATGAAAAAGTTTTAATAACATAATTAGCACATCAATTAGTTATTTATCTTATAGTCTTATTATATGTTAGGAAAATGACGAAAACGTGTTATGTAAATTAAGTTTTTGCAACAAAATTGTAAATAAACTATGAACATCACTCTATTTTATGTATTTCATGACTTTTTTTGTATATTTTCCACTCTATTTTCTTTTATTTTCCCTTTTCGAATTTGTGTTCCCAATATATCTTTTGTCCGCTGGCTTTTACGAGGTTTCGAGCCTTTCTTAGTGGCATATGCGAACAAAAATAATGACCGGGTTCAACTGTCTGAAGACGAAGTCTGAGTTTTGAAACCGGTCATTTGAGTTAGAAAAGGCACCCCTGATCAGGGATGCCTTTGTTTTCTTGCGCAATATACACATTTGGAAAATTATTATCCGTATAAACAAATTGCTTTAAGCTTAAGCCTGTCCAACAGATCCAAATAATTCCATTTTTTCTTTTACTTTAGCTTTGATTGCATCAAAACCGGGTGCTAATAACTTACGAGGATCAAATCCTTTTCCTTCTAAGTCTTTGCCTGCTTCGATGTATTTACGTGTAGCATCTGCAAATACTAACTGGCATTCTGTATTAACGTTGATTTTAGCAACACCAAGGTCGATTGCTTTTTTGATCATGTCATCCGGAATACCTGTACCACCGTGAAGAACTAAAGGAAGATCTCCGGTTTTCTGCTGAATAGCATCTAAAACGTCAAACTGTAATCCAGCCCAGTTTGCAGGATATTTTCCATGGATGTTACCAATACCTGCTGCTAAGAAGTCTACTCCTAAATCAGCGATCTGTTTGCATTCTGCAGGATCTGCACATTCGCCCATACCTACAACACCATCTTCTTCACCACCGATAGAACCAACTTCAGCTTCGATAGAGATTCCCTTGTCATGAGCAGCTTTTACTAATTCTGTTGTCTTTGCAATGTTTTCATCGATTGCGAAATGAGATCCGTCAAACATGATTGATGAAAATCCTGCTTCGATACATTTATAGCAGTGGTCATATGAACCATGGTCAAGATGTACTGCTACAGGAACTGTGATGTTCTGGTCTTTGATTAATCCATTAACCATACCCATAACAACATCGTAACCGCCCATATATTTGCCTGCGCCTTCAGATACACCGAGGATGACAGGTGAATTGCATTCCTGAGCTGTTAATAAGATAGCTTTTGTCCACTCTAAGTTGTTGATGTTGAACTGACCTACTGCATAGTGGCCTGCTTTTGCTTTTTTGAGCATTTCTGTTGCTGAAACTAATGCCATTTTAAATTACCTCCGTTTATACTTTAAATACGCGCAATAAGTACGCGCTCTTGCGCTTATTATAGCGCACTTTTTTTTAAAATGGAATATCAAAAAAGAAAATTCTCCTCTTTCACATATCCTGCCTGTGCAACTGCCTCAACAGACGGAATGATTAAATCCAAAGCCTGGAATTCATTTCTTATCTTGACATTCGTGTGTTTTCCTCCGTTTTCACCATCCAAAGTCCACGGAACTTCCACCTGACAGCGAAATTCAATCTGCTGTGCCTTAAAGCACTGCATATACTCCGAATCAACCTTATCATCCAGAATGGCAATAATTATCTGATTCAATTCATTAATATTACGGGGGCGTTTAATTAAACATACTTCAAAATACCCGTCATTTAAATCAACGGTTTTTCCTGTCAGCTTGGAGAATCCCCCGACCGAGCGCGAATTGGTTACCATACCGTAAATATATTCGCCTTCATATACCTGTCCGTCACACAGAATTTTCATTTCGTAACTGGTAACCGAACTCAGCCTTTTGGCGCCTTCCAAAAGATAAGCCGCATGCCCCAAAACATTTTTAATATGCTGGTCAGTCTCATAAGAAACATCTGTAAAAAGACCGAATGCGGCTACATATATGAAATAGGTATCATTAAAACTGCCGGCATCACAGGGATAAAATCTGCCGTCTACAATCTCGCGTGCTGCTTTTGTCATATCATTGGAAATCCGAAGAGATCTGGCAAAATCATTGGTAGAGCCGGCAGGAATATATCCAATCGGAATTTTTTTATCTAATTGAAGCATCCCCGTCACAACTTCATCCATCGTCCCATCACCGCCACTGCAGACAATGAGATCGAATCCGGTTGCCTTTTCAATTACCACATTGGTAGCATCCATACAAGCCTGTGTCGGATGAACCGTCACCTCATAACCACCTTTAGTGAAGATATCGATAATTTCGAGTAAATGATTTTTTATCATTGCTTTTCCTGCACGGGGGTTATACACAAAAAGTAATTTCTTTTCCAAAAACATCATCCTTTCATCAAATTTCAATTAAACGCATCCAATTGTAATATACTACATCCAACTCCATTTTATCAGAATCATGTTGTCATAATTTCATATAATACAAGCCGAAGGAGACATAACGCTATAACTTAAGAAAGGCTGTCGCAAATTCCTTTGCGATAGCCTAATTCTCGGATTGTCGTGAGCCTGAATTAATTCTCTTTTCCGCTGATATAATCTTCTAAACTATCAACGGCAGCACTTTCATCTTCACCTTCAGCAATAACGGTAACCTCTTCCCCTGCATTGAGTCCTAAACTCATCATACCCATAATACTCTTTGCATTTACCTTTTTACCTTCTGCCTCAATGTAAATTTTGCTGTCAAACATACTAGCTTTCTGAACAAGAACTGCGACTGGTCTTGCTTCTAGTCCGTTTGCCAATTGAATTTGCATAGATTTCTGAATCATTCCTTGACCTCCTAATTAACCCTTAATCTCTCTGCAAGCTCACTTAACTTTCGCAATCTGTGATTAACACCCGATTTTCCGACCGGCGGATCCATCAACTGAGACAATTCCACAAGCGATGCCTCCGGGTAAGATAACCTTACCTCTGCCACCTGTCTCAGATTATCCGGAAGTCTGTGCAATCCATAGACCTTCCGTATAAACAGAATATCCTCCACCTGTTTGGTTGCAGCATTAACCGTTTTTGCGATATTTGCTGTTTCGCAGTTAACCCTGCGATTTATAGAATTACGCATATCTTTCATAATGCGTGTATTCTCAAGGTTCATAAGAGAAATATGTGCACCCATAATATTGAGCATATCCACAATTTCTTCTCCATCTTTGATATATACAACATAATTCTTTTTCCGAAGCACCATCTTGGCACTGATAGAAAAAGTCTGTAAAACCTGAATGAATTCTTCGGCCATTTCTTCCCGGTCAAAGACAAACTCCATATGATATCCCTTTTCAGGATTGCTCATGGAGCCGATGGCCAGATAAGTTCCTCTGATAAACGCGCGTCTGCAGCAATCCTTTTTCAGCAAAAGCATATCTGCACAGGAACAAAGAACCGGTTCTTCAAATTTTTTGTATTTCTTAATTGCCATCAGGACTTCCCTGATTTCATCCGGTTTATCTATATATAGTTCATAAGATAGAATTCTGGATGAAAAGCTGTGTTTTCGTATCAGAATACCAGAATATATATTAAATGTTTTTTTAAGTAATGTAAAGCATTTTGTTGCAATCGCTTTGTTTTCCGCGGTAATTCCAATCACCACATTGCCAAAATCATGATGTTTAACAAATCCGCAATAGGAAAAATAAGCTGCCAGTTCTGCAATCTGGCAATGTCTTCCGTTACCATTAATTGATAACAGTTCTTCTTTGACATCTCCGGAAAAAGACATGTTCTCACATCCGCCTCTGTATTAAAATTCGCCGATTCGTATTACTTCCGGTTCTAAAGTAACAAAAAACCGTTCTTTTACTTTTTCGGTTACCTCATCCATCAATTCCGAAATATCTGCCGCTGTCGCATTTCCTTTATTAATAATGAAACCGCAATGCTTTTCGGATACCTGGGCTCCACCTATGCGAAATCCTCTCAAACCGGCATCCATAATCAGTTTTCCCGCAAATTGGCCTTCAGGACGTTTAAAGGTACTTCCCGCACTTGGAAATTCCAAAGGCTGTTTACTGCGACGTTTTTCATTGAAATCCGCCATCTTTTCCTGAATTGCTGAAGTATCACCTTCCTGTAACACAAGTTCCGTTTCTAAGACAATAAAAGGTCTGTTTTTAATGACGCTGGTCCGATACCCAAAGTTCATGGTCTCATTGGATAATACCATCACTTCGCCAGCTTCACTCAATACCGTAACCGACCTTACCACCTGCTTCATTTCTCCGTCATATGCACCGGCGTTCATAACAATGGCACCACCGATTGTCCCGGGGATACCTGCAGCAAACTCCAGTCCTGTCAGCGAATGTTTTGCTGCTGTTTTTGCCACAACCGCCAACATGGCTCCTGCCTGTGCTTTTATTGTAGTGCCATTCACAATAATATTGGAAAAACGATTTCCCATGTGTAAAATCACACCTCGAAAACCTTTATCTCCAACCAAAACATTACTGCCGTTTCCCAAAACAATATAATTTCTTTCAGTTTGCTTCAGATAGCGTATGATAGCTGACAACTCCTCCACAGTGCCGATTTCCACAAAACAATCGGCACTTCCGCCAACCCGGAAGGTTGTATGTTTATCCATCGGTTCATCCGGAAAAATATATTCACTTGGCACTTTTGTCCGTAAAAATTCTATTAATGCCGTATCCAACTGCCTATCGCTGCCCCTTTTTATAATTGCATCCGGCTTGATATCGGAAATCTGAGTGATATCACGTTATCAGGCCGGATAGTTTCTATAAATATAATATGTTTATAATGCTTAATTATGCAGATGTTTCGTCCAAAATCAATTTGGCTGCGCCGTATATTCCGGCATCATTTCCCAATGTAGCCAATGTAAACTGAACGTCCCTGCTTGCATGGAAAACATAAGGAATATAGTTTTTACGAATATATTCAAGCAACACTTCGCCTGCCTTAGAAACGCCTCCTCCGATTACAAATGCTTCGGGATTTACAACACAGGCTATAGACGCAAGTCCTTTTCCAAGATATTCGCCAAACTGCTCTGCAATCTCTATTGCGACTTCATCACCGGCTTTTACAGCATCCCAGACATCTTTTGCTGAAATTTCACCGGCTTTTAAACATGTGGTTTTGGTTGTTTTTTCCAAAGCCCGATTAGCCAGTCTGACCACACCGGTAGCCGATGCATACTGCTCCAGACATCCCCGATTGCCACATCCGCATGTTTCAGTCTCCTGATCATCCAGATGAATATGCCCAATCTCTCCGGCAGCTCCTTTTGCACCGGTAAGTATTTTTCCATCTATAATAATTCCACCGCCTACACCGGTTCCAAGTGTGACAACCACAATGCTTTCAAATCCCTGTCCGCCACCTTTCCACATTTCACCAAGTGCGGCAACATTAGCATCATTTCCGCCTTTTACCGGCAGATCCAAAAGTTTCCCTAATTCTTCATTGATGTTTAAAACACCCCAGCCTAAATTCACGCATTTATGTACAACACCCTTTGCATCAACCGGACCGGGCACTCCAATTCCGACACCTACAACATCTTCTTTAGAAATTGACTTTTCACTCATCTTACCCTTTACGGCCTCTGCAATATCCGGCAAAACATTCACACCGCCATTTTCCGTACGGGTAATGATTTCCCATTTATCCAGAACGTTTCCTTCCAGATCAAAAAGTCCCATTTTAATTGTTGTTCCACCCACATCAACACCAAAACTGTATTTTGCCATTGCTATTCTCCTTTTAATTAATTATTATGATGTTGGGGTCAAAAGGTATTTTGCCCCCATGATACCAACGGATTGCTACGCAATCAGATTTTCTGTCATTACAAACTTCTTTTGGTCAGCGCCCATCCCAATCCAAGGATGATTAATCTTCCCGTCTTCTTGCCAGATTGTTCTGAACTCTGGTATACAACTCCTGCGCTGCATTATAACCCATCTTCTTCTGACGATGGTTAACCGCAGCCGACTCACAAATAACCGCAAGGTTACGTCCGGGTCTGATAGGTAGTGTATGACATACTACTTTTTTCCCAAGGTATTCCGTATATTCTTCCTCCAGACCAAGTCTGTCATATTCCTTATCCCGATCCCAATCTTCCAGCTTGATAACCAGATCAATAGACGTCGTTTCTTTTACGGAAGAAACACCAAACAAAGTCTTCACATCCACAATTCCGATACCGCGAAGTTCGATAAAATATTTGGTAATCTCCGGTGCACGACCGACCAGGGTATCATCACTGACTTTACTGATTTCCACCACATCATCACTAACCAGACGGTGACCTCTTTTAATCAGCTCAAGCGCTGCTTCTGATTTACCGATACCACTTTCTCCGGTAATCAGAACACCTTCACCATATACATCAACCAAAACACCGTGAATGGAAATGCGGGGAGCCAGTTCCACATTCAGCCAACGGATTATTTCGGCTGTAAAAGCACTTGTCGACTGTCTGCTCATAAGCAACGGTATTTTTTTCTCAAGTGCTATCTTTAAAAAAATCGGATCCGGCTGCAGATTACGGCAAAATACAATTACGGGAATTGGACAGGACAACAACTGGTTGTATATTTCCAGTTTTCTGTCATCATCCATACTATCCATATATGTATATTCCACAAATCCAATAATCTGGAGACGGGTTGCTTCGTAGTGTTCAAAGTAACCTGCCAACTGCAGCGCCGGTCTGTTGATATCCGGCTGTATGATTTTGATATCAGAAATATCCAGCTCCGGAGTCAGATTTTCCAATTTAAATCTCTCAATAATCTTTGCTAACGATACACTTGCCATGTTTCCTTCTCCTTGTTTTCCCTTTATACTAATCGGGCTTTTCCCTAATATCATTATGTTAAATATAGCATAGATTTTTTTCTATCGCAACGGACTAGTCGTGAAAGAAACGGTAAATTTCTTCGGCCTGATTTTTTGTGATTTCCGGGACCGCCAGCAATGCATCGACATCTGCATTTTTAATTTCCTCTATTGTTTTAAAATGCCGCATAAGAGCCTTTCTCCTTGCCGGTCCAATTCCTTTGATGTCATCTAAAACCGAATGAATTCCTTCATTTCTGTGAAGAGACCTATGATATTCAATAGCAAAACGATGTGCTTCATCCTGTACTCTGGTAATCAGTTTAAATCCTTCCGAGTCTTTCGCAAGCGGAATTTCCTTTTGATTGAAATACAATCCCCGCGTTCTGTGGTGATCATCCTTTACCATACCACAGACCGGAATATCAATATGGAGAGAATCCAATACTTCTTTCGCAATATTTACCTGACCGCGTCCGCCATCCATCAAAAGCAGATCGGGAAATTTGGTAAAACTTCCGAAAGTCTCGTCCAATTGTTTTTCTTTCATCTGTTGTTTTTCTTCCAGTCCATGTACAAATCGTCTTGTCAGCACTTCCTTCATACAGGCGTAATCATTGGGACCATCCACTGATTTTATCCTGAATTTCCGATAATCACTTCTCTGCGATTTTCCTTTTTCAAAAACAACCATGGAACCTACATTTTGGAAGCCGCTGATATTACTGATATCAAAAGCCTCTATCCGGTCTGCCTTTTCAATTCCGATTGCATTAGCAAGCTCTTTTGCGGCACCGATGGTTCTTCCTTCTTCCCGTCGTATTCTTTCTTTATCGTTAGAAAGGATAATTTCAGCATTTTTTGCAGCAAGCATAATCAGTTTTTCTTTTTTTCCGATCTTTGGAACCTCTAAATAAACACGGGAACCTTTACGCGCAGATAGCCACTGCTCAATCAGTGGCGCATCCGCAATTTCGGTCTGAAGCATAATTGTTTTGGGCAAATACGGGGTTCCTGCATAAAACTGCTTGATAAAATTACCCATAATCTCATCGGGGCCCGTCTCTGCAACATTGGTCATATAAAAATGCTCTCGTCCAATCAATTTTCCGCTTCTGACAAAAAATACCTGAACAACAGCATCTGTTTCATCTGCTGCCATAGCAATTACATCTTTATCTTCTTCTGAGCTTTCCGTGATCTTTTGTTTTTGCGCAACCGATTTTACGCTATTATATAAGTCGCGGTAGCGGATGGCTTCTTCAAAATCCATCTCTTCACTGGCACGATTCATTTTTTCTTTAAGGTCATTCAAAATCGGAGCATAATGTCCGTTCAAAAATTCCAATGCCCCATCAATCTGCTTTCGGTATTCTTCCTGTGTGACATTGCCCGCGCAGGGTGCCGTGCATTGTTTCATATGGTAATTTAGACAGGGTCTTTCTTTTCCGATATCACGCGGCAGCACCTTACGGCACGTCCGTAATCCAAACAGCTTATTCAATAATTCTATCGTATCTTTAACACCGGTGGCACTTGTGTATGGTCCAAAGTATCTGGATTTGTCCTTTTTCATGCTTCTCGAAAAAACAAGTCTCGGATAAGGTTCGCCCATGGTAACTTTAATATACGGATAGGTCTTGTCATCTTTTAACAACGTATTATATTTGGGACGATGTTCTTTGATCAGATTGTTTTCCAAGACCAGGGCTTCCAGCTCTGAATCCGTCAAAATGTACTCGAAATAATCAATCTGGGAAATCATCCGCTCAATTTTTGCCGTCCTATTGGCTACTGCCCGAAAGTACGAATGAACTCTTTTATTTAAATCGATTGCTTTTCCGACATAAATAATCGCATCATGCTTATCATGCATCAGATAAACACCCGGATTATGCGGAAGTTTCTTTAATTCTTCTTGAATATCAAACATGGCTTTTCCTTATGAAAAATATTGAATAATTTTGATGTTTGGGGTTGCTGTATTGTCAAACAATGCAAAATATCGAACTATTACAAAGTATCTATATGATGTTGGGGTCAAAAGGTATTTTGCCTCCATGATACCAACGGATTGCTACGCACTTTGTGCTCTCGCAATCCTAAAACATTCGAAATCCGCCCTAATCGGGCTACTTTCTCATGTTTTGCGGGTCCCAAAGTTATACTTTTTCATGCGAGCATGAAAAGTATGACCTTTTGACCCTGGTATCATCTATATTACAAAAGGAGCTCTTTAAAAGCTCCTTTTTGTATTTATTTTCTATAGCTCTTCAAACATCATTCCGGCAATTAATTCCATATTATTTCTGCTCATTTTCCGGGTCAGACGATGAAGCATCTGAACTGTCATCGTTCTGAGCCAATGGAATTTCACTTTGCTCCGAATCAACTTGTGCCGGCCGGATTTCTTCCTGAGTGTCATCTGTCTGAACAGTCTGCATCCCTTTTTGATTGTCATCTTTCTGCACAGATTGACTTTCTTCCTGCTTGTTATTCTCCGAAACAGATTTTTCTTTCTTAACATTGTCCTTTCGAATATCAGTAAGAACTTCCCTGAAATCCATCATTTCCGGCTGTTTTTTCTTTTCTTCGTTCTCTTTTTCTATTATATCTGTCTCGCTCTCAGATGCATTCTCCAATGTTTCCTCTGCAGCTTTTTCTATTGTTTTTTCATCAGTCTTTTCCGGCTCATTCTTTTTTTTCAGCTTTTTATCATCATCTTTGACCGGAACCGGAATTCCTTTTTCTTTGCAATAGATTTCCATGAATTCTTTTCCGGTAATGGTTTCTTTTTCGATCAGATGAGCAGCAATCTTATCCATGACGGCTCTGTTTTCTTTGATCATGGTCTTTGCTTCTTTATAGCAGGACTTTAACAGTTTCATGACTTCTTCATCCACTGCTGCCGCTGTCACATCAGAACAGTTCATGGAAGTACGTCCGTCCAAATACTGGCTTTCCACAGTTTCCAATCCCATCAGACCAAAATGCTTGCTCATACCATAACGGGTAATCATGCTTCGTGCAAGGCTTGTTGCCTTTTCAATATCATTGGAGGCTCCGGTTGTAACCGTATCAAACACAACATCTTCTGCCGCACGACCGCCAAGCAGGCCGACAATCATATCATGAAGTTCTGCTTCCGTATTGAGATATTTTTCCTCCTCAGGAACCTGCATAACATATCCCAAAGCTCCCATGGTCCTTGGTACAATGGTAATTTTCTGAACCGGCTCGGAATTTTTCTGAAGCGCCGCAATCAGTGCATGACCGACTTCGTGATAAGAAACAATCTTTCTTTCCTGCTGGCTCATAATACGGTCTTTCTTTTCTTTACCAACCAAAACAACTTCAACCGCACCGAATAAATCTTTTTGTGAAACGGCTTTACGTCCTTCTTTAACCGCATTAATCGCGGCTTCATTTACCATATTGGCAAGATCGGCACCGACAGCACCGCTTGTTGCCAGTGCGATTTCATCCAAATCAACACTCTCATCCAAAAGCACATCCTTGGAATGAACTTTTAAAATATCTACACGGCCTTTTAAATCCGGTTTTTCAACAATAACACGACGGTCAAAACGACCGGGACGAAGCAATGCCTTATCCAGAATTTCCGGTCTGTTCGTTGCTGCCAAAATCAAAATACCTTTGGAAGAATCGAAACCATCCATTTCAGACAATAACTGGTTTAAGGTCTGCTCTCTTTCTTCATTACCGCCGCCGTACTTGGAATCACGACTTCGTCCGATAGCATCAATTTCATCAATAAAAATAATACAAGGTGCATTTTTATTGGCTTCCTTAAATAAATCTCTGACACGGGAAGCTCCCACACCTACATATAATTCCACAAAATCAGATCCCGTTAGAGAGAAGAAAGGCACATGGGCCTCACCTGCAACAGCTTTTGCCAAAAGTGTTTTACCGGTACCGGGAGGTCCAACGAGCAAAGCACCTTTGGGGAGTTTTGCCCCAATCTGTGTATATTTGGTAGGATTGTGAAGAAAATCCACAACTTCCTGCAGGGATTCTTTTGCCTCCTCTTCACCGGCAACATCCTTAAAAGTTACGCCGGTTTCTTTTTGGACATAAACCTTGGCCTTACTTTTTCCAACACCCATCGGGCCATCTCCACCACTCATCTTTTTCATAAGGAAGGTAAGCAGCAGATATAACATCAGCGCCGGTACAATCCAGGTTAAAATGAAATTTAAAACAAGTCCGGAATTATCGGGTATTTCTTTCCGGTATTCAACCTCATATTCATCTAAAAGCTGATACAAATTGTCATCTTCCAGATTTCCGGTATAATACGTGACTGTGCCGGGATGCTTTGTTGCCAAAACCGGCGTATTTTTTTCATCCGTTTTTTTATCTTTCGGCGTAATCTCAATTTCTGTGTCTGTAATAAGTACACTTTCCACTTCTCCGCCTTTTACCATGTCTAAAAAGTCACTATAAGAAATCTCGGTATCGGATCCCGACAACAGATTCATAAAAAAACTCATACCCATAATGGTAATCAGTACTGCAATCAATAACATAAAAAGACTTTGCTTTTTCTGTGGTCCGTTCTGATTATTATTTTGATTATTGGGGTTATTATTCTGATTATTTTGATTATCCATTGAAATTCTCCTTAGAAAGTCTGTCCTTATTATAAATTTTGCATTGTTATAAATCAATACAACATTTTGAAATTTCTGTGCTCAGTTTCTGAATTTTCTATAAACTCTCAGAACTGAATTTGTGTTCTCAAAATATATTTTGGAAACACAAATCCGAAAAGTGAGTTTTAAAAAAAATCTGCAAAAAATCAATCTCATTCTAGATTTTAGAATTGACTCATTGTATAATACTGTGTATGTTAGGAGGACTAGTTTATGGCAGTTAAGTACGTATTCGTAACTGGTGGTGTCGTATCCGGACTGGGAAAAGGCATTACCGCAGCATCTTTGGGCAGACTCTTAAAAGCACGTGGTTACACTGTAACGATGCAGAAGTTTGATCCTTACATTAATATTGATCCCGGTACCATGAATCCAATACAGCATGGCGAAGTATATGTTACCGATGACGGTATTGAAACAGACCTTGATTTAGGTCACTATGAAAGATTTATTGACGAAAATCTCGACAAAAATTCCAACGTAACAACGGGTAAAGTATATTGGTCCGTATTACAGAAAGAGCGTCACGGAGATTACGGTGGAGGTACTGTTCAGGTTATTCCGCATATTACAAATGAAATAAAAAGCCGTTTTTACCGGAATGACAAAGATGATAATATGCATATCGCTATTATCGAGGTCGGTGGAACGGTCGGCGACATTGAAAGTCAGCCGTTTTTGGAATCCATTCGTCAGTTTCAGCATGAGGTTGGACATGAAAATGCCATTCTCATTCATGTAACATTAATTCCGTATTTGAAAGCATCGGAAGAAATGAAAACCAAACCCACGCAGGCTTCTGTCAAAGAGCTTCAGGGAATGGGAATCTGGCCGGATATTATTGTCTGTCGGAGTGAGCACCCGCTTGATCAGCAGATTAAAGACAAGATTGCTCTGTTTTGTAATGTTCCGACCAACTGTGTATTGCAGAATCTGGATGTACCTTATTTATATGAAGCTCCACTTGCAATGGAAAAGGAAAAACTGGCAGAAGTTGTATGTCAGGCATTGCATCTTGATTGTAACGAACCGGATTTATCCGACTGGATTCAAATGGTTGATTTATTACATAATCCCAGTCACGAAGTTACGGTTGCTTTAGTTGGAAAATATATTCAGTTGCATGATGCCTATTTAAGTGTCGTAGAGGCATTAAAACACGGCGGCATTTATGCACGTACAACCGTCAATATCAAATGGATTGATTCCGAGACCGTTACGGATGATACCGTTTCTGATTTATTAGGTGATGTTGATGGCATTTTAGTTCCCGGAGGTTTTGGTTTCCGTGGTATTGAAGGAAAGATTACCGCGATAAAATATGCGCGCGAGCACAATGTTCCATTCTTAGGACTGTGTCTTGGTATGCAGCTTTCTATCGTTGAGTATGCCCGAAATGTAGTTGGCTATTCCGATGCACATACCGTAGAATTTGATCCCGATACCAAACATCCCGTGATTTCTCTCATGCCGGATCAAAACGGTGTGGTAGATATCGGCGGAACCTTAAGACTTGGGTCCTATCCTTGTATTTTAGATAAAGATTCACTGGCTTATCGCTTATACGGAACCGAAACCATTCATGAAAGACACAGACACCGTTACGAAGTCAACAATGATTTCCGTGATGATTTGATGAAAAAAGGACTTAAACTTTCCGGCATTTCTCCGGACGGACGAATTGTCGAAATGTGCGAGCTTCCTTCGCATCCGTTTTTTATTGCGACACAGGCTCATCCCGAGTTTAAATCAAGACCCAACAGACCGCATCCCTTATTCAGAGGCTTTGTCGAGGCGGCTTTAAAACACAGTCAACTATAAGGAATATTCACATGAAAAAAGGATTTGATAACAACAAATATCTTTCCATGCAATCCGAGCATATCCGTGAAAGAATCAAAAAATTTGATAATAAGCTTTATTTGGAATTCGGCGGTAAATTATTTGATGATTACCATGCATCCAGAGTATTACCCGGATTCGAGCCCGATTCCAAATTACAAATGCTGTTACAGTTAAAAGATCAGGCTGAAATTGTAATTGTCATCAGTGCCGAAGATATTGAAAGCAATAAAATTCGTGGCGACTACGGAATCACCTATGATCTTGACGTATTACGACTCATCGATGCATTTTCAAGCAGAGGTCTTTTTGTCGGCAGTGTCTGTCTGACAAAATATGCTGCACAGCCCCAGGCCGAATTATTCGAAAAAAAATTGCATGATCTTGGTATCAAATCCTATCGTCATTATAAAATTTCAGGCTATCCCAATGATGTCGCAAAAATCGTAAGTGACGAAGGCTACGGAAAAAATGATTATATTGAGACCGAACGACCTTTAGTCGTCATTACAGCTCCCGGACCAGGAAGCGGAAAAATGGCAACCTGCCTTTCACAGCTTTATCATGAATATAAGCGCGGTATCAAGGCCGGATATGCCAAATTCGAAACTTTCCCAATCTGGAACATTCCGTTAAAGCATCCGGTTAACTTAGCTTATGAAGCAGCAACCGCAGACTTAAATGATGTCAATATGATTGATCCTTTTCACTTGGAAGCCTACGGTCAAACTACTGTAAACTACAACCGGGATATTGAAATTTTTCCAGTTGTGGAATCTATGCTTGAAATGATTTCCGGCGAAAGTATCTATAAATCTCCTACAGATATGGGAGTTAATATGGCCGGCAATTGTATTGTAGACGATGAAGCCTGCCGCGAAGCTTCCAAATGTGAAATCATCCGCAGATATTATAAATGCCTGTGTGAACAGCGCATCAACGGTGTAGCTAAGGATGACTTATATAAACTTGAGCTGTTAATGAATCAGGCCGGCATTTCCACATCGTATCGTCAGGTCGTAACAGCAGCCGCACAAAGGTCAGAACAGACCGGAGGTCATCCGGCTGTCGCCATAGAACTTCCCGACGGAAAAGTCGTTACAGGAAAAACCGGAAATCTTCTCGGTGCCTCCGCATCAGCTTTATTAAATGCTTTAAAAGAACTGGCCGGAATTGATCATGAAGTGGATTTAGTATCCGCAACATCCATTGCACCTATTCAGAAACTGAAAACGGATTATTTAGGAAGCCGCAATCCCCGTCTTCATACCGACGAAATACTGATTGCACTTTCCACTTCCGCCGCCGATAATGCGCTTGCTGCCAAAGCCTTAGAGCAACTTCCAAAATTAAACGGATGTGATGCGCATTCCACTGTCATCCTGTCTTCTGTCGATGACAAAATGTTCAAAAGACTTGGTATTCAGCTAACCTGTGAACCACGCTATGAAGAGGAAGAAAGATTGTACCATAAATCTTAGGCTTTTTCGGATTTGTGTGTTCCCGGAAGGAACATCTGAAAATGTGATTATTTGAAAATTATATATCTTTGCCGTCTCGTACTTCGGTTTTTAGACTTTCTAAGCGGCATGCTCACAAAGTATCTATTAAATAATATCCTGGAAACACAAATCCAAAAACGAAGTATAATTCCAAGATGTGTGGCGACGTCAACTATCTGTGCTGGGTAAATTGACATCTTTTCGTGTAATTCTTAGTGTCAGTAACACACAAAAAATAATGCCGGATTTCTTCGTTCAAAGACCTTTAGGTCTGCGTTTGAAATCCGGCATTTAATATTTACTTTGTGTGTTACTCTTCCCTCACTGTTATGACATCATCTAAGACATAGTGGAATGTCGGTGCACTGGAGGTTTCATTTTCTTTGTATTCCACATTTAAATCATAGGTGTCTTCGGGATTAAACGGATCGGTTCCGGTATAATTACCTACAAAAACATGTAAAGAATCATTTTCCAAAGCTTTGATACAATTCTCTACTCTTTGTTCTGTACCAGCCGCAATGATACTCTTATTCATTTCTAATAGTTCTACCCATTCATCCGTAAAACCGGCTCCGACATCGTTTTTGTTGACTCCGCTCCCAAACATATCTTCAATCTTTTTATCGTTCATGACGGCTTCCACTGCCTTCAAACAATACGGCGACCAGTTAATCCTACAACTAATCAAGGATGTTGTCGGTGCCACATCAATCATACTCTGATTGTATCCTACATGATAAACCTCACGACTTCCTTTTTCCTGTTCACAGGCAACAGCCGGTCCGGTTGTATCCGAATGTTGGGAAATAATCACGCATCCGTCTTCTATCATCTCTCTGGCCACATTTTTTTCTATCCGGTAATTACTCCAAGTATTGGTGTATTGAACTTCCATAGTCGCAGTATCCACGATGGAACGTACTCCCAGAAAAAAAGCAGTATAGCCGGAAATAACTTCAGCATATGGGAAAGCAGCAACATACCCGACTTTAGCCTCCTGTGGCGTAATCTGATCTTTTTCAATCATCTCTTTTAACTTCATGCCCGCCACAACACCGGTCACATAACGCCCCTCACAAATGTGCCCCATAAATGTGTGATAGTTTTCCAAAAACGGTTCTTCATTTGCATTACTGCAAGTTGCCTGACAAAACTCTATCTCCGGATTTTTTTCGGCAAATTGCTTTACGGTATTGCCATATCCATAACTGCTGGAGAAGATAATCTTACACTTTTCATTCACGAGTTCATTTAGAGCGCCCTCTTCATTGCCTTCCGCAATATTTTCTTTTACAATAATTTCAACACGGTCTCCATATTGTTTTTTAATATCGTTCTGGGCCTTAATAAAATTATTGGTATAAGGTGTTCCTGCATCACCAACATAGAGAAACCCCACACGGACAGCCTCTTTATTTTCTTCCTTGTCAACCAATACAAATTGGACAAATGCAAAGAATAAAATGAACAGAAATGAAGTAATTGCAGTAACGAAATATTTCTTTCTCATGCTTCTTCTCCTTTCTGATTATCAAATCCGCTCTTTTCCACTTCATGGAAGAGTTGCTCCACATTGATTTTTCCATTTTCAATTAAATTCAGAAAAATGTCTACCAGTTTGGGATCAAACTGTGTTCCACGACCTTTTTTCAATTCGCCTAATACATATCCCAGATCCTGTTTTTTACGATATACACGATTGGAAGTCATTGCATCAAATGCATCCGCAATACCGATAATTCTTGCATTAAGAGGAATTTCTTCCCCTTTCAGTCCACTGACATAACCGGTTCCATCGTACCGTTCATGATGATACAGAGTACCTTCCGCAGCATGATCAATCAGGGTAAAGTCTTTTAACACTTCCGCACCCTTTGTTACATGCGACTTCATAATCTCATATTCTTCATCGGTCAGTTTCGCAGGCTTATTTAAAATTCGGTCCGGAATACCAATTTTACCGATGTCATGCAACATAGCAATTTTCCGGAGATTTTCACAATCTTCATCCGACATTCCGCATTCTTTTGCAATCATAACGGAATATTCTGCAACACGAAGTGAATGATGACTGGTGTTTTCGTCCTTTGCATCCACGGTACGCGCAATAGCAAGAATGGTTTCATTTCCCATTTCAATCTGTCTTTTGGCAAATGCAATCTCCTTGCGCTGCATATCAAGGGTACGCTGGATTTGTGTCCGCATAAGAAACCATGTCAGCCATGCTACAGCCATAACCAGAACGACAATCATATATACCGTAAACCAGTCATTATCACAGATTGCCTTCTCTTTTGAAATAGCATAAACGCTTTCTTCCAACATTTTTTTCTGTGTACGATCTAACACGGCAATATGAAATTTGTAGTTACCGGAAGGAAGATTGGTATAAACAATACTGCTTAAGTCGCTCTGTAAAACAACTGTTTTCTTTTCGTCAAATCCCTCCAGATAGTACTGTACATAAGGATTTTCCAATGTAAAATTAATTACTTCCGGGAAAATTTCAATTTTATTGACATCACGACCAATTTCAATCGTTTCTCCACGTTCTACCTCATAGGATTCGCCATCTAATTGGACACTGGAAACCATCATACGATAGGACTTCGCTTCATCCTGATAAGAATCAAAAGCCATACCGTATACTCCGGTTGCACAGGACAGATAAAGGTAACCGTCTTCTATGTAATTCCATGAATTTGCAGTTAAACTATCTGTCAAACCAAGCTTTAAATCAATTAATTCATAATTAACGGTTTCGCCACTCAGTAATTCATCCCGATTTACTACATAAATTCCGGCACTGCCTAAGATAAAAAGCCGCCCATCTTCGCTAACAATTAAATCATAGTTATTATAATAAGGAATATTTTTTAAATCACGAATCTCTTGCTTGACATCCATATAACAAATTCCGTTACTGGTAATAATAAACACACCATTTTCTTTCTCATCCGCAACGGTTCGTAAAATAACATTGGATGTCAGTCCACTGTCAGCTCTTGTAAAGGTCTTAACCACTTCCTGATTTTTAATCAAAACCATGCCGCCGCCATCTGTTCCGACCAAAAGAGAAGAATCCTTCAGTTCCAGCAAACTCAAAATCATCGTATTGCTCAAATCTACATTATAGGTAAAAGTATGCGTTTCTTTGTGATCGGCGATGTAACTGACACCACTTTCCGTTGCAACCGCTACTGTACCATCCGAAAGTGGTAAAACCAGACGCGCCCAATCACCAACAGAACTATTTTGACTGTTATATTCATATATTTCCTGATCCGTTACTTCCCAGACGCCTTTTCCGTAAATACAAATCCACAAACTTCCGTTTGCATCCGTCTTAACACATCGGATACGGGTTCCTTCCAATGCTTCTGTCAGCTCATTAAAGATCGGTTTCATTTCCTCTGTATCGATAATATCCAGTCCCGAATCGGTTCCAACATAAAGATCATCCTGATAACGGGTCATGGAATTGACCATCTTATTTTCCATCCCTGCCATTTTATAAAAATTGGTTATATTGGAAGAACAAAGTCTGAGCAATCCCATTCTGGAAGATGCAAACCACATATTTCCCTGATAATCCATGGTCATATTATCGATGGAATTATTAAACCCTCCTGTACTGATCATGACAAATTCATTGTCATCATCAAGATAACCAACTCCATTATCAGCACATACAAAAAGCTTACCGTCTTCATCAAAATAAATACTGTTTAAATATTGTAAGGTGCTGCAGAAACGAACACTTTTTTTCTTTAATGTGTTGTCAGCCACTTCAAATATTTCCAGATTATTTGCAGATGTTCCGCAATATAATAAACCGTCAGGACCGAATTTTGCACAGGTATATTGTCTGCTCTCGCTGTTTATTTCTACTTTTCTGGCTACTTTCTCATCCTGAATCAGATACAGACAGCCCTGCGAATCCACAGCGCAGACATTCCCGGATTCATCGGCTGTCAAACTGACTGCATAGTGGATTTCGTCAATTGTATTACATAAATTCAGACCACCGCTCAGACTGACAATCTGCATTTCATCCGTAGTTCCTACATAGTACTGTCCCTGTGCCCCCTGCACAATGCTACGAACGGAATTGGACGGCAGTCCGTCATCTTCATCCACTACATTTGCCAGTTTTCCGTTAATGCAGATAGCAAGTCCGTTATCATTGGTTCCAATCCACAGACGCCCCTCTTCATCCACGTACAGACAATTGACATTTTTGACGGTATCAAATTCATCCACCCGGACAATTTCGCTTCCATTATAACGATACAAACCAGCATAGGTGCCAATCCATAAAATACCATCATTGGTCTGAACAACCGTATTGGCAGTGTCGCATGGAAGCCCGTTGTCACGGTTATACACCGTCTGCACATAATTACCGGAATCGTCCTCTGCCTCTTTGGCATCTACCGGACGGGCAAACCCAAATACTCCTGTCAAAATCAGGATAAACATCAAACTATGAAGTACCGATTTATGCAATTTCTTATTTCGATAGAAACGAACAACCCGGATCAAAAGATATAAAGCAATCAATATGATACATTTATCTAAAAAATCGACATAAAACTCACCAGTGAAATAAGCAATAATCGACGGAAAATTCCTTTCCTGCAAATACAGGATCGCACCATCACCCCACAGATTGCCGGTGTTTCCTTGATAGAAACAGATATTTAAGGCAGAAGAAATAATGACAGAAATCAGTGTTACGACCACGCTTGCACTCAGTGTATGAAAAACATCTTCAAAATATTTTCTTTTTGCAAACAATCCAACAACAATACCGATTGCAATACTCGTAAGACCGTAAAGATATGCAATCGGATCCTGAAAGCCGTATATAATATTATTGGTCAATCCCACAATAGCACCACAAACCGGACCTAAAACATAGGCTGAAAGCACCGTCCCAAACGCATCCAGCCATAAGGGCAGTTGCAGGGTAGTTGCGATGCTTTTCCCAAAATAATTTATTAATATACAGGCTGCTACAAACAATGCAATTTGGTATGTTTTTCGCAATTTCATTTTTTCTCCTCGTACTTCTCTACAAATGTTTACCAAACATTCATTCAACGCTTTAACTTGTTCCTATATCACTTCTCTAACTACTTTTTATGATCAGAGAAATGTATGACATTTACGGATTGCTACGCACTTTGCGCCCTCGCAATCCTAGTATCATACACTTATATTATATAAATCAGAACACAAATCCTGCAAGCAGAAATAATGCTGACTTGTGTCCTTATCACACAGAATAAAAAACCATACGGTATCCGGCTTCAAATTTCTCCTGCGCCTTTAAGCACTGTATAAATTCTCTTTGTGATATATCGCCCGAAAATTCGGTGGAATCACTTCTACCAAACCATGGCTCAATACAAACAAACGGTGCATTTTTACCTTCCGGAGACCAGATTGCAAACAGTGGCGTATCAAATAAAACATCCACAATCTGATTACCGTTTTGGTCAGCAATTCCAACTTTTCCGGTCTGATTTCCTTCTATCATATAGGTACATCTGTCAAAGAAATCATCTGTTATGGTTGCATACCCATCTGTCAACGGTAAAATCAAATCTTCTTTTATAGCCAGGCCGGTATCCAATGTATTTCCATGATGATGAATTTCAGATACGCCATCAAAGGTCAGACGGTAACCGGTCTTTTTCTTTTCTCCATGTACCGGACACAAAAATGCCGGATGTGCACCGATGGAAAAATACAAATCAGAATCTGCCGGATTTTCTACTTTCCACAATACTTCCACCTGATCCTTTGTCAAACGATATCCGATAGAAAGAATAAAAGCAAATGGAAACTTTTTCAATGTCTCATCATTGGATTTTAAACAAAACCAGATTTCTTCCTCTGTCTGCGAAACCAGACTATGCTCCATATCCCTTGCAAATCCATGCTGACCCATGGGATAATCCTTTCCCTGCCAGCTAAATTTTTTATCCTTCATACTTCCGACAAAAGGAAACAAAACCGGAGAGGTCCTTCCCCAAAATTTTTTATTACCATACCACATATATTCCCGATTGTTGTCTTTACGGATCACTGATTTTAATTCTGCTCCAAAAGAATCAATCTCAACTTTCAGAATATCATTTTCTAAAAAATATCTCATAATTACCTCCCGCTAACTCATATTGTTTTATCTTACGCATTTCTGTGTTGCACAAATCCATTTCATACATGCTTTTTGCTTCTTTTATATTTCTATGTTTTATTTCTATAATTAACAAGATACCTGTCTCAGCAACCCTCATTCACATCATCGATAATATGTCCCTGTTCTACATGCGGATTGATAAAGTTGTTATATGCATATTCCCATAATTTTTCAGAGCCTTCTTTGGTTCGCTCATTACGACCCAAAATCTGGCTGATTTTTACCTTTTTTTCTGCCCAGGATTTTCCGTCGGATGCATGATTTAACATCGTTGGTTGTACATTATCCATGGTATGCGCAAATTTTGCTTCAGCACTTTCCCATGCCTCAAATTCTTCCCATAATCCTCTCAGGTATTGACCCTGATCCTTGGGAAGTACTCCAAACAGTTTATTAGCCGCCGCTAATTCTCTTTCCTTTTGCGTCTTTTTTGCTTCTTCATCATATGCATAAGTATCACCTGCATATATTTCTACTAAATCATGTATCAAAAGCATACTGACTGTCTTTAATACATCGATTTTTTCATTGGAGTATTCGCTCAAAAGCAATGTCATAATCGCCATATGCCAGGCATGCTCCGCATCGTTTTCCTTACGACTCGCATCAGCAAGATAGGTTTGACGGCCGATTTTCTTCTCTGCATCAATCAATCTGCAGAATTCCATTTGTTTTTGCAGTCGATTGTCATCCATGCATTAATCCTCCATTTCCATATATGCCTTCGCGATTCTTTCATAATCCAGTGCATTTGATATTTTCTCAGCCTTGAATCCATCTTCCGTAATGTGGCAACGGTAAATATACTGCCCTTCATCATCAATCGCATCATCTTTCACCAAAGCTGCCACAATATAGTTTTTCTTCTCAAACTCAAATTCATCTACAACCGCCATCTCCACCTCGGTGCCATCTTTTGCGGTTATGGTAAAAGTCACATATTCTCCAAAATCTGAAGCATTATTTAATTCATCCATTTGTAAAATACTCCCTTCTTTTATTTTTTACATTACCAATAATTCTGGTTATTTATGATCATTCTTGAAAATATCTACCTTTCTTTCATCACATGATTCATTTGACGATTAACTATGAAATATATTATTGTTTCCCAGAGATAATATTTCCATTGTTATGAAGAATGCTCAAAATCGAATGCTCTACCATGTCGGAAATTGCATTCTCTGTATAGAATGCCATGTGCGGCAACATCAGGACATTGGGCAAGTCTTTTAGAATAGACATCTCTCTGTGAGCGATATTCTGATATTTATAATCTCCATAAAAAATTCCCAGTTCATTTTCAATGACATCCAGCGCGGCAGCTCCGACTTTACCACTTTCGAGTGCATCCAGAAATGCCGGTGTATCAATGATACTTCCTCTCGCCGTGTTGATTATAACCACACCGTCCTTCATCGTTTTCAAACTCTCTTCATTTACCATATGAAAACTGCTTTCCGTTGCCGGTGTATGAAATGTTATCACGTCACTTTCACAAAATAACTGTTCCAAAGAAACATAAGAAGAATATTTCTTTGCTTCCTCATTTTGATAAGGGTCATAAGAAAGAAGGCGACATCCAAAACCGGAAAGATTACGAAGTACATGAGTCCCAATTTTGCCGGTTCCCACAACGCCCACGGTTAAATCCTTTATTTCCCTACCGATATTGCCCGGTAACGAATAATCCATTCCCTCTGCTCTTTTTATAATTGATTTCATCTTGCGTAAAGCCATCAAAATCAACATGACGGTATAATCCGCTACACTTCCTGTCGAATATGTCACATTACTGACAGCCATTCCGTGTTTTTTTGCAGCTTCTAAATCAATATGGTCAAATCCGATGGTTCTGGTCGAAATATGTTTTACTCCTTCTTTTTCCCAGATAGCAATGATTTCTTCCGTAATCGGCTGGGTAATGACACTTACTCCCTCGCAGCCGGCTGCAAGATGTGCATTTTCCACACAGGGCACAGCCCGGATTGGAACGATTTCCACACCATATTGTTTACTGAATTTTTCAAAATAGGGTGCCTCATCAAAGTCTCTGTAATTATATGCTGCTATTTTCACTTCATTTTCCTCCATACTTCCACTTTGTCCTATTTTATAGCATTTCAATCACATGCTTTCAGCCGGACATATCAATACATACAGTCATTCCTGTCCGGCATTATCCCACTTATCTTCCATTTTAGCACTATTTCTTTACTTACAAAATAGCTTTCTATATAAGAAAAACTCCCAAGGTAAATCAGAATAGCTAATTTACTTTGGAAGCTCCTTTTTTGCTTATTAATTGGCTTTTTCTTTTTTCTCTTCTCTTAAATAAATTGCCCAGTACATAGTACCAACAAACGAACCACCCACAATATTCCCTAATGTTACCGGAATCTCATTATTAACAAAAAAGATTAGCCAGCTAAGACCATCTGCAGCTATGCCATATTCTTTCATTGCCATAATACCTGCAGGAACATAATACATATTTGCAACACTGTGCTCATATCCACAAATGACAAATATCATAATAGGCAAAAAGATTGCTAAAACTTTTCCACCTGCATCTTTTGCCGCAAATCCCATCCAAACAGCGATACAAACCAGGATATTACACAAAATACCGCGAATGAACGCATCTCCAAAAGTAAGAGATGTTTTTGCAGCAGCTGTATTTACAGCAAATTCAGCCATCCCACCATTGAATAATGAAAACGTATGTCCGTAGACCAGCATTGCACATATAAGCAGGCCACCTACAAGATTACCAAGGTATACAATAACCCAGTTTCGTAACATTTCATGAATCTTAATTGTTTTTGTCCAACAAGGAATTACCAACAAACAGTTACCTGTAAACAACTCACTTCCTGCTAAAATAACCATGGCAAGACCTCCTGGGAAAATACATCCGGAAATCAACTTTGCCAATGAAGGTGTTTCCACCGATACAACAGCTATTGAAGCACCTGCTCCGGCAATGGCAATAAACATTCCGGCCATGATTGCCAAAAGAAATGTCTTGAGAAAAGACATTTTGACTTTTCCTTCTCCAATTGATATATAATTTTTTGCAATTTCTGCAGGTGAATTCATCTTTTATCCTCCAAGTATATTTTTTTCATCCTTCAATAGTATATCATTCCTTATAAGCTGATACCATATCAAATTTCATTCAAATTTCTACCAATACTTTCCTTGTGTATAATATATCATAAAACGTTTTATTAAAATCAGGGCAAAAACATTGCTACGATGGGAATCGTAATAATGCTCAGGAGAGTACTGACAACACTTCCCTTGGTACAGCATGTCGAATCTGCGCCCTGCTCCATTGCAACCAAAACCACAATGCTTCCGACAGGCATGGCTAACATCAGAATAAATACACCTAATATCTGCGAATCAATTGGTAACTGACGTACCAGTAAAGCAACTGCAATCGGAATAATGACTAATCGTATTAATAAAAACCAATACATTTTCATTTCGTTAAAAATCGTTTTTAATTCATGCTGCGCCATGGATGCACCAATTAAAATCATCGACATTGGAACAACGCACTGACTTAAGTATTTTATAAAGGAAGCGACCGGCGCAGCTACCTGTATATTCATTACAAAAAGAACAATTGCAAATGTTCCGGCGACAACCCCAGGGTTCATAATGGATTTAATGTTATCTTTAAAGGATACTGTATTATTTTCTCCATTTTCTTTTTCACTTCTCTGCGAATTTCTCTGAGCACTTCTTCTTGCAAGGATGATACCATATGTGTACAACAGGAAATTATAACCCAGCATGTAAAAAACAATATAGATAATTACACCTGAACCATACAATGCCGATATTACAGGAATTCCCATGAAGCCAACATTGGAAAATATCATCATCAGACGATATAATTCTAAATTTTTCTTTTCCGTTCGAAGAATCTTTACAACCGGTATACTGATAATAATTAAAAATATAAAATATAATATCATCATGCCAAAATTGATAGCGAGCTTATTCAGATCTTCTCCTGTATTTTTACCTAATACTCCATCAATTACCAGAAGTGGATTTAAAATATTAACAACAATTTTTGACAGTTTCCCATATGTGTGGTCGTCAATCCAGTTTATTTTATAACAAAAATATCCCACCAGCATCATACCAAATAAAACCAGCATCTGCTGCAATATAATAAATGCACTGCTCATTTTTATTCTCCAAATCTAATTAATAACATTCACTCAGGCTCTCGCCTGAGTACTATACACTTCCGTACAATCACTTCGATTTCACTTCGTTCCATCTCAGTGATTATACGTTCGCCAAATTCAAATTCTTGTGCAAGCACAAATTTGAACTTGGCTCATCGTGTATAAATCGAGTAGTATTAACTACTCGATTTTGTTAACACCACACATCGCATGCAAAGCATGCTCAGTGATGGACATTCGCCAAATGGATTTTCGTGCAAGCACGAATCCACTTGGCTCATTGTGTATACACCGATAAAACCGCTTCGCTTGTTTTATCGCTGATTAGCGGTCGTCAAGTGCAATTGTGCAAGCACATTGCACTTTCCTCGTCGCCATAACAAAAAAAGAAACTCGTATGAGTTTCTTTTTAGAGGCGCCAACCGGATTTGAACCGGTGATAGAGGTGTTGCAGACCTTTGCCTTACCGCTTGGCTATGGCGCCAAAATTTCAAATGACTCCGACGGGAATCGAACCCGTGTTACCGCCGTGAAAGGGCGATGTCTTAACCGCTTGACCACGGAGCCTTATGTTACGCTCTTTCGAGGCTTCTCTCTTTTTTCTTTCCCCTGCCTTCTCCTGACAGGTTCCAAACTCCCCGAGTAGGACTCGAACCTACGACACTTCGGTTAACAGCCGAATGCTCTACCGACTGAGCTATCGAGGATTATCGAAGGATGTACCTTCAAAACCGAACAAACACGTCTGATCTTCAATCTTTCCGACTTGCGTCTCTTTCGACTTCCGTTTCCAGCTTTGGTCAAGCCCTCGACCGATTAGTACTTATCAGCTGAGTACATTGCTGCACTTACACCTTAAGCCTATCTACCTCATACTCTCTAAGGGGTCTTACTTATTGGGATATCTCATCTTGAGGGGGGCTTCACGCTTAGATGCCTTCAGCGTTTATCCCT
>JAFOEY010000028.1 GCA_017387565.1 Lachnospiraceae bacterium | reverse complement strand
GTCATACTTTTCATGCTCGCATGAAAAAGTATGACTTTGGGACCCGCAAAACATGAGAAAGTAGCCCGATTAGGGCGGATTTCGATTGTTTACGGATTGCGAGAGCACAAAGTGCGTAGCAATCCGTTGGTATCATGGGGCAAGATACCTTTTGACCCCAACATCACAAAATAGAGAATAACAAATTCCATAGTTACATAATTGGACTATAGGAAAATATAGAATAGTAAAAGAGGAAAATCATATGGATATGCATGTTGTATGGAAAGTTCTGGGGATTGAGGAAACAAAGGATACGGAACTTATCAAAAAAGTTTATCATGATAAATTAAAGGATGTAAATCCGGAAGATGACCAGGCCGGCTTTATGCAGCTACGGGAAGCTTATGAGAGAGCTGCTGCTTATGCTGAAAATCCGGGAGATGTGGTTGTTTCGGATGAATATGAAAAACTAAAAGACGGTACCGAAGTAGATCAATTTATCTATCGGATGAATCTGTTATACGAAGATTTAGAGAGTCGGAGGGATGAAGATGAATGGACCGCATTGTTAAATTCTTATGATGATGATTTGGACGGAGAGTTACAGGAAAGAGTCCTGGTTTATATCATGAGTCATCATCAGTTTCCATGGGCTATCTGGAAAAAGCTGGACGAGAAATTTCATATTCAGGCTGAGACCGAAATTTTAAAAGAAAAGTTTCCGGAGAATTTTCTTGGATATATCAATTATTACATTTCGCATGATGCTTTTATTGATTTTGATCTTTTTGAAGGAGGTACATCTCATCATGTAGATGAGTACATTAATTGTTATCTTGATTTAAAAACCAAAATTGAACAACTTGAAGATATCCATGATACGGCTCAAGTTTCACAGATTTCTCGTGATTTTGAAGTATTAGATGAATATGATATCCATCATCCTTTTGCAGATGCAGAAAAGCTTCATTTCTGGCTGCGTCTGACGGAGGAAAAGAAAATGCCGCAGGAAGCTTTAGATATTGCAGACAGGTTAGCATCTGATTACCCGGATAATTTTTATGTTGGCTATTATGCGGGACTTACATTTTTGGAGTTTGATAAAGTTGAGATAGCTAAGCAGCTTTTTACTGAATTGCTGGATATTCAAGGTGATTCTTATCTGGCGAAGCTGGGTATGCTCAAAACTCAGAAAAAGGCCGGAGAGTATGCGGATGCAAAAGAACATTGCCTGGATTTATTGGATACGGAAGACCGCAATCCGGAGTTAAATGTACTGTTGGATGAACTCAATGATTGTCTGGTTCCCCAGTATGAGGAAAAGCTTAAAGAAAATCCGGAGGATACAGAAACCATCATTGAACTTGGATGGTGCTATTTCCAACAGCAGAAGTTCGATAAAGTAGAAGCGGTGTTAACTTCTGTTGAGAGAGGAAAATACAAGGAATATGATTATACAAATCTGATGGGGCGGAATTATCTGGCAATGGAGTGCTATGACAAAGCCATTTCCTATCTGCTTTGCTGGAGAAGTATGATTGATGCCACAGAAGATGATGGTACAAAAGATAGTAAAAAGAAATTAAACCGCAAGGGATTTTCCCATTTTTCGGTTGGTTTGTGTCATTGGAATCTGGGACAGAAAGAGTTGGGAGAAAAAGAGATTAAAGATGGTATTGAGTTGGAAAATGCAACGCAGTATGCCATGTCTTACTATGATCAGCTGACCCAGTTTTATCTGCTTGATCATGCTTATGAGAAAGCCTATGATCTTTGCACGGATCTGATTAAAAAAGATGAAAACTTTTATCCGGCATATTTAAGACGTCAGGAGGCCGCTTTTGAATTGCACAAGGGACAGGACGTGATTGATGATTTTTATCAATGTAAAAGACTGTTTCCCGGATATGTAAAGCCGTATGTGCTGGCAATGAAAGTATTTTATTTTGCCAGACAGTATTCGGATGCCCTAAATATCTATGAGCAGGCAAAGGAACAAAATCTGGAAAGTGATGAATTACAACTATACTACTTTAAAACCAAACGGTGCAGTGCAAAGGATATAGAGGAACTGCGTCCTTTGGTTCGTGAATTTTATCAGTTTAAAAACAATTGCCTTGAGAAACAAAAATCTGCTTCAAATAAAGAAAATCAACAAATGCTTCAGGAAGATGAAGAGGTTTCTGATATTGCGAATATGGGGGACCTATATTTAGAGGATGCCTTATTCAGACTGGCTTTACATGATGACAGAACGGCTATGGAAAGTATCAATGAAGGATTAAAGCTTTATCCGGATTGTGTTGGGCTGCTTGAATTAAAAGCGGATTGTTTATGGGATGCGAATCGACAGGAAGAAGCTTATCAGTGTTATACCAAATTGGTCAATATGGGAATTGAGAGTTATAATATTTATCTGATGTTAGGAAAATATTATTATAAAAAACTTGATAATTCCTATAATGAGACAATGAGACAGGCGATTCGATGTTTTAAGAATGCTTATAAAATTGACCCAAAAGGTCAAGAAAACCTGTATTATCTGACGAGGATTTTTAGAAAGAAAACTCTGGTTATGCCGTCTGAAAAAGAACAGGATGCTGCTTATGGCTGTTCTTTGCATTATGCAAAATGTCTCTATGACCTGGATAAAAATGCATTTAATGCCATTGAGCTTGGATTGGTTTATGAATTTCATCATGAATATGAGCAGGCACTTATGTTGTACAAACAAGCCATGTCCATGGAAGAGGATAATATTTATGCACATAACAATGCCGGCAATGTTTATCTGAAACTAAATAAAGTGCCCGAGGCAGAGAAAGAACTGTTACGTGCCTTAGAGCTTGAAAACGATGATGAACCGACGATGGTATATGATTATCTTGTCGATTTATATGAGAAAAAAGGCGATTACCGATTGGCAGCAACCTATGCAACAAAGCAGCTTGAACGCTTTAAAAATGATAGGGAATTGTGGATGCGACTGGCAGATTTTTATGCAAAACTCGGACAATATCAGGATGTGATTAAGACATATCAGAAACTTTTTGAATTAGGCTTTATCAAAAAGTATGAATTGTGTTATCATAATGCCAAGTACTATTATTTGGACGGTAAAAAGATTCATGCCATGAAGCTTTATCATGAGGCCTTGACATTGGTTAAATCAGATCCTGAGGCAAAGAAGATTGTCATAGCATCCCGCCAGGAATGGAAATAATAGACAAAAAAGAAAGAAAGATATGTAAAACGTTATGATAGTAGGTATAGATTTAGGAACAACGAACTCATTGATTGCTTATTTTACAGAAGAAGGACCTAAGATTATTCCCAACCGACTGGGAAATCATCTGACACCTTCGGTTGTCAGTATGGATGAAGAAGAACAGATTTATGTGGGCGAGACAGCAAAGGAACGAATGCTTTTGTATCCTGACAGTGCAGCATCCGTATTTAAGAGAGATATGGGAAGCTCACGTAAATTCCAGCTGTTGCATAAGCAGTTTCGACCGGAAGAATTATCTGCATTGGTTTTGAAAGCGTTAAAAGAAGATGCGGAAAGCTATCTCGGAGAAGAGGTAACAGAAGCGGTCATCAGTGTACCGGCATATTTTAACGATGATAGACGTAAGGCTACCAAAAGAGCCGGTGAACTTGCCGGTCTTAAGGTAGAGCGAATTATCAGTGAGCCAACCGCTGCGGCAATTGCATATGGATTATATCAAAATCAGGAAGATGCCAAGTATCTTGTCTTTGACTTAGGTGGCGGAACCTTTGATGTATCCATTTTGGAGTTGAATGATAATATTATCGAAGTGCGTGCCGTTGCCGGTGATAATTATCTGGGCGGAGAAGATTTCACCAAAGTAATCGAAGATATGTTTTTTGATAAAAATATTCAGATTGATAAGAGTAAATTATCTTATCGCACACTGCGTCACATTCATAAGCAGGCTGAATTGTGTAAGATTGGTTTTGCGGACGGCAATTCTTCAAAGATGAGCTGCAATGTGGATGGCGAGCAGATAGAATTTGCTCTGACTTTGGATGCCTATGAGGCAGCCTGCAGTGATTTGTTGGAAAAGATGAAGACACCGATTAAACGGACCTTGTCGGATGCCCATATCAAGGTAAAGGAGATCGATAAAGTGGTTTTAATCGGAGGTGCAACCAAGCTTTCCTTTATTCGTCGCTTTGTCGGAAAAATATTCCGATCTTTGCCGGATACATCCATTAATCCGGATGAGGCGGTAGCTCTCGGTGCAGCCATTCAGGGAGCCATGAAGGAACGTAATGAGGCAATCCGTGAAGTTGTACTGACGGATGTTTGTCCGTTTACCCTGGGTACGGAGGTTGTTGTCGAAAAAGAAGAAAATGTCTATGAAGGCGGTCATTTCTGTCCGATTATCGAGAGAAATACGACAATTCCCGCAAGCCGGACCGAACGGCTTTATACCATAAGAGATAACCAGACAAAAATGAATATCAAGATTTTACAGGGAGAAAGCCGTTTTGCGGAAAACAATCTGCTTCTTGGAAAAATTGAAATATCGGTTCCTAAGGCTCCGGCCGGAGAGGAAGCGGTGGATGTGACCTATACGTATGACATCAATTCTATTTTGGAAGTTGAGGTTACGATTATATCGACCGGCGAAAAGAAAAAGCAGATTATCAAAGGCGGTCACAATGATATGTCGGATGAGGAAATTGCAGAACGTATGAAAGAGATTGCATACTTAAAAATTCATCCGAGAGAAAAAGAAGAAAATAAATTGTTGCTCTTAAAAGGAGAACGTTTATATGAAGAGTGTCTCGGCAATGACCGAAAACTAATTGAGCGTGAATTACAGAAATTTGACGATGCACTTGATACCAGAAAACAGGAACTGATAGATGAAGCGAGAGAAAACTTCAGAATCTTTTTAAAAACATTTATGGAGGATGATTTATGATCAGAACAAAACTTGGTGATATTACAAAAATGCAGGGAATGGATGCGATTGTAAATGCTGCAAATAAGACATTGCTCGGTGGAGGTGGTGTTGATGCTGCGATTCATGCTGCTGCCGGTCCGGAACTGTTAAAAGAGTGCAAATTACTGGATGGATGCAAGACCGGACAGGCAAAAATATCCGGTGCTTACAATCTTCCATGCAAATATGTAATACATACGGTAGGCCCGATCTGGCATGGCGGCAACAATGATGAAAGAGCATTGTTATATGCCTGCTATCAGAATTCGTTAAAGCTTGCCGTGCAGAACAATATCCGCAGGATTGCTTTTCCGTCCATTTCAACAGGTGCATACCGCTTTCCGACACATCTTGCTGCCGAAATTGCAGTAAAGGCTGTTAAAAACTTTATAAACGACCATCAGAATGATATTGATGAGGTTGTTTTTGTATTATTTGATTCTCACACCAAATATGTATATGATCAGGCATTAAAAGAAGCAAATAAAGCAAACCTAAATGATTTGTTCAGTAAATATGATGTCGAGGAAGAAATGGTAAAAATCGGAGCGGAAAAAGAAGATGAAAATCATTTCTTCAGCAATGCTTATCCGGCTCATTTTGTAGTGGACGGTCTTCCGTATGAATCAGTAGCAGAGTATTTAAAGGCCGAAAAAGCTGAAAATCTGTTTGATGTCAATGAATATGAAAAATTGCTCTTAAAGGCAAATTATGCAAAATACTCTCAGAATCCTGCACTTCGGGGAAAACTTATGGCAACAAAGGAACTGCCTTTGCAAAGCGGTGATTTAAAGGACAATGCCCTTGGCAGATGTCTTGCGGAGATTCGTGAAAAATTCCGTACCGAATACATTGAACCCATTGTTGCCAAAGCAGAAAAAGAAGAGCCAAAAGAGGAAGTAGTGCAGCAGCCGGTTGAAGAAGAAAAAGAACCGGTCAGAATCGCAATCAAAGACAGTGCACTTTCTATGTATACTATTACCCAGATTTTGGAAAAGACAGAATATGAATTTGTGGATGAGCTTAGCCGGATTGCAACAGAAGATGATGCCGAGTTATGCGATTTGATTGGCGTCGATGCATATGGTGAATTAAAGGGATTTTTATCCTGATTATTTATTGAGCGTTAAACTGTTCTGCCGGATACAATCCGTTGGTATCATGGGGTCAAAATACCTTTTGACCCCAACATCATTTGATAAAAAAGACAAAATAACTTGAAATTTTAGGGAAAATAATGGCAAAAGGAAGTAATCAAAAATTAAAGCTGTATTATCTGCTGAAGTTTTTACAAAGGAAAACAGATGAAGAACATGCTGTGACTATGCCGGAAATTTTAGAAGAACTGCAGGCACATGATATTTCAGCAGAACGAAAAAGTATTTATGCCGATTTACGCGATCTGGAAAAGATGGGATATGAAGTCGTCGGTGAAAAAGTTGGCTCTTCTTATGAATACCGTCTGCTAACCAGAGACTTTGAACTGGCAGAATTAAAGCTTTTGGTGGATTTGATTCAGACATCCAGATTTGTGACAGCAAAAAAATCCAATGAGTTAATTAAAAAACTGGAGACGCTTTGCAGTGATTATGATGCAAAAACATTGCAGCGACAGGTATATGTCCAGGATCGTGTAAAATCCGATAATGAAAGCATATATTATTCGGTGGATGCCATTCAGTCGGCAATTGCCAATGATTGTATGATTCAATTTCATTATTTCCAGTGGAATGTCAAAAAAGAAAAACAACTTCGGCAGAATGGTGAATATTATGAAGTATCACCATGGATGCTTTCATTTAATGATGGAAACTATTATTTAATCGCTTTTGATGGAAAAAATAAAAAAATTAAGCATTATAGGGTTGACAAAATGCTTAATATTATTATGCTAAATAAGGGGCGAGAAGGAAAAGAATTATTTGAACAGGAAAACATTGCTACGTATTCCAATAAAAGTTTTGGAATGTTTGGCGGAGAAGTAGAAAAGGTAAAGATTTTATTTCCCAATGATTTAGCAGGTGTCTTTATTGACCGTTTTGGCAAAGATATCATGATTGTGCCAAAGGGAAAGGATTATTCAACCGTTTCGGTATCCGTTGCCGTCAGCAGACAGTTTTTTGGTTGGATAATCGGTTTGGGGAAAGAGGTTAAAATACTTGCTCCCCAACATGTTGTTGAGAATATGAGACAAGTTTTAGCCGATGCTTTGGAGGATTAATCCAAAGCATCGTTTTCTGTTATCGGTTATTACAATTGCTATTTGATATTGCTATGGCTTTTTGTAATTGTAACTGATAAAATCATTTATTTTGTTTTATCTCTTTGTTTACAGAGATTTAAATAGATACTTATGAGGAGAATTTGAAAAAATGGGAAAAGAAAAGTTAAAACCGAAATTGTTTAGTGTCATGAAGAGCTATACAAAGGAACAGTTTATCAAGGATGTGGTTGCCGGAATTATTGTGGCAATTATTGCATTGCCATTGTCCATCGCCTTGGCACTTGCTTCCGGCGTTTCACCTGAGCAGGGAATTTATACGGCAATTATTGCAGGATTTTTAATTTCATTTTTTGGTGGAAGCCGTGTCCAGATTGCAGGACCTACAGCGGCATTTGCCACGATTGTTGCCGGTATTGTTGCAAGAAACGGTATGGATGGTCTGATTGTTGCAACCTTAATTGCCGGTGCATTATTGATTATTATGGGTTTATGCAGACTGGGTAGTCTGATCAAGTTTATTCCCTATACAATCACAACCGGTTTTACTGCCGGTATTGCGGTTACGATTGTCATCGGACAGTTAAAGGATTTTATGGGACTGACCTATGCAGAAGGTACAGTCACCATTGAAACAATGGAAAAGGTAAAGGCTGTTGCAGAATTTATTTCGACAATCAACTGGATGGCTGTTTTGGTTGGAGTTGTAAGTCTGGCTATTTTAATTATCTGGCCTTTTATCAGTAAAAAAATACCGGGCTCCCTGATTGCCGTAATTGGTGGAATTCTCATGGTAAAATTGCTTGACTTGCCGGTCAATACCATTGGCGATTTATATACCATCAATTCGTCTCTGCCGTCATTTCATCTTCCACATATTACGTTGGGGGTAATTCGGGCAGAATTTACAGACGGTCTTACTATTGCGATTTTGGCTGCTATCGAATCGTTACTTTCCTGTGTGGTAGCAGACAGTATGATTAATTCCAGACATCGTTCCAATATGGAGTTGGTTGCACAGGGAATTGGTAATGTCGGCTCTGCTTTATTTGGTGGAATTCCCGCAACCGGTGCCATTGCCAGAACGGCAGCCAATATTAAAAATGGTGGTAGAACCCCCATTGCAGGTATGGTGCATTCCATTACCCTTGTTCTTGTTTTGATTGTGCTGATGCCGTATGCAGCATTAATACCCATGCCGACCATTGCCGCAATCCTTTTTATGGTTGCTTATAATATGTGTGGTTGGCGTACCTTTGTCCATCTTTGCAAAACATCACCAAAAAGCGATATTTTTGTTCTGGTCATGACGTTTGGATTAACGGTTGTATTTGACTTGGTTATGGCAATTGAATTTGGTATGCTTGCAGCCTGCGTTTTATTTATGAAACGCATGAGTGACGAAGCAGAAGTTCGTGGATGGAAATACTTTGACGATGATAATGATCCCGATGCCATTGATTTAAGAAGTGTGCCGCAACAGGTTCGTGTCTATGAGATTAGTGGACCGATGTTTTTCGGTGCAGCCGACCGTATTACCGAAATTACGCTGAAGGATTTTACAAAAGTCCTGGTAATTCGTATGCGTGGTGTACCTGCTTTAGATGCAACCGCAATGCATTCTCTGGAGAATTTGCTGGAGAAGTGTAAGAAAAGTGATGTGGAACTGGTCTTTTCCCATGTCAACGAACAACCGTATCATACGATGGAAAAAGATGGCTTTATCGAAAAAGTCGGTGCCGACCATTTCTGTGCACACATTGATGATGCACTGGCCTTTGCCACTGAATTGATACAGAAATAAAATGGTAGTCGCCCCAACAGTAATATATATCTTTGCCCGCTTCATACTTCGGTTTCCGGTATTTCTAAGCGGCATGCTCACAAAAATCTATTAAATGCCCGGTTTCAAAACTCAGACTTCGTCTTCAGACAGTTGAAACCGGGCAAAGATATATATTACTGTTGGGGCGACTACGATCCCAATTTTTTAATACATAAAGTTTTTTCCGCTGATACCGGATCCGTCGTCCGGAATATCGGAAAGTGTTTCCTGTAATTTCTGTTCGGTCAGAACCATCGCTTCATTGGCCAAATCCATGTATCTTATGAAAACATCTTCAGGTGCCTGATTGTTTTCTTTGGCAATGTCTTGAAGGACTGGCATTAAGCGTTCAAGCTGGACACTAATCTGTGTTTTTTGTGGATCAATATCTTTACATACATCATTTGCATAAGAAGTTATGCGGTCTAAAAATTCTTTATCTTGTTCTGTCATTTTGTTTCACTCCTTTATTTCTATATACTAGCACTCCTTTGGGGGCGTGTCAAAAATCCATTACGTTTATTTTAATCAATACTTTGATTAACTAATAATTTTTTATGTTTCCATATTGTTGTTTTAAAATAATTTAATTAATTATTTTGCTTCAATGATGTATATTGATTTTACTTCACATTTGTTTTTACCTTTGTTATAATTTATGGTATCAGAAGCCCGATTAGGGCGGATTTCGAATGTTTTTAGGATTGTGAGTGCACAAAGCGTGGAGGAATCCGTTGATATCATAAAAAAATGATTTTGTATCATATCAACAAATGATACTGCATAATATAATTATGCTTTGAATACTTATTTTACGGAGGAAAATATGGCAGAAATCAGACCATTTAAAGCAATTCGCCCTGCAATCGGATATGAGGAAAAGATTGCATCTTTACCCTATGATGTATATAGCCGCAAAGAGGCGAAAGAAGTTGTAAAAGGACATCCGGATTTATTTTTAAATATTGATCGTGCAGAAACACAATTTGATGATGATGTGGATATGTATTCTGATTGTGTTTATCAGAAAGCAAATGAGTTGTTGCATGCGATGATTGATGACGGACGTTTTATAAAAGAGGATAAATCCTGTTATTATATCTATCAGTTAACGATGGATAAAAGAGCACAGACCGGACTGGTGGGATGTTGTCAGGTTGAGGATTATGTGAATCAGACCATTAAGCGTCATGAAAATACCAGAGCTGATAAGGAACTGGATCGAATCAGACATGTTGAGACAACCAATGCACAGACGGGACCGATTTTTTTGGCATATCGGAAAAATTCCCGTTTACAGGAACTGATTTCCAAAAACATGATGAAATCACCCATATATGATTTTGTTTCTGAAGATCAGATTAGACACAAAGTCTGGATCATTGAAGATGAGGAAGATATCAAAGCAATTATGAGCTGTTTTGAACAAATGGATTCTATTTATATTGCTGACGGTCATCATCGATGTGCATCTGCTGTCAAAGTTTCGCTTAAGCGTAAAGAGCAGTATCCGGATGATGATGGGGCAGAAGCTTATCACTATTTTCTTTCTGTTTTATTTCCGGATGAAGAATTAAAGATTCTGGATTATAACCGTGTTTTAAAAGAGTGGAATGGTTATACAAAAGAAACACTCATAGAAGCTCTTTCACAGGATTTTGAAATCAGGAAAGCAGATTGCAGTCCTTACGCACCACAGAAAAAAGGAACGTTTGGTTTGTATTTGGATCATACCTGGTATCAGATGACGGCAAAAGCACATATTTTAAGTGATGATGTGGTAGATGGACTTGACGTCTCCATTCTTCAGACTTATGTGTTAGAAAGAATTTTTGATATTCAGGATCCTAAGACTGATAAGCGGATTGAGTTTGTCGGTGGAATTCGTGGATTGAAGGAATTGGAAAACAGAGTGGATGGTGGAGCTGCTTGTGCTTTTTCCATGTATCCGACTTCTATTTCCGAATTATTTGCCGTTGCGGATGAGCATCGTCTGATGCCACCCAAATCGACCTGGTTTGAGCCGAAGCTTAGAAGCGGATTATTTATACATGATATAACAAGAGGAGAAAAACAATATGACAAATAAACTGTACAAATTAATGGATTGGGCTGCAATTGAAGGAATCGTATATTCTGAAGAAGATCAGCCTCAAAATATTCTTGGAGTTCATTCTGTTGCGGGAGGAAACTTAATACAGATGTTTTATCCGGAAGCAGTTGAAGCTACATTACATACCAAAAATAAAGAATATGCGATGGAAATGGCTGATGAAGCCGGCTTTTTTGCGGTTTTAATTCCGAAAACAGTTTCTTTGGATAAATATAGTTTTTCCGTAAAAATGAAAGATGGGTCGACGGATTCGTTTTATGATTCCTATGCATATGAGCCGGTTATTTCGAAAAAAGATACGGAAAAATTTAATGCAGGAATTCATTATGAAATATATCATCTGCTAGGTGCTCATCCTTATGTAATTGATGGTGTAAACGGGGTTTTATTCGCTGTGTGGGCTCCAAATGCAATGAGGGTCAGTGTAGTCGGAGATTTTAACCATTGGGACGGACGTATTCATCAGATGCGTCGTTTATGGGATTCCGGTATTTTTGAGTTATTTATTCCAAAAGCAAATGTCGGAGATAATTACAAATTTGAAATTAAGGCAAAAGGTGGTCTGACATTTTTAAAAGCAGATCCCTATGCCGTTTTGAGTCAGAAACGTCCGGACAATGCTTCAGTTGTCTATGACTTAACAGGTTTTTCATGGACAGATGACGAATGGATTTCTAATCGGAAAAAGACTGACATTCATAAGAAGCCTATGAGTGTTTTAGAAATTCATCTTGGTTCTTTTGCAAAACCGGATGATGGAAGAGATTTTTACAATTATCGTGAACTGGCTGAAAAAGTTGCCAGCTATGCTAAAGAAACCGGATATACCCACGTGGAACTGATGCCGATTATGGAGCATCCGTTTGATGGTTCCTGGGGATATCAGGTAATAGGTTATTATGCACCGACATCCCGCTATGGAAAACCGGAGGATTTCCAGTACTTTGTAAATTATCTTCATAAAGAAGGCATTGGTGTTATTTTAGACTGGGTTCCGGCTCATTTTCCGCGTGATACACATGGACTTTGTGGTTTCGACGGAACACATTTGTATGAGCCGACCGACAGAAGAAGAGCCGAGCATCCGCATTGGGGAACTTTAATTTTTGATTATGGCAGACCGGAAGTAAAGAATTATCTGATTGCCAATGCATTATATTGGATAAAAGAATATCATGCAGACGGAATTCGTATGGATGCGGTTGCTTCCATGCTCTATTTGGATTATGGCAGAAATGACGGTGACTGGCTGCCAAATATGTATGGTGGAAAAGAAAATTTAGAAGCGGTTGAGTTTTTGAAACACTTAAACAGTGTGGTAAAGAAAACAGATCCTTCCGTATTGATGATTGCGGAAGAATCGACTGCATGGCCGAATGTGACGGGTGATGTCAAGACAGAGAGTCTCGGTTTTGATTATAAATGGAACATGGGATGGATGAATGATTTCCTGGATTATATCAAGTGTGATCCCCTGTTTCGTGCAGGTCGCCATGGTGAGCTGACATTTAGCATGATTTATGCATATAGTGAAAGATTTATTCTGACACTTTCTCATGATGAAGTTGTACATGGAAAGGCATCCCTGATAAGTAAAATGCCCGGTGATATTCCGGAAAAATTTGCTAATTTAAGAGCTTCATATGGATATATGATGATGCATCCGGGTAAAAAGTTATTGTTTATGGGACAGGATTTAGCTGAGTTTGATGAATGGAATGAGGAACGAAGCGTAGAATGGAATCTCTTAAAATATGATGACCATAAAAATATGCATCAGTATGTGACCGCATTAAACGAGTTTTATAAATCACATCCGGCTTTATATGAACTGGATGAATCATCGGACGGATTTGAATGGATTAACAATATATCCGGTAACGAAAATACACTGGTCTTTTTAAGAAAAGCAAAAAATGTGAAGGATATGCTGGTTGTTGTCTGCAATTTTTCAGGTGTTGACAGGAAAGATTATAAAATTGGTGTTCCTTATCCCGGAAAGTATAAGGAAATTTTTAATTCTGATTTGAAAAAATTCGGCGGAAATGGTTACACAAATGCGAAAGCCATTAGCAGTGAGCTGGATGAGTGTGATGAAAGAGAAGAATCTATTAAGATTATTTCACCGGCATTTAGTGTTGTTGCATTCTCCTATATTCCTTTTACGGAAAAAGAAAAAGCAGCAATAGAAGAAAAACGTGCCATTGCGAAGCAAAGACGAGAGGAATCACAAAAACTTCAGGAACTGATTGCACAGGAGGATGAAGTGAAAGAGGCTGCAATTGCTGCAAGAGCAGTCGCACAGGAAGCAGAACTTGTCGCAAAGGATGCTTTGAAAAAATCCATGGATGCTGCACAAAAAGCACAGGATCTGGAAAAAAGAGCAAAAGATCTGGAGAATAAACGTAAAAAATTTGAGGAGGAAATGATTTAATATGTTTCCGTCAATTAGCGTTTCGATTGATGATCTGACAACCACAAATTTTGAAGAACTCACACCGGAAGAGGTGGAAGAAAAAGTCAATATTTTTAAGGCTTATATGGAACAGCTCCCTCAGAAAGCACTAAATCTGGGGGTGCGTATTCTGCTTGCTTTGTTGTTTTTGGCAGTTGGTATGTGGATTATCAAAATGATCCGCAAGATTGTAAAGCATTCCATGACAAAAGCAAAAGTAGATACCGGCGTTATACAGTTTACCGATTCTTTCATTAAAGTATGTTTATATGTCATCTTGTTGTTTATGATTGCCAGCAGTTTTGGTCTGGATGCTGCAAGCGTTGTTGCTGTTGTTGGTTCTGCAGGAGTGGCAATCGGTCTGGCTCTTCAGGGGAGTCTGTCAAATTTTGCCGGTGGTATTCTGATTTTGATCTTAAAACCGTTTCGTGTTGGAGATTATATTAAAGAAGATTCAAAAGGGAATGAAGGCAATGTTACTGAAATACAGATGTTTTATACCAAGCTTCTGACGGTAGACGGACGTACGGTTGTATTGCCAAACGGTACACTTGCCAATACCAGTCTGGTGAATTATACTACAGCACAGTTCCGCAGACTGGATGTGACGGTTGGTATTTCCTATGATGCGGATATTAAGACTGCAAGAAAAGCTCTATATGATTATGTTTATGCGCATGAACTGGTTATCAAAGACCGTGATATTATTATTTCAGTTGATGAGTTAGCGGAAAGTTCCATTAATCTTTCTGTAAAATGTTTTGTTAAAACAGATGATTACTGGACGTTGCGGGCTCAGATTCTGGAAGGAATCAAAGGTGCACTGGATGAAGCCGGTGTCCTGATTCCTTTTCCGCAGTTGGATTTACACATTGTTTCCAATGAAAAATCATAAAGCGGTTGCATTCTTTAAAATCTTTGTATATAATGGACATTGGTCTGAATATTATATATTTTGATTGCTTCCTTAGCACAGTCGGTAGTGCGTCTCACTCGTAATGAGAAGGTCGTCGGTTCGAGTCCGATAGGGAGCTTTTTAAAACACATTTGTTTACCAGGCAAATGTGTTTTTTCTTTATTTTTGGTTTATATAAAAGCGTTAAATATAAAATGAACAAATAAAATGGTCTAAACGAATAAAATGTGTTTAAAATACCATAGAAATTATTTAATAACATTGATTTTTTCGTCAATAATTGCTAAAATAATAGAGATTAATGTACATAGTATGGGGGATTTCACATGAAAAAAATAACATCTATTACAGGAAAGGTTGTAGCTCTTGTTTCGGTTTCTATGATTGTCTCAGTTTGTATTGTTATGGGAATTATAATTCCGAAAGCCAAAAACAATATTTCTGCAGTTACAGAAAATTATATGATTGATCTTGCGACAATTGCAGGTGGACAGATAGATAATGTCGTGGCAGAAAAAGGTGAGACTGTCGCTTTTAATTCAGGAACCCTGTCCAGAATTACCAGAAATTTTGTTGTAAAAGATATTCCTTCCAGTTTTACATATGTTGTTTCAGGAGAAGGGATTATGTTATATTATCCTGAACCTGAAAAAATCGGGCAACCGGTTGAAAATACAGCAGTTAAACAATTGGCATCAGAGATTGAAAGTGGTAATATTCCTGAGCCGGGTATGATTAGATATGATTATGAAGGAATATCAAAATATGCTTCATATTATATTAATGCTTCTGGTAAATTTATAGTTGTGGTTTCTGCTGATGAAAGTGAGATTTTTAAAAATATTAAAGAAATTACCATTGCCGGCGTCGTGATTGCATTTTTGATAATATTATTCTATATTGTGTTAACCGCATTTTTGGCATTTAAAATTGTAAAACCTATTACCATATTAAATCAGGAAATCAAGAAACTGGCAAATCTGGATTTTACCCGTAATCCGGATTTAGACAAGCTTTCACTCAGAAAAGATGAGAGTGGTGAAATAAGTACTTCTATGATTGAGCTTGAGGAAAAACTTGATGATGTTATGATAGAAATTAAAAATCTGGCTGATCAGGTTTATAAAGCATCCGATAATATGACACAGAGTGTTGTGGATAGTATTGAGACAGTCGGACAGGTTGAACATGCAACCAACGATATTGCCGCCGGTGCAGGCAGTCAGGCTGAAGAAACGCAGCTTGCAACAGAAAATGTCATCACTATGGGTAATATGATTGTTGATACGACTAAGGAAGTTGATGTATTACGAAGTAATTCACGTGAAATGAATTTGGCGGGTGATGAAGCATCGAGAATTTTGACGCAGTTAAGTGCTATCAATGATAAAACAAGAGCTGCTGTTGAAATGGTATCAGAGCAGACTAATGTAACCAATGAGAGTGTTTTGGAAATTCAGGCTGCGGTGGAAATGATAACGGAAATTGCCAGTGAAACTAATCTGTTGTCATTGAATGCCTCTATTGAGGCTGCCAGAGCCGGTGAAGCCGGTAAGGGGTTTGCTGTCGTTGCTGCTGAAATACAAAAGCTGGCAGAACAGTCCAATACTTCTGCCAAACAGATTGAGGAGATTATAGCGAAAATTACATTGGAATCTGAGAAATCAGTTTCTATTATTGAAGATATTAAAAATGTCATTGAGCAGCAAAATAAGGATGTTCAGGCTACACAGGAAGCTTTTAAAAGGGTTAAAAGTGGTATTGCATCATCTCTTCAGGGAATTGAAAATATTACAGATCGTACCATTCAGCTTGATACTGCAAGAGTAAAAGTTGTTGATATTGTTTCTTCTTTATCAGCTATTGCAGAAGAGAATGCTGCCAGCACGCAGGAAACACTTGCAAGTGCGACAGAAGCAAATTCAATCATTCGCAAAATCGGTAAAGATGCGCAGGGCGTCAATTCTGTTGCCATTGATCTGAAGAAGAATATTGATTTGATTAAATTGTAGGATTTAAATTTTAAAGATTTTGAAATGATGTTGGGGTCAAAAGGTATTTTGACCCCATGATACCAACGGATTGCTACGCACTTTGTGCTCTCGCAATCCTAAAACATTCGAAATCCGCCCTAATCGGGCTACTTTCTCATGTTTTGCGGGTCCCAAAGTCATACTTTTTCATGCAAGCATGAAAAGT
>JAFOEY010000027.1 GCA_017387565.1 Lachnospiraceae bacterium | reverse complement strand
TGCTACGCACTTTGTGCTCTCGCAATCCGTAAACAATCGAAATTCGCCCTAATCGGGCTACTTTCTCATGTTTTGCGGGTCCCAAAGTCATACTTTTTCATGCGAGCATGAAAAGTATGACCTTTTGACCCTGGTATCATATAATTAAAATGATGATCAGACCGAATCATTTGTGATAAAAAAATCAACAGACAGCTGCAGGAAAAGAACCGTTTGAAAAGGGCCGTTTGTTAAAAAAGACGAAAGAACAAGACTATGCTATTTAATTCCTTAAATTATCTGATATTTTTTCCCATTGTCATATTGTTTTATTTTGCAATTCCTGCAAAGTTTAAAGAAATGCGTAATTTCTGGCTTTTAATTGCAAGTTATTTTTTCTATATGAACTGGAATGCAACCTATGCATTGCTGCTTTTTGGTTCTACTTTTGTTACATATCTCGCCGGAATTCTGATTGAAAAAGCGAAAGCAAAGAAAAAGCTTTCTTTGGCAAAATGGGTACTTGGGATTAATTTTACAATCAATATCGGAATTCTCTTCTTCTATAAGTATATTAATTTCTTTATTGTGAATATCAATAGAATATTGGGATTAACCGGTTCGAATGAGATCGGAGCTTTGGATATCCTTTTGCCTGTCGGTATCTCTTTTTATATTTTTCAGGCACTCGGATATACCATGGACGTATATCGTGAAAAAATAAAAGCAACAAAAAATTTGTTTCGATATATGCTTTTTGTATCGTTTTTTCCGCAGCTTGTGGCAGGCCCCATTGAGAGAAGTACCAATCTGTTAAAACAGTTTGATGAAGAACATAACTTCGATACAGACCGTGTCAGAGAGGGACTACTGACGATGCTCTGGGGACTTTTTATGAAGATTATGATTGCAGATAATCTGGCTGTATACATTGATTCGGTTTATGAAAATTATCCTGCATATACCGGCATCGAAATCATTCTGGCTACCATGATGTTTGCCTTCCAGATTTATTGTGATTTTGGAGGATATACCTATATAGCTATCGGTAGTGCAAAAGTTCTTGGATTTACTCTGATGGAGAATTTCAATGCGCCCTATCAGGCAACAAGCGTAAAGGATTTCTGGAGACGATGGCATATTTCCCTGACCGGATGGTTTACGGATTATCTCTATATTCCCATGGGAGGTAACCGTAAAGGAAAGATGCGTAAATACATCAATACATTTATTGTATTTTTTGTGAGTGGTCTATGGCATGGGGCATCCTGGTCCTATGTTGTATGGGGAGTTATCAATGGAATCTATCTGATTGTGCAGGATGCGACTATTGCTGTCAGACAAAAGATAAAGCAGTTCTTCCATGTGCAGGAAGACCATTTTAGTTATCGATTGGGATGCGGACTTGTGACATTTTTTCTGGTGGATTTCTCCTGGTTGTTTTTCCGTGCAAAAAGCCTTGGCAATGCCGTTGATATTTTAAAACAGATTGTTTTTTCGTTACAACCGGCGAAAATATTCGGGCTGGCAGTTAACCGCATGGGATACAGCATGCAGCAACTTGTGGCTTTGATTTTTGCTATGTTATTATTATTTGCATTTGATATATTAAAGAACCATATATATCTTATGTCCAAAGGAGATGTACAAAATCGGCGCGGAAACCGCGATGAGCAGGTCGGACAAAAACAAATCAATGCTGGACAGAGTGGACAAGTGCATGTAGAAAGTAATATAGGGCATGCCGGGCAAAATCGCACAGAACGTGATATTGTACAGACTGAGCCGCCCCAAAACGTGTTTCAGATTGTACTATCCCAGGGAATGTGGTTTCGATGGCTCGTCTATCTTGGGCTGTTGTTTATGATACTGGTATATGGTGCTTACGGCCTGGAATACACGCAGACGGAATTCATTTATTTCCAGTTCTAGTGAGTACTTGGCAAAAGCCGGAAATGAGGAAATGATTATTTTATGAAAAAGAAACTGGTTTTCTTTGTGAAATGCCTGATAATGCTTGCTCTTGTCATGATATTCTGTTTTAAAATTGTCATGCCACAGTATTTGTTGAATTATCAGGCCTCTCTAATTGATAAAAATGAACGGTTATGTTCCATAGAGGAAGCGAAAATTGTTTTGGTCGGCAATTCCAACTGGGCCTTCGGTGTGGATTCCAAGATGCTGCAGGAGGCTATGCATATGCCGGTTGTCAACATGGGGATGCATGGCGGAATTGGAAATCCGTTTAACGAACAGGCTGCGGTTCAGAATATTCATGAAGGAGATATTGTGATCATCAGTTATAGCAATTTTGACGATGGCGATATTATTAAAAATCCGGAGTTAGCATGGATAACCATTGAAAATCATCCGGCTTTGTGGAAGTACATCCGGAAAAAAGACTGGCCTGCCATGATAAAAGCATATCCTACTTATTTAAAAGACTGCCTTGATTTGTGGAGTCAGGGAATCGGGAATATGGATAGCCAGACGGAATACAGCCGTTTGCAATTTAATGAGTATGGGGACAATATATTTGACAGACCGGCATTGGCTGTTTCCGAAGAAGAATTATCGGAAGTACACATTCCGTCTATCGGAGATGAAACCATAGACCGGTTAAATGCGTTAAATGAGACGCTGCAGGAAAAAGGAGCCACGTTACTGGTTGCACCATATCCTACACCGATTACCCAATATACGCCTGATTATGAAGATTATGTTGCGTTTTCCGATGAAATTGAAAAGCGCCTGAATTTCCCATTGATTGGACGCTATGAAGATTATAGAATGGATATGAACCTGTTTTATAATACGTATCTTCATTTAAATAATGAAGGAAGAGAAGTACGAACAAAGATGTTAATCAATGATTTAAATGACTATCTGTCATCAAAGAAGACAAGTTAGCATATGATGATACCAGGGTCCAAAGGTCATACTGTTCATGCTTGCATGAAACAGTATGACATTGGGACCCGCAAAACATGAGAAAGTAGCCCGAATAGGGCGGATTTCGAATGTTTTACGGATTGCGGGAGCACGTAGTGCGTAGCAATCCGTGGGTATCATATATGAGTACGATAAAAAAGAAAAGGACAAGGGTGAAAAAATGATAGAAATTTTAAAAGCGATTTTATTTGGTATTGTTGAAGGAATTACGGAATGGCTTCCCATCAGCAGTACCGGACATATGATTTTGCTAAATGAATTTGTGACGCTGGATGTGACACCGGAATTCTGGTCTATGTTTGAAGTTGTCATCCAGTTAGGTGCCATCATGGCGGTTGTTGTTTTATATTGGAATAAGATTTTTCCGTTTTATCTTGGGAAAAAAGCAGAAGAACATCATGGTTATGTCAGAAAAAATGTATTTATTTTATGGTTTAAAATTTTAACGGCATGCATCCCGGCTGCTATTGTCGGCTTGTTATTTGATGATCTGATTGATCAGTACTTGTATAATCCATGGGTTGTTGCGATTATGCTGATTTTATTCGGTGTTTTGTTTATTGTCATTGAAAATGTGAACCGTAATAAAAAACCGAGTATCACGAAATTGAAAAATCTGACTTATAAAACCGCATTTATTATCGGAATGTTTCAGCTGATTGCCGCAATTTTTCCGGGAACATCCAGATCCGGTGCCACTATCGTAGGGGCTTTGTTAATCGGAGTGTCCAGAACAGTAGCTGCGGAATTTACATTCTTTTTAGCAATACCGGTTATGTTTGGCGCCAGTCTGTTAAAGATTGTTAAATTCGGATTCCATTTTACGGGAATGGAGGCCGCTATTTTATTGACCGGTATGGTGGTTGCATTTGTGGTATCCGTTTTTGTTATCCGCTTTTTAATGGATTATATTAAAAAGCATGATTTCAAAGTATTTGGCTGGTACCGGATTGTGCTCGGCGTTTTAGTGATTTTATATTTTGCGATTAGTAAAATCATGGTTGGCTGATGTTAGAAGATAATTCACATGATGATTTATTATTAGATTTTTGGCGGATTGTCAGACAAAATCATGTCCGGATTATTTGACATGCTTATTGTTTTAGGTTAAACTTGTTGTTATAGAAAAGTACATAAACTATTTCATAAAAGAATCTTTTGTGTAATTAAGGAGGAGATGCATATGGCAGAGACAAAAGCAAAAGCAACCGTAAAAGCAGAAACCGCAGAAAGTGTAGTAGCAAAAGAGGAAGTTAAAAAAGATACCGTTAAGAAAGCAGCGCCTGCTAAAAAGGCACCCGCAAAAAAATCACCTGTTAAAAAAGCAGAAGCAAAAGCCGTTGTCCATTTACAGTTTGATGGAAAATCATATACAAATGAAGATTTAATCAAAATTGCTAAAGACGTATGGAAATATGACTTGGGAAATAAACCGGCAGATTTCAAGAGTGTTGAGTTATATGTTAAGCCTGAAGAAAGCCGCGCATATTATGTAGTAAACGGAGAAATTACCGGAAGTTTTGGTATCTAGTCGAAAGCACGACAGAAGCTACCGCAGGATAAGAAATTATCCTGCGGTATTTTTTGCTTTTTGGATTTGTGTTCTCAATATATATCTTTGCGCGCCGGCTTTTACGAGGTTTTGTGCCTGTCTTAGCGGCATGGCGAACAAAAAAAGAATGCACGGTTTCAACTGTTTGAAGACAAAGTCTGAGTTTTGAAACCGTGCATTTTATAATATTTTGTGAGCATGCTGCTTAGAGAGGCTAAAAACCGAAGTACGAGGCGTGCAAAGATATATATTGAGAACACAAATCCGAAAAGGGAATTTTATAATTTCTTAATAAAAAATCTGCAAAATATCTGTTGACAATAAAAGTATGTGGTGCTAAGTTAGAATACAGAAAAGATGTTAGCACTCTAATATGACGAGTGCTAACAACAGACGAAAGGCGATCATGGAAGGAAGTGATGGAGTGGAACTTGATGAAAGAAAGATGAAAATCCTGCAGGCAATCATCAAAACGTATTTAGAAACCGGAGAACCGGTTGGAAGCCGTACCATTTCCAAGTACACCGATTTAAATCTCAGTTCTGCAACCATCCGCAACGAGATGGCAGATTTGGAAGAGATGGGCTACATTATACAGCCGCATACTTCCGCAGGACGTATTCCTTCCGATAAAGGATATCGTTTATATGTAGATACCATGATGAACGATATGGAAGCACGGATTTCGGCTCGCGACAAAGAAGTGGAAGAGCTAAAGGAGCTGTTAGTCGAAAAAGAAGAAAAGATGGACCATATGTTAAAGCAGGTTGCCAAAACACTTGCGGTTAACACCAATTATGCGACGATGATTTCGGCTCCGAGCTGCAGCGGCAATAAGTTGAAGTTCATTCAGCTCTCACGTGTAGATGCCAGACAGCTGGTTGCGGTGGTGGTATTAAATGGCAACATCATCAAAAACAATATTTTAACGATTTCCGAGGAAATGGATGATGAAACCCTTTTGAAGCTGAATATACTGTTGAATACGCATTTAAACGGACTTCCGATTGAAGAAATCAATCTGGGGCTGATAGCGAGATTAAAACAGCAGGCGGGTATTCACAGTGATATTGTGGGAGATGTGATTGATGCTGTAGCCGATTCTATTAAATCCGATGATGATTTGCAGATATACACATCCGGTACCAATAACATTTTTAAATATCCGGAATTGGCAGATCAGGAGAGAGCCAGTGAGATTATCAATACATTTGAAGAAAAACAACTGCTCTCAACTTTGGTGCAGGATACCTTATCAAAAGAAGAAAAAAATGGAATCCAGATTTATATCGGCGATGAAAATCAGGTAGAAGCCATGAAAGACTGTAGTGTGGTGACTGCAACCTATGAGTTAGGCGAAGGAATGAAAGGTACCATCGGTATTATCGGACCAAAGCGAATGGATTACGAAAAAGTTGTGGATACCATGCATACTTTGATGAGCCAGATGGAAGAATTATACGGAAAAAACAGAAAGGATATGTAGTATAGATATGGCAGAAGATATAAAAAAAGAAATGGATGAAGAGCTGACGGCAGATGCCGAAAAAGAGGCAGCAGAAGCGACTGAAGAAAATACTGATGCAGAAGAGGCAAAAGCAGAAGATATGACAGCCCCAAATCCTTCCCAGACAGAATCGGAAGTGTCTGCTTCATCTGATGAAGAGAAAAAAGAGACACAGACAGATGAAGGTGCGGGAGAAAAGGATGGAAAGAAACTTTTCGGTAAGAAAGATAAGAAAAAAGATAAAGCACAGGAAAAAATTGAAGAGCTGGAAGACAAAGTAAAAAGACAGCTTGCTGAATTCGAAAATTTCCGTAACCGGAGTGAAAAAGAAAAAATGGCAATGTTTGAAACCGGTGCAAAAAGTGTCATCGAAAAAATTCTTCCGGTCATCGACAATTTTGAAAGAGGTCTTGCAATGATCCCGGAGGAAGATAAAGATACACCTGTTGCAGACGGCATGAATAAGATTTATAAGCAGCTTGTGACAGAGCTTGAGGCGCTTGGCGTAAAACCGATTGAAACGGTTGGTCTTGAATTTGATCCCAATCTTCATAATGCGGTAATGCAGGTTGAATCGGAAGAATACGAATCGGGTTTCATTGCACAGGAACTGCAAAAAGGATATACCTACCGTGATACGGTAGTAAGACACAGCATGGTAGCTGTAGTACAGTAGAAACGCCTGATGAAATAAATGAAAAAATACATTTATCAGATGATAAAAAATCGCATAAAACAAAGCAATCATAAGGAGCGATCCTTTTGAAAATAAAAAGTAAACAAAAATCATATAAATTGGGTAAACCCAGGAGGTAAAAATTATGAGTAAAATTATTGGTATTGACTTAGGAACCACAAACAGCTGTGTAGCTGTAATGGAAGGTGGTAAACCCACTGTTATCGCAAACCAGGAAGGCGCACGTACAACACCTTCCGTTGTAGCATTTACAAAAACAGGTGAAAGACTGGTCGGTGAACCTGCAAAACGTCAGGCAGTTACCAATGCAGATAAAACCATTGCATCCATTAAAAGAGATATGGGTACTGACAACGGACGTACCATTGATGGAAAGAAATATTCTCCTCAGCAGATTTCCGCTATGATTTTACAGAAATTAAAAGCAGATGCAGAAAACTATCTGGGTGAAAAAGTAACAGAAGCTGTTATTACCGTTCCTGCTTACTTTAACGATGCTCAGCGTCAGGCTACCAAAGATGCCGGTAAGATTGCAGGTCTGGAAGTAAAACGTATTATCAACGAGCCTACAGCTGCCGCTTTGGCTTATGGTCTTGATAATGAAAAAGAACAGAAAATCATGGTTTATGACTTAGGTGGTGGTACATTTGATGTTTCCATTATCGAAATCGGTGACGGTGTCATTGAAGTTTTGTCAACCAATGGTGATACCTTCTTAGGTGGTGATGATTTCGACCAGAAGATCATTGACTGGATGCTTGCAGAGTTCAAAAAAGCAGAAGGTGTTGATTTATCAACCGATAAGATGGCTCTTCAGAGATTAAAAGAAGCTGCAGAAAAAGCAAAAAAAGAGTTATCATCTGCTACCACAACAAATATCAACCTGCCTTTCATCACAGCAACAGCAGATGGACCGAAGCACTTTGATATGAACTTAACAAGAGCAAAATTTGATGAATTAACTGCAGATCTGGTAGAAAGAACAGCTATTCCTGTTCAGAATGCTATGAAAGACGCAGGTCTGACCAATGCAGATATCGGAAAAGTATTACTGGTTGGTGGTTCTACACGTATTCCTGCCGTTCAGGAGAAAGTAAAACAGTTAACCGGAAAAGAGCCTAATAAATCTTTGAATCCTGATGAATGTGTTGCACTCGGTGCTTCTGTTCAGGGTGGTAAATTAGCAGGCGATGCCGGTGCAGGCGACATCTTATTATTGGATGTTACTCCTCTTTCACTTTCTATTGAAACAATGGGTGGTGTGGCTACAAAATTAATCGAGAGAAATACAACAATTCCTACTAAGAAGAGCCAGGTATTCTCTACAGCAGCAGATAATCAGACAGCTGTTGATATCAATGTATTACAGGGTGAAAGACAGTTTGCTAAGGATAACAAGTCTTTAGGACAGTTCCGTCTGGATGGTATTGCACCTGCTCCGAGAGGAATTCCTCAGATCGAAGTTACCTTCGATATTGATGCAAATGGTATCGTAAATGTATCTGCTAAGGATCTTGGCACCGGTAAGGAACAGCACATTACCATTACTGCAAGTTCCAACATGTCCGATGCAGATATCGATAAAGCAGTCAAAGAAGCTGCAGAATATGAAGCACAGGATAAGAAGAGAAAAGAAGCAATTGATACCAGAAATGAAGCTGACTCCTTTGTATTCCAGACAGAAAAAGCATTAAATGATGTAGGAGATAAAGTATCTGACAGCGAGAAAGCTGCTGTTGAAGCAGACATTCAGGCTGTAAAAGATATTCTGGAAAAAACAAAAGATCAGGAAATGACAGACAGTCAGTTGGATGAATTAAAAGCTGCCAACGAAAAACTGATGCAGTCAGCTCAGGGTGTATTTACAAAAGTTTATGAACAGGCTCAGGCTGCAAACGGTGGTGCTGCAGGCGCCGGTCCTGATATGGGTGCCGGATTTAACAATGCAGCAGGTGCTGCAGATACTTCCTCAGCAGACGGGGATGTTGTAGACGGAGATTATCGCGAGGTTTAATCTATTATGGCTGAACAAAAAAGAGACTATTATGAAGTCCTCGGTGTTGATAAAAATGCTGATGACGCAGCAATAAAAAAAGCATATCGTGTTCTGGCTAAAAAATATCACCCGGATATGAATCCGGGTGATGCAGAAGCCGAAAAAAAGTTTAAAGAAGCTTCCGAAGCCTATGCTGTATTAAGCGATCCGGAAAAAAGGAAACAATATGATCAGTTTGGTCATGCTGCGTTTGACGGAGCCGGCGGTGCCGGAGGTTTTGATTTCAACAGTATGGATTTCGGTGATATTTTCGGAGATCTGTTCGGAGGAATGTTTGGCGGTGGAAGCCGTCGTGCAAACAATGGCCCCATGAAGGGTGCCAATGTCCGTACCAGTGTCAGAGTGACTTTTGAAGAGGCCTGCTTTGGCGTAGATAAAGATCTGGAATTGACCTTAAAAGATGAATGTAAGACTTGTCACGGAACTGGAGCAAAGCCGGGTACATCCAAGGAAACATGTCCAAAATGTGGAGGAAAAGGCCAGATTGTATTTACCAGCCAATCCTTTTTTGGAACGGTCCGCAATGTACAGACCTGTCCGGATTGTGGCGGCAGCGGTAAAATTATAAAAGAGAAATGTAATGACTGTCATGGTACCGGATATATTGCGAGCAAAAAGAAAATTCAGGTATCTGTTCCGGCAGGAATTGACGACGGACAGAGTATCCGTATCCGTGATAAAGGCGAGCCGGGTACAAACGGAGGACCGAGAGGAGATCTGTTGGTTGAAGTACTCGTTTCCAGACATCCGATTTTCCAGAGACAGGATTATAATATCTTCTCAACGGTTCCCATGTCATATGCGGTAGCGGCTCTTGGTGGGGAAATCCTGATTGATACCATTGACGGACGCGTAGCCTATGAGGTAAAACCGGGAACCCAGACGGATACCAAAGTCCGGTTAAAAGGAAAAGGTGTACCTACTTTGCGGGATAAAAATGTCCGTGGTGATCATTATGTGACTCTGGTTGTTGAGACTCCGACAAAGCTTTCTGCAGAAGCGAAGGATTTACTGAAGAAATTCGATGAAGCAACCGGTAATTCTCTGAATGCGGTAAAAAATCATACCGAGAAAGAATCAAAAGAGAATAAAGAAAGCAAAGACAGTAAAAAGAAAAAAGGATTTTTTAAATAAATAACACCCTTTCGGCATATTCTTTTTAGGGACACGAAACCGAAAAGTGTATTAAATTAAAACAAAACTCTTTGAAGGAATAGATTTTATACTATGAGTTCAAAGAGTTTTTTTGTGTATTGCTTTATTTTGTGTTATATTAGTTTATGGTATCAAGTATTAATTTTAGTTTTGGGTAAATAAATACAATCATTAACAAGGATTGTGAGAGCACAAAGTGCGTGGCAATCCGTTGGTATCGTGGGGGCAAAATACATTTTGACGCCAACATCATTAACAACAGGAAAAGACATTTTTCAAAAGAAAGGATGTTTACAATGAGATATTATAAAAATGCGAAAGAAGCAAAAGAAGTAAGGGATGCAGCTGCGACAAAGGCTGTTGCGGATATTATCTGTCAGGTAAGGCAGGATAAGGATCAGGCATTAAAAGATCTGGCAGAAAAATTTGACCATACGACACTCACACAGATTCGTGTTTCAAAAGAAGATATAAAGAAAGCATATGAACTGGTGGATGCACATGTGGTGGAAAGTTTTGAAAAAGCTGCAGAACAGATTTCTTTTTATGCCAAAGAGCAATTAAACTGTATCAAACCGCTTCAGGTCATGAGTCCTGTTGCAGGAGTAGAATTAGGACACAGGCTGATTCCCGTTGACGGAGCCGGTTTATATGTGCCGGGAGGACGTTTTCCGCTTCCCAGTACCGCATTGATGCTTTCCATCCCCGCAAAAATTGCCGGTGTAAAGCGGACGGTTGCATGTTCGCCTGCCAACAAACAGTACGGAATGATTCATCCGGCAACCTTAGTTGCGATGGATATCGGAGGCGTGGATGAAATCTATACGGTAGGCGGTGCGCAGGCAATTGCTGCCATGGCATATGGAACCGAGTCTATTGCGAAAGTAGATCTGATTGCAGGTCCCGGAAACCGATATGTTACAGAAGCCAAAAGACAGGTCATGGGTACTGTCGGCATTGATTCACTGGCAGGTCCTTCCGAAGTTTTAATTGTTGCGGATGAGACCGCAAATCCGGAATATATTGCTATTGATTTACTGGCGCAAAGCGAGCATGACGCATTTGCTCAGTCTACACTGATCATTACGGATGAAAGTAAAATTCCTGAAATTTTGAAAGCAATGGAAGAGCTTGCAGCAAAACTTCCGACCGGAGAAGCTGCCATGCAGAGTTTTGCCGATAACGGAACCATTATTATTGCAGATGATATGGAAGAAATGGCTGCTCTGGCTAATGAAGCTGCACCGGAACATTTGGAAGTACATACAAAGGATCCGGTAGAATACAGTAAAAAGCTTTATCAGTTTGGTTCTTTGTTTATCGGAGAAGATGCACCTGTTGCTTTGGGAGATTATTGTTCCGGTACCAATCATACGTTGCCGACCATGAAAAATGCCAAATTCTCAAACGGTGTTTATGTGGGAACTTTCTTAAAAACTTCTTTTGTTCAGCACATCACAAAAGAAGGATTGAGAAATCTTGCCGATACCTGCATGACCATGGCTCATACCGAAGGCCTGGCTGCGCATGAGATGTCTGTAAAAATTCGGTTGCAGTAATTATGGAGAATTTAACCGTCTGTGCAAAGAGAATAGTTTGAACAGCTGTTTTCGGATAAGTTTATTTAGAAAAAAGTTAATTTAGAGGAAAATATATGAAGTGGAAAAAATTGACTGTAAAAACCATAACGGATGCAGAGGATATTATTATTTCAGAGTTATATGATCTGGGCTTAGAAGGTGCGATGATTGAAGATCATGTACCCCTGACTGCATGGGAAAAGGAGCAGATGTTTGTGGATATCCTTCCGGATGCGCCGGAGGATGACGGCATTGCTTATCTGAGCTTCTTTGTGGAAGTGCCTTCTGATGAAGACGATGTGGAAAACGAAAAAAGTTTATCCAAAGAAGATGCCTCAGGCAATAATTTGTCCGATCAAGGAATAGCGGAAAAACAGAATGACAGTATCGCAACAAAAAACGGATTGTCTGAAGATATGGATAATTCTTACTTTATGGTTAGCAATGGGCAACCGGTGGATATGGATGCACTGGTTTTAGCAGTCACAGAAAAACTGAATGAAATCCGGGAATTTATGGATATTGGTGAAGGCAGTATCGTTGTTTCCGAAACCGAGGATAAAGATTGGCTGAATAACTGGAAAGAATTTTTTCATCAGTTCTATATCGATGATCTCTTAGTTACACCTTCCTGGGAGGAGGTGAAACCGGAGGATGCAGATAAAAAGGTGTTGCACATTGATCCGGGAACGGCTTTCGGAACCGGAATGCATGAGACGACACAGCTTTGTATCCGTCAGTTAAAAAAATACATTACACCGGATACATTACTTCTGGATGTGGGAACCGGCAGTGGAATTCTGGCAATTGTGTCTTTGATGTATGGAATTAAGGGAGCGGTCGGAACCGATTTAGACCCTTGTGCCGTGGAGGCAGTCAGAGAAAACATGGAAGTAAATGGAGTGGCTTTCGATTCCTTTGAGATGATGATTGGAAATATTATTTCTGACAAAGAGATTCAGGAGCGCGTAGGATATGATAAGTATGATATTGTGGTTGCCAATATCCTTGCGGAGGTATTACTTCCTTTGACTCCTGTTGTAAAACAGCATTTGAAAAAAGGCGGCATCTATATTACATCAGGTATTATTGCAGAAAAAGAGCAGCTTGTGACAGATGCCATAAAAGCCGCCGGGATGGAAGTGTTAGAAGTAACCAGACAAAATGAATGGGTCAGCGTGACGGCCCGGAGGTAACATGTATCAGTTTTTTGTAAGTCCGGAACAAATACAAGGGACAAAAGCATATATTACAGGCAGCGATTTCAATCACATCAAAAACGTGCTCCGTATGAAAATAGGTGAAGAGATTGCACTATCAAACGGTGTTGATCAAAAAGAATACCGGGTAGGAATTGTAGCATATACGGAAGATACCGTGGAATGTGAGTTGCGCTTTATAAAAGAAGACGGGATGGAACTTCCGGCTGAAATTTATTTATTTCAGGGGCTGCCAAAGGGCGATAAGATGGAGCTTATCATCCAGAAAGCGGTAGAACTTGGCGTACATGAAATCATTCCGGTTTCCATGAACCGCTGTGTGGTCCGCCTGGATGAGAAAAAGGCTTCTTCCAAACTAAAAAGATGGCAGACAATTGCAGAAGCGGCGGCTAAGCAGAGTAAAAGAGGAATTATCCCAAAGATTCATGAAGTTCTTTCTTTTGAACAGGCGCTTTCCTATGCGGATGACATGCAGGTGAAAATGCTTCCTTATGAACTGGCAAATGGTATGGAGGAAACAAAGCAGGTGATTTCTTCTATCAGACCGGGAGAAAGCATTGCTGTGTGGATTGGCCCTGAGGGCGGCTTTGACAAACAGGAGGTTTCAAAGGCTTCCGATTGTGGTTTTCGACCCATATCTCTGGGAAAAAGAATTCTCAGGACAGAGACGGCAGGAATGACGGTTTTATCGATTTTGATGTATCATATGGAAACCGATCAGGAATTTGTATAAGAGTTTTGTGTTAGTAACGGGCATGCCTGTTTTCACATAAGATAATAGTAAGAAAAAAGGAAACTTAGGAAGGGAGTTTCAGAAAATGGAAGTATATCTGGATAATTCTGCAACGACGAAAGCTTATCCTGAAGTTGTCAGTCTGGTTGCAGATATTATGACCAATGATTACGGAAATGCTTCCAGTATGCACTCAAAGGGTGTTGATGCTGAGAAGTATCTCAAATATAGTAAAGCGACAATCGCCGGCATCATGAAAGTAAAAGAGAAAGAAATCTATTTTACTTCCGGTGGTACCGAATCGGATAACTGGGCGTTAATGGGTGCGGCATTTGCCAATCACAGAAGCGGAAAGCATCTGATTACAACAAAGATTGAGCATCCGGCAATATTACGGACCATGGAGCATTTAAAGGAACTGGGATTTGATATCACGTATTTATCCGTAAATCAGTATGGACAGATTTCGCTGGATGAATTACGAAATGCCATCCGGCCGGATACGATTTTGGTATCGATTATGTTTGTGAACAATGAGGTCGGAGCCATCCAGCCGATTGACGAGGCAGGAGAGGTTATCAAACAGGTAAATCCGCGAACGCTGTTTCATGTGGATGCCGTTCAGGGCTTTGGAAAGCTCAGACTTTTACCAAAAAAATGGAAGATTGACATGGTTTCGGTCAGTGGGCACAAAATTCACGGACCCAAGGGAACCGGTTTCTTATATATTGATGAAAAAGTAAAAATCAAGCCGATTTTATATGGAGGCGGTCAGCAGAACGGATACCGTTCCGGAACCGAAAATGTTCCCGGTGTCGCAGGACTTGGAAAGGCTGCAGAATTAATCTACCGCGATCTGGTAGAAGATACCAACCGTTTGTACCGCTTAAAAAAGAAATTGATTTCCGGTCTGTTAAAGATTGACCATGTCAAGATTAACGGACCTCAGGATGAGACCGGTGCACCACATATTGTATCAGCTTCCATTGTGGGCATCCGTTCAGAAGTCATGCTGCATTCTTTAGAAGATAAGGGAGTTTATGTTTCTGCGGGAAGTGCCTGCTCATCCCATAAGCATACAGTCAGTGACACCCTAAATGCCATGGGATTGACGACAGAATATATGGATTCGACCATACGCTTCAGTTTAAGTGTGTTTACTACGGAAGAAGAAATTGAATATACCTTAAAATGTTTATATGAGCTGGTGCCCATGCTCAGAAGATATACGAGACGGTAGAAATGTATAATTCCATAGTGAATGAATTATGATCTGTAAAAGCGGATAAGCAAAGCCGATGAAAATCCGATAAATGACTGGAAACCGGATAGAATCGTATAAGGTTCGGATGAAGATGAAAAGAAGATTATTTTAAATTCAAACTTAGAAATGAAAAAGGAGAATGAAATGTTTACGGCATTTTTAATTAAATACGCAGAAATTGGCGTAAAAGGAAAAAACAGATATCTTTTTGAAGAGGCGCTGGTAAAACAGATTGAGTTTGCCTTATCTAAAATCGATGGTCAATTCAAGACGAGAAGAACACAAGGAAGAATTTATATTGATGCCGTTAGTGCGTTTGACTTTGATGAAACGGTATCTGCATTACAGAAAGTATTTGGTATTTCCGGGATTTGTCCGGTTGTATATGTGGAAGACGAGGGTTTCGAAAAATTAGGGAAAGACGTTATCAATTTTATTGATAACGTTTATCCGGACAAGCATAAAACATTTAAAGTATGTACCAGAAGGGCCAGAAAAAATTATCCGAAGAGTTCCATGGAAGTAAATGCTGATCTGGGGGGAGTTATTCTGGATGCTTTTCCCGAAATGAAGGTAGATGTCCATACTCCGGACATTGAGCTGAATGTGGAAATCAGAGAGAAGATTTATATCTATTCCGAAGTGATTCCGGGACCCGGAGGAATGCCTGTCGGAACCGGTGGAAAAGCAATGCTTTTATTATCGGGTGGAATTGATTCGCCGGTTGCCGGTTACATGATTAGTAAGCGGGGGGTAACTTTGGAAGCTGTTTATTTCCATGCGCCTCCGTATACCAGTGAAAGAGCAAAGCAGAAGGTTGTAGATCTCGCAAAATATGTTTCCGAGTATTCCGGTCCGCTAAAGCTGCATGTTATCAATTTTACCGATATTCAGTTATATATCTATGAAAAATGCCCGCATGATGAACTGACGATTATTATGCGCCGGTATATGATGCGGATTGCCGAAATGATTGCAAAAGAAAATGACTGTCTCGGCCTGGTTACCGGTGAGAGTATCGGACAAGTTGCCAGTCAGACTATGCAGGCCTTAATGACAACTAATGAAGTATGTACCTTGCCGGTTTATCGTCCGTTGATTGCATTTGACAAACAGGACATCGTGGATATTTCCGAAAAAATCAATACGTATGAAACTTCCATTCTGCCGTTTGAAGACTGCTGTACGATATTCGTGGCAAAACATCCGGTTACCAAACCCAATGTCAATGTCATAAGACAACATGAGCAGAATGTCTTTGATAAAATTGATGAGATGATAGAAACAGCTCTTCAGACTCGTGAAATTATTGAAGTGAAATGATTGAGACGCGAGTCGCCCAAATAAAAAATGATATATCTTTGCCGCCTCGTACTTCGGTTTTTAGACTTTCTAAGCGGCATGCTCACAAAATTATATATAAATGCCCGGTTTCAAAACTCAGACTTCGTCTTCAAACAGTTGAAACCGGGCATTAATTTTGTTCGCCATGCCGCTAAGAAAGTCACAAAACCTCGTAAAAGCCGGCGGGCAAAGATATATCATTTTTTATTTGGGCGACTCACATTCCACGATAGCCTATCTAACACAGATGCATTTTCCGATATGATTCATGTCCGTTGCGTTATTGGATGTATCACCGCGTCCGGTCCGGTCAGTATTGCTGATCCAGACAACATAAGGTGTATCGAGAGAGCCTTGATTCTGGATATAAATATGACAATTAGATGCATGTGAGGACTTAATCATTTTTTCATAAGTGGACTGATTCAAATCTGACATATATAAAGTATCCATAATTTCGGAAGCAAGAAGATTTCCGGCAGGACTATCTAAATCTTCTAACTTTGTGGGAGAAGATAAACTGGCAAGAATTGCCTGGCTGGCTGCATCTTCGGAAACTTTGGAATCCGAAGCGGCATATGTGAGAGCCTTTGAAATCGAATCGACAAGCTGCGCATCATGTGAAACCCGTGATTTCTGAACATAAATCAGATAGGTTGGCACTAAAACGCCAACTAAAATGGCCATGATTGCGATAACGATAATCAGTTCAACTAAAGAAAAACCTTTATTATTTTTTCTCATAAGAATTTCCCCTTTGCAAGGTATGTTGTTATAAGGTATTCCGTTCCCCCGACATCAGAACACCATTTGTGATAAGACATTACATTTTCCTTCTGCTTTAAGAATAACAGAGGGTTTAAAAAAATACAAGAAAAAATCAGCCGGCTAAGCACCGGCTGAATAATCTCTTTACATATTTGTCATCTGACGGGCAGATGACAGATTGTTTGCGGTTATGTACCGCCACTCAATTAGATAATGTAAGGTTTCAATACTGCTAAAACATCATCAATGTTGTCTTCAGCATGGATGTTTAAATCAATCGGTTTAGAAAGATCTAAACTGAAGATACCCATGATAGATTTTGCGTCAATTACATATCTTCCAGAAACAAGATCAAAATCGTAATCAAATTTTGTGATGTCATTAACAAATGATTTTACTTTGTCAATTGAGTTTAATGAAATCTGTACTGTTTTCATTAAAAATTCCTCCTTTTCAATTAATACCTTCTCCTTTATACTAATGGTTAGAAATTGAAAAGTCAATAAGAAAAGAGTACAAAGATTGTGAAAAAAACGATAAAAAATGTGGCATTTCATAACCTGGGATGCAAGGTTAATTCTTATGAGTTGGATGTTGTGCAACAAAAATTTGAAGAAAAAGGATATTGTATTGTACCATTTGATCAAAATGCGGATATCTACATTATCAATACCTGTACGGTAACGAATATCGCAGACAGGAAAAGCCGCCAGATGTTGCATCAGGCAAAAAAGAGAAATCCGGATTCGATTGTTGTGGCATTGGGCTGTTATGTGCAGACAGATACAAAGAAGGTAAAGCTAGATCCCTGTATAGATTTAGCAATCGGTAATAATCGTAAAAAAGACACGGTTGAAATTGTTGAGGCATGGATCAGGGAACATGTATCGGATGCGGGATATGCAGATAAAGCTGCAGATGGTTCTGCGGACGGAGACGGAACATCCGCAGCACTCACAGATGACAGGGATTTGGTTGATAAAAACGATTATTTGGCTGATTCTGTTATCGATATTAATCATACCGGTGAATACGAAGAGATGCAGCTGACAAAAACAGGGGAACATACCAGAGCATATATCAAAATACAGGATGGATGCAATCAGTTTTGTACTTATTGTATTATCCCTTTTGCAAGAGGGAGGGTGCGTTCCAGACGTGTGGAGGATATCTGTAAAGAAATCAAAGGTCTGGTAAAAAAAGGATATCGGGAATTTGTATTAACCGGTATTCACATCAGCTCCTACGGCGTGGATTTTACAAGTGACAGTCATAAGCAGGCGGAAACCCCGGAAGATACAGATTACATGCTGACAGAGAATGGGCAGAGTGATGGCAAACAGACATATAGGGAGCAAAGTGATGCGAACAAAAATGATGAGGTTGTATACTTTAAAGGAATTTCCAGATTACTTTCTCTGATTGAAACGATTCATGAGATAGAAGGAGTAGAGCGTATACGGTTGGGATCGTTAGAACCCCGGATTATCACGGATGGTTTTGCAAAAAGAATGTCAGAGCTTTCCAAAATCTGTCCGCATTTTCATCTGTCCCTGCAAAGCGGATGTGATGCAACATTAAAGCGGATGAATCGCCATTATACCACCAAAGAGTACAAAAAAGGTGTGGAGAGTCTACGCAGATATTATGATAATCCTGCGATTACAACGGATGTTATCGTAGGCTTTCCGGGAGAAACCGATGAAGAATTTCTCTGTACACAAAAATTTCTGAAGGAAATAAATTTCTTTGAAATGCATATTTTCCCATATTCCCGTCGAAAAAATACGATTGCTGCTAATATGCCCGGACAGGTTGACGGTGAAATCAAAAAGCAGAGGGCACATGAGCTTCTGAAACTGGAAGAAGAGCAGTCGTATCAATACAGAGTTTCTTTTCTTGGAAAGGAAGAGGATGTTTTGTTTGAAGAGGCCAAGGAGATTGATCATAAATGGTATATTCTTGGGCATACGACACGCTATGTCAAAGTGGCAAAAGAGATTGATGATATTTCGTGTGCACAGGAACTTTCCGGAAAAATTGTGAAAGTCCGGCTGACAGATATGCTGACAAAGGATATTGTGGTTGTAATTTAATAGAAGATGGGGTAAAATAACAATATCTATGGATAAAGGACGTGACAAAATGCAAGATTTAGGAAATACACAGTATTTTAAAGTGACTGAGCCGGAAAACGGCGTTAAAATCGTTTTATCAACCGTTTATGAAGCACTGACAGAAAAAGGATATGATCCGGTAAGCCAGATTGTAGGATACATTATGTCGGGAGATCCGACCTATATTACCAGTCATATGAATGCTAGAAGCCTGATTATGAAAGTGGAACGTGACGAACTGGTTGAAGAAATGTTAAAGCAGTACATCAAGACAAATAACTGGAAGTAAAGAGGAAAAGCTATGAGGATCATGGGGCTGGATTTCGGATCAAAAACGGTAGGAGTTGCTGTCAGTGATCCTTTGTTCGTTACTGCACAAAGTGTCGAGATTATTCGCAGAAAGCAGGAAAACAAGCTGCGCCAGACGTTGGCCCGGATTGAGACACTGATCGAGGAATATGAAGTCGACCGGATTGTCATCGGTCTTCCCAAAAATATGAACAATACCGAAGGCGAACGCGTGGAAAAGACCAGAGAGTTTGCCGATATGATATACAGACGTACAGGAATAGAGCCTGTTATGTGGGATGAAAGGCTGACTACGGTATCGGCAGATCGTGTTATGATGGAGTCGGGCATTCGCCGCGAAGAACGCAAAGAATATGTCGATGCCATTGCTGCTTCTTTTATTTTGCAAGGGTATTTAGACAGCTTAAGGATACAAAAAGAACAATAGATTTTTGCCGGTAAAGGAGAGTATTTGTGGAGAAAATCAGTTTTACCAGACCGGATGAGGAAACGGTTGAATTTTACGTATTGGAACAAACCAGATTGGGAGGCATCAACTACCTGTTAGTGACCGATAAAGAAGAAGGAGATGCCGAAGCTCTGATATTAAAAGATTTATCTTCCGATGCAGAGGAAGAGGGATTGTATGAAATTGTCAGTGATGATCAGGAATTAAATGCGGTTGCCGCAATTTTTGAAGATATTCTGGAAGATGTTGATTTGGTATCAAACGACTCAGAAGAGTAAATAATGATAAGACAACATTGGAATTTCAAAAATGATTATGATGATAAAAATTGATAATAAGCCTAAGAGCAAAATTTTTGAAAAACTTGGGAAAGAAAATGCTTGAGAAGTAAATACTTGAGAAATAAATACCTGAGAAGTAAATACTTGAGAAAGTAAATACTTAGATAAAGATAATACTTGATTAGGCAAATAATAAATGTAGTACATATTTACGGAAGCTGCATGACCTGGATCATTATCGTAAAAATCCGGATAAGTTTTATGGTTTCGGGGACAAGCTTTATCAACCGTTTTTGAAGGAATGATTCATGCATGAAGGATCCGCAGATATGAAAGAATGTGGAGGAGTTTTAATTGAATAAGAAAAAGATGCCGGCTTCCAAGCTGAAAATTATTCCGTTGGGAGGTCTGGAGCAGATTGGTATGAACATTACTGCCTTTGAGTACGAAGACAGTATTGTTGTTGTGGACTGCGGCTTATCATTTCCGGAAGATGATATGCTTGGAATTGATCTCGTGATTCCGGATGTGACATATTTAAAAGAAAATCTGGATAAGGTCAAAGGTTTTATGATAACACATGGGCATGAGGATCATATTGGCGCGCTGCCCTATGTGTTAAAGGATATTCCGGTTCCGATTTATGCAACAAATCTGACCATGGCCATTATTGAAAATAAGTTAAAAGAGCATGGCATGGAACATGTGGTTAAGCGTAAAGTCGTAAAATTCGGACAAATTATTAACTTTGGAAACTTTCGAATTGAATTTATTAAGACCAATCACAGTATTGTGGATGCGGCTGCGCTGGCGATTTATTCTCCTGCCGGGATTGTGGTTCACACCGGTGATTTTAAAGTGGATTATACACCGGTATTCGGTGATGCCATTGATCTTCAACGATTTGCCGAGATTGGGAAAAAGGGTGTGCTGGCATTGATGTGCGACAGTACCAATGCAGAGAGACCTGGTTTTACGCAGTCGGAGAGGACAGTTGGAAAAACCTTTGACAATATTTTTGCCGAACACACGGGAACCCGGATTATTATTGCGACGTTTGCATCCAATGTGGACAGGGTTCAGCAGATTATTAATTCTGCATACAAATTCGGGCGTAAGGTTGTGGTCGAAGGACGGAGTATGGTCAGCATTATTGATACAGCCGCTGCACTTGGTTGTCTGAATGTGCCTGATAATACGTTGATTACGATAGAAGAATTAAAAAACTATCCCGATGACAGAACGGTTATCATTACGACCGGAAGTCAGGGAGAAAGCATGGCTGCGCTCAGCCGTATGGCAGGTGGCGTGCACAGAAAGGTCAGCATCGGACCCAATGATACGGTTATTTTTTCATCGCATCCGATTCCGGGCAATGAAAAAGCGGTTTCTAAAATTATTAATGAGTTATATGCCAAAGGTGCAAATGTTATTTTCCAGGATACACATGTATCGGGACATGCCTGCCAGGAAGAAATTAAACTTTTATATACATTGGTTCGTCCCAAATATGCAATTCCGGTTCATGGTGAATACCGGCATCTGATTGCACAGGCTTCACTTGTAAAAGGATTGGGATATGATTCAGAGAATATTTTTATTTTGAGCTCCGGCGATGTTTTGGAAATTTCCGAAGAAAGTGCTGAAGTAATTGGTAAAGTACCTACGGGTGCCGTTTATGTTGACGGCTTAGGAGTCGGAGATGTCGGCAATATCGTTTTGCGGGATCGTCAACACCTGGCAGAGGATGGTATTCTGATTGTTGTCATGGCATTGGAATCGGCAAGCAATTATCTTGTGTCGGGACCGGATATTGTATCCCGCGGATTTGTATATGTAAGAGAATCGGATGAACTGATTGACGGAGCCAGGGAAATGGTTTTAGATATGATGGGGCGCTTTCAGGAAAGAAATGTTTCGGATTGGGGTAAAATAAAAGCAGCGATTAAAGATAATCTTGGTGATTATTTGTGGAAAAAAACAAAACGTCGTCCGATGATATTACCGATTATAATGGAAGTGTAACAAAACAAACCGATAAGATACGCAGAGAGGCTTTCATGAGCGATTATTTAAAGATTACAACTGATTATATCAATAAGATGCGGGAAGAAGATATCTGTAAAGAGTATTTCAGGCAGAAGGAATTCGTGTCAACGCAATACCCGGACTTGAAAAAACAGATTGATGAATTTCGATATCGCAATTTTAAATTACAAAACGAAACAGATGCAGACAAACTTTTTGATGAAACCGATCGTTTTGAGCGGGAATATGAAGAATTTCGCAAAAATCCGATCGTAAGTGATTTTTTGGCGGCGGAGCTTGCTTTCTGTCGTATGTACCAGGAAATCCAATCGGTTCTTGGTGAAGCTTTTGCGAAAGATTTCGACTTGTCGAATTAGGAGGAGCCTATGGATGCAAAAAAAGTAGTAGGAGCATTTGTTGGCATGGTTTTACGAGTTATCATTGCCATTTTTGTTCTATATTATTTGTATCAAACAGCAATCAGTGCTTATAATTTTGGCTATCGTATTTTTGCCGATTTGCCATGTGCCATTGCTCCGGGTAGAGATATCCAGGTTACGGTCACAGAATCTATGGATGAAAAAGAGCTTGCAAAAGAGTTCGAAAAGGTGGGGCTGGTTGAGGACTGGAAGTTATTCCGTGTACAGATTTTGCTTTCCGAGTATAAAGAGGATTTAAAGCCGGGAATTTATACACTCAATAATTCCATGAATTCGGAAGAACTTCTGGCTGCTTTAGCAGGTGCCGGCGAAGAAGACGAGAATGATGAAAACGCTGACGCCGATGCAAAAACGACGGATCCGGCAAATGAAACCATTATGAATAATGCCGATGATGAAGTAGTACCGGAATTTGAAGGCAATCAGGAAGATGGCGCTCAAGAAGGCGAAGATACCGTACAGGAAAATGAATAAGTTATTCGCAATCCTAAAACATACGAAAACCACAAATAGAAAAAAGGGGTAAGATTATGATTACCGATGAGCGTTTTGTTGCTTACATCAATTCATTGGATGCAGGCAATCCGGCTTATCTGGATGAACTGGAAGCATATGCCTTAAACACACAGGTTCCGATTATTCGGAAAGAAATGCAGAGTTTTATGAAAACCATGCTTGTAATGAATAAACCGAAGCAGATTCTGGAAGTGGGAACTGCCATCGGTTTTTCTGCTTTATTGATGAGTGAGTTTACAGACGGGCATATTACAACCATAGAAAATTACGATAAGCGGATTCCCATTGCAAGGGATAATTTTAAAAAATATCATAAAGAAGAGCAGATAACCCTGCTTGAAGGGGATGCCATGGAAGTCTTAAAAACCTTAGACGGTCCCTATGACTTTATTTTTATGGATGCTGCCAAGGGTCAGTATATTCACTATTTACCTGAGATTATGCGCTTATTAGCTCCCGGCGGAGTCCTGATTTCCGATAACGTAATGCAGGATGGGGACATTATCGAATCCAAATACGCGGTCACAAGAAGAGACCGGACAATTCACAAGCGAATGAGAGAATATCTATATACACTCAAACATCATGAGGAACTGGAAACATCTATCCTGACATTAGGTGATGGAGTGGCTGTTTCTGCCAGAAAATAAACCTGTTTTGGTTTGTGTGTGTTTTGCATCTGCCGGATTTATATATTCTGCTTCCAGACGCGTTCTCACTTGGATATCAACGTAGCAGTACTAAATTCGCAATAAATTGCTCATTAAATGCTGACGCCCAAATACAGTCTGTGCGCAGAATATATAAATCCGGCAGATGACGGAAAAGAGTCGACAAGAAAGAATGTGTCTGTACGCAGAATATATAAAATCCCAAAGATACGCAAATTGTGTAGCAATCCGTTGGTATCATGGGGTCAAAATAACTTTTGACTCCAACATCATAGTATTTCGTTAAGGAGATTTTGGAATATGAGAAAACCGGAATTGTTGATTCCTGCAAGTAGTTTAGAAGTGTTAAAAACAGCAGTAATATTTGGTGCTGATGCAGTATATATCGGTGGGGAAGCTTTTGGACTAAGGGCAAAAGCTAAGAATTTTACACCGGATGAGATGAGAGAAGGCATTAAATTTGCCCATGAACATGGTGTAAAGGTTCATGTTACCGCAAATATTCTTGCTCACAACTATGATTTGGAAGGTGCAGCTAACTATTTTCGCGAATTGGCAGAAATCAAACCGGATGCGATTATTGTTGCGGATCCGGGGATGGTAATGTTAGCAAAGGCTAATTGCCCGGATATTGAAATTCATATCAGTACGCAGGCTAATAATACGAACTATATGACCTTCCGTTTTTGGTATGATCAGGGAATTCGGCGAGTGGTCTGTGCCAGAGAGCTTTCTTTGGTAGAAATCAGGCAAATTCGGGAAAACATTCCGGATGATATGGAAATCGAATGTTTTATTCATGGAGCTATGTGCATTTCCTATTCCGGACGTTGCCTGCTCAGCAATTATTTTACCGGAAGGGATGCCAATCACGGAGCTTGTACTCATCCCTGCCGTTGGAAATATGCGGTTGTGGAGGAAAGCCGTCCCGGTGAATATCTTCCGGTATATGAAAACGAACGGGGAACTTATATTTTTAATTCCAAGGATTTATGCATGATTGAGCATATTCCCGAGATGATTGATGCCGGTATTGACAGTTTTAAGATTGAAGGACGAATGAAAACCGCTCTTTATGTGGCGACGGTTGCAAGGACTTATCGCAAAGCCATTGATGCTGCCGTGCAGGGAAAAGAGACCTTTGAAGAAATCCTGCCTTGGGCAAAAGAAGAAATTTCCAAGTGCACATACAGACAGTTTACGACGGGATTTTATTTTGGAAAGCCGGATGAAAATACACAGATTTATGACAGTAACACGTATATCAATGAATATATCTATTTGGGCATTATCAACCGTGCAGAACAGAATGTAGTTTATATTGAGCAAAGAAATAAGTTCTGCGTTGGAGAAACCATTGAAATTATGAAACCGGATGGAAGTAACGTAGAGACTAAGGTTGTTTCTATTATAAATGAAGAAACCGGAGAAAAAATGGAAAGTGCTCCCCATCCGCAGCAAAAACTGAGGGTTGAATTGGATCAGCCGGCATCCGTATATGATTTACTGCGAAAGAAAGCGCCTGAACAAGAATGAGATTAGTCATAAAAAGATAACATTCTTGACCGTAGTTTAAATACTCTGCTATAATAACAGAAGTGTGAACCGCGGCCGGAATTAAATTTTTTTAAAAATATACTTGCATTTTTGAAAAAATAAGAGTATCTTATCTATATAAAATAGAAAACGGTGTTGAAGCCACCGACATAAGATATTTTGAACGATGAAGTTCCAACCGTACGGTTCGGAACTTTTTTTATTTTCGTAACGCATCAGATGCATTTGTATAAGGAAGTGTCTGATAACTGCATAATCAGAGGTGGAACTGGTTAGCGGGATTTGTGACGGTGTTTAAAATATCAGCTCCCAATAAGAGGAAAAGGAGATATGAAAAATGAGTGAAGTTATGAACGTCGAAGAAATCTTCGGAAAAAATGTTTTTACCCTTGGTAAAATGAAGGAACGCCTTCCCAAAGATGCCTTCAAAGAGGTTAAAAAGGTAATGGACCAAGGTGGAGAACTTTCCATGGCAACTGCGAATGTTGTTGCAAAAGCAATGAAAGACTGGGCTGTTGAGAATGGTGCAACACACTATACACATTGGTTCCAGCCCCTGACAGGTATTACTGCAGAAAAACACGATGCATTCGTTGCACATCCCGATGAAATGGGAAAAATGATTACTGAGTTTTCCGGAAAAGAATTAATTAAAGGTGAGCCCGATGCTTCTTCTTTCCCTTCCGGCGGACTTCGTGCAACATTTGAAGCCAGAGGATATACAGCATGGGATATCACCTCTCCTGCTTTCTTAAAAGAAGCTGCAACAGGCGCTATTCTTTGTATTCCTACAGCTTTCTGTTCTTATACAGGTGAAGCACTCGATAAAAAGACACCTTTGCTTCGTTCTATGGAAGCTGTTTCTAAGCAGGCACTTCGTATTGTAAGATTATTCGGTAACACTGGTGCAACAAAGGTTACGGCATCCGTTGGCCCTGAACAGGAATATTTCTTAGTAGATGAAAAATTATACAAACAGCGCCCTGACTTAATGTTTTCCGGACGCACTCTTTTCGGAGCGCTTCCTCCGAAAGGACAGGAAATGGAAGATCACTACTTTGGTGTTATCCGTGAGCGTGTCGGCGCATATATGAAAGATTTAAATGAGGAGCTTTGGAAATTAGGTGTAACAGCTAAAACACAGCACAACGAAGTTGCTCCTGCCCAGCATGAGTTAGCACCGATTTACGAAACAGCAAATATCGCTGTAGACCACAACCAGCTGGTTATGGAGACGATGAAGAGAGTTGCTGTTAAGCATGGTATGAGATGCCTTTTACATGAAAAACCCTATGCAGGTGTAAATGGTTCCGGTAAACATGACAACTGGTCAATTACAACCGATAACGGCGTTAATTTATTGGAACCCGGTGATACACCAAATGAAAACATCCAGTTTTTACTTGTGCTTGCCTGCATTATGAAAGCGGTTGATACGCACGCAGATCTGCTTCGTCAGTCAGCTTCTGACGTTGGTAATGATCACAGACTTGGTGCCAATGAAGCACCTCCGGCTATTATTTCCATGTTCCTTGGAGAACAGCTTGAGGATGTTGTAAAACAGCTTGTTGAAACAGGTAGTGCCGATTCTGTAAAACAGGGTGGAAAATTGGAAACAGGTGTATCAACATTACCTGATTTACAGAAAGATGCAACAGACCGTAACAGAACATCACCGTTTGCTTTTACCGGTAATAAATTTGAGTTCCGTATGGTTGGTAGTGCCGACTCTATCGCAGGCCCCAATACAACCTTAAATGCAATTGTTGCAGAAGCATTCTGTGAGGCAGCAGATATTCTCGAAAAAGCTGATGATTTCGATGCTGCAGTACATGATCTGATTAAAGAATATATGACCAAACACCAAAGAATTATCTTCAATGGCAACGGTTATTCCGATGAATGGGTAAAAGAAGCTGAAAAGAGAGGATTGCCGAATATTAAATCCATGATTGAAGCTGCAAGCACCATCACAGATCCGAAAGCAGTTGCTCTGTTTGAAAAATTCGGTATTTATACAGAGGCAGAATTGAAATCCCGTGAAGAGATTATTTACGAGACATATGCTAAATCAATCAATATTGAAGCATTGACCATGATTGATATGGCTAGTAAACAGATTATTCCTGCAGTTGTAAAATACACGAAAGTACTGGCGGATACCATCAATGCTGTTAAGGCAGCAGGTGCAGACGCATCCGTTCAGACAGATTTATTAAAACAGGTTACTAAGAAATTAGAAGCAATACAGAAAGCTTTAGTAAAATTGGAGAAAGCAGAAGCAAAAGGATCTTCTATGACAGATGTCAAAGAACAGGCCTTCTTCTATAAAGATACTGTTATGGTAATTATGGCTGAGCTTAGAAAACCTGCAGATGAGTTGGAAATGATTGTTGATAAAGAATTATGGCCAATTCCTACATATGGTGAATTGATGTTTGAAGTTTAATCGGGTACAAAACCAGGTATAAAGATTTGTTTAAGGCATAATAATTAATTTCAGGGGCAGGGTTGCGAAAAAGCGATTCCTGCCCTTTTTCAAAGCTTCAAAAATTGTGTGTTCGGACGCTTAAAATGACGAAAAAAATAAGGATTATCGGGAAAATATAAAAAAATGAAAATTATGCTTGCTTTTTTAATGTGAATTGTGTATACTAACAAATGTTGAAGCGCTATCGCCAAACGGTAAGGCAACGGACTCTGACTCCGTCATTTTCCAGGTTCGAATCCTGGTAGCGCTGCTTAGGTCATCTGTCATTGATTGACAGGTGGCTTTTTTATTATTTTATTTATTTTATAAAAGGGAACTTTTAAAAGGGGACTCCACCTGCATAAAATGGAAATAAAGGAAGAATAAAGAAAGAATATTTTGTCAAATTGTGAGATATGTACAAAATATACAGAAAGTATATGACTTTTTTAACAAAAATGACACTAAGGGGTTGCATAATAAAAAAAAGCATGCTAAATTAGAATAACGGGAACGTTACCGACCGTATAAAACTAAGGTAATGTTGCCAATGGGAACGTTACCAAAAGCAACTAAAAATTTTCAAAAAGAAAAGAGAGGAAAAACATGAAAAAGAAACTGGTTAGCGCATTATTATGCGTAAGCATGGTTGCTGCAACACTTGTTGGTTGCGGAAACACAGCAGAAACAACAGAAACAACAGAAAAAACAGAAGCAACTGAAGAAGAAGCAACTGAAGAAGAAGCAACTGAAGAAGCTGAAGACGAAGGTACAGTAGTAGACGCATCCGCAGAAGGCGGTTCTGTTTACTGGTTAAACTTCAAACCCGAAGCAGATGAAGCATTACAGCAGATCGCAAAAGATTACACAGCTGAAACAGGCGTAGAAGTAAAAGTTGTAACTGCAGCATCTGGTAACTACGAATCAACATTAACAGCAGAAATGGACAAATCCAACGCTCCTACATTATTCGTTGTAGGTAACCAGGCAGCTGTTAAAACATGGGGCGAGTATTGCTTAGATTTAAAAGGAACAGATATTTACAATGAATTAACAACTGATGACTTCACATTATATGATGAAGATGGAAAAGCTTGCTCAATCGGTTACTGCTACGAAAGTTTTGGTATCATCACAAATACAAAACTTTTAGGTGAAGCAGGATACTCTTTGGATGACATCACAGATTTCGAATCATTAAAAGCAGTTGCTGATGATATTCATGCACGTGCTGATGAACTCGGATTTGATGCTTTCACATCATCAGGTATGGATGACTCTTCTTCTTGGAGATTCTCAGGTCACTTAGCAAACATGCCTTTATACTATGAAGCAAAAGAAGACAACTGGACAGAATGTCCTGCAGAAATCAAAGGTACTTACCTTGATTTATTCAAAAACATCTGGGATCTTTACATCACAGACTCAGCTGTAGATCCTGCTTCTTTAGCAACAGGCGGATATGATGCAGAAGCTGAATTCAAAGATGGTAAAGCAGTATTCTTCCAGAATGGTACATGGGAATATGGTGCATTAAGCGAATCATGGTCTGATGATGAATTAGCTATGATCCCGATTTACTGTGGAGCTGACGGTGAAGAAAACGCTGGTCTTTGCTCTGGTACAGAAAACTGCTGGGCAGTTAACAAAAATGCATCAGATGCTGACATCAAAGCTACTATCGATTTCATGACATGGTTAGTAACATCTGAAGAAGGTACTCAGACGATGATGGAACAGTTCGGCGAAATTCCTTACAAGAATGCAGCAGAAAACTCTAACGTATTCTTCAAATATGCAAAACAGTACATCGACGAAGGAAAATATGTTGTTGAATGGACATTCAACTACACTCCTAACGTAAATGACTGGAGAGCAGGTTTAGTAGCAGCAATGAACAAATACGATGCAGGCGGATCTTGGGATGATGTTGTAACAGCATTCACAGCAGGATGGGCTCAGCAGTATCAGGCAGCAAATCAATAAAAAAAGTAACACATAAACAACACGGGGGGCGAGGGAGTGCTCGCCCCTCTTTTTTAAATAATAAGGGTTTACGGGTATGGAAATATGAAAATGAAAAAATCTCAAAGTAGCAATACGAATTCAACTATGATTACACGTCCGATTGCTCGCTTTTTCCCGGTATTTTTATTACCGATTACAATTGCTTTTTTAGTCGGATTTGTGTATCCCTTTGTTAAAGGTTTATATTTATCATTTTGTTCATTTACTACAACCAGTAATGCAGAATTCATCGGCATTGGTAACTACATAAAAGCATTTCACGATGCAACATTTGTTCATGCATTTGGATTTACTTCACTGTATACGGTTGTTTCTTTGATTTTAGTCAATGTATTGGCATTTTTCCTTGCATTTCTTTTGACACAGGGAATTAAAGGAACCAACATCTTCCGTACGGTTTTCTTCATGCCGAACTTAATCGGTGGTATCGTACTTGGTTACATTTGGAGTATGATTTTTGATGGTGTTTTGAGCCGTTACGGAACCAGTATTTTATTGGAAACCAAATATGGTTTCTGGGGCTTGATTATTCTGATGTGCTGGCAACAGATTGGTTATATGATGATTATTTATATTGCCGGTATTCAGTCTATTCCGGAAGATATGATTGAAGCTGCCCGTATTGACGGAGCAAGCAAAATGCAGACATTGTTCAAGGTCACACTTCCGAACTTAATGCCTTCCGTAACTATTTGTTTATTCTTATCATTAACAAATGGCTTTAAGCTGTTTGACCAGAACTTGGCCCTGACCGCTGGTCAGCCTTTCAACTGGCAGGCAGATGGAACTGTTGTAAAAACAACAGAAATGTTAGCACTTAACATCTATAATACATTCTACGGACAGTCCTCTACAGCACGAGGCGTAGCTCAGGCAAAAGCTGTTTTATTCTTTGTATTGGTTGCAGCTATTTCTCTAATTCAGTTGTCCGCTACAAAAAATAAGGAGGTGCAGCAATAATGAAGAACAAGAAAAAGGCATCTGCCGGTCTTATTTCCGGTATGGTTGTATTGATTATTTGTACAATTGTGTGGGTTTTTCCGATTTTCATGGTATTTATGAACTCATTCAAGTTGAACACCTTCGTAAAAACAGACACATTTGGCTTACCAGCAGGTGAAAGTGCTGCCGGATTTGCAAACTACATTAAAGGTGTGACATTTGGCGATTATCCCTTTGCGAAATCAGTAATGTACAGTGTTATTATCACAATTTTAGCTACGGTTTTAATTTTGTTATTTGCCTCTATGGCATCATGGTACATTGTACGTGTTAATAATAAATTTTGTAAACTTATGTATTACGTTTTTGTATTCTCTATGGTAGTTCCTTTCCAGATGGTAATGTTTACATTAGCAAAAACAGCAGATACCCTGAAATTGAACACACCTTTTACAATTCCGATTATTTATTTGGGATTTGGTGCTGGAATGGCAGTATTTATGTTCACCGGATTTATTAAGGGATTGCCGTTGGAAATTGAGGAAGCAGCAGCAATTGACGGATGTAATCCGCTTGCAACTTTCTTCATGGTTGTTCTTCCTATGTTAAAGCCTACCTTGATTTCTGTTGGTATTCTGGAAATCATGTGGATTTGGAATGACTACCTCTTACCTTATCTGGTACTGGATCGTACAGAGTATATGACAATTCCGATTCATATCCAGTATTTACAGGGAAGTTATGGTTCTGTGGATCTGGGTGCTATTATGGCTCTGATCACATTAAGTATTATTCCGGTTATTATTTTCTACCTCACATGCCAGAAACATATTATCAAGGGCGTGGCAGCTGGTGCTGTAAAAGGTTAATTAGAAAAAGATTGAGAGTAAAATGTGTATGCGAAAAAGTGGTGTATTGCTTCCGATTTTCAGTATTCCAAGTAAATATGGTATAGGCTGTTTTTCAAAGGAAGCATATCAATTTGTTGACTTTTTGGCGAGTGCTCGACAGACCTATTGGCAGATTTTGCCACTAGGTCCAACGAGCTACGGTGATTCACCGTACCAGTCATTCTCTACCTTTGCAGGGAACCCTTATTTTATCTGCTTAGAAGGTCTTGTAAAAGAAGGCCTTCTAAGTGCAGATGAATGTGATAAAGTTGATTTTGGTACTAATTCTAATCGAATAGATTATGATATTATGTATCGAAATCGCTTTTCGTTGTTAAAGGTAGCTTATCATAGAGCAGATTTATCAAGTAATACGTTCTATCAACGTTTTATAAAAGACAATGCATTTTGGCTTGATGATTATGCTTTGTATATGAGTGTAAAAAACAAATTTCATGATGTTAGTTTTGATCAATGGGACGAAGATATTAGGATGAGACGTCCTGAAGCAGTTGCTGCATACGAAAAAGAGTTATCGGATGACATCGGATTTTACAAATTTTTACAATTTAAGTTCATGGAGCAGTGGACAGACCTGAAAAAATATGCAAACAGTAAGGGAATAAAGATTATTGGAGATATTCCGATTTATGTTTCTTATGACAGTTCTGATGCATGGGCTAATCCGGAACTTTTTGAACTTGATGAGAAAAAAAATCTGATTTCAGTTGCCGGCTGTCCACCGGATGGTTTTTCCGCAGATGGTCAATTATGGGGTAATCCCATTTATCGCTGGGATTATCATGAAAGCACCGGATTTGCATGGTGGAAACAACGTATGCAAAAATGCAGGGAACTCTACGATGTTATACGTATTGACCATTTTCGTGGGTTTGATGAGTTTTATTCTATTCCTGCAGGTGCTAAAACAGCAAAAAAGGGCGAATGGAAAAAAGGTCCCGGCATGAAATTGTTTAATGCTTTGAAAGAAACGCTTGATGGCGTAAATATTATTGCGGAAGATTTGGGATTTATGACAGATACCGTGCGTCAGCTGGTAAAGGATACCGGTTTCCCCAATATGAAAGTTCTGGAATTTGCATTTGATTCAAGAGATTCCGGAAGCAGAAACGAATATCTTCCTCATAACTATATTCATAATTCGGTTGTGTATACCGGAACCCATGATAATGAAACGGTTGTAGGTTGGTTAGGAGAGATTACACAAGAAGAATGTGAGATGGTAAAATCCTATGTCGATTATGATGGAAATGATAATACAGAATTAGCCGATAAACTAATTCGTCTTGCGCACAGCTCAGTGGCGGATACATGTATTATTCCATTCCAGGATTATTTACATCTTGATAATTCTGCAAGAATCAATAAGCCTTCTACACTTGGTGGAAACTGGGTATGGAGAATGAGTGCCGAAGATATGAATGCGGATCTTGCAAAACAAATCAGTTCGTTGACTGAATTATATGGGCGTGTTTAAGAGGATAAGAACCCGCGGTTATTGCCTGAATAAAGTTCGGTCAAAGATATCACGTACTGATATTTTTGTCTTTGAAGGAGTAATATATGGATTTTAATGCTGTTTATCATGAAGCGAATGATAATTATTGCTATCCATTTAATAATGATGAATTAATCATAAATATAAAGACCGGCTATGATATCAAGTCGGTCAATATTATTGTCGGGGATCCGTTTGCAAATGGTATTTTAGGCGGAGGAGAAGGCTGGGAAGGTGAAAGAGAACCGGTCGTTTTTAAAAAACGTCTTAAAAATCAGGTTTGGTGGACAACTACGGTAAAACCTGAGTATAAAAGGCTTAAATACTATTTTGAATTAATTACGGACGATGAGAAATGGTATTATTTTGAAGATGGATTTCTAAGTGATGAACAAAAGAATTTGGCCGGAAGAAGCAGACAGTGTTTTGTTTTCCCATGGATGAATCCATGTGATATAGCTACAACTCCGGCATGGGTTAATGATACTGTATGGTATCAGATTTTTCCTGATAGATTCTGTAACGGAGATCATTCTTTAGATCCGGATAACGTATTGCCATGGAGAAGTCATAAAGAATCTGTCTTAAACGAAGAATGCTTTGGTGGCGATATAAAGGGAATCATTTCTAAACTGGATTATCTTAAAGATCTTGGAATTACGGGAATCTATATGACTCCCATTAATAAATCATATTCTAATCATAAATATGATACTGTTGATTATACCCAAATTGATCCATTATTTGGAGATGAAACAGTATTTAAGGAACTTGTGACAAAAGCACATGAGAGAGGAATCCGTGTGATGTTGGACGGTGTCTTCAATCACAGTGGATATTATTTCGAACCATGGCAGGATGTCCTTTCCAAAGGAACTGAGTCAGAATATTTTGACTGGTTTATGATTAATAAATGGCCGCTTTCTGTGGGGGGCGGTCATGCAAAAAAAGGTGAATATTATACCTTTGCATTTTTTGATGACATGCCAAAGCTCAATACAAATAATCCGGCTGTACGCAGATATTTTGTTGATATCTGTGCAAAATGGGTAGAGGATTATGGTGTTGACGGTATTCGTTTGGATGTTGCAAATGAAGTGTCACATCAATTTTGTAAGGAACTTCGAGCCAGATTGAAAAGTATAAACCCTGACATTTATATATTAGGTGAAATTTGGCATAATGCTCTGCCGTGGCTTCGTGGTGACGAGTTTGACGCGGTTATGAATTATCCGCTGGGAGAGAGTATTAAAGATTTCTGGATTGATAAATCATTGACAAACGAAGATTTTGAATATACGGTCAATCGTTGTTATACGATGTATATGCAGCAGACCAATGATGTTCTTTTTAATTTACTCGATTCCCATGACACTAAGCGATTACGTTCGGATGTAAAAAGTCTGGATGCATATTTTGCACAGCTGGCCATACTTTTTACAATGCCCGGAAGTCCGTGTATTTACTATGGAACAGAAATTGCAATGGAGGGCTCATATGATCCCGATTGCAGACGGTGTATGCCATGGGATGAAATTGAAAAGGGCGAATATGCAGATCGGATTAATATTATTCGGGAGTTAATAGCTCTACGAAAGAATGAACCTCTTCTGAAGAGTAGAAATTTCCATTTTCCTAACGAATATGCAGATCTTCCTCGTATAATTCAGTTCCGTAAAATGGGATGGAGCGATAATTATATTGAGATTATAATCAATACTTCCGATGAAGATGTAGAGATCAAACAAAAAGGCGAAGTTTTATTTGCAAGGCATTATATTGATACTGCATTATTGTGTAATGGAATTCTGATTCGCAGAATTAGAGAATAAGTTAAATCTTTTTTGACAAACTAATTCAAAATCGGTATGATTTAAATATACAATTATAAAAACGCATTAAAACATGGAGGAAATCTGATGAAATTACAAGACTATTTGTCAAAAAACTGCAACAAAAGTATTGCTGACTGCAGCAATGAAGAACTGTATGTGGCTTTGTTAAATCTGACAAAAGACATGGCAGTTTCAAAAGTAAGCAACGAAGGAAAGAAAAAGCTTTATTACATTTCCGCTGAATTTTTGATTGGTAAACTGTTATCCAACAATTTAATCAATCTTGGTATTTACGATGAAATCAAAGAAGAACTTGCTGCACAGGGAAAATCTTTAGCAGAAATTGAAGAAGTAGAGCCGGAACCTTCTTTAGGAAACGGTGGTCTGGGAAGACTTGCAGCATGTTTCCTGGATTCCATTGCAACACTTGGATTAAACGGAGACGGTGTAGGTCTTAACTATCATTTCGGTTTGTTCAAACAGGTATTTGAAAATCATCTTCAGAAAGAAACACCGAATCCCTGGATGGAAGAAAACAGCTGGCTTCACAAAACAGAAACCTGCTATGATGTAAAATTCGGCGGTATGACAGCAAAATCCAGAATGTATGACATCGATGTTTTAGGTTATGATAACCGTACTACAAAGCTTCATTTATTTGATATTGAAACAGTAGATGAAAGCATTGTTGGTGATACTATTGATTTTGACAAAGAGTTAATTGAAAAGAATTTAACATTATTCTTATATCCCGACGATTCTGACGATAAAGGAAGAATGCTTCGTGTTTACCAGCAGTATTTTATGGTCAGCAATGCAGCACAGTTGATTTTGGATGAGGCAGTTGCAAAAGGATCTAATTTATACGATCTTGCAGATTATGCAACCATTCAGATTAATGATACCCATCCTTCCATGGTAATTCCGGAATTAATCCGCCTGTTACAGGAGCGCGGAATTCGTATGGAAAAGGCAATTGACATCGTTTCCAAGGTTTGTGCATACACCAACCATACAATTCTGGCAGAAGCTCTTGAAAAATGGCCCATCCACTATATGGAAAAAGTTGTTCCTCAGTTAATGCCGATTATTCGTGAATTGGACAACCGTGTTCGTGAAAATGTTTCAGACGAAAGTACCTACATCATTAAAGATGGTTTAGTACACATGGCACACATGGATATCCACTATGGTTACAGTGTCAATGGTGTGGCATATCTTCATACAGAAATTTTGAAAGATACAGAGTTAAACAACTTCTATAAGCTGTATCCTGAAAAATTCAACAATAAGACCAACGGAATTACTTTCCGTCGTTGGTTAATGGCTTGCAATCCGCAGTTGGCAGCCCTGATTACAGAATTAATCGGAGAAGGCTGGAAAAAGGATGCTATGGAACTGACCAAGCTTGGAGAATTCGTTGATAACGATGAGGTTCTTGATAAAGTTCTTGCAGTTAAGAATGAAAAGAAAGTGGAATTAGAAAATTATCTTGCTAAAACACAGGGATTAAATATTGATTCCAATTCTATCTTTGATATTCAGGTAAAACGTCTGCATGAGTACAAACGTCAGCAGATGAATGCATTGTTTATCATTCACAAATATTTCGAAATCAAAGCAGGAAAGAAACCGGCAAGACCAATTACCGCTATTTTTGGTGCAAAAGCAGCTCCGGCTTATATCATTGCAAAAGATATCATTCACTTGATCTTATGCTTACAGGAATTGATTAACAACGATCCGGAAGTTAGTCCTTACTTAAAGGTTGTTATGGTTGAAAACTACAATGTTACCATGGCAGAAAAATTAATTCCCGCATGTGATATTTCTGAACAGATTTCACTGGCATCCAAAGAAGCTTCCGGTACTTCTAACATGAAGTTTATGTTAAACGGTGCTGTTACACTTGGAACAAGTGATGGAGCAAACGTAGAAATCGCAGAATTGGTTGGAGAAGATAATATTTTCGTATTTGGTGAAGATTCACAGACTGTCATCGATCGTTATGCACGTGGTGATTATAGTTCAAGATCTTACTATGAAAAGGATGCAGATTTAAAACGTGCTGTTGACTTTATCGTAAGTGACGATCTGATGAAGATTGGCTGCAGAGAAAATCTGGAACGTTTATACAACGAACTTCTCAATAAAGACTGGTTTATGACATTCCCTGACTTTGCAGAATATGTAAAGACAAAGAATGCATGCTATGAAGCTTATGAAGATCGTAAGAAATGGGCTAAGATGATGCTTGTAAATATCAGCAAAGCAGGCTTCTTCTCATCAGACAGAACCATCGACCAGTACAACAAAGAAATCTGGAAACTGTAAAATAAATACACAGGTTTAAAGTTGAAATCCCCGTTTATATGTGATAAACGGGGATTTTTTTATGTTGTAAATTGTCTGAAGAAAAAGTCTGAGTTTTGAGACCGGTTTTTAATAATACTTTGTGGGCGTGTTGTTTGAAGCCGGAAAACGAAGTACAAGGCGGCAAAGATATATAATGGGAACAAAAATCCCAAAATGGAAATAATAAAAAATAATATATGGAAAAAATAATACATGGAATAGTGATTGACAAGAAACAAATGTAGTGCTAAGATTTTACTAATTTAACAAGCTAAACCGATGAAGTGGAGATAACGGCGTTTCATGCCCATACAGAGAGCCTGTGATGCTGAGAAACAGGCAGGAAACAAGACGTCAAATGGACCACGGAGGGCGCAGGGAAAGATTGATGATAATGAATCGAGTATATTGCGACGTAAGGCATGCGTCAGTTGCCGGGGATATCAGAGGTATCCTGCAGAGTGTGTGATTGTTCACAAATTCAAGGTGGCACCGCGGATAAAGATTATTCGTCCTTGACAGATAAGATTCTGTCAGGGACTTTTTTGTTATACACGATGAGCCAAGTTCAAATTTGTGCTTGCACAAGAATTTGAATTTGGCGAACGTATAATCACTGAGATGAAACGAAGTGAAATCGAAGGGATTATACAGAGTGTATATCAATCAGTCGGAAGACTGATTGTCACGATGAGCCAAGTTCAAATTTGTGCTTGCACAAGAATTTGAATTTGGCGAACGTATAATCACTGAGATGAAACGAAGTGAAATCGAAGGGATTATACAGAGTGTATATCAATCAGTCGGAATCAAACAAGAAAATCAAACAAAAAAGGAGAGAAAAACATGATTAAAGAAGCAATCGTAAAAATTGTCAACAAGGAAGACCTAAGCTATGACGAAGCTTATCAGGTTATGAATGAGATTATGAGTGGGGAAACTACACCGACACAAAATGCGGCATTTTTGGCAGCACTTTCCACCAAGAGTGCAAAGGCAGAAACAACCGATGAAATTGCAGGCTGTGCGGCAGCCATGCGTGATCATGCAACCAAAGTGGAAACCGGAATGGATGTTTTTGAAATTGTAGGAACCGGCGGAGACAATGCACAGAGCTTTAATATTTCTACAACTTCTGCACTGGTTGCAGCCGCGGGAGGAATGAAAGTGGCAAAACACGGAAACCGTGCGGCATCTTCAAAATGCGGAACAGCAGACTGCCTGGAAGCATTGGGCGTTAATATTCAGCAGGATCCCGAAAAATGTGTAGAGCTCTTAAAAGAAGCAGGAATGTGTTTCTTTTTTGCACAGAAATATCATTCATCCATGAAGTATGTGGGTGCTATTCGAAAAGAACTGGGATTTCGAACCGTATTTAATATTCTGGGACCGTTGACAAATCCCGGTAGTCCAAAGATGCAGTTACTCGGCGTATATGACGAATATCTTGTTCAGCCATTGGCACAGGTTTTAATTAATCTTGGTGTGGAAAGAGGGATGGTTGTATATGGCCAGGACAAATTGGATGAAATTTCTTTAAGCTCACCCACAACCATCTGTGAATTTAAAGACGGCTGGATGAAAAACTATGTGATTACCCCGGAAGATTTTGGATTTGAAAGATGCAGGAAAGAGGATTTAGTCGGAGGAACGCCGGAAGAAAATGCGGCTATTACAAAAGCTATTTTGAGCGGTGAGGAACGAGGACATAAGAGAAATGCCGTTCTATTGAATGCCGGTGCTTCTTTATATATCGGCAATAAAGCAGAGACCTTTGCTGATGGTGTGAAACTGGCAGCAGAGTTGATTGACAGCAATAAAGCATTGGAAACGCTGAATAAAGTTATAGAAGTAAGCAATCGATAACCATCAGACTGTCATCGTGTAACAGAATTACTTTTGTAAGTTTTTAAAAAATATGTGTGAATAAGTATGATCGGATAAATGCAGGTATGCGTGTTGGCGTATGCCTGCATTTACTATTTTATAAAATAATTCTCTTTTCGGATTCGTGTTGCCAATATATATCTTTACTCGCCATGCCGCTTAGAAAGTCTAAAAACTGAAGTATTATTGTATTTTGGGAAAAATAGAAAATAGAAAAATAATAGGGAAAAATAAAATATAGAAAAATAATTCGACAAAACATAATAAATTGCATACAATGATGTTGGGGTCAAAAGGTATTTTGACCCCATGATACCAACGGATTGCTACGCACTTTGTGCTCTCGCAATCCGTAAACAATCGAAATCCGCTCTGATCGGGCTACTTTCTCATGTTTTGCGGGTCCCAAAGTCATACTTTTTCATGCGAGCATGAAAAGTATGACCTTTTGACCCTGGTATCATACAATGAAATTGTAAATATGAAATGACAATTCAAATTTAACAGATATCAAAGAATAAAAGAAAAATTCATTGCCATAATATAAAGACAAGGAGAAACGGAATGCGTTATGATGTGGCAGTCATTGGGACCGGACCGGCAGGTTTATCTGCCGCAATTACTTTGAAAATCCGCAACAAAGAGATCCTTTTATTTGGGAGCGCTCATCTGAGCGATAAAATAGGGAAAGCTCATCTGATTCGGAACTATCCGGGTTTGCCTGATGTATCAGGAGAAGAACTTGCAAAAAATCTGAAGAAACATATTGACAGTCTTGGAATTCAAATCACACAGGAATTGGTTTCTGCCGTTTATGCAATGGGTGAGATGTTTTCGATACAGACTAAAAGCAATCACATATATGAAGCGAAAAGCGTGATTTTGGCGACCGGTATCAGTTTTGAAAAGCCCTATCCCGGAGAAGAAGAATTTTTGGGAAGAGGTGTCAGTTATTGCGCAACCTGTGATGCGTTGCTATATCGTGACAAGACTGTGGCAATCATCGGAACCTCTCCAAAAGAAGAGGCGGAAGCTGAATTTATGGCGGAAATAGCAAAAAAAGTCTATTATATACCCTTGTATTCTGAGAAAGTATCATTTAATAAAGATATTACCGTACGAAATGAAAAACCGGTTTCTATTATGGGGGCGATAAAGGCGGACAAGCTGGTTTTTGAAAATGATGAATTGTCTGTGGATGGTATTTTTATTTTAAGAGACAGCGTATTTCCCCAGAGTCTGGTTCCGGGATTAACCGTGGAGGGGAATCACATTTTAGTTAATCGCAATATGGAGACCAATCTAAAAGGTTGTTTTGCATGCGGGGATTGTACGGGAATTCCTTATCAATATATTAAGGCAGCCGGTGAGGGAAATGTGGCTGCGTTATCTGCAGTATCTTATTTGAATGCAATAAAGTAGCCCGATTAGGGCGGATTTCGAATGTTTTAGGATTGCGAGAGCACAAAGTGCGTAGCAATCCGTTGGTATCATGGGGGCAAAATACCTTTTGACCCCAACATCATACAAAATAATAATACAAAATAATAATACAGAATAATCATGCAGAACAATCGTGCAGAAAGAATATACAGTTAATGAAACAATTGTAAAATGAAAGATACTGGTAAAAGAACAAAAAAGAACGGACAAAGACAATACAAAAGACAATAATAAAGATAATCAAAAAAGGAGAAAGAAACTTATGGTAAAGAAAATTACAGAAAATGAATTTAAACAGGAAACAGGAAACGGAATTGCAGTTGTGGATTTTTCTGCACAGTGGTGCGGTCCCTGTCATATGATGGAGCCTGTATTGGAGCAGATTTCCGAGGAAATGGAAGGAAAGATGAATTTTTTCAATGTGGACATTGATGAAAATATGGAGTTGGCACAGGATTATATGATTACAAATATTCCGGCACTGCTGGTTTTAAAAGACGGCAAACGTGAGGGAATGCTTGTTGGATTTAAACCCAAAGAAGTTTTGATAAATGAGTTAAAGAATTTTTTATAAGAAAAATCTCTTTAGAATATTTTCATTTTTCAGAAAAAAAGGAATATGATATAATCATCCTGTATCTACAATAACGATAAAAAAGAGCACATGGCGTGATGGTTATTCATTCATTGCTATTTGCTCTACCGGCATAGGTCGGTAGAATGGAGATTCATATGAAAAAGAAAGAAAAAGTTATAGATGTCGGATCTAATCCCGGCACCGGTAAAAAAGTCGCAAAAATCTTTTTGGGATTTTTTGTGGGATTTTTTGTTTTGATTGCTGTCTTTTCTTCTTTTTATACGGTAGGAGAGACAGAATCGGTTGTTATCACGACATTTGGAAAAGCAACTTTAGTAGATGAAAAGGGACTGCATTTTAAAATCCCTTTTGTGCAGAAGGCCACCAAGGTTGATACCACGGTACGTGGAATTCAAATCGGTTACGGAGAAGATTCTGATGGCAATACATATAGTGTTGAACATGAATCCATCATGATTACGTCGGATTACAATTTTATTGATTGTGATTTTTATATTTCTTATCAGGTTACCGATCCGATCAAATATTTATATAATTCGGACCAGCCGGACTTTATTGTAAAAAATATTGCAATGTCCAGCATCCGTTCCACGGTTTCTGCATTTACGGTAGACAATGCCATTACAACCGGCAAGGCGCAGATTCAGAGCAATGTGAAGGCGATGATTATTTCCGAACTGGAAGATCAGGATATCGGAATTACGCTGGTAGATGCAAGTATTCAGGATGTTGAACCGCCGACAGACGATGTCATTGAAGCTTTTACGGCAGTGGAAACTGCAAAACAGGGAAAAGAATCGGCTGTAAATGAAGCAAATGCATACAGAAATGCACAGCTTCCGGCAGCAGAAGCAGAAGCAGACAAAATTGTCCAGAATGCAGAAGCGGAAAAGACAGCGCGAATCAACGAAGCAACCGGTCAGGCTGCCCGTTTTAATAAAGAGTATGATGAATATGTAAATTATCCGTTAATTACCAAGCAGAGAATGTTTTTAGAGACCATGTCCGATGTTCTTCCTTCTCTTCAGGTTGTTATTGACCAGGGAGACGGCGAGGTCATGAAGTATTATCCGATTACCGAATTAAACAAAGCAGCCGGAGTTGATACATCAAAAGCAGCAAAAAGTGCTTCGAGTACAACAGATACAACCGGAGAGGTTACACAATAGGAGGTGCCGGATATGAAAAAAGCATGGAAAGTATTAATTTTTGTAGTTGTGGTCACGGCATTGATGGTAGTGTCCGGATCATTCTATACAACAATGGAAAATGAATATTCCGTTGTAAAACAATTTGGAAAAATCGTTCAGACTAATGATACAGCAGGTCTTCGGATGAAGGTACCATTTATCCAGTCTGTCAACTATGTGCCTAAAGCGGTTCAGATTTATGACCTTCCGGAATCAGAGGTTATTACCAGTGATAAAAAGACTATGATTGTGGATGCCTACGTATTGTGGAAAGTTACAGATGCAAAGGCATATACGCAGACGTTAAATGCGAGTTCATCAACTGCGCAGGGACGTATTGACGTTATTGTATACAATGCAATTAAAACAACGATTTCATCCATGACACAGGAAGAGCTGATTGCCAGCCGTGATATGGCTGTTAAAATTGTAAACACGACGGATGAGACGGAAGATATTGAAATCAATGATATTGAGTCACAGGAGCTGGATGAAGAAGGCAATGTGATAAATGATTCCACAAAAGATGATGTTGAGATTATTGTCATTTCTGACCGGCTGCAGCAGTGTGTTGGAAACCAGTGTGACCAATATGGTATTGAGATTTCCGACGTAAAAATCAAAGTTCTGGATCTTCCTGATGAAAATAAAGAGGCTGTTTACAACCGTATGATTACGGAAAGAAATAATATCGCAGCTGCATACAAGGCGCAGGGCGAATCAGAGGCACAGATTATTCGTAACACAACGGATAAAGAAGTTTCGGTAATGCTTTCCGAAGCAAAGGCAAAGGCTGATGCTACGGTTGCGGAAGGTGAAGCGGAATATATGCGCATCCTGTCCGAAGCATACAACGATGAGGGAAAAGCAGACTTTTATTTATTCAGTCTGCAGTTGGATACCATAAAAGAATCCGTGACAAACGGAAATACGACCATATTCCTGGATAAAGACAGCCCTGTGGCACAGATTTTTAGCGGGGTGCAGTAAAAAACTCTTATTCATATAGTTGTGCGGCTAAGATATTTTATATATTCTTCTTACAGACGCGTTCTCACTTGGATGACAACGTAGCAGTACTAAATTCGCAATAAATTGCTCATTAAGTGCTGACGTTGTCATACAGTCTGTGAGAAGAATATATAAAATATCTTAGCCGCACAACTGCAAACTGAGAGTATAAAAATAAAGGTGATACAAGATGTATGAATTTCAGGCCAAAATCAGATACAGTGAAACAGACAGTAATGGAAATCTCAGTCTGTTAGGACTGTTAAATTATTTTCAGGATAGTTCTATTTTTCATTCGGACAGCCTGGGAGCCGGTGTTGAGGCGTTAAAGGATCAGGGGATGTTTTGGGCGCTGTCAGCCTGGCAGATTGTAGTAAAACGTTATCCAAAGGTCTGTGAGACTGTCACGGTTGGAACGGCACCTTATGAATTTAAAGGATTTATGGGAAATCGTAATTTCTGGATGAAGGATGAAAACGGAGAAATGATTGCATGGGCCAATTCCATTTGGAGTCTGGTAGATATTCAAAGCGGAATGCCAAAAAAATGTCCGCCTGAAATTCAGGAAATATATAAACTCTCTCCCAAATTGGACATGGAATATGCGCCGCGAAGAATACAGTTTGAAGGAGAGCCTGTCAGGGAAGAAAAAATAGAAGTGGTCAAGCACCATCTGGATACCAATATGCATGTCAATAACGGACAGTTTGTCGATATTGCCATGGATTTTCTGCCGATGGATTTTTCAGTCGGACAACTCAGGGTAGAATATAAGATGCAGGCTCATCTGGGAACGATGTTGTATCCGGTGGTTTATCATAAGCAGGACAAAATCGGTGTTGCATTATTAAGTGAAGATGATAAGGTATACTGTAACTTGGAATTTACAAAAAAAGAGGACGGAAAAACATGTTAAAGCTAGGTGAAAAACAAAGATTAAGTATTATCCAAAAAGAATCCTTTGGAGTATATCTGGCAGAATTTATTCCTAAAAAAGGAGAGAATCTTTCTGAGATAGAAAAGGTGCTTCTGCCAATAAAACAGGTTCCTAAAGATTTTGGAATTGGTGATTCACTCGAAGTTTTTTTATATAAAGATTCACAGGATCGATTAATTGCAACGGTTCGGGAGCCTGCAATGACATTGGGGAAAATCGCACGATTAAAGGTTGCACAGACAACCAAAATTGGTGCATTTTTGGAATGGGGCCTGGAAAAAGATTTGTTCCTGCCATATAAAGAGCAGACCAAAAAAGTGCAGGCAGGAGATGAAATACTGGTGGCTCTGTATATTGATAAAAGCAGCAGACTGGCGGCCACAATGCGACTCTATCCTTATCTTTCCATCGCAAAAGAATATGAAAAGGACGATGTTGTAACGGGAACGGTTTATGAGATTGCCCCCAATTTTGGTGCGTATGTTGCCGTGGATGATAAATATCATGCAATGATTCCTCAAAAGGAACTGACGGGACAGCTTTTTGCCGGTAATCAAATAAAAGCACGTGTCGTTGCGGTAAAAGAAGACGGAAAACTGGATTTGAGTCTCCGTCAAAAAGCATATATGCAGTTGACACCGGATGGAGAAAAAATCATGGAACTGTTAACTGCTAATAATGGAGTACTGCCGATTGGAGATAAGTCTGCTCCGGAAGAAATCAGGGAACTGCTTCAAATGAGTAAAAACGAATTCAAAAGGGCAGCAGGTCATTTATATAAAGAGAGAAGAATCACAATCTCTGACAAAGAAATTCGAAAAAACAATTAAAAGCTGAAGCATGCAAATGCATGTAAAAGTGTCGGCAAAAAACAAGGAAAGTCTGAAAAGTGTTTCCTTTTTGGTAGAATTGTTTTATAATCAATGCAGGCAGGTTTTCTGTGGACTGATTTCCTGATTTTAATATATTTAAAGAGATCATTTTTACAGTTTCCTGTGATACAAAATAAAAGAATAAGTGAGGTAGACAAAATGAAAGTTCAGAATATTACAGATGTGGACAAGTTTTTTGAAGTTATTGACAGCTGCAAAGGAAAAGTGGAGCTGGTTACCGGCGAAGGAGACCGCCTGAATCTGAAGTCTAAATTATCTCAGTATGTTTCCATGGCTAATATTTTTTCGGATGGAACAATTGCAGAGTTGGAATTGCTGGCATATGAACCGGAAGATATTCAGAAATTATTAAGCTTCATGATGAGCTAAGGGTAATGATTTGATAGCTACATGACAATGTGACGGCTTATTTGAACAGGTGATGTTATGCGAAAGACAGAAGTCTTGGGGATACCGTTGACGGATTATACCATTCGCGAATCGATGAAAAAGGTGGATTCTTTTTTTAAAGATGGGAGAGTCAGCACAGTTGCAGTCATTACTATGAAAGGACTGCTGGTTGCGCACGAAGATGAATCCATCAAAGAGTGGATGACAAAAATCGATTTGGCCGTTCCGGCAGATGTAGAAATATTACGAGCCGGAGACATTGCTTTTCATAACCGGATCCGGGATGTGGAGAATAATGTTTTTGTTACAGAATTTTTCAAAAGGCTGGCGAGACAAAAGAAAACAGTATATTTACTGAGCGATAATTCGGCAAAACTGGAAAAATTGAAAAAAGAAATATTATCCTATGAAGAAGATATCCGGATTATTGGTTCTTTTTCTTTGGATTCTACAGAAAACGGCGATGACTATGTTGTAAATGAAATTAATATGGCATTTGCAGATGTCTTGATTTCCAATTTGGAATCGCCCGGACGAGAGAGTTTTCTTTCTGAAAATCACATGAAACTCAATGTTGCAATCTGGATGATGGTACGGGCTGATGTTGATTTGTCGGAAAGGGAAAATGGATTTTTGCGTAAAATTCATAAACAGATCTTAAAAAAGATTTTTTCGGCCAGATTAATCCGATATCATGTTCAAAATGCAGAACAGGAGCATATACCAGAAAGTTCGACATGTAATATTGATTCGGAGGAAAAACTATAATCTGTCATTAAATACAGGATTTTTTTAGAAAAAATTGTGCACAATTTCGATTTGGATTTGTGCACAATTTTTATTTATATCACAGGAATATAGTACATATGAAAGTAAAAATCACAAGATATGTAAATTATATGGGTATCCTATACCAAATATATGGGTAAAAATAGATTTACATAAATAATCGACTGTTTTTTCTTTAAAAACAAAAAAGCCAAAAAATTCACAAAAAATGCTGGCATTATTTGTGAAAATGTATTAAAATTGTTTACATAATGATTCAATATGGTATATGGGGAAGTAATGCTGTTGAATTAGAGAGGGTGCATGGATTATGATTTCAAATCAGATATTACAAAATACAATCGATGGACTAAAGGGGATTTCCGGTGTTGATTTTATTGTTTTAGATACAGATGGTAATGAAGTCGCACAGACAAGCAGAGAGAGCTTTGATTATGGAACGGAAGTTGTGGAATTTGTCAAATCCCCGGCTGACAGTCAGGAGTTCTCAAAATATTTGTTTTTCAAAATATATGATGACCAGTCACCCGAATATGTGCTGGTGGTAGTTGGTTCGGGGGATAATTCTTATTTGGTTGGGAAGATGGCAGCATTTCAAATGCAGGGATTAATGGTTGCCTATAAAGAGCGGTTTGATAAAGATAACTTTATTAAAAATCTGCTTTTGGACAATCTTTTGTTAGTGGATATTTACAGCAGATCCCAAAAGTTACATATTCCCATGGAAGCCAAAAGAACGGCAATGATTGTAGAACCGATTGACGGAAAAGATAGTGGTCTTAATGAAGCTGTTCGGGCATGTTTTCCGGCTAATGGCAAAGATTTTGTGACGGCGGTTGATGAAAACAGTGTGGTAATTGTAAAGGAAATTGTAGGAACAGATTCCAAAGATGATATTGAAAAGACCGCTTCCATGATAAAAAATCATCTGGATAAAGAGGGCATTTCCAGAGTGCATATTGCATATGGTAATATAGTAAATGAGTTAAAAGAAGTAAGCCGTTCTTACAAAGAAGCCAAGATGGCCATGGATGTTGGAAAGATTTTCTTTGAAGAGCGTTGTGTAATTGCATATAGTGAACTGGGTATTGGGCGTTTGATATATCAACTTCCCATACCGCTTTGTAAAATGTTCATTAATGAAATATTTGGTGGTCGTAATCCGGATGATTTTGACGAAGAAACCATTACAACCATTCATAAATTTTTCGAAAATAGTCTGAATGTTTCAGAAACTTCCCGTCAGTTGTTTATTCATCGAAATACTCTGGTATATCGTTTGGATAAGCTTCAAAAGAGTACCGGTCTTGATTTGAGGGTGTTTGAAGATGCTATTACCTTTAAAATCGCATTGATGGTAGTAAAATACATGAAATATATGGAAAGTTTCAATTATTAATGATACCGGGATTGTGAGAAATGGGATTTGTGATAAAATCGGTATATTTGTTAGAAACACAATTGTTAAAAGAAAGTTAAAGAAAAGAGAGTAAAAAGCAAAAGAAAGCAGGTAAACAAAATGATTACATTGGATCATGTGAGTAAGTCGTATTCGACCGGAGCACCGGCATTAAATGATGTCAGTATCCATATTGAGCCCGGAGAATTTGTATTTATAGTTGGAGACAGTGGCTCAGGTAAATCTACATTGATCAAATTATTACTGAGAGAATTATTGCCGACTTCGGGTAACATTGTGGTAAACGGAACCAATGTTGGCAAGTTAAAACATAGACAAATCCCCAAGTTTCGTCGAAATATCGGGGTTGTTTTCCAGGATTTCCGTCTTTTAATGGATCGAAATGTATATGAAAATGTTGCATTTGCCCAGAGAGTTGTACAGATTCCAAATAAACAGATACGTAAAAATGTTCCTTCCATTCTTTCGGTGGTTGGACTGGCTGGCAAGTATAAAGCAAGACCCAGACAATTGTCCGGTGGGGAACAGCAGCGTGTGGCCGTTGCAAGAGCATTGGTAAATGAACCGCCGATTTTATTGGCAGACGAGCCGACCGGTAACCTGGATCCCAAGAATTCACAGGAAATCATGAAACTTTTGGAAGAAATTAATGAAAAAGGTACAACCGTATTGGTGGTTACACATAATAGAGAAATTGTAAACGCTATGAAAAAAAGGGTCATTACAATGAGTCAGGGTGTTGTTGTAAGTGATCAGAAAGAAGGCTCTTACATCGATGAGATTTAGTACATTACTTTATACGATAAAACAAGGTTTTACAAATATAGTACGCAATAAATGGTATTCCCTGGCATCTATTGCAACAATTAGTGCATGTTTGTTTTTGTTTGGTATTTTTTATTCGGTTGTCGCCAATTTTCAGTATATTTTAAAGACGGCACAGGATGGCGTCGCTGTAACAGTATTTTTTGATGAGGGCATCAGTGAAGAGCGGATTGCACAAATTGGAAATGAAATTCAGCAGAGAAGCGAAGTAGATCATATCAATTTTATTTCTGCAGACGAAGCATGGAATAGTTTTAAAGATGAATATCTGGGCGAATATGCAGATGGTTTTACGGAAAATCCGCTTGCAGATTCTGCCAACTATGAGATTTATATCAAAGATGTTTCCATGCAGGCGAGTTTGGTTTCCTATTTGGAAGGTGTAGAAGGAATTCGTATGGTAAATCAATCTGAGATCACAGCGAATACTTTAGATGGTATTAACCGTCTGGTTGGATATGTTACAGTTGGTATCATTGTTTTACTGCTTTTCGTTTCTGTATTTTTGATTGGAAATACAGTTACGATTGGTATCTCTGTCCGAAAAGAAGAAATCAATATTATGAAATACATAGGAGCAACTGACTTCTTTGTAAGATGTCCTTTCGTTATTGAAGGTATGATAATTGGTTTAATCGGTTCGCTTGTTCCCCTGGGAATTGTTTATCTGATTTATAACAATGTAATTGGTTTTGTGCTCAATAAATTTACGGTTTTAAGTTCAATTTTAAATTTCCTTACCGTGCAGGAAATTTTCCGTGTATTATTGCCGATTTCTCTTGTAATTGGTGTGGGAATTGGTTTTATCGGAAGTTTTGTAACAGTAAGAAAGCACATACGTGTTTAGTTTTTAAGGAGAAAAAACAGTCATGAGAAATATTTGGAAAATGTCGAGTATACTGCTTTGTACGGTTCTTTTGATAATGACACCCGCACAGGTTCTTGCAACTGAAAAAACAGCGGCTGACTACAAAGAAGAAATTCAGGAAAAGAAAAATAAGGCAGAAGAGCAAAAACAGGAAATGAAAGATTCCGAATCCAAAGTTGGAATGATGGAGGAGACGGTAGCAGGATTGAACAGTGAAAAAAAAGAACTGCAGATTGCGAAAGATGAACTGAGTGCAACAGTGGAAGAACTGGATACAAAGCTAAGTGGCGTTCAGGAAGTATTGACCGAATTAGAAGAGGATATTGAAAGAAAGACAACACAGATTGAGAAAACCAAAGAACGATTACGGGAGGCAGAGTCTAATCAGGATGAGCAGTATACTTCGATGAAGCAACGTATCAAATTCATGTATGAAAAGGGTGATGTTGCTTATATTTCCATGGTGTTTGGTGCACAAAATCTGACTGAAATGCTGAATAAGGCTGAATATATTGAAGAATTATCTGCATATGACAGAAAACTTTTGGATGAATATACGGAAACAAAATACCGGGTTATTAATCTAAAAGACAAACTCGAAACAGAGCAGGTTTCTTTAATGGAAACACAGGAACAGGCAGCAATACAGGAACAGCAGATGACAAGCCTGATTAATCAGAAAAATGGTGAAATAGAAAAATATGAATCGGAAATTGATACGAAGGAAGATGCAATTAAAGAATATGAAGCCATGATTGCATCACAGAATGCGACTATCGCAGCTCTGGAAGCCAGTATCTTGCAGGCTGAAAGAGAAGCAGAAGCTTTGCAAAAAGAATTGGAAGAATCGGGCTTGTCTGATAATGATATTGACAGTGCGCCTTCTTCTAAACCGGTAACGACGCAACAGGTTTTCTCAGGACCTTTCTGTATGCCGGCACCATCCTATACCAGAGTATCGGATGATTACGGAAATCGTATCCATCCGATTTTGGGTGTGAAACAGTTCCATAATGGTATTGATTTTGCAGCGCCCGGTGGTAGTCCCATTTTAGCAGCGCAAAGTGGTACTGTTATTGCAGCAGCTTACAGCTCTACCATGGGGAATTACATTATGATTAATCATGGCGGTGGCGTGATTACGATCTATATGCACGCATCTGCTTTATATGTTTCAGCGGGGCAGACGGTGACTAAAGGTCAGAAGATTGCAGCGGTTGGAACAACCGGCCGGTCTACGGGAAATCATTTACATTTTTCTGTTCGTGTGAATGGAAGCTATGTAAGCCCATGGAGTTATTTATAAGTTAGAAGGTAATGATTTTGGAAGAACAGGTTCAATTACAACAGCCACAAAATACAGATAACAAATTGAAACCGGCAAAACGTTTGGTAATTTTTGCCCTGGGAGTACTTTTGGGTGCGTTGGTAACCGGAATGATTGCGTATTTTATAATTTTACAGCAGTCAAAAACAACCATATCTTATGATGATTCGGAATCGGTTATTAATGCGGCGACAATTTCTAAATTACAAAAATTGGAAGAAGGTATTGAGACTTATTATCTCAACGATTCCGAACAGGAAGAGCTTCAAAACAGTCTTTACCATGGACTGGTAGAGGGACTGGGAGATCCGTATTCTACTTACTATTCTCCGGAGGAGTTGGAGAATATCATAGAATCAACCCAGGGAGTATATTATGGAATAGGCGCTTACATTGGTTATGATACAGACAGGGATTATTGCAAAATCGCCAAATGTATGGATAATTCTCCGGCTAAAGAAATTGGACTGTTACCGGATGATATTATTGTTGAAGTAGACGGTAAGGATATGTATAAGGTTCAGACCAGTGAAATTGTGACGTACATCAAGGGACCTGAAAAAACCAATGTAGAACTTACCATCTATCGTGAAGGCGAGCTCGATTATCTGCATTTTACAGTGGAAAGACGTAAAATAGAAACTCCCACAGTGGCATATAATATAGATGATGACGGCATTGCTTATATCCAGATTGCAGAATTCGATGAAGTAACCTCCGGACAGTTTGAGGATTATCTGGCTCAGGCGCAAAGTGACGGCATGAAAGGACTTGTCATTGATCTTAGAGACAATCCCGGAGGAAGTCTTTCTACCGTTGTTGAGATTGCCAATCAGATTTTGCCCAAAGGTCTGATTGTTTATACCGAAGACCGGGATGGCAATCGTAAAGAATACGAGTGCGACGGCAAACATGAGATAGAGGTTCCACTTGTTGTGTTAGTCAATGGTAACAGTGCCAGCGCATCCGAAATCCTGGCAGGTTCCATAAAAGACTATGGAGTTGGTACGATTTTAGGAACAACAACCTTTGGAAAAGGTATTGTACAAAAGATTTTCTCATTATCAGACGGTTCGGCATTAAAACTGACTATCAGTCACTACTATACACCCAAAGGAAATGACATTCATGGCGTTGGTATTGAACCGGATGAGGAACTGGAATTAGACAAGGAAGCTTATCTGGAAGATGGAACGGATAATCAGTTAGACCGTGCGAAAGAGATTTTGAAAGAAAAAATACAGTAAAATGGCGTAAATGCGACATTTTATGGTAGTAAGGGGTGTTCGTGGATTTCGAGAGCTCGAAGAGCGAAGAAATCCGGTATCATTGGGGTCAAAATACCTTTTGCCCCCAACATCATCAATATAAAAATATAAATAATAAGAAAAATATTAAAACCGGAGTATAATATGAGCAAAAAACAGGCCTATTTATTAACTGCATACAAGGATTTTGATGCAGTGTATGAACTGGCCTCTTTTTTGTGTAAAGAAGATGATGTCTATATTCATGTAGATAAAAAAAGCACACAGCTTTCTGAACCGGAATTGGAAAAACTCAATGCTCTTGCTAACTGTGTGGCGTATAAAGAATTTGACATTGCATGGGGTGGTTACAATCATGTAAAGGCTCTGCTGTCTTTGATGAAAAGAGCAGTAGAGAATCCGGAGGTTTCCTACATCCATATGCTGACCGGAGAAGATTATTTGCTCATGCCGCCTTCAAAAATCCATGAGCAGTTTATAGAGGATGAACATATATATTTGAGTTATATTGCGGAACGTGATTTTAACGAAGCCGTGAAAAAACGCTATTACTATTATAATTTTTTTCAGGATAAAAATGTAAAAAATAAAATTCTCTGGCTAATTCAGGATTTCACGGTCTTTTTGCAAAAGATAATCGGAATAAAGCGTAAAGGACTGGGAGAGTTTGATGAAATCTATAAAGGTCTGGTCTATATATCCATGCCGGTTGCGGCGGCAAAGGATATTCTTACTTACCTGATAAGTCATCCGGAATATGAAAAGGATTTATACCGGTGCCAGTTACCGGAGGAATTTTTCTTCCATACTTTACTTTTAAATGAGAAATTCTGTGATGGCAAATGGAAAAGCCACATCGTTGACAGAGAATTGCGTTTTATGAACTGGGAGCGGGGAGATGGTGGCAGTCCGGTGTATCTGGATGACTCTGATTTTGAAGAGTTAGCAAAGAGTAACTGCATATTTGCCAGAAAATTCCACGGAAAAGAATCTGCAAAGTTGAAAGAGCGGATTCGGAATGAATTGTGGGATGCATGAAAATGCGAATATAGGGTGCTTTCGACCTTAGTTGCAGACTTTTTTCTCTGGCGTCGCTTCTCACTTTTTATTATTCGCAATTTTGGGGACATAGCCAGTCGTCCTTACAAAAATATATATCTTTGCCTGCGGAATTTAGCGAGGTTTCTTGGCATTTCTTAGCGGCATAAGCGAACAAAAATAATGCCCGGTTTCAACTGTCTGAAGACGAAGTCTGAGTTTTGAAACCGGGCATTTAATATATATTTTGTGAGCATGCCGCTTAGAAATGCCAGAAACCGAAGTATGAAGCGGCAAAGATATATATTTTTGTAAGGACGACTGGCGTACGGAAATATAAATCTAAAAGGATAGAAAAACAGAACAAATGTTTGCAAACCGCATTGGAGTATGGTATACTTCATACGCGGTTATCTTATTTATGAAGAAAGGATTAAGAAATTGGCTAAGCAGGATTCGATATTTAAATTACATTCGGAATATCAGCCCACAGGTGATCAGCCGCAGGCGATTGAGCAGCTTGTAGAAGGATTTAAAAAGGGATATCAGTTTGAGACTTTGCTTGGTGCGACCGGCTCCGGTAAAACCTTTACCATGGCCAATGTCATTGCGGCATTAAATAAGCCGACGCTAATCATTGCACACAATAAGACACTGGCGGGGCAACTTTATGGCGAGTTTAAAGAATTTTTTCCGGAAAATGCGGTAGAATATTTTGTATCTTATTATGATTATTATCAGCCGGAGGCATATGTGCCATCGACGGATACTTATATCGAAAAAGATTCTTCCATTAATGATGAGATTGATAAATTACGGCTTTCAGCGACGGCATCTTTGGCAGAAAGGCGGGATGTGATTGTTGTATCTTCCGTATCCTGTATTTATGGTCTGGGAAGTCCGGACGATTATCAGGGGATGATTGTATCTTTGCGTCCCGGGATGGAAAAGGATCGGGATGAAGTTATCCGGGAACTGATTGCCATCCAGTATCTGCGCAACGATATGGATCTGGACCGAAGCTGTTTCAGAGTTCGAGGCGATACGATTGAGATTAATCCCGCTCAGGGTGGAGATTATCTGATTCGTGTGGAGTATTTCGGGGATGAGATTGACCGAATCTGTGAAGTGGATCCTTTACTTGGGAAAGTAATGACGGAATTAAATCATGTTTCTATTTTCCCGGCATCGCATTATGTAGTTCCGCAGGAAAAAATAAACCGGGCATGTAAAGACATTGAACAGGAGTTAGAAGAACGTGTGCGCTATTTTAAGGGAGAGGACAAGCTCTTAGAGGCACAGCGCGTGTCAGAACGGACGAACTTTGATGTGGAAATGCTGCGCGAAACCGGTTTTTGCAGCGGCATTGAAAATTATTCCCGGCATTTAAGCGGTATGAAAGCAGGAGAACCGCCGCATACACTGATCGATTTCTTCAAGGATGATTTTCTGATTATCATAGACGAATCACACATGACGGTTCCGCAGATTCGCGGTATGTATTTTGGAGACCGCTCCAGAAAAACGACGTTGGTTGATTATGGTTTCCGTCTTCCTTCTGCGATGGACAACCGACCGCTCAACTTTGAAGAATTTGAAAGTAGAATAGATCAGATGTTGTTTGTATCGGCAACACCTTCTGTCTATGAAGAGGAGCACGAGATGCTCCGTGCGGAACAGATTATCCGGCCGACAGGATTGCTGGATCCGGAAGTGTTTGTAAGACCGGTGGAAGGTCAGATTGACGATCTGATTTCGGAAATCAACACAGAAGTTGCCAAAAAGAACAAAGTACTTGTGACGACACTGACCAAACGTATGGCAGAAGATCTGACCGATTATATGAAAGAGGTCGGTATCCGGGTAAAATATTTGCATTCGGATATCGATACTTTGGAACGTGCGGAAATTATCCGCGACATGAGACTGGATGTTTTTGATGTTCTGGTCGGAATCAATTTGTTGAGAGAAGGTCTGGATATTCCCGAGATTTCTCTTGTGGCTATCATCGATGCGGATAAAGAGGGATTTTTAAGATCGACTACCTCTTTGATCCAGACCATCGGACGTGCTGCCAGAAATGCGGAAGGGCATGTCATCATGTATGCGGATACGATGACCGATTCTATGAAGAATGCGATCGAAGAAACCGCCAGAAGACGAAAAATCCAGATGGCATACAATGAAGAGCATGGAATTACACCGACCACCATCAAGAAGGCTGTCCGCGATTTGATCAGTATTTCTAAGACCATTGCAAAAGAAGAGATGACCTTTGAAAAAGATCCGGAGTCTATGAGCAGGGAGGAACTGGAAAAACTGATTGGAAAAGTGCAGAAAGAAATGAAAAAAGCTGCTGCGGATCTCAATTTTGAGGCGGCCGCAGAGCTTCGTGACAAGATGGTAGAACTCAAAAAATATCTGGAAAAGATAGATGAATGATGGAGCCATATATTAATCCGAGAAGGAATAAAGATTAGTATTTTAGGTAAAATGATGGGAAAAATATAGATAAGACATTATTTGTGATTTTGGATAGTATAAAAATAATTGGTGTATTATGGATGGTAGAATCACGAATGATGGTAATGAAATGTAAAACAGAGGCAGAAACATGGCAAGAGAACAGGAATTTATAAAAATCAGAGGAGCCAAAGAGCACAATCTGAAAAATATTGACCTCGATATACCGAGAAATGAGATGATTGTATTTACCGGGCTTTCCGGATCGGGAAAGTCATCTTTGGCATTTGATACAATTTATGCAGAAGGTCAGAGGCGTTATATGGAATCGCTGTCTTCTTATGCAAGACAGTTTTTGGGACAGATGGAAAAACCAAATGTCGAAAAGATAGAAGGGTTATCACCGGCTATCTCCATTGACCAGAAGTCTACCAACCGGAATCCGAGATCGACGGTCGGTACCGTGACGGAAGTATATGACTATTTCCGTCTGCTATTTGCACGAATCGGCGTGCCGCACTGTCCGGTCTGCGGACGTGAGATTTCCAGACAGACAGTAGATCAGATGGTGGATCAGATCATGAAACTGGAACCGGGAACTCGGATTCAGATTCTGGCACCTGTTGTTCGCGGACGAAAAGGTGAGCATGTAAAAGTCTTCGAGCGTGCGAAAAAGAGTGGTTATGTCAGAGTACGTGTAGATGGCAATCTCTATGATCTTTCTGATGATATTAAGCTGGAAAAGAATCTCAAGCACAATATAGAAATTGTTATTGACCGTCTGGTTGTAAAAGAAGGAATCGAAAAGAGATTGACGGATTCTGCAGAAAATGCGCTGGCAATTGCAGAGGGGATTTTGCTGGTTGATGTTGTCGGTCAGGAAGAAATGACCTTCTCGGAGAGCTTTTCGTGTCCTGATTGTGGAGTCAGTATTGATGAGATAGAGCCCCGTAGTTTTTCTTTTAACAACCCTTTCGGAGCATGTCCTGATTGTTTCGGTTTGGGATATCGGATGGAGTTTGATGAGGAGCTTATGATTCCGGATAAAAGTCTTTCCATTAATCAGGGAGCCATCGCCGTTATGGGATGGCAGTCTTGCAACACCAAAGGAAGTTTTACCAACGCGTTGTTACAGGCATTATGCAAAGAATACGGTTTTGATCTGGATACTCCGTTTGAAGAATATCCCGATTCGGTTCATGATATCTTAATTAACGGAACCAATGGCAAAAAGGTCATGGTGGAGTACGAAGGACAGCGTGGAAAAGGCGTCTATCCGATTGCTTTTGAAGGCCTGACCCAAAATGTCCAGAGAAAATACCGTGAAACCGGTTCGGAGACAACAAAGGCAGAATATGAAGCCTATATGCGTATTACCCCGTGCCCGACGTGTGGCGGCCGTCGTTTGAAAAAAGAGTCATTGGCAGTTACCATCTGTGATAAAAATATTTATGACATGACATCCTATTCCATTGGAGATTTATATACATTTTTACAGAATATGACGTTAACAAAGCAGCAGGAGCTGATTGGTGAGCGTATATTAAAAGAAATTCGTGCGCGCATCGGATTTTTAAAGGATGTCGGACTGGAATATCTTTCTCTTTCCAGAGGTACGGCTTCATTATCCGGTGGAGAGGCGCAGCGTATTCGCCTGGCGACACAAATTGGATCCGGCTTGGTTGGAGTCTGCTATATTTTGGATGAGCCCAGTATCGGGTTGCATCAGAGAGATAATGACAGACTGCTTGCGGCACTTAAAAATCTGAGAGATCTGGGTAATACCCTGATTGTGGTAGAACATGATGAGGATACCATGCTTGCTGCTGATTACGTGGTGGATATCGGACCGGGAGCAGGAAGTCACGGCGGAGAAGTCGTTGCATGCGGAACGGCACAGGAAATCATGCAGGTCGAAGAATCCATTACCGGTCAGTATTTAAGCGGAAAACTGCAAATTCCGATTCCTGCAGTCAGAAGAACACCAAAGGGATTTCTTCATATCAAAGGTGCGGCCGAGCACAATCTGAAGAATATCAATGTGGATATTCCGCTTGGAGTATTTACCTGTGTGACCGGTGTTTCCGGTTCCGGAAAATCCTCTTTGATCAATGAAATTCTTTATAAGGCACTGGCTAAAAAGCTAAACCGGGCACATACTGTTCCGGGTAGATACAAATCCATAACAGGAATTGAAAATCTGGATAAAGTGATTGCCATTGACCAGTCACCGATTGGACGGACGCCCAGATCCAATCCGGCAACCTATACCGGTGTATTTGATATGATCCGTGATCTGTTTGCGGGTACAACAGATGCAAAAGAGAGAGGCTATCAGAAAGGTCGTTTCAGTTTTAATGTTAAGGGTGGGCGTTGTGAAGCCTGCAGTGGCGACGGTATTATCAAGATTGAGATGCATTTTCTGCCGGACGTTTATGTTCCATGTGAGGTATGTGGCGGAAAGAGATACAATCGTGAGACGCTGGAATGTCTTTACAAAGGCAAGAATATTTATGATGTGCTGGATATGACGGTGGAAGAAGCGGTTAAGTTCTTCGAACACGTACCTTCGATTCGCAACAAGATTCAGACACTATATGACGTGGGATTATCCTATGTGAAACTGGGACAGCCATCTACGACCTTATCAGGTGGTGAAGCACAGCGAATCAAGCTTGCAACGGAGCTCTCCAGAAAAAGTACGGGTAAAACCATCTATATTCTGGATGAACCGACGACAGGCCTTCATTTTGCAGATGTCCATAAGCTTGTGGATATTCTGCACCGACTTGCAGAAGGCGGCAATACAGTTGTGGTTATTGAACACAACCTGGATGTCATTAAAGCGGCGGATTATATCATTGACATGGGACCGGAAGGCGGAGATGGCGGTGGAACGGTTGTCGCAACAGGCACACCGGAAGAAATCGCAAAAAATCCCAAGTCTTATACCGGTATTTATGTGGACAAGATGCTGAAAAAATAAATTTTTATTTCTTTGGGCCGACCATAAAGTTTTTTACAACCTATGTCGATATAAAAAATAGCATGGATGCACAAAAAAGAAATCAGGAGGATGCTGATTACTTTTCTGTGCATTTTTTATAAAAAAACATGAAATTCCGCAAAACCCTTTGAAAAACTGTATGGAGTGCGTTATAATTCATCTATATGTGTATTTTTGATAATAGCCGTATTGTCGCAAAGAAACGAGATTTATGAAAGAAAGAAGTTTCTTTGCGGAATAAGGTTTTCATATAAGCAGAATGTATAGAAAGGGATATGGAATCATGATGAGAGATACCGATATCGGAATTGATTTAGGAACAGCCAGTATACTGGTTTACATCAGAGGCAAGGGTGTTGTTTTAAAGGAGCCCAGCGTAGTTGCTTTTGACAGAGATACCAATAAGATAAAAGCCATCGGAGAAGATGCCAGACTGATGCTTGGTAGAACTCCCGGCAATATTACAGCGGTCAGACCGCTTCGACAGGGTGTTATTTCGGATTATACCGTTACCGAAAAGATGATGAAATACTTCATCCAGAAAGCATTAGGAAGAAAGTCCTTTAAAAAGCCGCGCGTAGTTGTCTGTGTACCCAGTGGTGTTACAGAAGTTGAGAAAAAAGCAGTTGAAGATGCTACCTATTCAGCAGGAGCAAGAGATGTAAAACTGATCGAAGAACCAATTGCTGCTGCAATCGGTGCGGGAATTGATATTTCAAAGCCTTGTGGAAATATGATTGTAGATATCGGTGGTGGTACTTCCGATATTGCGGTAATTTCCTTAAAGGGTACGGTAATCAGTGCATCCATCAAAGTCGCAGGTGATGATTTTGATGAAGCATTGGTTCGTTATATGAGAAAAAAACACAACTTATTAATCGGTGAAAGAACTGCCGAGGATTTAAAGATTAAAATCGGAACCGCATACAGACGTCCTGAGGTAGATGTTCTGGATGTCAGAGGCAGGGATTTAGTAACAGGTCTTCCTAAGACCGTTACGGTGACAAGTGAAGAAACGGAAGAAGCTTTAAAAGAAACGACGGCGCAGATTATTGAGACCATACACAGTGTATTGGAACAGACGCCTCCGGAGCTGGCAGCGGATATTGCCGACAGAGGAATTGTTTTAACAGGTGGCGGTGCTCTGCTTCGCGGACTGGAAGATTTAATTGAAGCCAAGACCGGAATTCATACCATGACGGCAGAAGATCCGATGACCTGCGTAGCGGTTGGAACAGGAAAATATGTTGAAATCCTTGCAGATTACAAAGGAGATTTCTAAATGGTAAAAGGTCTATATACCGCTTATACGGGTATGCTGAACCAACAAAATAAGGTAGATGTCATTGCCAACAATCTGGCAAATGCGGCAACAACCGGTTTTAAAAAAGAGGGGTCTACAAGTGAGGCTTTTGATGCGGTTTTGGCATACAAGATCAAAGACCAGACTTCTGCTTTCAGAGGGAAAAAAATCGGGACAATGAATCTCGGCGTTAAGATTGGCGAAAACTATGTCGATTACAGCCAGGGAGCATTTGAAACGACCAACAATACCTATGACCTGGCATTGTCGGGAAAAGGTTTTTTCTGTGTGGAATTTACGAATAAATCCGGTGAAACGAGTACGAAGTATACGAGGGATGGTTCCTTTACGCTCAATGTGGATGGTTATCTGGTTACCAAAGACGGAGACTATGTTTTGGATGAGGAGGGTAAGCATATTAAGCTGGACCCGCTTTCAGATGCCAGAATCGATGAAAATGGTACGATTTTTCAAAATGATCAAAGAGTGACTACAATTGGACTCGAGGATTTTGAAGATTATAATTATCTGGAGCATTATGGCGAAAACTATTATCAGCCTGTAGAAGGTGCGACGATGACTGAAGCAAGTGCCAAAGTATTTGAAGGTTATCTGGAAGCTTCCAATGTGCAGGTTGTCAGTGAAATGGTTGAGTTGATTAGTGCGACCAGGACTTATGAAAGCAATCAGAAAGTCATTCAGACAATAGATGAAACATTGGATAAAGCAGTTAATCAGCTTGGAAAAGTATAGGAGGAATAAGGTATGGTTAGATCTCTCTGGTCGGGTGCAACCGGCATGATTGCCCAGCAGACAAATGTTGATACAATTGCCAATAACCTGGCAAATGTCAATACGACAGGATATAAAACAGAGCGTGCAGAGTTTAAGAGCCTCCTGTATCAGACATTACAGACAAAGACAACGACGGCTAACGGTGAGCAAAAGCCTATCAGTGCCCAGGTTGGTCTTGGTGTCCGGAATTCTTCCATTACTTCTATTTTTACCGAGGGAAGTTTCCTCGATTCGGAAAGTCCCAGTGCTTTTGCCATTGATGGCGATGGATTTTTTGCTGTCCGGGACGGAAGCGGGGAAGTACAGTATACACGAAACGGTAATTTTACATGGGCAATCGGCAATAACGGATTAAATTTAACAACATCCGAAGGGTATCAGGTGCTTGATTCTACAGGAAAACCCATTGCGGTTCCCGGCAATTATGTGACATCCAATATCACTCTGTCCGGTCAGGGAGAGCTTTGTTATCCCGATGCCAATAATAATGCGCAGGGACTTGGAATTTATATCGGATTGTATCAGTTCCAAAATCCTGCAGGATTGGAAAAGACAAGTTCCAGTTTATACAGTGCAACCGCTGCAAGTGGTGGCGCTATTAACGAATACACCACCAATCTCAACATTAAAAAGAGTGGAATTGTACAGGGTTATCTGGAAGGCTCCAACGTACAGGTGGCAGATGAAATGGTAAATCTGATTATTGCACAGCGTGCCTACGAAATGAATTCCAAAGTCATTCAGGCATCGGACGATATGATGCAGCAGGCCAACCAATTAAGACGATAAGAGGAAATATAAATGGACATAGGTAGTATAAACAACTATATGGATCAATATCAATCGACACAGCAGACAAGTAAGACCACCGGTCGGATTTCAAAGCTGTCACAGAGCGATTTGGAGAGCGCAACTGATGAAGAGCTGATGGATGTCTGCAAGCAGTTTGAGTCCTATTTCTTAGAGCAGGTTTTTAAAGAAATGGAAAAGACGACCAATCTTTTTGGAGAGGAAGATAGCGATTCGTCAGCCAAACTGGTCGATTTCTTCAAAGATTCGACGATTGAAGATCTGGCAAGCCAGTCGACAGAACAAAACAGTCTGGGATTGGCACAGATGTTGTTTGAGCAGATGAAACGCAACTATGAAATATAAAACGGGGCTGTTGCAGAACGCGACAGCCTCTTTAAATTATTCCCTTTTCGAATTTGTGTTCCCATTCTATATCTTTATCGCCGGCTTTTACGAGGTTTCGTGTCTTTCTTAGCGTCATGAGCGAACAAAAGTAATGACCGGTTTCAACTGTTCGAAGACGAACACAAATCACGAAGCATAGAAATTAAAAGAGAGAAAACCTACATGGAATCAGAAAACAAAGTTGTGATAAAGGGATATGTGGATCATATCATTTTTGAAAACAAAGAAAATCATTATAAGGTTCTGGCACTTACATGTGAGAAAACTGATGAAAAGGTTGTGGGAATTTTTCATGGGGTGAGCCAGGGTGATTATTTGTACATTGAAGGTCGGGAAGAGGAACATCCGAACTTCGGTATGCAGATACGTATGGAACAATTTGAAATCATACCACCGGATGATTCTAGCAGTATCAGACGTTATCTGGGTTCCGGAGCCATCAAGGGTATCGGAGAAAAGCTTGCAGATAGAATTGTGAAAAAATTTGGGGAAGATACTTTCCGGATTATCGAAGAGGAACCGCACAGACTGGTTGAAGTGAAAGGCATTAGTGAAAGAATAGCTCAGCAGATTGCCATACAGGTCTCTGAAAAAAAGGATATGCGACGTGCTATGCTGTTTTTGCAGGATTATGGGATGAGTGACCGGCTTGCAGTAAAAATCTATGAATACTACGGGGATGCCATTTATGATGTATTAAAGTTAAACCCTTACCGGCTGGCGGAAGAAATTGACGGGGTTGGTTTCAAGACTGCGGATGAAATTGCACTTTCTTCCGGTATTTTGATTAATTCCGAATACCGGATACGGTGCGGTATTGTATATGCGTTGACGCAGGCTATGTCTGCAGGACATACCTGTCTTCCCAAGACTGAACTGATACAGGAAGCAGCAAAACTGCTTGGGGTGAAAGATGAAGAGATTGATACAGAAATTTCGAATCTGATCGTAGAACACAGGATTACCATGCGACAGGAAGAGGAAAACGGTCCGGTATATATTTATAGCCCCTCAGCTTTTCGTGCCGAGAATGAGTGTGCCTATATGTTAAGCAATCTGGATGTTTCTTTTTTTGAAAGTGGAAAAGATTGCATGACCAAACAGGAAAGCCTGATTCGCGATAAAATAGCTGCAATAGAGGATGAATGTGGGATTGTTCTGGATGAAATGCAGCGGGAAGCTGTGCAGAATGCCATTCAGCATGGAGTCATGATTTTGACAGGCGGACCGGGAACCGGTAAGACGACCACCATTCATATTATGCTGCGGTACTTTGAAAAAGAACAGATGGAAATAGCGCTTGCAGCACCGACCGGAAGGGCGGCAAAACGTATGACAGAAGCCTGTGGCATGGAAGCAAGAACCATTCACCGCCTGTTGGAGGTAAATGGAGGCGGTGAGGAAAGCGGGGGCGGAAGCTTTGCAAGAAACGAAGATTATCCGTTGGATGCAGATGTGGTTATTGTTGATGAAATGTCTATGGTGGATATCTTTTTGTTCCGGGCACTGTTATCAGCGATTCCTCAGGGAGTACATCTGATCATGGTTGGTGACGTTGATCAGCTTCCGAGTGTGGGACCGGGCTGTGTATTAAAGGATATGATTGACAGTGAATGCTTTGCGACAGTTGCCCTTCAAAATATTTTCCGTCAGGCTGCGGAAAGCGAAATTGTCATGAATGCCCATCGGATTCAGGACGGTAAAGAATTGTTAATTAACAACAAGGAAAGTAAAGATTTTTATTTTCTGGAACGCAGTAATCCGATGGAAATTTATACCAACATTATTAAACTTGTTTCGGATATGCTGCCACGCAATTTTGGGGTAGATGTCATGGACGTGCAGGTTCTTACTCCGATGCGGAAAGGTCCGCTGGGTGTGGAAGAGTTAAATGTGATTTTACAAAAATATCTCAATCCTGCCGATTTATCTAAAAGAGAGCATGCTTACGGAGATATTCTGTTTCGTGAAGGCGATAAAGTGATGCAGACCAAAAATAACTATAAACTGGAATGGGAAATTCGTGGCAACTATAACCTTCCCATAAAAAACGGAATGGGAATTTTTAATGGAGATGTCGGCATTATAAAAGAAATCAATGATTATGCTTCCTTTATGATAATCGCATTTGATGATGGCAAAATTGTGCAATACCCATATGAATCGCTGGATGAATTGGAGTTAGCATATGCTATCACTATTCACAAATCTCAGGGAAGCGAATATCCGGCAGTCGTGATTCCTTTGTTTGGTGTTCCCGGACTTTTAGTTTATCGAAACCTGCTTTATACAGGTGTAACAAGAGCTAAAAACTGTGTAACATTACTGGGTAGTAAGAATATCATGAATCAGATGATTGCCAATGAAAACAAACAGAAGCGGTATTCGGGGCTATATTACCGCATAAAAGAACGGGAGAGATTATGCAGACAGGAGCATGATTGAAAAAGATAAATATTCTGGATTATTTATATCCACCCAGATGTCCGGTTTGCGATAAACCGGTTTTGCAAAAAGAAAGTCACGACGGATTTTGTGCCACGTGTTTGGGAAAGCTCCCCATAATCAGGGGAAAGCGCTGCTGTAAATGTGGGCGCGCGTTAAGCGATTTGGAAAAAGAGTACTGTTCTGACTGTTTAAAATACGGATTGGCACATATATATGACAAAGGGCTTGCACTATGTACCTACGATGATGCACTTCGTGATATGATTTATCGGTTAAAGTATGGAAACCGGAGTGAATATGCCAATGCGCTTGGCAAACTTCTGGCAGATTCCTTTGCTACAGCTTTGAAAAGAGCAGGAGCCGAGGGAGTGGTTGCAGTTCCATTACATGAAAAACGTATCAGAAAACGCGGTTATAATCAGGCAGAACTTTTGGCAAAATCCTTTTGTATGCATTCCGGGATTCCATTCTATAAGCATTATGTGGAGCGCGTCAAAGATACCAAACCATTAAAAAGTATGAGCAGGCCGGAACGCCAAAATAATTTGAAAAAGGCTTTTAAAATAGGCAAAAATGATGTAAAATTGAAAGTATCTATAGTTATAGATGACATCTATACAACAGGCAGTACCATAGATGCCCTGGCAGAGGTCTTAAAAGAGGCAGGCGTGCACAAGGTGTACTTTTTGACAGTTGCCATTGGAGATGATTGATCTTGGGAGGTTCGCAGATGAATGTTATAAATTGCCGAAGATGCGGGAAGTTATTTAATTATATTGCAGGTAACAAGATTTGCCCCATGTGCAAGGAGCTTAGTGAGCAAAAGTTTCAGGAAGTAAAGAAATATATTCAGCAGCATGGTCACTGCAGTATGACTGAGGTATGTGAAGAATGCGATGTTGAGCCGCAACAGATCCAGATATGGATTCGACAGGAGAGATTGCAGTTTTCGGATGATTCGCCGATTAAAGTTGCCTGTGAAAGTTGTGGCAAGATGATCGGAAGTGGCAAATTCTGTCCACAATGCCGTGAGAATATGAGTCGTAATCTCAACAATATGCTGACAAAAAATGTTGAACAGTTAAAAAATGAATCACACCGGAAACCTGACACTAAAAACAGGATGCGTTTTTTAACAGACTAACTATGGAGAACTATTCATGATTAATCAGGATCGTTTACGTCTTATGACAAAAATGGCTGCATATGAAGCCGATGAAGGTAAAAAAAATATGGCAATTGCAAGCTATTTCAGAAGTGATTACATGGGATTACAGATAATTAAATCAATCATTTGTGGTACCATTGCTTATCTGATTATTTTTGGCTTGTTTATTTATTATGATTTTGAGACATTTATGCAGGATATCTATAAAATGGACCTGATGGCATTTGGTAAAAGTGCCCTGCTTTATTATGTGATTTTTGTTGTTGCATATAGTCTGATTTGCTACATTGTTTATTCGATTCGTTATTACAAAGCGAAAAAAAGTCTCAAAAAGTATTACAATCGGTTGAAACAGCTGTCAGCCATGTATGATTTGGAAAAAAGAAAAAGTTAAGATATCTTTTTTATTTAAATAATCTATTAAACCAAGAAAGGAAAACAATATGTCTGCTTTGCTGGAAATGAGAGAAAAGCTTCGTGATATATACAGTAAAGGCGAAGTATATTTAACACCTCTCTTCAAATTCTTATTGGCGCTTGTTGTTTTACTAAGTATTAATGCCAATATAGGGTATATGGATCGGATAGCCGGCAATATTATCATTCCGCTGATTGCGGCACTGATGTGCTCTTTTTTACCGATGAATTTCATTGTATTGTTTGGCTCACTTTTTATATGCCTGAATTCTTATGCAGTATCCATGGAATGCGGTATTGTTGCATTGGCCGTTTTCTTATTGATGTTTATCCTCTATTTCCGGTTTTCATCAAAGGATACGATTGTGGTTGCATTGCTTCCGCTGATGTTTATGCTCAAGATCCCATATATTATTCCGATTGCGGTAGGGCTGTTGTGTACACCATTGTCCGTTGTGTCCGTGGCATGTGGAACCATAACATATTATTTGATTTTATTTATCAAAGAAAATGCCCAGACAATCAGTGATCTGGAAACAGAAGAGGCAATTGGAAAATTCCGGTTTGTCATTGACGGATTGCTTGGGAATCAGGAAATTATCATTGTTCTCATTGCTTTTTCAGTAATTGTGATTACTGTGTATGTAATACGTATGCTGTCTATCGACCATTCCTGGACGATCGGTATATGTGTCGGCGGTGTTTTGGGAGCGACGATTCTGCTGATTGGTGATTTGTCTTTTGATACGCACATTTCATTGCTTTCCCTAATTTTAGGAATGATTGTATCGCTTTTACTTGCGGTGGGATTACAATTTTTTGTTTTCAATGTGGACTATTCCCGAACAGAGTATGTGCAGTTTGAAGATGATGAGTATTATTATTATGTCAAGGCGGTGCCTAAAAATTCTGTACCCCAGACAAAAGTGAAAGTAAAAAAAATACATTAAGAGAGAATAAATTTGCGTTGTGGCCATAAAATAAAGGGGAATGGATTTTCATGGAAACGATTTCAGCATTTATAAATAAATATCTGACTACCATTCATTTTCCTACCAGAATTGTATGGACCGATATTGTGGAGATAGTTATTATCTCCTTTTTGGTGTATCAGATTCTAATATGGATTCGGGATACAAAAGCATGGAATTTGTTAAAAGGGATTATTGTAATCATTGTATTTTTGTTATTTGCTGCCGTGTTGAATCTCAGTACGATTTTATGGATTGCGGAGAAGATTTTTTCAGTGGCGATTATCGCGATTGTCATTGTGCTGCAGCCGGAGCTTCGAAGGGCTTTAGAACAGCTTGGACAAAAAAGTTTTTTAGCGGGACTGATGCCGTTTGACTTGAACAAATCTGAAAATGGAAGGTTTTCCGATAAGACACTCAACGAGATTGTCAAAGCCAGTTTCGAAATGGGGAAGGTCAAGACAGGAGCATTGATTGTAATTGAACAAAACCAGGTTTTGTCCGAATATGAAAGAACCGGTATTGAAATTGATGCGGTTGTGACCAGCCAGCTTTTGATTAATATTTTTGAACACAATACTCCTCTTCATGACGGAGCTGTATTGATACGTGGAAATCGTGTTGTTTCGGCAACCTGTTATCTGCCTCTGTCTGACAGCACCAGATTATCCAAAGATTTGGGAACCAGACACCGTGCCGGTGTGGGCGTATCTGAAATGACAGATTCCATTACCATTATTGTTTCGGAGGAGACAGGAAAGGTTTCCGTAGCATACGAAGGAAAGCTTATCCGCAACGTGAATGCTGACAAATTGCGTTCTATGCTTGTATCTGTTCAAAATAAGACAACGGATGAAGAAAAACAGCGCAAGGGCTGGAAAGGCAGGTTGAAACGCGATGAAAAACAAGCTGACAAATAATCTTGGCATGCGTGTTCTTGCTGTTGTAATTGCAATTTTAATCTGGATTATTGTAGTCAATGTAAGTGATCCCATTATTGACAGTACGTATTCAGGGATTCCGGTTGAAATTGTGAATACAGATGCCATTTCCAAACAGAACAAAACCTATGAAGTATTAAATGATACGGACAATATTACGGTTACGATATCTGCCAAACGCTCTATCAACGATTTGCTCGGAAGAGATAATATCAGGGCAACAGCGGATTTGTCCAATCTGGATATGGAAAAAGGAACTGTCCGCATAAAATTGGAAACTAATAAATATAATGATAAGATAGAGAGTATCAAAGGAAAGACGGATACCTTGGAAATCGCAATTGAAAATCTTCAGAAAAAACAGTTTGCGATTACCTCCCAGGTGAATGGAGATCCGGTTGACGGTTATGTGATTGGTGATACCGTTTTAGATCAAAATGTAGTAACGGTTCAAGGACCCGAATCTATTGTTTCCAAGATTGATAAAGCGGTGGTAGAGGCATCTGTTGCAGGTATGACTGCAAGCATCAGTACCACTTCCACAATTCGGTATTATGATGAAAAGGGGAATGTACTTGATTCGTCCAGACTCAGTGGAAATATTTCTTCTGTCAACTTAAAGGTGGATATTCTGAGTACCAAGTCACTCGGTTTTCGTTTTTATACTTCCGGTAATCTGGCAAATGATTATAGCCTTTCGGGAGATATTACTTCTGATATTGATGAGGTTACAGTTGCGGGTAAATCGAATGTTTTATCCGGTATTTCGGCTATTACCATTCCGGCGGCTGCAATTGATCTGGAAGGAAAAAAAGATACTTTTACCATAACTTTGGATGTTACGAAATATCTTCCCGACAATGTCAGTCTGGTTGATAACGATTTTGATGGGAAAATTACGGTTACGGTTCCGATTGAAAAAATGGAAACCAAAGATATTACGGTTTCTAAATCCAATATTTCCGTTACGGGATATGATTCTGAAAAACAGAGCATCACTCTTATGGGAGGAGATTATGTTTTGGGAATCAAGGGATTGTCTTCAGATTTGTCGGATGTAAAGAAGGATTCCATCAAAGGTGTGGTATCCATTGAAGAATATCTTGACAATAACGGACTTACCCGTTTAAAGGCAGGAACATATAATCTTCCGATACAATTTGAACTTCCGAGTGGTATTGTTGCCACAAAAGGAAAGAATACAATTGAGTGTCGGGTGAGAGATCTGGAATAACAATCATGTATGCGAATCATAAAAGTAAATATACAGAAGAAAAACGAAAAGATAAAATATAAGAGAAAAAATAGATAAAAGTATAAGATATGAGTCGAGGATAAACGGATGGCCAGATTATTTGGGACAGATGGTGTAAGAGGAATAGCAAATGAAGAATTGACGGTAACGCTTGCCATGAAACTAGGACAGGCGGGAGCGGCAGTTCTTACAAAAGGTAACCGGCATAAGCCTACCATTATGGTAGGGTGCGATACCCGTATTTCCGGAGGAATGTTGGCAAATGCACTGATGGCAGGTGCATGTTCGGTTGGAGCTGATGTTTGTTATGTTGGTGTGGTGCCGACCCCGGCAGTTGCATATTTGACACGAGCTTATCATATGGATGCAGGCGTTGTGATTTCAGCCTCTCACAATCCGGTAGAATTTAACGGAATTAAATTTTTTGATGCCGATGGATTTAAGCTCCCGGATGCTTTGGAGGATGAAATTGAGGCGCTTATCAAAAATGATATGCAGGGCATAGAATTTCCCACCGGCACGGGTGTCGGTAACATTACATATGCCATGGATGCAAAAGAGGATTACATCAGACACGCAAAAGAAGCAGCAGATGTTGATCTTACCGGACTAAAGATTGTACTGGATTGTGCACAGGGAGCATCGTTTGAAACATCTGTGAAAGCAATTTCAGAGCTTGGTGCTGATGTCATTGCCATTCATAATCAGCCGGATGGAACCAATATTAATGACAAATGTGGTTCTACGCATATGGAATCGCTGCAGGAAGCTGTAAAGGAGCACAAAGCGGATATCGGTCTTGCCTTTGACGGAGATGCCGACAGGCTGCTTGCGGTTGATGAAAACGGTGTGAAAGTCGATGGCGACCAGATTATGGCGATTATCGGCAATCACATGAAGGAACAGGGTAAACTAAAAGGTGATACGATTGTTGCAACTGTAATGAGTAATCTTGGCTTTTTCCTAATGGGAGAAAAACAAGGAATTCATGTAGAACAGACCAAGGTCGGAGACCGTTATGTACTGGAACGCATGAAAGAAATTCATGCCAATCTCGGAGGAGAGCAATCCGGACACATCATCCTGTTGGATGAAAACACGACAGGAGACGGGTTGCTTAGTGCACTCTTTTTACTAAAGGTGTTGGTGGATACCAAAAAGCCCTTGTCAGAGCTTGCCGGCATTATGGAAGTATTGCCGCAGGCATTGGTAAACGCAAAGGTTGCAAACAGCAAAAAATACAATTATATGGATTATACTGAAGTGGAAGGCGCAATTAAAGAATTGTCGGAGAAGTTCAAAGATGAAGGCAGAGTGTTAATCAGACCTTCCGGAACTGAGCCTTTAGTCAGGGTTATGATCGAAGGAAAAAATCAGGAGCAGATTGATAAGGAAGCCAAGGTACTTGCGGCGTTGATTGAAAAAGTCATGGCATAAACAATTGTGATATAACCGTTGTTTTGTATTTTTATATCGAACTGTCTGAGAGTATGACTTTCAGTTTTTATAAGGCTTGTAGAAAGAATCAAAAAGTGTTATAGTATTCTTGGGTATGACAATTGGAGGGTTAGAAAATGGTTAGTCAAAAGGTAGTAATAAAAAATCCTACGGGATTGCATCTAAGACCGGCCGGCATCCTATGCAAGGAAGCCATGCAGTTTAAATCGTTAATAACATTCTCATTCAGAGATAGCACGGCAAATGCCAAGAGTGTATTGAGTGTCCTGGGCGCATGTGTAAAATGCGGAGACGAAGTAGAATTTGTTTGTGAAGGCGAAGATGAAGAAGAAGCTTTAAAAGCACTGGTCACAGCAATCGAAAATGGATTAGGTGAATAACAATCGGCATATGACGGCTCATCTTTGTGATGAGCCGTTTTTTTGAATAATCAATGGTACCAACGAGGTCCAAAGTCAAACTTTTTCATGCGAGCATGAAAAGTATGATTTTTTGCCCCTGGTATCACATATACTTGAATAATGATTATTTTACCAGAGTAAATAGTACGGAAGGAGTACATAAATGTTAAACTATAAGAGATATCGTAGAAATCCGGTGGTATATTATCCGGAAAGGGAATGGCCCAACAAGGAAATTGAAAAAGCCCCCATCTGGTGCAGTGTGGATTTAAGAGATGGTAATCAGGCGCTGATTGATCCCATGATTGTAGAAGAAAAAATTGAGTTCTTTCAGTTTCTGATTAAATTGGGATTTAAGGAAATCGAGATTGGTTTTCCGGCAGCAAGTCAGATTGAATTCGATTTTTTGCGTCAGCTGATTGAACGTAAGATGATTCCGGACGATGTATGTGTTCAGGTTCTGACACAGTGCAGAAAAGAACTGATCGACCGGACGTTTGAAGCGATTGAAGGATGTAAACAGGCGATTGTCCATATTTACAATTCAACATCTACCTTACAGCGTGATGTTGTATTCAACAAGGATAAAGATGAGATTACACAGATTGCTATTGACGGAACCAATATGGTAAAAGAACGTGCCAAGGATTTTCCGGGCAAGATTATTCTGGAATACTCTCCGGAAAGCTTTACCGGAACCGAGTTGGATTATGCTTTAGAGATTTGTACAGCAGTCCAGAAGACCTGGGGGGCAACCAAAGAAAATCCGATTATTATCAACCTGCCGTCGACCGTTGAGATGACAACGCCCAATGTTTATGCGGATCAGATTGAATGGATGAATAAACATTTTGAAAACAGAGAAAGTATTATATTATCTGTTCATCCCCACAATGACCGTGGTACCGGTGTGGCCAGTGCCGAACTGGCATTACTTGCAGGTGCAGAGCGTATCGAAGGTACTCTGTTTGGAAATGGAGAAAGAACCGGTAATGTTGATATCATGAATATCGGATACAATATGTTTTCACAGGGTATCAATCCCGAATTAAACATTGAACGTATCAATGACATTATTGAAATTTATGAAAGATGCACCAAGCTTCCCATCCATCCCAGACATCCTTATGCCGGCAAGTTAGTATTTACCGCATTCTCCGGTTCTCATCAGGATGCCATCAACAAAGGTGTTGCAGCTATGAAAGAGCGCAACAACGAGTATTGGGAAGTGCCGTATCTGCCGATTGATCCTGCCGACATCGGAAGGGAATACGAGCCGATTGTCCGTATTAATTCCCAGTCCGGAAAAGGCGGAGTTGCTTTTGTTATGGATACTTATTTCGGCTTTAAGCTGCCGAAAGGAATGCATCGCGAATTTGCGGATGTCATTCAGAAGATTTCCGAAAAGCAGGGTGAGGTATCACCGGATCTGATTATGGATAAATTCCGTGAGGAATATCTGAATAAAAAAGAGCCAATTCACTTCCGTCAGTTAAAGGTCGATGATTTAAGTGATACCATTGACAGTGAATTTGATACCCGTGTTAAAGTAACATATACAGATGCCGGTGTTGAAAAAGTGTTTGAAGCTGTCGGTAATGGTCCGATTGATGCAGTTCAGAGAGGTCTCCAGGAAGAACTGGATATCCGTATCAAGGTATTGGATTATGAGGAGCATGCATTACAGAGCGGTTCCAATTCCCAGGCAGCCGCATATATTCATATGTTGGATTCTGAAAGCGGTAAAGTAACATATGGTGTCGGTGTTTCAAGTAATATTACAAGAGCCAGTGTGAGAGCTATTTTTTCAGCAATTAATCGTCTCGGGCTCGGTGAAAAATAAACCTGCAGTTAGCAAAAGCTAATTCAATGCGCGTTTGAGAGGGAGGCTTATGCTAAACAAATTCAAACAGTTTTTATCAAAATATGCATACATTTTTCTGCCAATAGGTACCCTGCTATGTTTAGCAGGGTTTATTGGCAGTTATTTATTTCCGAATGAAGTTTTAGATACGTACAAAGTCAACGTTGCCGAAGAAGAAGGAGATACGGAGTTTGTGCAGTATTTTACCGGAGTAGAAAATGAAATCGGTTACATCATGGAAACTGATGGAAGAGCCATGAAAGGATTCCAGATTGGGATATCCAAAAACGGACAGGCTCTGGAAGGAACCGAATTGGTTTATCGCGTTTATGCACTGAGCGAGAATAACCGCAATCAGGAATTGGCAGACGGTAATTTATCAAATGAAGAATTATCAAACGTAGAATCGTCAAATGAAGAATTATCAAATGAAGAATCGTCTAATGAAGAATCATCGGGGAACAATAATGTTTCAGAAATTGATGAATATTTAGCCAAAGAAGTTGATATATCCTCCATGACACTATTGGATGAAGAAATATATGATCTGGGTGAGTGTATGGACGGACAGTATCCATATCTGCCGTTTGGTAATGAATTATGCACCGGAAAAATCTATATTACTCTGACATATCATGCCAATGGCAATACTGAGCCGGCTCCGGGCATCTTTATGAACCATAGTGAAATTCTGCATGTTGCCACCTATGTTGACGGTAAAAAGATGGATGGCAATCTGAAATGTTACTATATTTACACGCATGATACCTATCCATTCCTTTATGACAGCAGGGTAATGCTGTGTATTTTTCTGGCGGCAACCGCCTGCGTTGCGTTTCCTGCCTATTCAAAAAAGAAGGAGGTAACGAAGTCGGATGAAGAAAAATAAAAGACATATCATTGCCGTTTTTTTGATTATAGTTTTGGCATCATTGCTGGAAATTGTGGTTTTTAACAGGGATGTTATAAACAGTCCTTATACATTTTTGCGTTTCAATGTTGCAGATAACGAAGATCAGACACATGCTGCTTCCGGTTATACGATGCAAACCGAAGTGGTGGATTATCTGTCGCCATTGACGGAAGAAGAGACCAATGAAATAAAAGTGCGCCAGGACAATGAGAGAATTCTGGCGGAATACAGGGGGGAAGAATACAAACCTGTCTACGATGAAAATATTGTGGTTGGTGATGATGGAACCCTCTCTCGTAAATTTAAGCAGATGGATATTTCGCTTGATTTAGGTGGAGACTACTACATTAAAAAGCTGAAACTGGAAGCCGGTCTGGATACGTTTGGTGGTTTTTTAGTAGAGGCATATCGGGATGATCAGCTTGTAAAAGATAATATGTATTGTAGTGTGGATCCGAAAATTGATGCCGGAGTTATGTATGTGGGATGCCATGCTGACCGATTGAAAATTGTATTATCTTCAGAAGAAAGCCTGACGCAGGATGATATTCGGATTGAAATATCAGCACAGGTAAAATTTAGTCTGTTAAGAGCATCTTTTTTTGCCGTTCTTTTATTCGCAACCTATGTTCTGTTTTTTGCGGGAAAAGAAATATGGTCTATACTGCATAAAAAACCGGAATGGTTTTTTGCAATTTTTGCACTTATGCTTGGCGGATTGATTATTGGGGGCCTTGGAACTAATATGGTCAGCTATGATGAGTATGCCCATGCAAAAAGCGCATATAAATTATCTTTTGGTACAACCATTGAGACGACGGAAGCTGCCATGCAGATGGTTGGAAATACACTGCCTTATTTCAACAATCCCGAGGAAAGGGAATTGATAGAAGCTTATGAAGATATGGTTAATAATCCGGACTATATTGCACCGGATATCGGGCATCAGACCCGCCTGCCCCGTACGGAGACGAGAGTATACTATCCTATGGCAGCAGGATTCTATCTGGGCAGAGTTCTTCATGTCGGATTTGCAGATATGATGGAGCTTGCCAGACTGGGGAATCTGTTGTGCTATATCTTTATTGTCTTTTTTGCGGTAAAAAAAGCAAAAGGCTATCAGATGTTAGTGGCTGCAATCGGTTTACTTCCAAACAATATTTTTGTGGCATCTTCACTGTCGTATGATATGTTGGTCAATGCCTGCCTGCTTTTGGGATATGTGCTTTTGATCAATGAAATACTGACACCGGATGAAAAGATAAAGCCTTCCAATGCATTTTTGATGCTATTTGCATTTATGGTCGGATGTCTCTCAAAACCGGTCTATATCATCATGTCGCTGATGCTTCTGTTTTTGCCGAAAAAGAAATTCCAAAACAGGATATCCGAGGTCGTGTTTAAGTTGGCACTGATAGGACTAAACGGATTTATGCTATACAATATTTTTTTCCCAACTCCGGTCGCAGGAGGAGATTATGCACTGGTAACCAATAATGCCTATGCCGGTGATAAAAGAAATATCGGTACGAGTACTATGGGACAGTTAAAATATGTATTGGAGAATCCACTGACGTACACAAAGACTTTACTGAATTCCATGGTCTCAATGCTGGCTGACTATACAGTTAATAAACAGCCTTACATCACATATGCCTACATGGGAAGTGCAAATTATCTGATCAACTGGGTTATGGTGATATTGGGACTATTTGCAGCCTTGTTTGCAAATGTAAAAACGTCGATGGGGAAGACCATGGGAGCGTTGACGCATCTAATGAATTTTGGTGTTGTTGCAATTGTATTTTCATCCATGTATATTTCTTATACACCGGTCGGAAATCCCAAAATACTGGGCGTTCAGGGCAGATATGTAATTCCTTTGTTCTTACCGTTCTTAAGCTGTTTCTTAGGCTGGGGAATCAGAAAATACGAGAAGACAGATCAAAAAGGATTAATTGTGAAATGCAGACAGAGATTGTCTGCTCTGCCGGCGGTTTATGAAAGAGTGGTTTTCGGTGTCATGATGGTAGTCAGTTTGTGGATGACTTACCATTTAATTATTCTGACGATTAATGTATAAAGTGAGAAAGCTATGATCAGTGTCATTGTTCCGGTTTATAAAAGTGAAAAAACATTACAGCGCTGCGTAGAAAGTCTGTTGGTACAAACAAACAGGGATTTTGAAATCCTTTTGATTGTGGATGGACCTCCGGACAATTCCGGAGTTTTGTGCGAGCAACTTGCTAAGACCGATTCCCGTATCAGGGTAATCAATCAGGAAAACCAGGGGGTTTCCAAAGCACGTAACAGAGGGATTACAGAGGCCAGGGGTGAATATATCCGGTTTGTAGACAGTGATGATTATGTGGATGCGGATTCCAACGAAATCCTGTTGCAGGCAATGCAGACAACGGATGCGGATTTTGTGATTGCAGGCTATCATCATTTATATTTTGGGAGAGATATTGTAAAACTACCCAAGACAGGATGCTATGAGTTTGATTCCATGTCAGACGAGGACAGAAGAGAATTTCTGGATTTATATAAAAAGGGCTTTTTAAATATGCCTTGGAACAAGCTCTATAAAAAGGAATTGATACAGGAAGGATTTCCCACTGATTTGAATCTGGGAGAAGATTTGCTGTTTAATCAGGCTTATGTTTTGCAGTGTAAAAAGTGTGTGAGTGTGACTGCTCCGGTGTGCAATTATATTCAGGATGACAGGGGGACTACGTTGTCAACCAAAAAGCGGATGGATAAGATTCCGATTGCTCTCCGGCTTTATGAAGAAAGCACCCGCTTTTTTCAAGCACTTTCCATTCCGGATAAAGATATACCGGCGACCAAGGTTGTGATGGAGTTTTTGGATGATTTGGAAGGTCTGGCATATGATAAAGAGATGAGCAGACAGAAAAAGACAGAAATGATTCATGTCTATGAAGAAGCGCTGAGAACATTGGACGCTGCACATAAAAAGATATCGCTGGAACAGCTTGACTATAAGATTATCTATCATTTCTATAAGAAAAACTCTACCTCAACGGTATACTTTTTGGTTGCAATTCGAGGTTTCATTGTGAAACTGTTGAAAAAGCGTGGATAAATTGCAGATAGAGTAAAGAAGTACAGATAGAGCGAAGAAAAGAGGTATCTATGGAACAATGTGTTTCCGTAATTGTCCCAATATATATGGTAGAACCATATCTGAAACGTGCCGTGGATTCAATCCGAAATCAAACCTATCAAAATCTGGAAATTATTCTGGTCGATGATGGGTCCAAGGATCAGTGCGGCAAAATCTGTGACGATTACGCTAAGGCAGACAATCGAATAGTGGTTATTCACAAAGAAAATGGTGGATTGTCCGATGCTCGTAATGCCGGTCTGGATGTTGCCAGCGGTGATTTTATTATGTTTGTGGACAGCGATGATTATATTGCACCTGATTGTGTAGAAACTCTGTTAAAATGTCTGACAGGGCATGATGCGGATGTTTCGATGTGTTCTTATGCCGTTACGGACAGTACAGAATATGATGAAAGCATTTGGCTGAAATCTGACGGGCACGAATATGACGGCAGCGTAGAAATCTGTGACAGGCGAAAGCTTCTTTCCAATCTTTACGATGCAAATCACAGGGATGCTACGTATTTTATTGTTTCCTGGAATAAGATTTACAAAGCTTCTCTGTGGGACGGAATTCGGTTCCCGAAGGGAAAAATCCATGAAGATGAAGCGACCACTTACAAAATTTATGACCGTGCCAAGAAGGGGATCTATCTTCATAAGCCGCTTTACGGATATTTTTCCGCACCGGACAGCATTACCAGAGCTAAATTCAATATCAAAAGATTACAGTGGATGGATGCGCTGGATGACAGAATTGCATATTTTGAGAATAAGCTAACCGAATCTCAAAATAAAACAAAAAAATATTCTGATCTTATTAATGGAAACTGGAAAGAGAGCAAACAAGTTACAATTCAGGAAAAAGCGGAGTTAACAAAAGAGAAGGAACAATTAGAGAAAGATACCGAAGAGAAGAATGCAGAAGACCAGAATATAGAAGACCAGAATATAGAAGAACAGAATATAGAAGAGCTTGATTTTTTGCAAGACCAGATTACCTGTGCCAAACGGGCAAGAGCGGATGCGGCAATTCATTATTATTACCCGTTAAAGGATGAGCTTCCCATGGAAAGGGATGCAGCAAAGAGATTAAAGAAATATGTTTATCAAGAGTGGAAAAATGAAAGACGACCGGGCTATTTGATCTTTTCTCTTTCTGCGCCACTCTATCGGTTGATAACCAACATAGACCGGGATAAGAAGGAGAGAGTATTTCAAATCCTATGTATCATCCTGTTTGCATGGCTGACTTTTCTGTGTTTTTATAAGCTGGATGTAAAATATGTAGATCCCTGGGATGAAGCAAGACACGGAGTGAATGCTTACGAGATGTTAAAGCAGGGAAACCTGATAGAAAGCACATACCGTTATGAAACAGATTATTACAATTTAAAACCGCCGCTTAGTATGTGGAGTATTATGCTTTCCATGCTGATTTTTGGAAAAAGTGTATTCAGTCTCCGATTTGCATCGGTTTTGTGTTATCTGATACTGGCTCTGGCTGTTGTGTGCTTTGCAAGAAGGCGTTATGGAAAAACAGCGGCTTTGTTTAGTCTGATGTTACTGGCTGCTAACACAACTCCCTTTATTGCCCATATGGTGCGGGCTGGAGATGCAGACAGTCTTTATGTTCTGCTGTTTTCGCTTGCCATGCTCTGCATGCTTCAGATTCGGGAAAATCATCAAAAATTGTATTGGTGTGGATTTTTCTTTGCACTTGCATTCCTGACGAAGAGCTTTCATGCCGGCGTGATTGTGGTAATTGGCGGATTGTATCTGTTATTGACCGGAGAATTAAAAAGGATTAAGGTTCGGGAATATCTGAAATTCTTTGCTTCCTTTGCGATCCCGCTTTGTTTGTGGGTTTTTGGCAGGATCTGCGTGGATGGCACAGCCTTTTTAAAAGAAATGTGGCTTACAGATGTCATGGGAAGATCGAAAAGCGGATTTGGCAGCAATGAAGCAGGATTTTCTTATTATTTTTCATACTATATCGGAAACATGACAAAGAGCGTGCCCGTATATCGGGTGGCTTTGGTTTTGCTTTTGCTGGCAGCAGGTATCTTATTAATTGTGAAGGTGGCAGATGCAAAAAAACAGACAGATGCAAAGAAAGATGTACCATTTTTCAAACATTTGAAAGGATGCTTGTTTCAGCGTGATGTGATTGGAATGATCCTGTGGATATTGGTCCCTACGCTGGCTTTTTCACTGGTTCGGACAAAGCTGTTGTGGTATCAATACCCGTCGGTGACGGCATTGTTGATTGTGACCGGAATTGTAACCGGTATTGTTTGTGAAAAGAAACAAATCCCCCTGCTTTTCCGCTTGGGAATCGGTTTGGCAACCGTTGTGACAGCATGCCATTTTAGTTATTCGTTGTTTCAGACATTTGAATCCTATGGTAAAGACGGATATATGACCAATGATTTTCAACTTCTGATACAGGATGTAGCTGCCGTTCAGGATTCAGGGGATTTCTATACAGCGGTATACCGTGCACTTCCGACAGATGATCCCAATCATCCCATTGACAGTAAATGGGCGCAGCAGGATGTTTTTGTGGCAGAAGCTTATGGTGAATATCATTGTGATGACGGTGGATTTGAAGGTATGATATTTAATTCCGTTTCCCGTGATCTGGCTCCTGTTTCGGATATCCTGTTTACGACAACGCAGTTGTATGATTTTTATATGAGCAATATGGAGTATGATGTCAATATGCAGGTAATCGGACGACGCGGAGAATATGTGGCAGTGGAGATAATTCCCTGATAAAAATAAGCCGGAGATTATTCTCCGGCTATCTTTTTGGGAATTTGATGCATATCGGCGGCGATATCGGTGAATGATGAAAAGAAACTACCGATAATCTGATTTGTGGCTGCCAGACAATACAAATCCAGCATGGCATCCTGAATTCCGGCAATACTATCCCGGGATAAGTCGCGGTTTTGATTGGATATGATTTTGCCGGGAAATTCACTACGTAGATGTTCTTCCTCTGATAGGTCATCCGTTGCCAGATAAAACATGGTTTCGGGATCGCTTGCCAACGCTTCTTTCATGGATTTACAAAATGCGTCAGTGGAGCTTTTCCCAATTGCGGGTTTATTATCCGTCCGGCGGATGTGGACGCCGATGGCATGGTCACCAAGCTCTGCCTGTTTTTGCCTGATTTTTTCGGCAATCTCTTTTGCCGGAACAAAAGGCGTGTAATCATGGCACTCATAGAAATGCTCTTCCGTAGCGATATAGGTCAATTTTTTCAAAGATGCTTCAAATGCCTCATCCAGATTGCCGTCTCCCTTATGTTTGCGGATAACCGGATTATCAGCAAAGGAGCCAAACAGCATGGCAGATATTTGAAGAAACATTTTTCGGATATCCCATTTGGAGCGAATGTTGATGACTTTAAAAGCATCGGTGGGTTCAAAAATACGTTCAAACGGACAGCCGAGCTCTGAATTGACAAACCAGACTACAGTCAGCTTTTCACCTCGTTTATGGGCTAATATACGCGCAGAATTTATGGATCTCATGCGGTTGCACAAACCGCCTACAGGTTGTATTATTAACATAAGTGTGTCCTTTCTGTCTGAGCATTTTATTCCTGTTCTTTTGACCGGAGAAAAGATATTAAATTCTTTTTGGAGAACAAGGGTTATTTATAGGATGACATAACGACAGACGTTGATATCATTATAGCAGACTTCACAAATTTAAGAAATGAAAAGAGTAGAAATAAATGAAGATTCTATTGGTGAATACGGTAATCAACCGGGGAAGTGTCGGAAGAATTACGGCAGATTTGTATCGGGAAATTGAAGCATCCGGCAATGAGGCTATTCTTGGCATTGGCAGGGAACCCTGGGATGATTCCTACAAAGGAAAATTGATTGGCAACAAGGGAGATTTTTATGTCCACGTCATGAAAAACTTTGTACAGGGCGAGGCCGGATTTGGTTCCGATGCAGTAACGGCACAGTTTTTAAAATGGGTTGATGAAGAAAAACCGGATTTAATTCATTTACAAAACATACACGGATTCTATATCCAGATAGAGCGCCTGTTTGCCTACATTAAAAAAAGAAATATCCCCGTAGTCTGGACGCTGCATGACTGCTGGCCTTATACGGGACACTGTGCTTTTTATGATTATGCTGCCTGTGACAAGTGGAAGACAGGCTGTAACAACTGTATTCATCATGCAAAGGTCTATCCCTATGCGTTGTTGAAGGATAACTCTGTTATTTCTTACAATCGAAAAAGAAAAGCTTTTTGTGGCGTAAAGAATCTTACGATTGTTACTCCCAGCAAATGGCTGAAAGGACAGCTTTCCGAATCCTTTTTAAAGGAATATCCCGTAGAGGTAATATACAACGGAATTGATCTGGATATTTTCAAACCATCTGAAGATCCTGATATCAAAGCAAAGCAACCTTATCCGATTGTTTTGGGAGTTGCCAATGTTTGGGAACACCGGAAAGGATTGAATTATTTTAAAAAGCTTGCAAGGGATTTGCCGGATAATTGCAAAATTCATCTGATTGGTGTCAACAAAAAGCAGATCAAAGAACTGTCAAAGGAATTCGGTGACAAGATGATTTTGACGCCTCATACCAACGGACAAGCTGAGTTAGCCAAAGCTTATCAGGAGGCAACTGTTTTTGTAAATGCGACGTTAGAGGATAATTTTCCAACCACAAATTTAGAGGCTATGGCATGCGGAACGCCGGTCATTACGTATCAGACGGGAGGTAGCGGCGAATCGGTTTCTGAGAAGAGCGGAATCGTTGTTTACAGAGCTTCCTATGATGGTCTGTTGCAGGCAGTAAAGGATGTTTTGGATGGTACGAAGACTTTTTCACAGGACGACTGCCGTAAACAGGCATTAAACTACGATAAGCACACGCGATATCAGGAATATCTGGAATTATATAAAAAAGTATTGCAACAAGCTGGCCATTCACAGGAAAAATAACCTGAAAAAACGTAAATGAGTATGAAAGCAAACACAGTTAAAACAGTTACAGAAAAAGTGATCAGAATGTCTGTCATTGTGATAATGGCAGTCCTTTTTGTCGTACTGTTTTTTCTGTTTGTAAACGGTTTTGATTCTTATTCAGATGCCGGATTTATCTATTCATTTGCGAATAAGGCAGAGCGTATCTTTTTGGCGGGATTTGCTCTGCTCTTTTTTGGATTCCTTTTTCATATCCTGGGGCTTTTTTTAAAAAAGTGTACGCAAAAAAGTATTAAATATATCAATCTGGGGATGTGGATTGTCTTTGTATTGATACAGGCTTTTTTTCTGTTTTATATCCGTAGCTATTATAAGTGGGACAGCGGATTTGTCATTGGTGCGGCTGCTTCCCTTGCAGAACAAAACAGTGTTGCAGAAGAGGCGTATTATTATCTGTCGGTATATCCCAATCAAAATCTGTTTGTGTTTCTGACGGCAGTTCTGGTTCGCTTGGCAAATCTTTTCAACATTCCGGTTGCGGACAGGCCGCTTCTGTTTAACACATTTAATACGATTTTGATGGATTTATCTCTTATTCTTTTGATTTCTATTTTGAAAAAATTTCATAAAGAATCCCTGTTTGGGAAAGAAATAAGGTCAGAGCAGGAAAGAGAAGCGCTTCTTTGTCGAATGCGTTTTCTGCTGTTTTGTAATCCTTTTCTTTATCTGGGGGTATCCTATTACTATACGATAACGCTGTCGTGGATTTTTACGATGGGGTTTCTGGTACTTTTACTTAAAGGAAAAGATAATACAGAAAAAGGGGAAAAAATAGAAGAAATCATAGCAGAAACAAGAGATGAAACAAGAGGAGAAACAGGAGAAAAAACAAAAAAAGAAACAAAATCTGAAATAAGCGAAGAGGAAGTAAAGGCAAAAAAGCAGGAAGAGACACAGACAAAGAAGAAAACAAAAAAAGTTCAAACAATCATAAGATGGGGCATTGCAGGGCTTTTGCTCGGCATCGGTTATGAACTGCGTGCAACAGCCATTATTTTTGCTATTGCAGCCCTGATACTGGTTATCATTCGCTTACTTACCGGAGAGGCGAAGAAAAAGAGACTGGCAGCGAAGGCCATTATAATCGCATTGGTTGCTGTTTTATCATCACAGCTTATGCATGCATCAACAGAAAAATTTGTGGGAATTGATACAACCAATACTGCTTTTCCTACAACACACTGGATTATGATGTCACTGACACCGCCCGGCGGACATAATGCGGAGGACGAAGAATTTACAGCTTCTTTTGCAACGAAAGAGGAAAAAAAGGCTGCGGTTTCAAAGCGGATGCGTGAAAAACTGCAGACGATGGGAATAAAAGGATATGCAGAATTGGTTTTGATAAAGGTAAGACGAACCTTTGGGGATGGGATGAACGGTTACACGACCTTTCTTTCAGACGGATACAAAACCGGAAAATTGTATGATGCGCTTTTTGGAAACCACAAGGATTTGTTCATTCTTTGGCATCAGGGGTATTATCTGTTTCTGATGTTAGGTATTTTGATATCCGTTGGGGTGATGCTCAAAGCCGGTTTTAATAAAGACGTATTTCATGTATCGCAGTATCGTGAGCTTTTCTATTTTCTTCTTGTGTTGCTTGGAGCCATCCTGTTTTATGTTTTATGGGAAGCATCCGAGCAGTATAGTGTTCCGTTTATGCCGATTATGCTGTTTTTGGGACTTTCCGGTATGCAGATGATGGAAGATGGATGTATTGGGCAATCCGACATGCAGATGAAGGAAGATGGATGCTTCGGGAAAGCCGACATGCAGAAAAAAGAAGATGGATGTATCGGTCAATTCGCTATACAAATGGAAGATGATGGATGCATAAAGAAGGAAAATAATATACTTTTTGGACAATCAAAACGAGTAAATGCATTTAGAAATCGGAATAGATGCCTCTGGATTTTGGGGTTATCTGCAGCTTTTGCATTTGCCGCATGGAGTATCTGCAGATATTCTGTTTTTGTAAATCACCCCTTTCATCAGTCACAAACAGTGGCAACACAGATTTTAGCCAATGAACCGTTTTGGGTGGATGACGGGGAGACCTTAATCCAAAATCTGACCTTGGATGGCTCTTGTAATCATCTGGTAATCCAGTGGCGAAATCCTTTGGGCGAAGAAAATGATTCGGTCTATGAGATTGTTTTTGGTAGCAGAGACGGACAGGAAATCTATTTTAAAGAGCAGATTGTTGCGGCACAAAGTGGTTATAATGGAGCCGGAATCTATGATTTCGAGACGGTAACACCGAAAAAAGAAACTGTGATTTCCATAAAGAAAGTAGCAGGAAGTCCGGATAGTGATCTGCAATTTGTACGATATCATATGTACGGCTACACCCCTTATCCGGGTGGCAGCCTGGAAATCGTCAAAGATTCTGAGACCACAAAGACAGATTCTTCTTTGTTGTTCCTTTTGTCAAATGAAACAGAAAAAAGCTATGCGACACCTGTCGGTTATATCTTTTTTGTGACTTGTTTATTCCTTATCTTCCTATTTATGGGAATTTGTTGTAAACTAGAAGTAATGGGTTTCTTTCAAAATGAATAAATCCTATACGAGGTAGCGATATGATTAAAAAGAGAATCTTTACGGTAATCCTTGCTGTTTTACTTGTCATATGTTGTGTGACGGAGGCATTTTTTATCAAAATGCTACAAAGTGATAATGCAAAGCTAAAAGAAGAAATTGATTCGATACAAAAAACAGTTGATGCCCAGAGTGAGCAATTGGACAGTGTAAATGAAACATTATCCAAAAAAGCGGATGAGCCGTTGATCCGTTTTTATCTGCCGGATGATATCTATGTATGTGAATCGCAGGGGACCGATATTTATAATAGTTCGGTGGTTTATGGCATCAACCATAACAATTATGCATTTCACTGGGATGCTCCGATTGGAAACAGCCGTAACGATCGTTTTGAAATTCCGGCAAATTCAAACCCCGGTGATTATGAAGTGACCTTATATATTTATGATCTTTCACTCGATGAACTGGCATCAAAGACAACCATGCTTCATATTGTTCCGGATTATCTTGGTGATGATAAAGCTTTGGAAGCAATTGGCATGATTCACCCGGTGGTATATTCTGAAAATGAAGAGGAAGTGCCTGATAAAATCAAACGGATCCGCATCAATCCCGAAGGAGAACAACAGCCCAATGCGGTTCTGGTATTTCCTTCTTCCTATGAGGTTTATTCCGATTTGGATGCAACCATGGAACATATTACCAAGCTAACTCCTCAGATTAAAGAGTTGTATGGGGAAATTCCCATTTTGATTGTGGAACCGTCTTATCCGGGAAGCAATGTGGAAGAAGAAGCGCAGATAGATGAAGAAGGACATCAGATTCAAAGATGGGCCTATGCGGAAAAAACCATGGTATTTCATCTGGTTTCCGATCTTGAGAAAACCTATATTGATGATGATAATGTGTGGATTGTGCCCAATGCCCTGATGACAAAATCCGAAAACAGCCCTCAGAAAGTGGAAAATGCCATTTGCGGTATTTTATGTCATTTGATTTCGGAGCAAAGGATAAAGACAGATGAGTGATAAAAAAATTTCAATTATTACAACCACCTACCAGGATGTCAGACATCTGAAAAAAGTGGTGGAAGGTATTAAAAATCAGGACTATCCCAGACTGGAGTATATCATTGTGGACGGTGGTTCCACGGATGGAACGGTAGAATATCTTAAGGAACTGGAAAAGGATTTTTCTTATGGATGGCCGGAACGGGAAGTGAAGTGGATATCGGAAAAAGATAACGGTATTTATGATGCACTGAACAAAGGAATCCGCATGGCAACCGGTGATATCATAGGCACGATGTTTGATAAATTTTCCAATCCACATGTTTTGTCCGATATGGTTTCTGTTATGGAAAAAGAAGGAACTGATGGAGTTCACGGAGATTTATATTATGTGGATGAACTGGACAACCCCGTAAGAGAATGGAAAATGGGCAACACAAAGACCATTCGCGACGGTTGGATGCCGGCACATCCTACACTTTATTTAAAAAAAGAAGTCTATGACAAATTTGGTGTTTATAAGACGGATTATAGGATTGCGGCAGATTATGAGTTCATGATTCGGATTTTAAAAGATAATCAAGTCAGACTTTCCTATATCCCCGAGGTTTTGGTACACATGTTTTATGGAGGAACCAGTTCCGGAGGACTGAAAAATTACATTCTGTCCTTTCAGGAGGGAAAGAGGGCTCTGGAAGAAAATCAGATGAAAGGTGCTTTTTTCATCACAGTAAAAAGAACCCTGATTGTGCTGATGCAATTTGTGAAGGCAAAACTCGGATAACTGTCTGCAAAATCTGTTTGTAAAAATGTTTGGAATGTTCGAATGATGAACAGTCAGAAATTGTGTGTTCCAATTAATTAGAAAATAGTAAAATTGGATAATAATTATTTGAAATGAAACAAAATTAGATAAATACAGAATTGATATATATCGCGATTGAGAATAATGATAAATACAGAATTGATATATCGTGATTGAGAATAATGATAAAACTGTAAGAGGATGAAAATGAAAATACTCATTATGATACCCGCTTATAATGAAGAACTGAATATAGAACGTGTCGTAAATAATCTGATTGAGAATTATCCACAATATGACTATGTGGTAATCAATGACGGTTCGAAGGATGATACGGCAAAAATCTGCAGAGAAAAAGGTTTTCATCTGATTGATTTACCGATTAATCTCGGCCTGTCCGGTGCAGTACAGGCTGGCATGCGATACGCATGGCAGAACGGTTATGATGCTGCCATCCAGATTGACGGAGACGGACAGCATCGCCCGGAGTTTATCGAAAAGCTTGCAGAAGAGTTAGGCAAGGATAACGCGCAGATTGTTATCGGTTCCCGTTTTGTAACCCAAAAGAAACCGCATTCTTTGCGAATGCTTGGCAGTAATGTGATTTCCGCTTTTATCAAATTGTCCACCGGATTCCGATTGAATGACCCGACCTCCGGTATGCGCATGTTTAACAGGGATATCATCAAAGAATTTGCTTTGAATATTAATTACGGACCGGAGCCCGATACCATTTCCTACCTGATTAAAAAAGGTGTCCGGGTAAAAGAAGTACAGGTACAGATGGATGAAAGAGTGGCAGGAGAAAGCTATCTTAATTTTACCAGATCCATGAAATATATGATTTTGATGAGTTTCTCCATTCTTTTCATTCAGGGATTTAGAAAGAGGTAAACGATGTCTTTATACTTAAGAATATTATTGATTGTGATGTCTTTTCTGGCAGCCGTTTATGCGGTTCATCAGATTCGAAAATCACAGATGAAAATTGAAAACGCCATTTATTGGTTTATGTTTATCCTGATCGTTGTAGTATTGAGTATTTTCCCTGAGCTTGCCATGATTTTGGCACGTATTCTGGGCATCGAATCGCCGGTTAATCTGATTTATCTGGCTATGATTTTTTTGCTTTTAGTCAAAGTGTTTTCCCAGTCCATCAAGATTTCCCAGATGGAATATAAAATTGGTATTCTGGCTCAGGAATCAGCTATCATGAAAAAGAAGGCGGAAGAAAACGATGCAGGCAAAATGAATGCTGATGATGCAACCAAGAAATAGACAAGCAATAAAGTCCGGTTAATAAACAGCTATATTAGTATTGTTACGTTGTTATCCAAATGAGCATGCATCAGTGTTAGACTATGCAAATTTGGCGGGAACATAATTGCAAAATTGGAAAAATTTCGTGGGAACGCAATTTTAAAAATAGGAAAAAGAAATTTCGCGGTAACACAATTGTAAAATTAGGAAAAAGAAATTTCACGGTAACGCAATTTTAAAAATAGGAAAAAGAAATTTCTCGGTAACGCAATTGTAAAAATAAGAAAAAGAAATTTCGCGGTAACGTAATTGTAAAAATAAGAAAACGACATATAGAAAGTATCAGAAACTATGGAAATAAAAAGTATTGTCATTATTCCGGCATACAATGAAGAAAAGAGCATTGTAAAAACCGTGCAGGATATCTGTGAGCATGCACCGGAATTTGATTATGTGATCATCAATGATTGCTCTACGGATCATACACTTTCCGTTTGCAGAGAACATCATCTTCAGGTACTGAATTTGCCGGTTAATTTAGGAATTGGCGGAGCTGTGCAGACCGGTTTTTTATATGCATATAAAAATGGATATGACTATGCTATCCAGTTCGACGGAGATGGACAGCATGATGCAAGATACCTGCAAGAAATGCGTGATTATATGATAGAACAAAATGCCGATATGCTGATTGGTTCCCGTTTTTTAGAAAAAGAAGGGTTTCAGTCCACCGGAATGCGGCGATTTGGAATTCGCTATTTTTCGGCATTGATCAAGCTTTTGACAGGACAGAAAATTACCGATCCGACTTCCGGTATGCGTATGATAAACCGGGACATTCTTGCTATGTACAGTGAATCCTATCCCAAGGATTATCCGGAGCCGGAAAGTGTAGTGGCCATTATCAATTCCGGAAAAAAAGTGATGGAATATCCGGTTATTATGAGAAAGCGTATGGAAGGAACATCTTCTATTTCGCCACTTAAGAGTATTTATTACATGATTAAGGTTAGCCTTGCGATCTTTTTCGAGATGCTTAGAAAATAAGAAATGAAACCGGATAATTATGGAATAAAACCAAATGAATAAACGGATAAGACTATTGTGGAATAAAACCAAATGAACAAACGGATAAGACATATTGTGGAATAAAACCAAATGAACAAACGGATAAGACATATTGTGGAATAAAACCAAATGAATAAACAGATAAGACATATTTGGGGATAAAACCAAATGAACAAATGGATAAGATATATTGTGAAATATAATCGCATGAATAATGAAGATAAAATGAGAAATAAAATTGAAAAGGTAAAATGAAAGGGGACAGGCAGAATATGATGACGTTAAAAATTCAGATTATTATTGCAGTGTTCTTGGTGATTGCCCTGGCGGTTATTATAAATATGATTCGCAAGCGTCAGTTGGAACTAAAGTATGCGTTATCCTGGCTGATTGCGATTTTCTTTGTGCTGATCTTAGATTGTTTTCCTGTGCTTTTGACAAAGTTGTCCTATGCGCTGGGTATCTGGGCGCCGGTGAATATGATCTTTTTCCTGGGATTTTGTTTTTCACTGGTTATTATCTTTGGACTGACGGTAAGCATGTCGCGGATGTCAGAGCGTATGAAGAAATTATCCCAGGCCTTAGCCATTCAGGAAGAAATGATAGAAAAACTGCAATTCAAAGAAGAACAAATTGCTGAGAAAGAAAATGATGAAAAGAAGGTAAAATCATGAAAATATTAATGATTGGCCTTGGCAGTATCGGCCAGCGCCATTTGAGAAATATAAAAAGAGTTTTAGGAGACGAGGCAGAAATCATTGCATATCGTGTCAGAGGTCTGCAGCGAACCTTTTCTGACACGATGCAAATTCGGGAAAATGTCAGTCTGGAAGAGGAATTTCATATTACTTCTTTTTCTACTCTGGAAGAAGCATTGGATGAGAAACCGGAGGTAGCTTTTATTACCAATCCAACCAATCTCCATATTGCATGTGCGACAGCCTGTGCAAAAGCCGGATGTCATCTGTTTTTAGAAAAGCCGATTTCGGATGACATGACAGGTATGGATGAATTAAAAGAGGCAATTCGAGAAAATAACATCAAAGTATTTGTTGGTTATCAGAATCGTTTTCATCCCGGGATCCGTGCCGTGAAAGAGACACTTCAAAAGAAAGAACTTGGCCGTATTTTATCCGTAGAGGCGGTTGTGGGAGAAAGACTTACCACGATGCACACATACGAAGATTATAAAGAAACTTACATGGCACGAAAAGATATGGGTGGTGGAGTAGTAACCAACCAGCTTGTTCACGAGATGGATTATCTGTATTACTTATTTGGAAAGCCACTTACGGTTTACGCATTTGGTGGTACTCAGGGCGATTTATCTATAGATGTCGAAGATAATTGTGATGGTATCTTTACTTTGGATTATGATGGACAGATTTTGGGAGCCAGAGTGCATGCGGATTTTTATCAAAGTCCTCCTTCCCGTTTTATCAAAGTAGTCGGCGAGCATGGAAAAATCCGGGCTGATTTAATTAAGAACACAGTTACCAAAACCGTGAAGGATGAAACCAAAACAACAGAGTTTCTGGACTTTTCACGTAACGATATGTTTATCGAGGAATTAAAATTGTTTTTTGAAAGCATCAGAAATCATACACCCGAAGCTATCACTTTAGAAGACGGAATTGTCAGTCTGAAGATGGCTTTGGCAATCAAAGAATCCATGAAAACGGGGGAAATTGTACATGTCAATATTTGACCAGTTTAAAATCAAAGATCAGGTAATCATCATTACGGGAGGAGCCGGATTAATCGGAAGAAGACATGCAGAAGCGGTTTTAGAAGGCGAAGGAATTCCGGTTCTCTTAGATATATTTGAAGAGCCGCTTAAAAAGGTGAAAGCGGAATTTTTACAACAGTATCCGGACCGTACAATCGAAACCTATGTTGCGGATATTACCAACCGTTCCTGCTTAGAAGCAATCCGGGATGACTTACTTAAAAAATACGGACATATTGACGGTTTGATTAACAATGCCGCAAACAATCCGAAAGTAGAGGGCGGATCCAAAAATCTCGGAGCTATGCGCTTTCATAATCTGCCTTTGGATATCTGGGAAGATGATATGCGCGTTGGTCTGACGGGAGCATTTCTTTGCTGTCAGGTCTTTGGTTATGAAATGGAAAAACAGAAAAAGGGTGTTATCATCAATATTTCTTCGGATTATGGTGTCATTTCACCCAATCAGAATATCTATAAAAAAGAAGGCGTGCCGGAAGAAGAGCAGACGGTAAAGCCTGTTTCCTATTCGGTCGTAAAACATGGAATCATGGGACTGACCAAATATCTGGCAACCTATTGGGCAAAATGCGGAGTGCGTGTGAATACGCTTTGCCCCGCATCTCTTTCAAACGGACAAAATGAAGAATTTGTTCAGAAAATTAGTGAATTAATTCCCATGGGAAGAATGTCCAGACCGGATGAATATCCGGCTACTGTGCTCTATATGCTGTCTGAGGCAAGCTCCTATATGACAGGGGCAACCGTTATTTTGGATGGCGGACGTACTATCTGGTAATTTTTTCGTGATAACTGGTATGTAAAATACCTTTTGACCCCAACATCATATGATTTTTGATAGAAAAATTAATAGAAAGAGATAAAAATGCAGGAAGCAAAAAAACTTGGCTATTTGGACGGGCTCAAAGTTATTGCCTGTTTTATGGTCTTTAATTTTCATTTTGTAAATCTGTTTTATCCCGGTGAATATTGTCTTTTACCGGAGTATTATCATGCACCGAAAGTAGAATATTTTATCGGTTCCACGCCTCTCAATATTCTGTGCGGAGCAAAGTTTGCAGTGCGTATTTTTCTGGCACTGAGTGGCTTTTTTGTCGGATACCGTTTCTTTTTGACGAAAGATAAAGAGTCGTTAAAATCCGGAGCCATTAAAAAGTATTTCCGACTGGTATTTCCGATTGTGGCTGCCAATCTTTTGGTCTATATCCTGATGAAGCTTTCCTTGTACCAAAATGCAGAGGCATCTGTTTTGGCGCATTCGGAGGTTTTTTCGGGTAATTACAATACCTTTGCACCTAGTTTGGGAGGAGCCTTGAAAGAGGCTTTTATCGGTTGTTTTATCAATGGATCTAATCAGTATAACGGACCTATCTGGTTTATCTTTTATGAGTTTTTCGGAACTCTGATGATTGCTGTCATCATATTACTGTTCGGAGAAAAAAAATGGCGCTATATCATTTATGCGGTTGCGACAATTGCCTTTATCCGTTCGGATTTCCTTTCCATGATTTTGGGCATGGTAGTCTGTGATCTGACCTATTGTGAGCCTAAATGGCTTGCAAAGTTTTCAACGAAGCGGTGGCTTATGGGATTGCTTTTGGCATGCGGACTTTTCTTAGGCTCATTTCCGCCAATCGGTGAACATTATGAAGGAACTATTTATCAGTTCTTTCCCATCAAAGTTATGTTTTATTATAATGTGGCTGCACCTATGATTTTATATGCGCTGTTACATTTGAAAACTGTGCCGAAGGCTTTGGACATCAAGCCGCTGACCTGGTTTACCAAATATACTTATTGTTTTTATTTGCTGCATTTTCCAATCCTATGTACCTTTTCGTGTGGATTGTTTATCGCATGGTATGGAAAAATAAATTATCATTTACTGGCATTAATTAATGTTCTTCTAACGGTTTTACTGATTTCAGTTCTGGCTGTATTGATGCATAAATTTGTTGAAAAACCAGGCATTAAAATAGCGAATATGGTTGTGGAATTATTTGAAGGTAATACCGGGGAAGAAAAAGCTGAGACAGAAAAAACTGAGTCAGAAAGAACAGAGTTAGATAAGGCTGAGACAGAAGTCGATGGCAGTAAACAACAAAAGCAGGAAGCATTGTAGAAGATATGAAAGAAAATGTTTTGCGCAAGAACTGGATTGATGCCGCAAAGGCCGTTGCCATGTTCATTGTAGTATTAAATCATAGCGAACTTCGAATACCCGGCGTAAATTTTTGGGGCGGCATGTTTTTTGTGCCGGCCTTTTTCCTATTGTCCGGTTACACCTATCATCCGGATAATGGGACGTATATTGACTATGTAAAAAAGAAAGCAAAACGTCTGATAATTCCTTATCTGGTGGCCAATCTTTTTTTATTTCTGTTCTTTTTAATAAAAAGGGTTTTAACACATAATTTGCCTTCGGATTTTGTTGTCAGGTCACTCTTAGGAATTCTATATGGTCGAAATCAGATTTTTATAAGCTCAGATTATCATTCGAATCTGATGATTAATCTCAATGCACCGACCTGGTTTTTGCCGGCATTATTTGTAGCGTTGATCATGTTGGAAGGCTTTTATCGTTTATGTAAAGGAAATGAAAAAAAAGTAGTGTTGATTGTAGTTGTTTATGCGCTTTTTGCAACCGGATATCATTATTTCGTGCCGGTTCTTTTACCCTGGTGCCTTGATATCATGCCGTTTTTTCTTTTGATGATGTTAGTCGGAAATCTGCTCAAAAAAATTGATTTTTTTAATGAAAATAGTGAGAAAATTTTGGCGAATACCTATCAAGATGAATTATTTCAAGAGGAAATATCTCAAAAGAAATCTCAAGTTAAATTATCTCAAGATAAATCATTTCAAACTAAATTATCTCAAGGGAGAGCGACAGAGCATATGAGCAAGATTTCTCCTGAAATAAGGCGTGTTGTCATTGTGCTCCTTTTTATCATCTGTATCGTTTCAGGTCTGTTTAACGGTTCCTATAATTTATCGCTGAGCGATACCGGAAAGAGTGTTACATTGATGTGTACGGCGGCAATCAGTTCTTCTATTTTATTAATGCTAATCATGAACTTACTGGATAAAAAAGCAGAAAAAATTTGCTCCATTTTAGCGAAATTTGGTAAGCATACGCTAACTATTTTGTGTTATCATTATTTTATTCTGGTTATGGTAATGATGGTTCTCGGATTTTTAGACAATTATCTTATGAATTGGATCATGCAGTATCCGGACTGGGTTTTACAAATGCTTTTTGCTGTTGAAAAGTTGGTAGCCATCGTTGTTTCAATTGCTGCTTGTGTGATGATAGATGGAATTAAGAGGAATATATTCCGTAACAAGTAACCGGCGGGGCATGAGAGATAAAAATGAGAAGACAATACCCCGCGACAAACGCATAGCGGGGCGTGAAAAATAAAAATGAGAAGGCTGTACCCCGCGACAAACGCATAGCGGGGCGTGAGAAATAAAAATGAGAAGGCTATACCCCGCGGCAAGTAACCGGCGGGGCGTAGAAGACAAAAACAGAGAAATATAGAACAGAAAACAGAAATCTGAGAACTATAGAAATACAAAAAAGAACGGAAAGAATATATTATATGCAGACAAAGTTTTATCGGGGAAGCCGATTTTTTATTTTTTCCATATCGATGGCAGTTTTTGCTATTTTTTCCATATACTTGCTGATTATGGGAGCATTTGTATGGTTTAATGGTGGCTGCAGTGCTTTTGAGCAGATGCCGGTTATTCTGCGTGGAATCTGTATGTTGCTGTCAGTCATGCTTTTAACCATGGTATATCGTATCGTGGGAAAAAAGCTTGTTTCTTTACCAAAGCAGAAACTAAAACAGATTGCCTTGATGACAGGTGCATGCTTGTTTGTACTGCAGATGGTATTTGTAATGCTTGCGAAAGCCGGAATACGCTATGATTCGTTAAAAGTAGTAGATGAAGCCATTGCTCTTTTCAGTCAGCCGGGAATACAGGAAACGGATTTGGAGGGATATTTTGCCCGTTATGCCAATAACTATGCCATGACGATCATGACACACTGGTTTATTAAACTATTTCGTATGATTGGTCTGATTAGACAGGATTTTTCCAATGCGGTCATTGTTCTGCAGTTTATCAATGTGCTGTTTGTAGATGCTGCATTTGCCGGTTGTTATGCTTTTTTAAATAAATATTTTTCAAAAGCAAAGGCTGTCTTGTTTTTACTTTATATGGTCTTTAATCCTTTAAGCTATGTCTGGCTTCCGTTTTACTATACCAATACCTGCTCCATGGCCTTTGCTATCTGGGGGATTTATCTTTTATATGCGATTTATGACTTAATATGTGAGAAAAATGATAAAATAGCAAAGCAAGCAAAAAAACATAAAGCGGCAATCGGAGAAACCATACAGCAAGCAGAGAAGCAAAAAGTAGCAATCGAAGAAAATGTAGAGCAATCAGAAATTCAAGTTGCAGCAATCGAAGAAAATGTAGAACAATCAGAAATTCAAGTTGCAGCAACCGGAGAAAACGTAGAACAATCAGAAACAAAAACGGGAGAAACCATAGAAACAGATAATGGTATCATACAACAAAAACATAATAATATAAAACGAATACTCTACACTATATTAGCCGGTATTTTTTTCTATTTTGGTTATAAGCTTCGTGCAACGGTGGCCATCGCACTGATTGCTGCTGTCATCGGCCTGTATTGCAGGGGGAAACGGATAAATCGAAAAAGCTTTATCCTTGTTCTTCTATTGTTTTGTATCTCATTTGGAGGTACAAAAATCATTTATGGTGCAGTGGAAGATCACTATCTGGCATTTGATGAAACAGACACGGCATTTCCTTTGACACATTGGATTGCTATGGGATTGAACGAATTAGGAGATGGTTCTTTTAATGCAAATGATGAACAAAGGACCATGAATTATCCTACTGCGAAAGAGAAAAAAGATGCGACTGTTTCTCTGCTGAAGGACCGAGCAGACGAACTGGGAGCTTTGGGTATTGCAAAGCTGTATATGCGAAAGTTGTCCAATACCTATGCGGATGGTGCGGGTGGTTACCATTCGGAGTTGAATATCAGCAGTGACTATGGTCTGATTTGGCAGATTGTCTATGGAGTTCACAGAGATCCGGTTCTTTTATGGACCCAGATATTTTATTTGATGTCGCTTTTATGCAGCATTTTTGCTATTGTTTCTTTCTTTCAGAAAAGATTGCCGGTCGAAGGATTTGTTTTACTGCTTTTATTAACAGGAAGTTATCTGTTTCAGATGATTTGGGAATCTGCAACGATTTATAGCATCGGGACGATGTATTTAAATGGATGTGTGGTTGCCTTAGGCTTACCGATGTGGAAAATGAAACATCCTGCAGAAAAGTTATTTTCTGCAAATATTTTTGGAAAAAATAGGGAATGCAAAAAAGACTATAGAAAAGTATTTAATCTTTGTGTTATATTATTTGGAATTCTTGGTTTGGGCATTCTAGTCGGAAAATTAGCGAAAACGGATTATGTTGAGGTCAGTGTCAGTGTCGACCAATTTTTATTTCAGGCACAGGAATATCCGGCATTATCCTATGGACAATGCATTACACAGACCTTTGAGAGTGAAAAAGATTTTTCTATCATATCGTTTCAGGTACGTAACCTGACGGGAGCATATAATGATAGTGTTTACATGATTTCATTATGTGATCAGAATGGAAATTGTTTACAGAAACAGCAGTTGATTGGTTCTGAGACGACGGACTACGGATTTTGTCCTCTCTGTTTTCAAAATGTGCCTGAGGTTACAAAATATGAAATACAGATTGAAAAAGAATCCGGTGAGGATGATTTGATTTTCTTATATTATGATACCGGACACTACGATACCTATCAAAAAGGAAAGATGACAGGACCAATGATTGAAGGCGAGCTTGCGGATTTGTTATTCGAGGTTTATGACCGGGAGGAAGAGTAAATGAAAAGCATGACAGGAAATGTCAAAGTAAATGCAGAATTTACAAAACTGAATAGAGATATTTCTTTAGATGCCGTTAAGGGATTTGCCATTCTACTGGTTATGTTGGGTCATTGCATTGTGTTAAATGGGTTAGCAGACCCTTACTTATATGATGCTATTGCAGCGGTTCAGATGCCGTTGTTTATAGCAGTGAGCGGATATCTTGCAGGACAAAAACATGGTGAGCCGGGACAAAAGCCTGATTTAAAAAGAAGTGCCAAAACTTTTGGAAAGAGAAGTGTGGCATATCTGGTTCCCTTTTTTACATGGATGATAATTGTTTCGTTTCCACATTGTTTGAAGGAGCTGAAAACAGAGTTGTTTCATTTAGATTATGGACTCTGGTTTTTGGCGACACTTTGGATTATCACACTTGTTCATATGATAGCGTCATATCTTGCCGATTATTCTGCATATGCCATAAGTAAGAATGGTGCCTTTGATTCGCAGTATATGGTTGGAAGTGAAAATGATACTATGCATGGTGTTGTGGATTCGCAAAGTGCTGTGGTTTCAAAAAGTACGGTTGAAAATGAAACTGATACTATGCATGATGTTGTGGATAAACAGTATACAATTGAAAGTGAATCTAAAACTAAAACGATTGGCAGTCAAGATGAAATGGAAAAAAGTGATTGCCATGGCTCTTATGAAGTAGGTCGCAAGGAAAAAGCAATGCGATTTTTTGTATATTGTCTAGTTATTTTTATCTGCTATGTTGGTTTCTTTTTACAGGCTCGAAGCGGAAATACTTTTTTAAGTCCCAGTTTGACGGTTCGATATTTACCATTTTATGTTGTAGCTTATCTGGTGGCTTATCATGTTGTTCCGTATTTACAAAAAAGGAAAACTCATGGATTGGATGATGGACAAGAGCAGTATACAATTAGGCAAAACAAAGTAGATGAATTAGACAAAATAAAATGTGATGATACTAGTATGAAGGGCAGAGAAGATGGGGACCCAAAAATAAAATCCATTAGGAATAATCACATAGTTAGTAATATCTTTTGTATGTTGTGCACTCTTATTTTCATTTATCTGGTATGTGCCTATGACATGGTTGTGGTAACGGATACAACCTCGCTCATCATCCAGATGACAGCCTCTTTTTTAGGTGTTTTTGCCTGCTTTTACGGCGTGGCACATTTTTGTAAAGGCTGGTTGCAAAGGGCTCTGGCATATATTGGTCAGTATACTCTGGAAATCTACGTTCTGCATTTCCGTTTTGCAAGAATCCTGGGACTTTCCGAGAAAAATCTGACTCCTTTTCATGTGGATACCATTTTATGGATACTCGCATCATTTGTGCTTATGAGTATTTTGACAGCACTCTTTATTTCTGCTTTGAAGCAGCTTTGGATAACTGATTTCTTATGCTTCGGAAAAATCCGTCCTCGCAGGAAGAAACAAACATCACAAGAAGTAGAAATACCGTAACAAACATCATCGGATAATTATATTGGATAAAAGAAGCGGGAGCAGTCAGAAAAATGACTGCTTCTCTTGCTATCAGGGAAGCAAACGCAAAGAAATAAAAAAGTTTTTTCTCTGATAACGTATACAACATAAAGATTGCGGCAAAAAACAAAATAATCAGATAAGCTTCGCCACCATGTTCAAACAAAAACAGCAATATATCCTGACGGCTTTCATAATGCCATCTGGCATTGCCATTTACCAGTTCTTTTCCATATTCCCGATCAGCCTGGAAGGATAAAAACTCAGATGTAGTAACTGGTTTTAAATTCATTACCATAGCAGGATTATAGTCATAGTAACCGTTAGTCACAGCTAACAGTTGAAGACGTTCTGCAATATATAAATCCAGATTGTTCCAGATTAGTCTGACAGCACTCTTTAAAAATGCTTTCTGTGCGTCGGCATCTGCTCCGGTTTCAGTAAAATGTCCGCTGTTGTGATCGGAATTATAGCGGTTATAAGAACTGCATGAAAGGGTTTCGTAGCTGATATAATCCAAGTCAATAACGGCATCGATATTTGCAAGATCTTCCTCGGCGCCCGGATAGGTCTGCTCCCTGTGAATAATCAGGGAAAGCGGACGGATGGTGGAAATAATCAGATAGTCACTTCCGTAATATTTCTTTTCCCCATTAGACTGGGGGATTTTAATTAAAGAAAACGAGATGATAAATACCAGTAAAAAACAGAGTGCCTGTTTCCATTGAAAACGGTCGGTCCGGCGGTCGGTTCGGTCATTTTGACTTGTTTTTTTCGGCAATCCATAAACGGTAGGAATCAACACAAAACAGAATAAAATCAGAACAATCCCTTCGCTACGCCAGAAGCAAAGCAAAGCGGTTAAGAGAGAAAGCATAATGCTTTTTGGTATGCTAAAAGAAGCTTTTTTCTGTTTTTCAAAGAATAGAAAAGCAAAGAAAAACAGGAAAAAGGGAGCATACAATACCGGTCGAAAACACATGGCAGCAGATAATAGCACAAAAGGAAAAAGACCGACGATAGCAATAACATATTTTATTTTTGAAGTATATAAACGATCGGTTTCATAGAAAATATAGGAAAAAACCATAGCCAAAATCAAATCATTTAAGATGATAGGACCTGTGGAAGCCGGAAACAAAGAAAGCCCGGTCATATAATAAATACTGGTCAGATAATTATGCCAATAGACCGGATAATAGCGGGTGGCATAACCGAAAATGATGGTGTCGTCACTCATGAAATAACCGGGATAATTCAGAAGAAGAATTCCCAGATATAGAGCAAAATAAATGACAAAAGCAAATAATAGCTTGCGATGACGGATGCCATAAGAGATAAAGCAAAGAATCCCCACAATCGTTCCAAGCAATACAATTTTGGAAAGAATATGCATCAAAAAAACAGCATCGGTATCAATGGGGAGGCTACTCATATTGAGAGGATCAGCGGTAAAAATTTTTTTGTCCGTGATAAAAGTAAGTGCCCACCAGATAAGAGACAGGATGCCGATGATCAGGATGCGTTTGCGTCCAAATATATAATTGCTTGTGTTGGTTTTGTCAGTTTTGATTATGTTATTCATCTTTGTTCCTATTAAATTCGCCCTTTCGCTCTCTTTCTTGGGAGGCAGTGAGGGCATACAATCAATAATTTCTTTATTCTTTATTTAATGATGTTGGGATCAAAAGGTATTTTGACCCCATGATACCAACGGATTGCTACGCACTTTGTGCTCTCGCAATCCGTAAACAATCGAAATCCGCCCTAATCGGGCTACTTTCTCATGTTTTGCGGGGCCCAAAGTCATACTTTTTCATGCGAGCATGAAAAGTATGACCTTTTGACCCTGGTATCATTTAATATAACTCCATGTACTATATAAAATGGGTTATTCCTTTGGAATATTATACATTAGTTTGAAATTGAAATCTACCATGTAAAAATGGATAGCAGGATGCCATTGATGTGCCAAAGTATGTCAATTAACGCCAATTAACGTAAAGAATTTCGCAAGAGGCATACCTGAGAGGGCAAGTAAAGGGAAAAGTATGCTTCGGGAAGCAAATTTGGCAAGAAAAATAAGCAAGAAACCCGAAAAGGGCATACCAGAGAGAGCGAGCAAGAGAAAAAGTATGCCCTGGGAATTGAAACTGGCAAGAAAGGGGCATACCCAAGAGATCGGGCAAAAGAAAAAGTATGCCCCAGGAAACGAATCTAGCAAGAAAAAAGGTGCGCATTCCGACTGAGAGAACAAATTGACAAAAATTTGTACCACTATATAATTAAAAAAGATACAAGATTAAAAGATCATACTATTTGTGCTTAAACAAAAGTATGATTTGTGGAAATTCGCAAATCATGAGAAAATGGCCCGAATATATAGCCAAAATAATAATTCAAACTTGAGGAAACAAAAATGATAATAGTATTCATCATTTCTTTTTATATGATTTTTCAATATGTAAGCTGCAAAGTAAATGCCGGTTATGGAAGAATGCAACGAGCAGAGGTTTGGTTTCGGACAATTGTATTGTTTGAAGCTATTGTTTTGATTCTGACTAATCTATTGAGTATCCTGCATATTATGACACGTGCTGTAGATTTTGTAGCATGGTTAGTCATTACAATTATATTTGCTTTTTTATATGGGAAAAATAAATATGACCGAACGCTTGAGACGATTTCTGTTGTAAAAGTATTTCAAAACGTAGCAAATCCATATTCGAAAAATGCAGTTATTCAATTGAAAAAAAATGGTAATGACAAATTGTTCTTAAATAGTGATGATTCATTTCTCAAAAATGCCGGTAAAAAAAGCGCATCCGAAAAAAGCAAATCCGAAAAAGCACTTATTTGGATTATGCTTGCTATTCTTGGCATTTTATCTTTGGTATTGCTGTTTGGAGCAATTTTTACTGTTCCATACAATTATGATTCCATGACATATCATCTGGCCCGTATCGGATACTGGATCGACCATAAAAGTGTTGCACATTACATTACCAATATTGACAGACAGGTGTACTCGCCGGTTCTTGCGGAATACAATCTTTTGCATATGATGTTACTGTCCGGAAATGATACCTTTTTGAATTTTTTTCAGTATTTTTGTATGTTTGCAGCCGCTTACTTTATTTATAAATGTGCGCAAAAACTTGGAGTGAACCGGCTTTTTGCTCTCTTTGGGGCGTTCATTTTTATGTTGATGCCGCTGACAATTTCGCAGAGCATTACTACGCAAAATGATTTATTCGCCGCTTTGATTTTTATTCTTTTTGTATACAAACTATTGGATGTAATCTGCTATGACAAAATCATTTTGAATGCGGAGCAGACTTTGGATATTGTCATGCTGGGATTACTGGTAGGATATGCTTACCTTGCAAAAACAAGTGTGTGTGCCTCCATGGTTATGTTTATGCCCTGGCTCTTAATTGCCCGGCTTAGAAAAAAAGATGATTTCAAGAAATTGATTGGCAGTGTGGGGATTGCGCTTGCCGGTATTGTTGTGACTATTTCAGAAACGCTGATTCGCACTTTTCTTTCCAGTGGCAGTCTGATGACAAGTACTGCCAGCGGAAATATCATGGTTGCTACAAAAAATGTAAAATATATTATTGTGAATATTCTGAAAAACTTCTCTATGCTGATTACGCAGAATTATTATCGGCCATTAAATGGTTTTATCTATCGGATTGCAATCGGAGCCGGAGAGAAATTACAGGTTGAAGTCAATCATGAAGCGATTGCCTTTCATGGTTTTGATTTTCTGCATCATATGAACATGGGCGATGATATGTATTCGCATGATAAGACACCAAGTGCTTTTGTGGCATATCTTGCTGTCATTGCGGGAGTGATTCTGATTGGTATGATTGTGGTAGCCGTCTTCAAGAGATTAGCTCATAGAAAAATCCAAGAAATATCAAATAAAAAAATCACAGAAAACGCAGTTAATGTTGAAAATAAAGAATATGAAGAAACTACTGAAAATCAAGAATTCGTATCCATTGGCTTTGCCATATCAGCATGGTTGTCGTTAGGATTTATTATGGCATTGCTTCGTTGGCAGCCGTGGGGAACCAGACTGATGTATCCCGCACTGGCAGTGACGGTTATCATGAGTGTTAATATGCTTTACTGTCTTATGAGACGTTGGAAAAAGCCTGTTACGGCAGCAGTATTGGGCATATTAATTGTTTTGGCAACGATGCTTGCAGTGCCTTCTGTGTCCTATAATCTGCAGCCTGCCGTAGAATTTGTAAAAGGCGGTTGTCAAAATCGCATCAATCAATATTTCAAATCTAATCATAGGGAAGATGGTTATGCGAAAATGATTGAATTGGCACAAAACGATCAGGCCAAAGATATCGGACTGATTATTTCCGGTGACGGATATGATTATCCGTTGTGGCTTATGCTGAGAAAGGATTATCCGGAGGCAAAATTGAGACACCTGATAAAAGAAAATGCATCCGATGTTACACAAAAAACTCCGGATTGTATTTTTATGATTGAGCGTGACGTGTTGGAAGTAGGAGAAACATTTGAATATGCGGGTGTTGTCTATACCTGCGCATATAAAAATGATACTTCCGGAGACTGTTATCTCGAAAAAAACGAATAAGAAATATTTAGTTCTGGCAAAGCCTTTTGACATCATCCCAGCTCCTTGCGATAAATACATTGTCGCAAAGTGATGAGAAAGCAGAAAAATAATCTTCGTAGTCGCACTTTTCATTAAATGAATCCTCGGAAAGCGGATATAAAAAGATAATGCGGCATTTGCTTTTGAATAAGAGTTTGCCGGAAACGCAGGCGGTAGAATAAAAAGAAATAAGTGTTTTGTCTTCAAATTTACCGGAAGCGATGGCTAACTCAAAAGGGCAGCTGTCTTTATAAATCTTCATTTCGCCGTGAAAATCATCATGTTCGCCTCTGGGATGGGGCTTTAAGATGAAATTGTCATCACCTGCAATATCCCGGAATTGTCGAATTAAACGCTGATAAGTCTTGGAATTTTGCATTCCGTTTTCGGTTCCCTGACCTAAAAAGATATATTTCTCATCTGGAACCTGTACCTGAAATTGAAAAATATCCTTTGCCATGGAAATGATTTTTTCGATACGTTCAGGTGTTTTTTCGATTTGTTTCTTTTCAAAAGTGACATTTTTTTCAGCCATATCCGGCTCAAACAACCACATATCTCTTTCCATCTTTTCCACATCATAGTGCCAGATGGTTTTGTACATTTTGATACCCAAATCCGTATTGATTACATGGGCGGGCATTTTGGTGTAGCTTGCAAAACCGTCTTCAAAACGGTGAAAAACCAATTTTTTGTTTTTTCTGATCAAAGATTTTGCTACTTCTTTTACAATTTCATCCGGAAGGCCGGGGGAAGCAAAATACATTTCGTCATAAAAATCCAAAGGTTTATCCAAAATGATATCGGTTGTACGGTTATAAAAAAAGCTTTCAAAAAAGGTAACGAAAGCATTCTTATATGGATTTTTGATTTTTCTGCCATCGCCGAAAAAGACCTTATGAAAATAAGAATTCAAACGTCCGCTTTGATAGAGCTCTTCCATCGAAGCAGTTTTGTCTGTAATCATCAGATCGACTTCATCTTCAGATAAGTATGCATCTTTGATAAATAAGAAAACCAGCAACTGATAGGGCGTGCTGGCAACACCTAAGATTTTAGCCATGATATTTCCTTTATATTTGTTCTTTAAAAAATTCTTGTTAGATTTAGTCTTCTATTTGATTCTATCTATATTTGCATCATAACTTGTATCATAATTTGCATTATAGTAAATTGCTGTTTTGACTTATTATCAATCATGCATTTAATACAATACTGTTTATTTTCTCACATATTTCTTTACAACATCCAAAAGCATGGCACGCTCTTTTTGACCAAATAAGAATAAAATGTTGATGACGGAGCCTGTCACACCACAGATGACAATATCAATAAAGAGCCACATCCAGTTAGTTGTAGGTAACACAAGATACAGACCGCAGAAAGCAACGCACATAGCAATGCTGACAACGACATATCGGATAATGGTCGGATAGAAGGAACGCTTCGAAACGCCAAGACAATGTGCGGCATACATGGGTGTAAACGTAAGGTTTTTAATGATGCCGAGGACCGTAGATGTTCCGGCAACTGCATAGACATACAAGTTGGTAGTTTTTAACAAAATAAACACGATAATGGTATTGGCGATACCCATGTACAGAGTCATCAAAGAATTCCATTTTAATTTGTTGACCACGGTATAGACGTTAAACAAAGGGCTGATGACACCGCCGACGATAGTTCCAAACATCGTAAGCACGGTCAACAGATAAATCATAATAATCACGGAATGGTCTGACGCCATTTCGGTTCTAGGCAACCATAGTGTATAAAACGGAATCCCAAATGCTATGACAAAGCATAGCGGAATGTTGGCAAAAAAACCTGTCATTTTCATGGCAGAAGTTAAATCCTGCAATAATTCTTCTTTATTTTCTTTCGCATAACTGATGGTAAGCGAAGGAGTAAAGACGGCTGAAATGGTTTCATAAAGCGTGTTGATTGCGACAGCGATGGTCTTTGATGTGCTGACATATCCCATCTCTTCGCCGCCAATCATTAGGTTGGTGATCAGAATATCCAATCCGTTTGTCAAAGTCTGACCGGCTCTCATGATGGTGTTCCAAACTCCGGCAGAAAGAATTTCAATGACCTTTTTCATGGAAAAATGCTTACGACTGATTTCGATTTGCGGCATTAATTTCTTTGTATAATGAATATACGAAATCAACATGTAAGTGGTTGCAATGACAGATGCCAGAGCCATGTAACTTACATGAATTGGTAAAAAGAAAAAGGTAATAACTAATATAGCGGAACGAAGCAGTTGGGATTCGATGGTCCTAAATGCCTGCAAGTCCAAGCGGTTGGCCGCAAATGTTGCGGTTGAAAAGGTCGTGCTGATAATGGTGACCATAAAGTTTAAAAAGGTCAGGGCAAACAACAGCTTTACATCCGGTATCAGCGCAGATGAAATGTTGACCAGATGCTCTAAAAAGGTCACAATAAAAACGCATGGCAGGAACATAAATGCCACAATGGCTATATTGGCGTACATGGTGGAATTGAAGTACTTGTTGGCGTTGTCATAATCTCCCTTTGTCAGACTGACAGTAATAAAACGACCTGCCATGGAGTTTAATGCCATAGCAGCAATATTGGCATAGCTGACAAAGTCATTGGCCAAAGTCCAAAACCCATATGCTTCAAAATTCAGTTTGTCAATGATAATCGGCGATAATACAAAACTAATCGCAAGGCTGACCAGAGTGGATACCATGCTGGCTGCCATATTAATCATAATTTGTTTGCTCTTGCTTACTGTTTTCATAGTTTCAAGTATAGCACAAGGAAAAAGAGCTTTCCATAAAAATAAACATTTGTGATTTTCGTGAAGAACCAATGTGTAACTTTTTTGATTTTTGTGAAGAACCAATGCACAACTTTTTTGATTTTCGTGGAAAACCGGCGCATAACATTTTTGATTTTCGTTAAAAACGGGAACAAAACATTTGTGATTTTCGTTAAAAACAAGCAAAAACAATTGTGATTTTCGTAAAAATATGAAATAATAAAAACAAATTATGTATTAAGTATAACCGTGACCTGTTGTTGTTCAGTTGTAAGAAAGAGAGATTTTGAAATATGGTTTTTAAAAGAAAGATATATAATAAAATACGTGAATGGAAAAATATTTCGGAAGGAAAAACAGCTCTGTTAATTGAAGGTGCTCGAAGAATTGGAAAAAGTACGATAGTTGAGGAATTCGCAAAAAATGAATACGATGACTATATGATTCTTGATTTTGCAAAAGAGAGCAAGGATGTTAAGAATGTTTTTATTGAATATATTGGAGATATGGATGTATTTTTTCGGAATTTGTTTTTGATAAAAGGAAGGTCTTTAAAGGGAAAAAAATGCTTGATTATTTTTGATGAAGTGCAATTTTTCCCACAAGCAAGACAGGCTATAAAATATCTGGTTGCAGATGGCAGATATGATTATATTGAAACAGGTTCCTTGATATCCATTCGAAAAAATGTAAAGGATATCTTGATACCATCAGAGGAATATCGGATTAAAATGTTTCCCATGGATTTTGAAGAATTTTTGTGGGCAAACGGAGATGAAATCACAGGAAATGTTATTCGGGAGGCATTTGACAAGCGGACCCCCCTGGGAGATTTGGTACATCGTAAAGTGATGAATGTGTTTCGAACTTATATCGCGGTTGGAGGAATGCCACAGGCAGTGGAAGCGTTTGTTGAAGGAAAAACATATGAACAGATAGATTTTGTAAAAAGGACAATTCTTGATTTGTATGAAGAAGATCTGGCTAAATATGATGATGAAAATAAGGAAAGTGCGTCTGTCATATATAAAACAATTCCGGAACAGTTAGAAAACAAAAATTCACATTTTAAATTTTCTCTTGTGAATCGTAATGCGAGGTATCAAAATTACGTAGATGCGGTTAATTTTATTGCAGAATCTATGATTGGAAATGAGTGTATCAATGTAACGTATCCGGAAGTTGCATTGGAATTGTATGCAGACCGGAGCAATTTTAAGTTGTATATGGGTGATACCGGACTGTTGGTTTCGCAGATTATGAGAAATCAGGATACAACAGAAGAAGATATTTACAAGGCTTTGATTTTCGATAGATTAGGTATTAATCAGGGTATGATTATGGAAAATATAGTAGCGCAAATGCTTCGCGCATCCGGACATCAATTATATTTTCATGAGTTTATGTATCAGGAAGAAGGAACTGTCAAAGAGAAAAAGTATGAGCTGGATTTTTTGATGATAAAAAAGAAGAAAATTTGTCCCATAGAAGTAAAATCCTCCGGTTATCGGACGCATAAATCTTTTGATAATTTAGCAAAAAAATATCCCATTAAACTTCAGGATAAATATATTATTTATACAAAAGATCTAAAGTTTGAGGATGAAATATTATATATTCCGATTTATATGACTATGTGTCTGTAGAGTTTGACGAGTCATTTCTCTAATGGTAAAATAGAAGGTAACTTTATGCACATTCATCGTGATTTGTGTATGAAGAAGAATATAAGAATTGTATTTCACGATAGAGTTATGATAGATATTTACCATAATTTGGCAGGACGAAGTGAGGATGCATTATGAAGATTATGCCAAACCGGATGGACCGGGGATTTTTTCAGTATCAGGATGAATTTGAGAATAAGGCTTTAGAAGTATTGCGTAGCGGTTGGTATGTACTCGGAAAGGAAGTTTCTTCTTTTGAGGAAGAATTTGCTGCATATACCGGGGCAAAATACTGTGTTGGTCTGGCAAGCGGATTGGATGCGCTTTGGCTTGCATTTCGCGTACTTGGTATAGGCGAGGGTGATGAAGTTATCGTGCAGGGTAATACCTACATCGCCAGCGTTATGGGGATTACCATCAATGGTGCAACTCCCATTTTTGTGGAACCGGATGATTATTACCAGATTGATCCGGCTAAAATAGAAGAAAAGATTACAGACAAGACAAAAGCGATTCTGGTTGTGCACTTATATGGCCAGGCGTCTAATATGGAGCCGATTGTTTCCTTGTGCAAAAAATATCATTTGCGATTGGTTGAAGACTGTGCACAGTCTCATGGAGCCTGCTATCGTGGACAGATGACCGGAACATTCGGGGATATTGGTTGTTTTTCCTTTTATCCGTCCAAAAATCTTGGAGCATTTGGTGATGGTGGTGCCATTGTAACTAATGATGAGAATATTGCAAAGGATATGAAAATATACCGCAATTACGGTAGTGAAAAAAGATATTACAACAAAGTTGTCGGAACAAATTCCAGACTGGATGAATTGCAGGCAGGGCTTTTGCGGGTGCGTTTGTCACATATGGACGAGCTGACTGCTGAGAAACAGGCAATCGGAGCTCGCTATCTGGCAGAATTGCACAACGATAAGATTACATTACCGAAGTTGCTTGATGGAGCAACGCATGTGTATCATCAGTTTGTGATCCGTTGTAAAGATAGAGACCGTCTGATTGCATATCTTAATGAAAAAGAAATCGGAACCATCATCCATTATCCGATTCCGCCGCATTTAGCAGAGGCTTACCGTTATCTTGGTTTTAGGGAAGGCGATTTTCCGATTACTGAGACTTTGGCAAATGAGGTTCTGTCAATTCCAATGTATAATGGGATGACCAAAGAAGAGCAGGATTACGTCATTGATGCGATCAATGCATTTTAGTTATTATGATGAATGATTTGTGTTATTGTCAGTTGATAAAGGCTCAAATATGATTGCAGATGAAAACGAACATTAAAAACTTTTTTTATTATTTTTGAGTAATATCAATAATGATAGTGCAGGTAATTTGAATAATATCGATGATAGTACACTATTTTGAATAATTTTTTATAAAAGTGAGAATCTATGAAAAAACTAAGTGAATTATACGAAATCATTAATTTTAATGAATATGGTGATGAACGAGGCAATCTGGTGGTTGCTGAAGGAGATGGCATGGATGTGCCTTTTGCCATTAAGCGCGTGTTTTACATGTATGGTTCGGACGATGAAGTGATTCGTGGACAGCATGCAAACCGCAAGACTGAGTTTGTACTGATTAATGTCAGTGGGACAAGCAAGGTGAAGGTTGACAATGGTTATGAGACAGAAATCATTGAATTGAACAAGCCGCGTATGGGACTGTATCTCAAGACGATGGTTTGGAAAGACATGTATGATTTTTCACCGGATTCGGTATTACTGGTACTTGCCAGTGAGCATTATGATGGGGAAGAGTACATTCGCGATTACGAAGAATTTATAAAGGAAGTAAAACAACATGAGTAAAATTTCAATCGTTGTTCCGGTTTATTATAATTCAGATACCCTGATGCTTTTATATGAGGATATGAAAGAAAAAATCCTTGATAAGCTTGGGGATTACGAGTTGGTATTTGTGGATGACGGCTCCGGTGACAATTCATGGGAAATCATGAATCAGATAAGGGAAATGGATGGTCATACACAATGTGTAAAGCTTTCCAGAAATTTTGGTGAACATGCGGCACTTTTGGCCGGGTTGTCAGTTTGTACCGGGGATTGCGCTGTGACTAAGCAGGCGGATTTACAGGAAGACAGTGAAATCATTCTGGATATGTACGAGAGCTGGAAAAAAGGCAATAAAGTTGTATTGGCGGTTCGTTCTTCCCGTGATGAAAATCCGGTTAAAAAGTTTTTTGCCAGCATGTATTATCATATTATTCATAAACTGGTTAATGACAAGATGCCTGTTGGAGGATGCGACTGTTACCTGTTGGACCGTCAGGTGATTCAGGTTTTGGAACTGTTGGATGAAAAGAATTCGTCCCTGACTTTGCAGGTTCTGTGGGCAGGATTTCAGACGGATCATGTATATTTTCATCGGAAAGACCGTGAAGTCGGCGTGTCACGTTGGACCTTGTCCAAAAAAATAAAACTGGCAATGGATTCCATGCTCAGTTTTTCTTATTTTCCTATCCGTTTCATGTCCACAATGGGTGTACTGTTTTTTGTGGCATCGGTTATCTGGATGATTTGTGTACTGGTTGAGAAATTTACCGTGGGTACGCCTATTTTAGGATGGGCTTCCCTGATGTGCGTTGTGCTGTTTTCTTTTGGATGCATGATGTTAATGATGGGAATTTTAGGAGAATATGTCTGGCGTGCGCTGGATGCCTCCAGAAACAGACCGCCGTATCTGATTGATGTTGTCAAGGGGAAAGATGACGCTGGGGACGGTCCTTCCGGTGCAAGTAGCATAGAAACAAATAATGATAATTAAAGAGAATGTGGTGGTATTATGTTTCATAATATAGTTCAGGTTGTTCCTTGTGAAGATTATAAAGTATATGTATATTTTGAAGATGGTAAAATTGTATGCTATGATGTAAAGCCTTTACTTTCAAAAAAAGTATTTGAGCCACTTAATAATAAGGATTTTTTTATGAATTCCTGTACGATATTGAATGATACATTGGCATGGGATGTATCCGGAAATAGAGATACACAAACATGTATTGATATCGATCCTGAGATGCTTTATGAGTTAGAGCATGTATCGGAAAAGATTGCATAGAAAAACAAGAATCCCTCCTGTATATAAGGCTAAATGCCCTGAATTGCAGGAGGGATTTCTTAAATTAGATATGAAATTCATGCAGTGTATGTTATCAACGTTGGAATATATTAAATCCGACTCAAAATTAAATCAACCATGGCACCGACATTTTTCATGGTGGTTACTTCGCCCATGTTGAACTTGATGCCGAAACAATTTTCCACAGCCACAATCAGATTGATATGTTCAAGGCTGTCCCAGTCCTCAATATCATCTGCCGTTGTTTCATCGTTGACGGTAATTTCCTCATCGTCGAAAACATCCTGAAATACTTCATTTAATTTTTCAAAAACTTCTTCTCTGGTCATATGCATTTCCTCTTTCATTATATTGTTCTATATTTTTAGTTCCGAATCGGCAATTACATATTTTGCAATCATTTTTAGTGATTTGCTTTTTTCGCAATTGCTGCTTATCTGTGTATTATCGGGCATCACATCTGTTTATTCTATCGAATTAACCTCAATTACACAATTGCGCTTTTCATAATGATTTGGAATTACAAAACTCCATACAGAATTTTCTCCGTCATCGGATATTTTTTCAAATCCCAAACTATTACCATAAAAATCTTTTACCATGGCATTTTTTGCTGTTTTATAATAATAGCCGCGAATTTCTTTGATGCCGTGCCTGATACAAGTATCTACGATTTCATCCAATAATGCAAGCTCCATGTCACGTTTTAAGACCCGACAGCTCATCAGCCAGAGTTCCATGTGGCAGATGGTACCATCTACACGACCAATGGCTACTGTTACCACACCATTATCTCCAAACTTATCTTCCAGTTTTCCGTAAAATGAAAGCATCGTGGGATCTTCTAAAACTTGGGCAATTTCATCCTGTGTATATCTGCGGGTAGTCAGGTTAAACTGATTGCTTTTGTTTGTAAGCTGTGCGATTCGTGATAAATAAACGGGCTCGAACGGACCAATCACAGCCTTCATTTCCAGCGATTTTAAATAGTCTTCATAATTATCAAATGATTGAATAGTAGCATTTCGCTCCGCATTTGCCTTATACATATTGCTTCGATTCAGATCATCCTTGGATAATTTTAGAACTTCAAAATAACCGTGTTTGTCAATCTGACGAATATACTGATCAACAGAAGTAATTTCCGGAACTGCAACAGATGGAAGTTGCTTTTGGATAATTTCTCTTTCAGCGGGATTGTCATCGACAAATACCAGACTGCTTTCCAAAATGTTCAATTCTTTTGCTATAGCAGCAGTATTCATGCTTTTAGGTTCCCAGTTAGCTTTGATAACAATAAAATCTTCTTTTTTCAAAATACTGTCCGGATGAGACAGACCGGAAAGAGCATTTTCTTCTTCGTTTTTGGAACTGATATTTAGTAATACACCCATGTCTTTATGTGCTTTCAAATAGGACTGGAATTCACAATATGCCTGACCGATGGATGTTTCCTGGCCCAATTCCAGATTTTCCATACCATCGTCGCCAACGATACCGCCCCAGAGCGTGTTGTCCAGATCCAGAACAAACGCCTTTTTGTTCATCCCGTAAATTGCCTTGATAATATGTGACAGATTATAAGCAAAGGTGGGAATGGCAGGAACGCACAAAGCATACTTGTACATATGCCAGTAGAATGGATCTGACCAGGCATCCAGACCATAGCCGGCAGATAAAGACAGAATATCGTGAATATAAAAGCTTTCATGCTTATCTGCATATTGATGAAATAAATCATTTAACTTTAAAATGAAATTGGTGCGACCGTGCGGATTAGCACAATCCTCATTGCCGAGCAGACGATAGGAAGGCAGTTCCATATTATTTTGAATAATGGGGCAGTGGTAGCGCTCGGACAGATGCTCCCACATATCTTCAAACTCATGGTAAACATTGGCTAACTTCTCGGAAACAACATTTTCGTCATCGGATATTTCCGGATAAAAGCGGATGTTGCGATTGGTGGTATGGATAAAAATCAGATCCGGTGCAAAGTCTAAAAGTTCCTGCGGATCAAACATGGCGTCCTGATAATACTGATTGTATTCGGATTCGTAAAATTCAGCCATGATCCCATAATTTAATAAAAATAAATCCAGAATTTTTACAATATCACTTGTGGTCGAACCGCCCAGTACGGCAATTTTTTTCTTTAAAAACGTCCTGTCGGTATCCAGAAGTTCCCGGCGAATCTTTTTTTTCTTTTTTAAAATATATTCAGAATCAAATGGATATTCTAACTCTTTCATATGACTTTGCTCCTCATATCTGAAATTAAAACTGCTGGTAAATAAATGCCTGTGCATCATATCCGGGCCCATAGCAGCCAAACAAAATGACGCTAATAAAAAGTGCAATGTATAAAATCCAGCGTAATAAAAGCGGCTGACCGGCAATCAGAACACGGATGGGAACTTTTTTTACATAGCGTACAATGCCGGCAATGGCTAAAACCAACATATAAAAGATAATAATCTGCCAGTCTTTGGCATCCAGTCCAAAAGAAAGAAGGGAACCATCAAAAAAGATCCAGGGACTGAATTCGAATAAAGCGGAACGCCAGATTTTCAGACCTTCCAGAAAGCCGCCGTAGGAGCGGAAAAAAGACAGGCCAAATGTAAACAGACAAAATGTGCGGATACACTGAAATAAGTGAAAACCAAAGGAATCGACATTTACTTTTAATACGGTAATGAGCTTATCTGTAAAAGGCTTAACCATTTCGCCAAGAATAATCACAACGCCGAAAAACAGACCGACGCCGATGATGTAATTCCAATATCCGCCATGCCAGAAACCGATTAAAAACCAGGAAATTAACATACCACACCAGACAGGAATTTTTTTGCCGGTTTTCTTTCCGAATTTCTTTTTGCACCATGTTCCCAATTTTTGAAAAGGTGCTGATTTCAAAATGGAATACAGAATATAATCTCTTAAAAAAGCACCGATGGATATATGCCAACGTCTCCAGAATTCGGAAAGACTGCGGGAAATAAAAGGAAGGTCAAAGTTTTCCGGCAAATCGATACCGAGCATTTCTGAAATACCGATGATGATATCGATGCAACCTGAAAAATCGGTATAGAGCTGGAAAACAAACAAAACCATTGCCAGCAAGACATAAGTTCCCACAAAACAGTTATAACCGTTTCCGTCATAAATGGCATTGATATAGACTGCGAGACGTGATGAAATAACAAGTTTTTTCATCAGCCCCCATAAAATACGCTGAAGTCCAAAACAAAACTTCTCATAATCAAAGCGGTGTCCGGTGACAATGGAAGCAGAATAGTCCTTGTACCGGATGATAGGACCGGAAGTTAAAAGCGGAAAATATCCGGCAATAACGGAAAACTTCAGGATATTTTTTTCTGCTGTCGCAATTCCCCAATATACATCCAGAAGATACCCTATCCAGGAAAGGGAATAGTAAGAAATTCCGAGAGGAGCCGCAAGATGGACCTGAGAAAATCTAAGCGGAATGTGAAGAACTCCTGCCACCAGATTCCAGGTATTAATAAAGAAATTCGAATCCTTTAATACAATCAGAAATCCTGCGATACAGATGATTGATAATGTCAAAACAAGTTTTATTCTCTTATTACTATTTGCTATATTTGCTTCATTCGTTTTATTTGTTTCATTCAAATCAATATCAGATATGATTGCCGTGGCATTTGTAGTTTTCTCACGACATTTACTGATATAGTTAGCGGCTGCATACGTGACAAAAGCCGGGAACAGCATGCAGATAAGGGCAAAAACAGAATCAGCCTGCAAAATAAACCAGATATTGGAAACAAGAAGCGCAAGAAAGCGGAATTTTAGCGGGAGAAGGTAATACAGACAAACGGTGCATGCAATCATAATAAAAAAATCAAATGATGTTAAGCTCATGGTTCTTCTCCTTTGTGTTTATTTATTCTTTACTTATCTGTTTTAAGGAAAATACTTTTAGATAATTTCTTTCAGATAATTTCTTTCAGAGTGGCTTTTCGCAGATTGTATCTGAGTAAGTTTATTGATATAAATCTGTCAGAAAATCCCGGTAATATTGTTTCGTGCTATCGAAATCAGATGAAGTTTTCGGAGTGGCAAGACCTTCGGAAAGTACAAAATCGGCCAGATAATCCGAAATTTTCTCGCCACCTGAAATGGTCATATGATGAGTATCGTAGCAATCTGTGAAATAATCCATCTGCGTTGCTTCGTATAGTTCTTTCGTATTGAAATCCAAATAAGTCAGATTGTTAGCGGCTGCGTACTGAGCCGTTAAATCGTGGCGGGCCTGAGTCTGAATGGGAGCAACCGTAGTTACAAGAACAAGACGAATATTTTTTTCTTTGCAAAGGGCTACGATTTTATCCATATATTCCTGCATCAGGGGCAGGATGTTCTCATCTGATGTAGCGGTGGTTACAACTGTTTTTGAATCGGTTTCGTCTGTAGTTGATATAGAAACATTTGTGATATTTGAATTATTTGAGAAATCTATAGCAGCTACATTCGTATTTTCCAGTGGAACAAAATCAGCCTCGCCTTCTTCATGCAGGCTGCCATAAAGAGGTGCAAACCCATATAGTTTACTGGGAGTGTAGGTAAAGTCCGGTTTTCCCAGTTCTTTCCATCGATCATGATAACGCACAAAAGGAAGATAATAGCTTAATTCGGACTGGGATGAATCCAAAGAGCAAATGTCATGAACTGCGGTCATTTTGACTTTGGACCATTTCATGTAGTCGAAATCCTTGCGTTGTCCCGGCTCTTTAAAATTGAGCGGCTCATCTTCATAAAAGGTAAACAGCATCTGATTATCCAGAAATACAACAGAAGGAGACTGAAAACGAAGTGCTTCTTCCAACCAGTAATAGGAAGTGATCAGGGTCTGTTCAGGAGATGCCAGATTATAGCTGACAATTCCGTTTTTGTCATACAAGTACTGGGGAATACCGGCTGTAGACATGCAGCTGCTTCCAACAAATAAAACATCAACCGTGTTTTCTTCCATTTCATAAAACTGGGTAAAGGTAGACGTGGATGGCCAGCTGGAGTTTTCCAATAAAAATTTGGGAACCACCAGTTTGGTCACATAACAGGTAATAATGATAATCAACAGACTAAAAACAGCTGTTTTCATGACAGCTGTCTTTGTTAATGGCTTACTTTGCATAAAAAGCTTCTTCTTTCGCAAATTTATTATTATTTAAAATACAGTAATCTGATGATACCGGGGTCATCATACTTTTCATGATCGCATGAAAGTGCGCAGCAATCTGTTGTTTTCCAACATCATCTGACAAAAATACCACAACAATCTTGCGACATTTCAATAAACTACATCACATTATAGTAAATAATTGCAATGCTGATTCCCAAAACTGCACCAACAAAAATCTGAATGGGAGTATGTCCCACAAATTCCTTCAGATGTTCATGGGCTTTAGAAGGCTTCCATTGTGGCATTTCTTTAAACATTAACAGCATATCGTTAATAATTTTTGCCTGTTTTCCTGTTTCCAGACGCACGCCCATAGCATCGTTCATAACAATGATGGCAAAAAAAGCAACCATAGGAAACTCGAATCCTGAAAAACCATAATGCAGGCCGGTAGCGGTTGCTAACGCGCATACAGTTGCCGAATGCGAACTGGGCATTCCGCCGTTTCCCAGAAAACGTTCAAATCGAAATTCCTTATTGACAATTAAATATATAATCATTTTTAAAAACTGAGCTACAAACCACCCCAGTGCGGCGCTGGCAAAAAGTGGGTTGTTAAGTATATCAAGAATAATATTCATCGGATTAATGCCCCCTTTGCGTTAAAACGAACGCAATTTATAAAATTTCCATAAACATTATAGCAAAGTCGTCCGTTTTCTACAACAAAGAAAAAGAGACGCCGAAAAAGAGAAAATGAAAACAGGAACGGAAAAAGAAATCCAAAAAGAGAAACCAAAACAGGAACGGAATGAGAAATACAAATGGAGAAACCAAAACAATAACGGAAATAAAGACAGGAAACAAAAGCAAAAAAGAATCAAATTAATGCCACAATTTCCGATAGCTGCTGGGCGTCATGGATTCGTATTTTACAAAAACCTTGGTGAAATAGTTGACATCCGGAATGCCACAGGAAATTGCAATGGCCCCAATTGACTGCTCGGTAAAGCGGAGCATCTTTTTGGCTTCGCTGATACGACGAGAATTCAGATAATTGATAATGGTGACACCCGTTAGTTTTTTAAATTCTCTTGAAAGATGAAATTTGCTGATAAAAAAAGCAGATTCCAGATAGTCTAAATCAATATCCCGACTGTAATTTTCGTCCAGATAATCACGGACTGCAATCACCTTGTCCAAATTTGACGCACGTGCGTTTTTGGTTGTATCACTGTTTTCTATATAGCAGAGAGTGATAATATCGGTCAGATATTTATGACATTTTTGCTCAAAACATGTATGTTTTATGCTTAATTCTTCATATATATTATGAAGAGATGTCAAAAAAGGCGAAGAATCCATGGGATGAAAAATGATATTACCGTCCTGCTCCGTATAATGTCTGTATATTTCTGATGCATCTTTTCCGTAAAAATGTACCCAGCTAAGCTCCCATGGATCATCCGGACTGCTTTCGTGTGAATATTCATCCAGACAGTTGATAAAAATACAATCACCGCTCTGTATATGGAAACGTTTATCACGCAGTGTTAAGTAACCGCTGCCCTTCGTAACAATAAAAAATAAAAGAGACTGTAGGTGTTCCCTTCGGCTGATATGTGGTTCCAGACTCTGCAAAGTTCCGGTTTCCTGAACATAAAGATAATGATCCTTTGCATAGGAGGATGGTGTGGAAATGATACGATTTGAATGATTTCTTTTCATAAAAACTCCCAAAATAAGCAAATTCTTTACAAATAAAGCTACAGCAATATTTTACTATTTTGTAGCAAAATTGTCTATTGCTTTCTATTTGATATAGAAGTAAATTAATCTATAGTTTGGATTGCTTTTTCACATCATTATGATGTGGGAGCAAAAGGTGCAATCCTGATATCATCATTATATAGCTCGCAGAAAAATTGAGAATGCGTGAACAGAAATCAGAAAAAATTTTCTATTAAGGAAGGTTAGATAACATGAACAAAACAGACAAAATTTATGTGGCCGGACACAGAGGGCTGGTTGGAAGTGCCATTGTGCGCAATCTGAAGTCCAAGGGTTATACCAATATAGTCGGCAGAACACATCAGGAATTAGAACTGACAGATCAGGCAGCTGTCAGGGCTTTTTTTGAAGAAGAAAAGCCGGATGTGGTTGTTCTTGCAGCCGCAAAGGTAGGGGGAATTAATGCAAATAATACAGCTCCTGCGGATTTTGCATGGGATAATATGCAGGTTCAGTGCAACGTGATTAAGTGCTGCCATGATTATAAGGTTAAAAAATTACTGTTTTTAGGAAGTACCTGTATTTATCCTAAAATGGCACCGCAACCCATTGTGGAAGATGCATTGTTAACCGGACCTCTTGAGCAGACTAATGAGGCTTATGCGATTGCCAAGATTTCCGGAATGCAGATGTGTAAATATTTCAAGCGTCAGTATGGGGATAATTTTATCAGTTGCATGCCTACGAATTTATACGGACCATATGATAACTATGATTTAAAAGGCTCGCATGTTTTGCCGGCCATGATCCGCAAATTCCATGAAGCAAAGATGCAAAATGCTCCCAGTGTGGAATTATGGGGAACGGGTTCTCCGCTTCGTGAGTTTTTATATGTGGATGACATGGCAGATGCCTGCGTATTCCTTTTGGAAAATTACGAAGGTGAGCAACATGTAAATATCGGAACCGGAAAAGAGCTTACAATCAAAGAACTGGCAGAGCTTGTCAAAAGGACAGTTGGATTTGAAGGTGAAATTGTATGGAATTCATCTATGCCGGACGGTACTCCACGTAAATTAACTGATGTAACCAAGCTCCATGAGTTAGGATGGACACACAAGGTTGAACTCGAAGAGGGAGTAAAACTTGCCTACGAATGGTTTAAAGAAAATGTGGATCATGCCCGTATGAATGGCAGATAAGATGGAGAATAAAAATATAATTTGTCTGGCAATATTCAGGAGACTTTGCCGGTGGTAAATGATATAAAGAGCTTGTTAGACATAATATAATTGAGAAAGTATAGAGGAAAACAAATGAACAAATTCGGAGTAGTTATGGCAGGAGGCGGTGGAACCCGTTTTTGGCCTTTAAGCAGAAAAGAAAGACCCAAACAGTTGTTGAATTTAAGCGGCAAAGATTTGATGGTTAATGAGACATTAGACCGTCTTGCCAAAAGCATTGACAGAGATAATCTTTTTATCGTAACCAATGTGACTCAGGCGAAATTAATGGCAGAAGAGACAACCGGCAAAATGAAACCGGATCATATTCTTTCAGAGCCTGCAGCCAGAAATACAGCGGCATGCATCGGATATGCGGCAATGGAGATTGTGAAAAAGCATAACGACGGTGTGATGGTAATCGTGCCTTCGGATCATTTTATTAAAGATGAAACCGAGTTTACCTCTATTATCAATGCTGCAATCGAAACCGCAGAAAAAATGGATGCACTGGTAACAATTGGAATTAATCCTTCTTTTCCGGCGACCGGCTATGGTTATATCAAAGCAAAGGCCAACAGTGTGACCGAAATCGGAGATGCAAATCACAAAACCTATTCTCAGGTAGAAGAGTTTGTGGAAAAACCGGATCTGGAAACAGCCAAAAAATATCTTGCGGAAGGCGGATATTCATGGAACAGCGGTATGTTTATCTGGAAAGCTTCTACCATTTTGTCCTATATGGAAAAATTACTTCCGGATGTATATGCATGTCTTGTAAAGATTGGCGATGCCATGAATACAGCGGATGAGAAAAAAGTGATTGAAGAAGTCTATCCGGTTATTCCGAAAATTTCCATCGATTACGGTATCATGGAAAGAGCAGACAATGTATTGGTTATTTCCGGTGAGTTTGGCTGGAATGATATTGGAAGTCTGGACATGTTAAATATCATGAAAGATGCTGATGAGAATGGAAATGTGGCATATGGTGAACAATTATTGTTAGATACCAGGGACTGTATTGTATATGGTAATGACAAGATGATTGCAACCATTGGACTGTCTGACATGATTATTGTACAGACTGCGGATGCACTTTTAATTTGTCCCAAAGACCGTGCGCAGGATGTAAAGACGGTTGTTGAAACCTTAAAAGAGCAGGGGAAAGACCAATATTTATAAGGAATGATATGATGTTGGGGTCAAAAGGTATTTTGCCCCCATGATACCAACGGATTGCTACGCACTTTGTGCTCTCGCAATCCGTAAACAATCGAAATCCGCCCTAATCGGGCTACTTTCTCATGTTTTGCGGGTCCCAAAGTCATACT
>JAFOEY010000060.1 GCA_017387565.1 Lachnospiraceae bacterium | reverse complement strand
ATGCTTTGTAGTTCATCAGGGTTTATACTGCCAATATCACGAAATATATGAAAGGATTTTCTTTTGAAAATCATAGAGTAAAGTTCTTTTTCCATACTGCATTCGCCTCCTAAAGACAAATATATTTTATCAAATCAAATTTTAAATGTCAACAAAAGTTAATGTAAAATATATATAATTTAATGTATATCGTTAAAAGTATATTGACAAACATTAAGGAGTGTGTTATACTTATGCCAACAAATCACTCAGGAGGTATGAGTAATGAAAGGTCTTAATAAACTCGGAAAGGTTCTTACAAAAATTATCGAAGTGTTCCAATGGGTTGGGGTAGCGCTGATGTTAGCCGCTATCATCTGTTCTATTGCAGCTCCGAACTTGGTTGGATACTTTGTCGGCTTTGATGCTAAGGAGTGCTGCGGAGCAAATCTCGAAGTTTACGGATTTGAAGTAAATGCTCCCGTTGTTGATGGTATGATTGATACCGCTACTTTTGTTGTCTTTGGTATTGGTTCGATGATTATCATTTCTTTGGTAGCTATGGTGTTCCGTAACTTAAATCAGATTTTCAAGAAATCTGAGAATTCTACTCCGTTCCAAAAAGATAATGTGCGCTTGATAAGAGAGATTGGTATCTTTACCATTGCAATCCCCGTCATCGGACTCTTTGTGAGTATCATTGCTCGTTTGGTAACAGGTTCTGAAGTAGCTGAAATCAGCATTGATATGAGTGGTATCCTTATGGGTATTATTGTTTTGTGTCTGTCGCAGTTTTTTGCTCACGGTGTGGCACTTGAAAATGATGTAGACGGTTTACTGTAAGGAGGTCACTATGGGTAAAATAGTTCTCCGATTGGATAGAATGATGGTTGAGAGAAAAATGTCCTTAAATGAGCTTGCCGAGCGTGTGGGCATCTCTAACGTTAACCTTTCCAAAATCAAAAATAACAAAGTAACGGCGATTCGCTTTGCTACTCTTGCTGCGATCTGCGAGGTGCTTGATTGCGAAGCCGGGGATATTCTCGAATTTCAAAAAGAAGAATGATACAATGGCGTCGCAGAAATGCGGCGCCTTGCTTTTGTGACTAATATGTCACTATCGTTGTTTTATTCGCTGATTTGTGTTATAATACTATACTGGTGTAAAAGGAAGTGAGATTATGACAAAGATACTTTTGGTCGAGGATGATAAAGCTATTGTTTCAAACTTGACCGAATTTCTGAATAACGAAGGTTATATTGTGAAGAGCGTGTCCGGGCAGACGGCTGCTATAAAGTTGCTCGCAGAAGAAAAGGTTGATCTTGTGCTGTTGGATATATCCTTGGCTGAAGGTAACGGTTTTGCATCGTGTAAGGCAATTAAAGCAGAGTATGATATTCCTGTCATTTTCCTCACTGCATCCGGAGATGAATACAGTACCGTGACTGGCTTTGACCTTGGAGCTGATGATTACATTCCGAAGCCTTTTCGTCCGAGAGAGCTGGTTTCACGTATAAAGAACGTTCTCAGACTGACCGGTAATACCGGCAAGGCGGTAAAGCTCGGTGACGTGGTTGTTGATACTGAAAAAGGAACCGCAATGAAGAACAACAGAGATCTATTCCTCTCTGCTCTGGAATATCGGCTTCTGCTTATTTTTATAAATAACCGAGGTATCGTCCTTACTCGAAATCAGCTTCTTGACGCCATTTGGGATGTAGCCGGAGAGTATGTTAACGATAATACGCTGACGGTATATATCAAGCGTTTGCGTGAGAAGATTGAAGATGATCCGGCAAATCCGCAAATCATTCTGACGGTACGCGGCATCGGATACAAGGTGGAAGTATGAGTAAACTATTGAAAAACAAAGAGGTACGAAGAACGCTGTTTTGGCAAGTTGTTGTTTCTGTAATTGCCGGTGCAGTATGCTATTACATAGATATACGTGCAGGTCAGATTACAACAGCGCTTTCCTTGCTCCTCATACTGATTTATTATATCAGCACATATAAGAGATATCGCAGAATCGCCTCCCTTGCAGGTGATATCAACAAGGTTTTACATGGAGACAACACTATTTCTCTTGAGAATTATTCTGAAGGAGAATTGGGTATTCTCCACAGCGAGATATATAAGATGACCATTCGCCTGCGCGAACAACAGCAGAAACTTGTCAGCGACAAGATATATCTTGCGGATTCAATTGCTGATATATCCCATCAGATCCGCACACCGCTAACCTCCATCAATCTGCTCGTTCAGCTGCTCTCTGCTCCCAACCTTTCCGACGAGCGCAGGCAGGAACTTACGCATGAGCTCTATGGTCTGCTTTCCCGTATTGATTGGCTGATTACAACTCTACTGAAGATTTCCAAACTGGATGCAGGCACAGTACAGTTCAAAGCAGAAAAAGTCAGTCTGGAAACTCTGATAAATAAATCCTGTTCTACATTGCTCGTTCCTATCGAGCTGCGCGGACAGGAACTTGTTATCAACGCAACCGGTGATTTTGTTGGTGATTTAGCCTGGACTTGTGAGGCTATTGGCAATATTGTGAAGAACTGTATGGAGCATACACCGGAAGGTGGTAAAATCGAGATCGAAACGACTGATAATGCGCTCTATACAGAGATTTTGATAAAAGACAACGGAACGGGTATTGCCAAGGAAGATATGCCTCATATCTTTGAGCGTTTCTACAAAGGCAAGGATTCCGATGACAAGAGTTTTGGCGTTGGCCTCGCTCTCGCAAGAATGATTATTACAAGTCAAAGAGGCACTGTTAAAGCCGAGAACCGGAAACCTACGGGTGCGATGTTCTCCATCCGCTTTTATAAGGGAACCGTCTGATCGGCGGCTCCCTTTTTTCGT
>JAFOEY010000026.1 GCA_017387565.1 Lachnospiraceae bacterium | reverse complement strand
GTATCACGTACCAGATTGAAACTCTTGCTTTCACTGTCCCCATTCCAGCCATACGCAATTTCATATATGCCTTGTGCAATGTCACCGCCTCCGGATGCCGACACAATTCCGGCTGCTATTTCTCCGCCTACTCCAATTCCGGCAGCGCAGAACGGTGCACTGATAACGGCAAGCCCCACAGCTCCGGCTACCTTTCCACTTCCAAGTGCAATCAGACCCACACCTTTGAGTATGCGTGACAGATCCTTATCCGGTATCTTTTCCTGTACATAATTAAAGCAGTACTGGAAGCCCTTACAGGTAGCTCTTTCTACTTCACATATTGCATTTGATGCAGTATAGACCGCCGATCCGAATATAGAAGAATCAACTGCGGACACATAGTTTTCCACGGTCCTGTTAAGCCACCCCTTTGTGCTTTCATACAGATTCAGTGGAGTACTGATAATATCTGCCTTTGCACTTGATTTCCTTGCTTTTTCCTGTGCCACACGGTTTTGATACTGGCTGTTGGTTTCCCCTGCATATCTTGCCGTATGAACCGGTGTTTCTGCATTGAAAATCGTCTGCCTCACACTTTTTATGCTGTTATATCTATCCGACACAAAATTCTTTACTGCTGTTGCTGCATTCTTTACCGTATTTTTTACACTGGCTACCGCATTGCTGATAGAATTTTTTATACTTGTCGCAGTATTCTTTATCTTGGAAAGAATCGAGTGCCCACTTGGATCCGCATATCCTAACGGATTGTTTTCTCCGTACGTATAACGGTTGGCGCTCAGGATGCTTCGGATATTCCCTGCATAACTGTCCTTACTGATAAAGCTTCCGCTTTCTGCGTTGTAATATCTTGCCCTCAGGTACTGTAGACCTGACAGTGCATGACTGTATTCGCCATTGTAGCCATAGGGACTGGCATAGGCTGCACTGTCTGTTGATACATCTTTGTACATGCCGAGTTTTTGTATGTTGCCATAGGCATCATAGACATAGCTTAGACTGTCCTTACCGGCTGCAAGGTTTGACACACTGCCATATCCGTCATAATAGTAGGTTCCCGTCTGTCCGGTTTTTACGGCATCAAAAGCCGTATAACCGGATGTCGTTGTTACACCTTCATAGCTGTAGTTTTCCCTCTGTAATCCGTAGTGGTATGAAAAGCTTCCGTTTGCCCCGTTTCCTCCTGCTACGGTTTCATATAGCACCTCCTCATTTGTCCGGTTGATGTCATTGACGTAACTGATTTTTTGGTAATCTTCTTCCTCAAGACCTGTTCCCGTGTTTTCTCTTATGGCTTCATTTATTGCATCAAATGCGGTAAAGCCCTTTTCATAATCTACGGATTCTAAATCCTCAAAGTAACACCCTGTCCCTTGTGCACCACTTTCAGTAGCTTTTTCTTTAACTATAGCACAGGATATGTAAAAATCCACATGTTTCTGTATCCACTGCTTTACCGGTGTTGATATGGGTAAAAAGCTTGCTGCTTCCATAAGTACACCAAATAAGAAAGCATTTTTTTCTTCCGACTCCGGTTTTTCCTCTCTGGTTACAGGAGTTTCCTGTGCGTTTTCAGACATTTCCGGCCTCTTTTGTTCCGGTTGGCTCTCCATGTCCGGTTTTGTTTCTTCCTTATCCTGCAGTGTTTTTGTCTGATCCGCTTCTGCAGGATTATCCGATGGTATTATCTTTGCCGTATTTTCTTCTATTCTGGAATTCTCATCCCAAACATCTGCCGGTTCCTCTTTCTCCACTTCTTTTATTTTCTGATCGTACTCCAAAGTAAAGACACGGTTATCCCCACCATCATATAATGCTGCAAAAAGAAGTCTTTCTTTGTCTGCAATGGCAGATAAGCGTCCCTTTGCATCATAACTGTAATATCTCTCGGTACTGTTGCTTTCTTCCTCCGATGTAATAACCGTTTCCTGATCTTGATTCGTTCCGCTTTCCCGAATAATTTCTTTTACCAGATTGCCGGCTTTATCATAGCTCTTTTCTGTAACGCGGGTAATAACATCATTTGTTTTTTCTTCCTCATAGACCAGCCTTTCATGATCATACCGGTAGGATACCGTCTGTCTTCCTTCAGGAGATGTGGTATCCATTTTAATGCGGTTTCCGTTCGGATCATAAGAATATTTTACAACTGTTTCTTTATTGTTTTCTATGGATTTACACTCAATCAGTTCTCCCAGTACATCATATTTATAACTGTTTTCTTTCTTTGTTTCCTTTCCGTCTGCATAGATAAGTATTATTTCTTTTGTAATATTGGAACGTTTATCGTATGCATATCCATAAGCGGAGATAACAGTTCCATCACAGGTATTTACCAGATTTTTCACACGATTTAATTCATCATAACTAATAATCGTATATCCATTTTCTCTGGTTATTTTTATAACATTTCCTTCTGCGTCATAATCGTAGGTTACCTTACCTGTTTCTGAAGAAACATTACTTAGGCGATTGTTATCATCATATTCATACCGTACTACACTTCCGTCCGGATACATAATCGTAGAAAGATTTCCGAATCCGTCATAGGAATATCCTACTCTTTGTCCGCTTCCATCTACAGACTGAATCAAACGTCCGGCGAGATCATAAGTATAAGTACTTTTACCGGTCACATCCTCCACATAGACAAGATTTCCCATGTCATCATAAGAATATTTTGCACTGCTTTGTTCCTCCCCACTGTCTATATCTGTAAGTTGGTTTAAGGCATCATAGGTATACCGGATGGTTGTTCCGTTTTCATCTGTCTTTTGTGTTAGGTTTCCAACATTGTCATAAGAATAACTAATTTCATTTTGAAGACTGTCAATTTTCTTTTCCAGTTCTCCTACCGCATTATACCGATATTGTTCTTCTTCCCCGTTTCTTTCTGTCTTTAAAAGATTGGTTGCTCCATAATAATAGATGGCTTTACTTTCACCGCTTTGTACACCGGCAACACGATCCAATGCATCATACTCATAACTGCGGATATTTTCATTATCTACAGATTCTGTTAATACTCTTCCTTTTTTATCATAAGTAAAATGATAAACAGTTCCTGAAGCATCTTTGACAGAAGCAATATTATCTAGCTCTGTATAGGTATAGCTTGTTTCATGATTTAGAGGTGATATTACCTCTATCAGGCGGTCATTGGTGTCATATTTATATTTTGTTTCATAATCTAAAGGATCTGTCTTCTTTAAAAGATTTCCATTTTCATCATATTCATAAGAATTACTATGGCTTTTTCCATCGGCAGTCTGCGTTTCTTTTATCAGCCTTCCCATAACATCATAGTCATAGGTTGTAACAAGTCCGGTAACATCTGTAAGCTTTAGCAGATTGCCTTCACTATCATATTCATAGGTTTCCTCTGCCTTATTTGCATATATCTTTTTAACTAATCTACCGGCTTTATCATATGAAAATGTCGTACTTATTCCTTCTGCATTTTCTTCTTTTACCAGATTTCCCGTGGCATCATATACAAAGTGTGTCGTCGCACCCTTTCCATCAGTTGTACTTATTACATTGGAAACGGCATCGTAGTCATATTTCAGATAGGTACCATTCACATTTGCAATTTCACGCAATCGTTTTAATGCATCATATGTATAAGTAGTTTCTTTTCCATCTCCATCTGTATAGTTTGTTACTTGATTTTCTGCATCATATCCGTAAATCCATTCGCTTCCGTCCGCAGTTTTCTTTTTAATCAGATTACCGGCTTTATCATATACATAGGATATTGTATTTTCCAAAGGATCTGTTTCTGTTATCAGATTACCGGTTGCATCATATGTATATTGGTAAAGGCTGTCACCTTTTTTCTCAGCCAACACTCTGGAAAGTGCATCATAGGCCGTATATTCTTCATATCCTTCTGCATCAGTAATCTTGATAAGACGCCCCAATGCATCATAGTCGTATATTGTTTTGTTTTCCTTGGCATCTGATACTTCAATTACATGATTTTCGTTATCATATGCTAACTTTGTACTGTTTCCGTCCGCTCCGGTCGTTCTGATCAGATTATAAACAGAATCGTAAAAGTATTCCGTTTTATTTCCCAGCGTGTTGCATTCTTCTATCAAATTACCGATTGCATCATATGAATAGCTTTTCATATTTCCCAATGCATCGATTTCTTTTACCAGATTACCGGCTGTATCATACTTATATGACACACTACAATCCTTAGCATCCGTGACTTTTAACAATTCTCCTTCTCTATTATAAGTATATGTCGTTTCTTCTGCTAAGGCATTGGTCTTTTTGATTAGATTTCCATATATATCATATGTATAATTGGTTTCTTTTCCGAGAGCATCGGTTGTTTTTATAAGATTTCCCACGGAATCATAGGAGTAAGTTGTTTCATTACCTAATGCGTCTTTTTTTCTGCTAATCCGACCAAACGCATCATATAGATAGGTAACAGTATGTCCGTTTTCATCTGTTTCGGAAAGCAGATTCTGATTTCTGTCATAGGTAAATGTAATATCCGCACCGTTTCCATCTGTAACTTTCCTGATATTACCGGCATAATCATATTCAATTTTTGTTTTATTATTAAGGGCATCTGTTGTTTCTGTCAGATAGTTGGCTTCATTATATTCAAATGCCGTCGTATATCCCAATGCGTCTGTGACGAGAATCCGGTTTCCGTTTTTATCATAAGAATAGGTTGTGATCTTGTCATTTCCATCCTTATATGCTGTAAGATTTTCATTTTCATCATACGCGTATTGTAGAACAGAACCGTCTGCTCTTTTTAATGTTGTTATATTGCCGCATGCATCATAGGTATATTCCGTACTGTTTCCGTTTCCGTCCGTTACTTTTAAAACATTTCCCGCATTGTCACAAACATATTCTGTCACATATCCCAATGCATCGGTTTGTGATAGCAAATTGCCACATGCATCATAAGTATAAGCTGTAGTTCTTCCGCTTTTACTGATTTCTTTTATCGGTTCACAAAATACATTATATTCCGTTTTTTCTATATAACCGTTCGAATCTTTTTTTGAAATCAGATTATTTCTTGCATCAAAAAGATAAGAATAGCTTAGTCCGTTTGCAAAGGTCTCTTTGACACGGCGCATTGATGCATCATATTCATAGGAAAATTGCAGTTCATCTTCATAATATACTCTCAATAAATTACCCATGGAATCATAATCATAGACTGTTTTATGTCCCATGGCATCGGTCTCACAAACCGGAAGCCCCCAGACAGTGTCATAATCTGCTTCTAAAAGACTTCCTTTATCATCTCTCTTTTTTATGAGGTTGCCCATGTTATCATATTCGAAGTAAACAATATATCCACTTTCATCCGTTGACTTTATCAGACGATTTCTGTTGTCATAAGAAAATGTTTTCATATTGCCCTTTGAATCTGTTTGGGATAACATATTTCCTTCTGCATCATAGGTATATAGATTTACTGTGCCATCCGGTCTGGTTATTTTTTCGATATTTCCATATACATCATAGTCATAGGTAACTGTATGACTCTTCCCATCTGTTGCACTTTTCAATAATCCATTTGGAAAGAAAGTATAAGTTGTCTGAATGCCATTTTTATTTTTTTTGGCAATGCAATGATGCAAACTATCATATGCATACTGCATAGTATGTCCCAAAGCATCTTTTTCTTCTGTTAAATCACCCATTCTGTTATAGGCATAGGTTGCAATCAGGTTATTACCGATTGATTTGGAATATAATTGGTTATTCTGATAAGTATATACCGTTTTCAATCCGTCCGAATCGGTATATGAAATAAGCCTGCCTCTGGAATCATATGTATATAATTCCTCTCGTCCATCTCCATCCACTGTCTTTGTCACCAGATCCTTTTCATTAAAGATACCAGTAGATATATTACCCAGAGGATCAACAGTCTTTATTATATTTCCATAATTATCATAGCTATAAGTCCACTTTTTATCTTCTATCTTTTTTTCTGTAATTTTTCCGTTTTCATTATAAGAATAGGTGGTTAGATTTCCGGCTGCATCTGTTTCAGATGATAAATATCCGTTTTGATATGTTTTTGTTTCCTTACTTCCGTCTGCATAAAGTATTTGTGTCGTCCTTCCCTGTGAATCATAGTAATATTCTGTGCGATTGCCATTACCGTCTGTTGTTATGGTTTTCCCTGGTTCATAAGACAAGGTATGGGCTATGCCACCCTCATCAAGCTGTTTTACCACTCTTCCCATCACATCATAAGTATTTTGTACAATTGCTATATTGTTTTCGTTATACCAGGACAGCATTAAATGATTTGAATCATAAACAAAACGTTTTTCATATCCTAACGGATTTTTAACCGTAATCAAATTATCTTCCGCATCATATCCATAAGACATAACACTTCCATCCGGAGCTGTAATTTTTTTAACGCTTCCTCTCGCATTTGTCTCTACTGCAAAATATGCACTCTCCCGCATAAATCCGATAACATTTCCGCTTGTATTGTCATGCATAATCTGCATTATCGCACCATTTTTTTCTGCAATTTCTACCAAGACACCACTTTCATCAAAGGTTACTTGACTTCCGTCTTCTCGTTCAATTTGATATATATTAATCGGAACCCTTGTCTCTCCTGTTGAAAGAGTTACAATTTTTTCTCCAACCTGCTTTGTTATTAGTTTCAGATCGTTGCCTTCTTCGACTTTATAACTTCCATCCCCTTGCTTAGAAAACAGTAAAGTACTTCCATCTTCTCTGTTATAATAGATATCTCCACTTGCGTTTTTCGCTATATTTTCATCCAAAAACGAAGTAAATCCACGTCCAAAGCTGCCAATTCTCGTCGGATTCAGACTATTGTATGAACGGATAACAGAAAATGTTCCAAAAGAATCGCTGTAATGTAAATCTTCCTGTGACAGATAGTAATTTCCCGTACTTAAGTTTATTGGCTCAAATCCATATTCGCAATGTCTGGCTCTTCCAAGAAGTGAACGGTCTATCTGTGCTTTTTCCTCATCCGTTAAATCTGTTGGCTGGTACGGATTGTTCTGATTTTTTGTTGGATTTTTGATGAAAAGTGTATTATTTTCAACCAGAAGCATATCGGGTGCCTTGTTATCAAATAAAAGGTCTGACAAAGAAACTCCGTAATGATCTGCAATCTTCTTCATAGTGTCATATCTTGAAACTTTATAGATCAAAAAATTATCACTATTTGTAGTCTTCCCGGTTTTTCCATTATATGATGCTTTTACATTCATATTATATAAAGTATCATAAGAAAACTCCGTAAACGGAACAATTGTCTGCCAGTTAGACTTAGAATCTGCATATCTTACAGTTCCGCTTGGAAATGCAGAATCAAAAGCAGAACTATTGGGATATATTTTCTGATTTGAAATCAAAATACTCTGTCCGAATTTTTTTGATGTATCGCTCAGGTCATAAGTTACAATAGATCTTGGATTAGCAATTCCGTCCGCAAAAACACCATAGCATTGTAATGCACCTGAAATATCACTTTTTACCATGGGCCGTAAATTAATTGTAGTATCATCCAAGGGATAGTCAATGGATACGTCTCCCGCAACCTGCCAGTTTATAGTCAAACTGGGTCTTTCTTCTATGTTTTCAGCTCCTATTCCGGCTATTCGAACGCCTTCTTTTGTTTCATTATCCAATATAAATACGAATCCATGACTGGGATATATACTGTTCATCCATCCGTTCACGGCATCCTTCACATCAAAGATATGAACTCCATAACCGGATGGACTGGTTGCATTCTCTCCGGCTATCTTCCTGTCAATAGCAGCTACTGTATCAAAGCTTGGATTATCTACCGGGATTTGCTCCATATTTCGATAGCATCCAATAACAGAATCATTACTGTCATTAGTCTGTACCAATCTGAGTGTTGCATCTAAAATCTCAACATGATTACTTCCGGCCAGATCAAAAATACTCTGATACATAAATCCCGTAATTAAATAATATCTGGCTGTTCCAAACACCCCTAAATTTCCGGTATAATGTTTGCTTTCACCGGCTATAAATCCTCCTCCACTCATCACAGTATAATCCATGATTTCTGATTGTATAGTTGTTGTCGGATCAATCATAACCGGATAAATACGGTCTTTACTATTTAACCATTCTGTATCCGGTGCTATGGTAATTATGTATTCATCTTCCTTTTCCGTAAGCTCCATTTTTATTTCTTTTGAAACAGCACCTACGGCATCTTCCATTTTCGGTGCACTAATGACAGCAAAAGGAATTTTTGTATTTTCACTTATATCATTATGACTGACAGTATTATTTCTGACTGTATTACTACTGACTCCGTCAATGCATACTTCATCATCACAGATGTCATTTTCTTCTTTATAAACATTGATATTATCACCATGTTTTTCTGCATAAATTCCATCTTTTTTTAACGTATAATAAAACGTATTCCGGCTGTCTTTTGTTAAGAGAATAATATCTTCCTTAACTCCTGCATTTGTAATGGTATATTGTATGTCTACATTTTCATACACATCATTGTATCGTATGGCATTTTCAGATACACTTTCTTTACTGAAATTTCCTTTGTCCGAATACATTTCCAATGTCGTATCTTCCATGGACATCTGCAATTGAAGTTCTTCATTATTTCCTTTTATAACTGTGTCAATATAACTTTCTGCATTGGTATAACTTTCTGTATGCTCTATCGCATTTTGGCTTATACTTTTTTCTGTTGTTTTATTTGCCTCGGTTTCTTTTATCAGTGTGTTATCAATAATCTTCTCTGTTCCGTCTTTTAAGTAAGTATTTGGATAAGTTGTAAAAACTGTTTTATATTGATTTTCTGATGTTTGATATGTTTTTTCAAAGCATCCGACATGCACAGGCTTATCTTTTTCAAAATCCTCTTCAAAAAAAGGATCTCGGCAGGCTTCTGTGTTTTTCATTTCATTTTCAACAAATTTATCTTCTGCTTCAGCTATTGTTTCCTGCTTAAACAGCTGCTCGTTTCCGGATAAGGAAATGGATTGCTTTTCCCCAAAATATTGTTCATACAATAATTCCTGTTTTTGTTTTGTATTCTCCTCAATTTTTTGTTTTTCCAGTTTTTCCCGATTTTTTGTAATGGCTTCTGACAGTTCGGTTGCAAATACATATCCGCTGTTATCAAAAACCATAATTGATATTAACAATAATGCTATAACACGTATAATTATTTTTCTTAATCGTATTTTCATTTTTCTTTCCTTTTTCATTTTATTTCTTTTGTTTTTTGTTAGGTAACAGCCTGTATAAGATGACTATCCCCAAAAAATCAATAACTCCGGATAGGATGTTTGCCGATATTTTTGCATTGTTCCAAATTACCTGATATAGAATCAGACTAATCAGTCGAATAATAATAAGCATTATAGAAAGTATTGTAATTTTTCTGATTTCTTCTTTTGTCTTTCTTTCACTAAAGTCTTTTGTTTTTATACGTGACAAAATAATTGTTATATAAAAACTTCCTGTTATAGTTCCAAAAAGATCCAGACACTGCTCAATCATTTTTTGTGATATTGTTTCTTTATTTAGGACAAACACCAAAAAACCGGCAAGAATACAGAATCCTATACCGGTTAATAAATCAATCAATACATACTTTTTAATTTTTTTCATTTTCTCTCCCACTCTCTTTTTATTTCGCTATGTTCATAGTTTTTGATTTCCTATGTCACAAAGTAAAATTATATCGAAAAAAAGAGAAAAAATTATATATATGTAAAAAATAGACAAGATATTGTAAAAAATAACCATTTTATTCTTCTTTTTTGAAATGTATGAAATGAAATGTATGAATTGAAATGTAAGAGAATTAAAAAAGCTGCAAACCGTAAAGTTTACAGCCAATCGGGGTGACGTGATTCGAACACGCGACCTCTACGTCCCGAACGTAGCGCTCTACCAAGCTGAGCCACACCCCGGTATTATGTATGCCGTTTTTTCTCGGCACATATACTAATATACAATACAATAATTTTTCTTTCAACTTATTTTTTACTTTTTAGCAAAAATTTTTTAAGAAAAAGTTTATTTATACTTGAAGTATTGGGAAGACTCTGCTACATTTTGTGTTGGACATAAGATATGAAAGGACTGATAACATGGAAACATATGAAATATTACGCGATCTGGCAATCATTCTTTTTTCCGCAAAACTGTGCGGTATGCTTGCCAGAAAATGTAAAGCACCGCAGGTAGCCGGACAGATTATTGCCGGATTAATTATCGGACCCTGTTGTTTAGGACTGGTGGAACAATCGGATTTTATTGCAAAAATGGCTGAAATCGGCGTTATTCTTGTCATGTTCTCTGCCGGACTGGAAACAGACCTCAAGGATTTAATTAAAACCGGACCCAAGGCTTTTGCCATTGCCTGCTTCGGCGTATTTATTCCTTTTATTTTCGGTTCGCTTTTATACTTTGCTTTTTACGGATTTGAAGGAATTGGAACACCTTCCTTCTTTGCCGGTATGAGTATCGGTGCCATTATGACAGCGACCAGTGTCAGTATTACTGTGGCTGCCCTACAGGAACTTGGAAAATTAAAAGGATTAGTCGGAACCACCATCTTAAGTTCTGCCATTATTGATGATGTCATCGGCATTATTGTTTTGACAGTTGTCATCGGTTTTAAGGATACCTCCGTAAAACCTTCCATGATTGTAATTAAAACGGTATTGTTCTTTATCGTGGCCTTCGTTGGCGGATATTTTGCATACAAGGGATTCAAATGGTTAGATAACCGAAATCCACATACCCAAAGAATTCCGATTTTGGGATTTGTTTTGTGCTTTGCTCTCGCATATGTTGCTGAAAAGTATTTCGGCATTGCCGACATCACCGGTGCATATGCAGCCGGCATTATATTATGTAGCTTAAAAGATGCCGAATATATCAATACAAAGGCTCATATCAGCACTTATATGATTTTTGCTCCGGTTTTCTTTGTAGGAATTGGTTTAAAAACAACTTTTTCGGCAATGAACGGCAAATTCCTGCTGTTTAGTCTCTGCTTTGTTATTGTTGCCCTTCTGACTAAGATCATTGGCTGTGGCTTTATGGCAAAGCTATGTCGGTTTAACTGGTCCGACTCTTTAAAAATTGGTGTCGGAATGATGACACGTGGTGAAGTTGCATTGATTGTTGCCCAGAAATGTCTTTCAGTCGGAATGATTTCGTCCGAATACTTTACAGCTGTCATCTTACTCATTATCAGTTCTTCCGTTATGACACCGATTATTCTAAAGTTTTTATTTTCAAGAGATAAGGAAGAGGTAGTAGCGTAAATTATTAAATGCCCGGTTTCAAAACTCAGACTTCGTCTTCAGACAGTTGAAACCGGGCATTCCTTTTTGTTCGCCATGCCGCTAAGAAAGTTACAAAACCTCGTAAAAGCCGGCGGGCAAAGATATATCATTTTAATTTGGGCGACTTGCACTTTTGGATCATAGCCTATCTATATATAATATATTTACAAATCGGATTTCCGATCGAAGAAAATTTCTCTTCGTACTCGGTCATGATATTGCCTTCATTTAAGACCGGATCACTATGTAAATCATAGGTAATGACCTTTGCCTTCCAGCCGGCTAATTCTAACTGTTCAACTGCGAAATCAAATAAATCCCGGTTATCAGTTTTGAACTCAATAAATCCATCCTTTTTTAAAATTTCATCATATCTTTTCAAAAATTCTTTGGATGGAAGACGTCTTTTTGCATGCCGGTCTTTAGGCCAGGGATCTGAAAAATTCAAATAGATTTTATCTACTTCACCTTGCTCAAAAACCTCAGTAATATCTTCCGCATCCATGCGGATAAACTTTAAATTTGGCAATTCATTCTGTTCCATTTTCTGTATGGCACGTAACAATACACTGGAATATTTTTCAATCCCAATAAAATTAATATCCGGATTTTGTTCTGCCAAAGCCATGATAAAACGCCCTTTTCCCATCCCAATTTCAATCTGAAGAGGCTGGTCTTTTTCAAAAAAACTTTTGATTTTTCCTTTCTGCTCTGTAGCATTCTGTATGACATATTTTGAATCGGCAATTACTTCCCTGGAACCACTGATATTACGAAGTCGCATGCTTTTCTCCTTTTTTCGCTTTGTTTTTCAATTGTTTTATTGTATCATAATTGTAGTTGTTTTCAAGAACTATACAACAAATATTTCGATACTTTATGATATGTGGTCATATTTCTGCTTCACTCACACCATTTTATATTTAGTGAGACAGATTTTTGTTTCATTCATATCAATTTATATAAGGAGAACTTACATGCATCAAAACTTGATCAAAAAAGCATTGCCCCTCTGTCTTTCTGTTGCAATTGCTTTTTCCGGTTTTCTTACAAATGCAAACACTGTTTATGCAGAACCTGCTACTGATTCCGATTCATCCGGTCAAATAGATCCTCATGATTATTATGCTTTGGCAGAAGCTCGAAAATCTCTTCCCATTCAAAGTAATGAAATTGCGAACTGGCCGCAGGGACCACAGATTGGTGCAGAAGGTGCTATTTTAATGGAGGCCAACACCGGTACGGTTTTATATGCAAAAAATATTGATGAAAAACTTTATCCTGCAAGTACCACAAAAATTATGACTGCTCTTCTTGCTATCGAAAATTCTCAGATGGACGAAATGGTTACATTTTCACATGATGCGGTTTTTTCCATAGAAAGAGGTTCCTCCAACATGGGAATGGATGAAGGACAGTCTATTCCGATGGAGCAGGCTCTTTACGGTATTTTAGTATATTCTGCAAATGAAGTATGTAATGCAGTTGGCGAACATATTGCCGGCGACATGAATTCCTATGTTGAAATGATGAATCAGAAAGCTGCACAGCTTGGTTGTACCAATACACATTTTGTTACGACAAACGGTCTTCATGATGAAAACCACTATACAACTCCCAGAGATCTTGCAACCATTGCACGTGCTTTTTTTGCAAATCCCACACTCTCAAAAATGTCGGGTACAGCATATTATCACGTTCCGCAGTCTCCGACGCAGCCCGATGATGATGTGGATTTATATACACACAATTTATTGACCAAAAAAACCTATGATTATGAAGGATATATCGGTGGAAAAACGGGATATACCACAGTGGCAAGGCAGACTCTTGTCTCCTGTGCAGAACGTGATGGTATAAAACTGATCTGTGTAATTATGAAAGAAGAATCACCGAATCAGTTCTTAGATACGATTGCATTGTTTGATTATGGATTCAACAACTTTGAAAAAATAGTTATTGCAGACAACGAAACTAATTATTCCGTTAACGAATCATCATTGTTTGAAAGTGATCATGATATCTTTTTTAGTAGTAATCCTATCATGGAAATAGATCCAAATGCTTATATTATCATGCCAAAAACAGTTGCCTTCGACGACCTGACATCTTCTTTATCTTATGAAAATGCACAGGAATCCGAATCGGTACTTGCTACCATTGATTATGAATATCAGGGCATTTATTTAGGATCTGCCGATGTTACCATTACGCAGACAAATCCTTCGGAAAGCTTTTCTTCAGAAATGGAAAACAATTCCGGTAATGTAACGCAACAAAACGGTGATAATGTACTTTTTATCAATGTTATTCATGTCCTCATTGCCGTTATAGCTGCATTTTTACTTGTACTTGGCATTATTTGGGTTGTCACTTTTTTCCGTAATTACAGTTTTTCATCCCGTAGAAGAAGAGGCTCAACCATAAAAATAAATCGCCCTAAAAAACGAAGACGAAAAAGACGCAGAAATGATCGTTTTCATGATTCCTGGTAATCACTTGAAGAATTCGGTATTTTTAAAGTCGATGTTTCCGGTAAATTTGAAATCTGATTTTTCCGGTATTTTTCCATCAGAATATCTTTTTCCTCTTCCGAAATCTTTTTCATGGTTTTTACCACATAGATTTTTCCGGATTCTGATTTTCTGATACGGTTTTTGCATTTAATAAAACCATGCCTTTTACATTGTGAGACACTATAATAATGTTTACTGTTATTGCTAAACCACGGAATTACTTCTGTGGTTTTTCTTTTGCAAAGGTAACATCCGCAATAAGAGATTTCTTCATCATGCATTGCTTCCGTTTTTGAGCCAAAACCACGGGAAATATATTTGTAATAGCTGTCAAAAACAATATGTACTTCTTCTTTCTTACTCTCGGGAATACAATACGTATCAAACGATAGCTTTTTGCGGTTTTTTCTCTTGATCATCCGCAATACTTTTGCTGTATAATACGCATCAGAAAAAGCTCTGTGAAAAGAGATGTCTTTTTTGATTTTAAAGTAATCAACCGCATACTCCAGCGTATGTTGATGTTTTTTGCCTTCTGTCTGAAGTGCAAATATTTTTTGAACATCAATATAACAAATGGGACCTTTCGAAAGAGGTTTTAAACCGAAATACTTCATATTTCTCTGGAGTTCTAATAAATCCAGAGAACCCCAGGTACAAAAAATGTAATTGGAACCACAAAACTCTAAAAAAGAATCCATGACTTCTTTAAAAGAACGGGCATTTTTAAGCTCTGATTCTTCTATATGTATAATGTTTCCAATAATATGGTTAATATTTTTATACACTCTCGGCTTAATCAGTTCGTTAAATCTTCCGGTTTCCTTAAAACAGCTATTCAGTTTTACCGCCCCTATTTCAATGATTTCAAAAGGGAGGCTTTTGTTGGAATAAATCTTACCCGACGGCGATTGATTCCATTCTAAATCCAAAACAATGTAATTCATTTCTATTCTTTCTCATCAGAATTTTTATTAAAAAAATATGATTACTTCTATTTTAACGTGTATAAAGCCGGATGTCGATATTTTTTCCATTGTTAATGTAATGAAATATAATCCACTGAAATTTAATCTACTGAAATATAAACCATGTTAATGTAATGAAAACAAGGTATTGTATCAATCAATTTTTTATGTATGTTAAGAAGTTCTGTCAATTCCTGTCAGAGAAAACATTTTCCTAACAATCGGATTTAAAGGTTGGATATCAGATCCGTTAATTCCGTTAATATTTATTGTATATGAGCCGTTCACTATGCGGGTTTCCTGAAAATTCTGAAGAACTCTTTTATCAATCTGATACATATCACCATAGCCAAAATAATTATTATTGTCATCATAAGAGTATAATCCTTGTGTACTACCATTGTTTTCCGGTAATGAAAATACAACGGTTCTGATATTGGTTTGAAAATCCTGATAAATATCAACAACTTTAAAGAGCCGTAAATATTCCGACGCTTCATCTTCTTTTATTCGCCGTTCTTTTGGTATAAATAAATAACGATATAAAATTATTGCACCGACAATTCCGAAAATAATCAAGAAAAACATTCCGAAATTTTTGCATAAAAATCCCATTACAATACCATCTAGTCCCATTAATAAAAAACCACTACCTAAAAGCACTCCCTGTACTTGATCAGTATCCAATGCCATAGGAACAATAATTAATACAAAGCTGATAAAAATTATTGCGGTAAAAAGTATATCATCTCCACGATTATCCAGCGGAAGGTAAGAGCGAGTCATCCAATCATACTTTGCGACAAAATATTCGTTTGGATTTTCTTTCTGATAACATATCTTAATTCTTTCCCCTTTATCCGGTACATTATCCACCGAAAAAATATCATCCGTCACCTGTGAATAGGAAACTCCATCTATCTGATATTCAAGCTCAGCCGAATAGTGGTAATAAGTATTGTCATCACTGTCTTCATATTCATATTCTTCTAATGAAATTACAGTTGCCTTGCAGATTTTGTAATCTTTGTATTTTTCCTTCAATACAAAACGATAGAAAGTACCAAAATACAGGGCTACTATACTTAAAACTGCAAAAATTAAAGCTATTATCCAAAGTGTTCTTTTTGATACATAGCGTTCGACTTTCATATAATTTCAATTCCTCTCTTTTAATCTTTCATCTGTTTATGATTTGTTGATTGACTAATTCTCTAACCGCTTCGAAAACTTTCACATTGCGATTCTTAACTCTTATATATGGATTTAACAACACACTTTTTGTAAATTAATTAAAATATGTGTTGTTAAAATCATCTTCTCTATGAGTATAAAAATCCACCACACAATCATTGTAGGGTGGATTTTAAAAAGAAACTACCCAATGTATGTTCTTAATATCTCTTTCATCTTATCCGGCAGTATCGGTTTTTCAAGATAATCTGTAAATCCCATACAAAGATACTCATCACGGGCTGTTACGGACGCATTTCCTGTCAAAGCAATAATAGCTGCATCCTTATAATAATCGTTAATTTCACGAGCCTGTTTTAATGTTTCAACTCCATCCATACCTGGCATCATATGGTCTAAGAGTATCAGATCATATTTCTTTTGTTTCATCATCTCTAATGCATCTTTTCCATTGTTTGCCAATTCTACATTGGCGCCGAGCGGTTTAAGCAATACATCTACAATCTTTAAATTAAGCGGAACATCATCTACAACCAGAATCAGCTTATCACCCAACTCTAATTCCTTGGCGTCACTAATATTTTGGATTTCAGGTGAAGAATTAACATAGTTTTGTGCAAGTACAAATGAAAAACGAGAACCTTCTCCATATTGACTTTTCACATGGAGCTTACTGTTCATCGCCTCTAAAAGACCTGTTACGATACCCATTCCGAGACCGGTTCCTTCTACACGGCGGTTACGTTCAAGATTAACTCGTCCATAGGAATCAAACAGTTTATCCATATCTTCCGGTTTAATTCCACAACCGGTATCTTCTACGATATATTCAATCGCATCCATACCCTTTAAGTCTTTGACAGCATTTAAGGTTAATGTTACCTTTCCCTCATCCGTATACTTTACAGCATTGGTTAATAAATTGGTTAAAACCTGGGCAATACGAATTTCATCACCAAAAAGTCTCTTAGGTACATCCTTAGCTATATTAACCTCATAAGATAAAGATTTGTCCTGAACCGATAATCTAATCACATTTCCAACATTTCTTAAAAGATCTTCCGTTTCATATTCAACAGGAACAATTTCCATCTTTCCTGCTTGAATCTTAGATAAATCCAAAATATCATTTACCAGATACAGTAACATCTTACTGGCATTTTTAATATCTCCTGCATACTCCCGTATGTTGGCCTCTTTGCTATTGCATAAAATTACCTCACTCATACCCATAATAGCATTAATAGGAGCCCTGAACTCATGTGACATATTGGCAAAGAACTGTGTTTTTTTCTGGTCTAATCGCTGCAATATCTCATTCTGTTCTTCTACTGCTTTTGTGATACCTTCCTGACGCAGTAATTGATTCATATCCTCAGAAATATCATAAACTGTATACAGAAATCTCGGATTTTCACGGGAAAAATTCTTCATTCTTGCAAAATTAAGTCTGGACCATATGTATTCTCCCTGCAAATTCATCATCTGCAGGTCAATATTAAAACGGGGCTTGGTCTCTAAAGTATTAATAATATTTTCCGGAGATGAAGCACGCAAAAACAAAATTCTGTCCTGCTCTTTAAACATATTAGAAATCATTAATCTCCAATCAGAATACTTAATGTCCATAAAATCCTGACGGTCTGACCTTACTTCCGTGGTGTTGGGATTGATGCAGGAATCATCCGACAAATTTACAATCATAGAAAATAAATAAGCCTCTTGAATCGTGTCTGCTTTTTCCTTTTCTATTGTAGTATGTTCAAATAAGTAGCTCTGCCCCATAATAAAAATAGCCATCTCATCATCATTCATGCGGGATTGCACTAACTCATACATATATTCTTTATTATCTACTACAAAACTGAGATTTACCCGATATTGATCCCGTTGAAAAACAGACAAATCTTCAAACTGCTTATACCCGCCCTTATCTTCCATACCATTGTTCTTATTATCTAAAAACAAGGTATTATATAATTCATCAATACTTCCACTATCCGGAAGAATCGTTTTTAACACCTCATCTAACTCCAGGCATTCGTATTTCTTTGTCCTGTTATTTACAATAATAAGGCTTTTTTTCTCCTTTATTAGATTTTGTACCAGACAATCCGACACTTCTTTTATCTTTTCTTCTCTTTTCATTAATATCCCTCCGAATTATAAAGCAGATAATTATAGAACTACATTTTCACAGAATCTATGAAAACAATTCTCCATTTGACATAAACTCCGGAATATTTTTGTGAATAATTCCATTTCTCTTCTGTATCATATCATTTCTGGTAAGTACATATTTGGGGTAATTATCTGCAATGGATTCTAATGGTATATATTCCCGATTCTCAGTTTCCTTGTTTGCCATAATTGTCATAGCAACCTGCACATAACTATATTCCATAGTTTGATCACGCATAATAAAATCACATTCTAATTTTCCAATTCTACCAATACTTATTTCATATCCCTTTGATCGTGCATAATGATAAACAATATTTTCCAATGCCGGTCCATAATTTATCCTGTTATCTGTATTGGTTGCGAAGTAGAAACCAAGGTCTGATAAATAATATTTCTGTTCACCTTGAATTGATTTTTTTGATTTTAAATCAAATCTTTTACACTCATACAATATTTTTGCATCAATCAGAATCTGAATATATCGATTCAACGTCTCTCGTTTAATATCCATACCGGATTTATGCAATTCTTTCAACATATTTGTCAAGCTTGTTGTTGCACCAAAATTGTTAATCAAATATGTTTGAATTACTTTAAATACGGAAACATTTCTGATTTTTACTCTCCGTTTGATATCCTTTTCAAAAATCTCACTAATGACACTTTTTATATATGTCCGCTTATCTTCCGGATTATCATAAAATATTGTCTTTGGAAATCCTCCCTCATTCATATATTGATCCAATTCTTCTGTCAAATTTGAACTAACTGTTTTTCCGAAGTATTCCTTCATGCCAACATATTCTTCAAACGAAAGTGGAAACATTTCAAATTCAATATATCGACCGGTAAGCTTTGTGATTAACTCTCCACTTAACAGATAGGAATTTGACCCTGTAATAAATATTGAATACTCACCTTCGCCACGATATGCATTTATTACTTCTTCAAATCCACTTACATTTTGAATTTCATCTATAAATAAGTACTTTAAACCTTGAATATGATTATATTTATCTATTATTGATTCTAATTGTTCCGGTTGCTTCACCGACTTATAGCCTCTTAAATCCAAATCCAATAAAATGATATTTTCTTCCGATATACCTTGCTCTATTAATTCTTCCATGATTGTTTTCATCAAAGAAGATTTTCCACATCTTCGAACACCGGTTATCACCTTTATCATCTCAGAATCATGATAGAATCCTCGCATTTTTTTTAAGTAATTTTCACGCCTATAGAAATCCATAATTATATCTCCGTTTCTAATTTTATATTATTACAGATAATTTTATTTTTCAAGTTAAGGGGGTAATTTTTTTATTTTTTAAAATTATTCCCCCTTTAAATACTTTTATGTATCATTTGACGTTCTTCTTAACATGAAATTAATATCCATGGTTGATCCGCCTTTAAATTTCTCTGTTACTTAATTCCTTCCAATAGTCATCATTATGAACTTTATCCCTTAAAAATTTATAATAAAAAAGAGTATAGTTATCAATATTATCGCGGGTTGGCGCCCTATAAAATAAAAGAAAGAGAAACAAATGTGAGTTTACTCACAAATTCGTTTCTCTTTCTTTTATTATATAGAGCTTGTAGCTTTTGCAGATAAAATGATAACACTATTTTCTTATTAGATTACCTTATTATAGCGTGCACTCAGTCTCTACGATGTTTTCATCTCTTCACGCAATTTCTTTACTATTTCATGTTCCATCTGAATATCCAGATTCATAACAGCAGATGCTAACTGATCTATTAATTCCTTGAGATTGTCAGGCATTTCATAGCACTGTATCTGCTTAATAATTTCATCCGCTGTATCTACATCCATATCTTCCATCGCTGCATCCAGAGGGCTTAGGAAATCTAAAATAGCTGAAGCCGAAAACTTTTTCTCGTTCTCCATATTCTCTTCATTTACTTTAAATACAGATAATCTTTCCTCGTAGCTTAACCATTCCTCAAGAAATATATCTGTTAATGCTTTAATTGGTTCAATTATTTGTTTTTTGGAAAAATCCTCAAGAAGCCTTGCAAAACTACTTAGCGATATAGCTCCTATCATTGCTGCGGAGGTTTTCATTGCATGCACTTTAACACGGTATTGTCTCCATGCTTCCAACACCTCTTCAGACTCTGACAGATTCGTAGCCAGCATCTCCGAAAGTATATTGTAGTTCTCCTTTAACACTTGTGCATCGGACTTCAACAGACTTGTAAACATCAATATCGCATCCAGCAGGAATTCTGCATTCGGCTGAACAATTGCTGCGTACTTCCAGTCCATTCCCTCGACATCCGGGAATCCCTGGTCTGCAAAATCCAATATTTTGTCTCTTTTCTTTTTCTTAGGAAGCTCAGAAGTATCAACTGCAACAATCTTTTCTTTTGGCAAATATTTCAGTAGCATCTCCTCAAGTTTTTCCGGTTCAAACGGCTTTGATAAATAATCTGAAAAACCGATATCAAGATACATTTCCCGTGCTCCTGAAAGCGCATTGGCAGTCAACGCAATTACAGGTGTTTCTTTACATAAATTATTTTCTAAAACTTGCAATTTTTTAATGGTCTCCACACCGTCCAAATCCGGCATCATATGATCAAGGAAAATTAAGTCATACGGTTGTTTAGTAACCATATCCAAACATGCTAAACCACCTGTAGCCTCATGAATTTCCATCTGCAACTCTTTTAATAAATTGAAAAATACTTTGCGGTTTAACTGATTATCATCTACTACAAGTATTTTAGCTTCCGGAGCAACAAAACTTACCTCATAGCTATATTCCACGGCCTGTTCGTGTATTCGTTTTTCAATATCACCGATAGGTTCTTTATCAACAATATTCTGTAATAAATGAAAATAAAATTTGGAACCTTCACCATAAACACTATCAACCTCCAACTGGCTGTCCATCATTGCTAACAGTTGCGTTGTAATACTGATTCCAAGGCCGGTACCTTCAATATTTCGATTACGCTTTTCTTCTATTCTTTCAAACTCCGCAAATAATTTGTTCAGGTCTTCTTTCTTTATTCCAATTCCGGTATCCTTTACTTCAAAATACAGATTTACCTTTGAATCCTGAATCTCGCCTGAAACAGAAAGTGTTACACTTCCGGTATCCGTGTATTTAACAGCATTATTTAGCAAATTAATCAAAATCTGGCGTAACCGGACATCATCTCCATATAATTTGGATGGCAACTGTTCATCTACGGATAATTTTATCTCTAACCCTTTATCTTTTGCCTTCATAGATATCATATTTACAATATCATGTAATAAAGTACTGACATCATACTCTACGAAGATAAGTTCCATTTTGCCCGATTCAATTTTCGAGAGGTCCAGAATATCGTTAATTGTGCTTAAAAGTGAATATGCAGAACGTTTTACATCCATCCCATAATCTATGATATCCTGCCGATCTTCCTCTCTCAAAATCATTTCATTCATTCCGATAATTGCATTGATAGGTGTTCTGATTTCGTGAGACATTTTGGCGAGGAAAAGTGACTTGGATTGATTCGCTGCATCAGCCTCTCTTCTGGCATTTTCCAATTTGGTAGTAAGCTTCACACAATACGCAAGACATTCACTGCATGTTCATCCATGATTACATGATATGTATTGGATAATTTATCGATATTGTATTTTAATACCACCATTCCCGTAACACCAATAATTCCGGTTATCAGAACAATTATAAATATTCGTAGCGGTATTCTTTTCATTTTTTTACTTATTCTCCTCCGGTAGTATGGTAATATCCTTCACCATCTGGTCTAAAAGAACCTGCAAACTCTTTTCATCAAGATTTCCGGCAGTTATTGTAGTTCCATAAACATATACCGGCATCCAAAAACTGTCTGACACGCGCTGAATATGAGCATATTCTGACTGAGCAGCAAGTGCGGCAATCGCAGGAGACTCGATTACTTTTTTCGAAGCTGCCGCATTTACATTGGAAGGACAATCACCCTTTCGCTCAAAGCGTATCATCTGATTTTCTTCATTTGTAATCCACTGCGCAAGACGCTGTGCCCATTTTGCATTCTCAGTGTAAGCATTTACACCTACTAATTTATATCCAACAAAACTGTGCATCTGAACAGAATCCCCTGCAATTGAATACTCCGGAAGCTTGGTTGCTGCATAATTATCTCCATATGCTTCCTGTATTTTTTTATCATTCCATGCTCCGTTGATCCCTGCAATAATGCTTCCATCCTTTGCGCCTGCCACAAAATCCGCGTCTCCGCAATTTAAAAAGCCTGGATGATCGGCAATTTTACACATTGCTTCAGCAACATCAATCCCTTTATATTTACCTTCTGTCGTATTCCAGTCACAAATATTGGTAAGTCCATCCTCACTAATTTCTACATTTAAGCCGGCTCCTTTAAAGAAAGAATAAAGATACCATCCACTTGTAAAATCCATCGCAATTTTTTTGTCGTTTTCCTTAGCTATTTCAAGCATTTTATCAAAACTCTTAACATCTTCCTCTGTAAAATACTCTTTATTATAGTACAGGAAATATCCATTACTTGCAGTCATTGGGTATGCATATAACTTTCCATCATATGAAGCAGACTTAACAGCTGCGGATTCTTTTCCTCCATTTGCCTCAATGATCTCATCAACATTTTCCGTAATCTCAAGCAATGCATTATTCTGACAAAGGGATCTGAACTGGTCATCAGCAAAAGCGTAAATATCGGCCGCCTTTTTCGGATCAATCAATACCGTTTTTATCAATTGAGTATGAAGCATAAGAATCTGCTCTTTGCTCAATTTTTTCATTTAGCCAGTACCTCATACGCTTCCTTATTTTGTTCCATAATTTGCTTTGAAATACTTAACACATCTTCATCAGATGCCGTAAAATCCTTATCTGCTTTACTGAAGTCTATAACAAGATATCTTGGTACATTATTCTTTAAAATTACTGCTGAACCGCATTCGTCTACCAGTCTTGCTACTTTAGAAAAATTCTGGTTAGCTTCTGAAATAGAAACCATTGTTTTTGTATCTATAGTCATATGAGCACCTCCGTGATCTATTTACTATAGTATATATATTAGGATAAAATATCTATGGCTACCATTCACTCTCATCAAAGCAGTAATGATAACACTATTTTCTTATTAGATTACCTATATTATATCGTGCATTGGGACGGTTATCGATGATTTTTTGACCATATTTTACCAAGTAACTCCTCACACCCGTTTTCGATATTTCAGCGGTGACATTCCATACATCTTCTTAAAGCTTCGGATAAAATAGCTTACATTCTCATAACCGCTCTGCATTGCAACCTCCGTAATTGAAAGAGTTGTCTCTTGCAATAACTGTCTAGCATGTTCCAAACGTAAATGATTTATGTACTGCGATAAAGTAATATGAAAGTGTTCCTTGAAATAGCGCGAAATATATTTTTCAGATAAGTGGAACTGTTTTCCAAATTCTTTAAGTGAAATTTCTCTTGTAAAATTCTGCTGTATATACGAAATCATTTCTTTTTCCGTAGTGTTTCTGCCACTGGTGTTGTTTTCTACTATAAAGCCGTGTTTCAGTATCCTCTTAAAAAATTGAAGTAATATACTTTTTATCTCAAGCTGAATTGCCAAGTCATTCATATTTTCGTTTTGATTTTCTGAAAATTCTGTATCTTTCTTGGCACCAAACGGAACTAAATTTGAATATTCCAAAGCTATTAGACCATCACATATATCACTTAACCTATCACCAATCTGCGGTTTTATCATCATTTTCCCACTTTTCAGCGGTGCCATTACCTCTTTCTCAAGTAGATCATTCACCTGAAATGACACATACTCCAGCGGAAAAAGGAACGTATAGTAGTCCACTTCCCCTGTCTGAGATCCCATAAAATGTAAATTGCCCGGTGATACAACAAATGCTTCACCTTGATTTCCTATATAATTTTCTCCTGATATGGTCACACTGAGCGCTCCATTTTTCACATATATAATCTCAAGTTCATCATGCCAATGCACCGGAATCTGAAATGCATGGTGAATATCTCGTATATGATATAAACTGAACGGTCGCTCCGAAGTTCCATGTGGTCGGTTTTCTTTTAATTTGAAATACATAGTTGTATCATACATAAATAACACACTAAAAGCAATAGGTTCATTTCTACTCCACTAATCGTTTCGTCTTCCATTTTCCTGTCTTCCAGCGGAGCACCATCCCTATGGCTCTTGCACATTCATCACTTGCCATACCAATGTATGCCCCCACAGCAAGCAACCCCAGCCGTATACCAAAGAAATATGTGCCACCCACTGCCGCCAAATACATAAATATCGCACCAATTGTTACGGGAAAAACCGCATCTCCGCTTGTTTTGAGTGCCTGTCCATAGACCAGATTCGTCACACGCCCAAATTCAAGAAAAATGTCAATGATAAGCAATTTTACGACCAGATTTATCATCTGTGGATCATCTGTGAAAATATGTACTATAAATCGACCGGTTAATGCAAATATCACAGAAAAACAGGTTGCTGTTATCACTCCGTAAATAGCGGCCTTTTTTGTGCCCTTATCACATTCCTCAAACTCTTTTGCCCCAATTCGCCAGCCTGTCATTATCGCATTTGCTTGCGCTAAAGCAGCTCCCACACAATATGAAAAATTCGCAATTTGAATTGCATACGAACGCGCGGTAACATTCATTCCATCCGAGTCCATCTGATTCATGAAACGAACTACCAAAGTCATCGCAATATTATAAAGAGCTGTCTCGCACGCTGATGGAAAACCTATTTTTATTATCTGCACCAATATCTTGCGTGAAGATTCCCGCTGTAGGTTATTTTTAGCTTTTATGAGCACTGCTCCCATAGCTGCTACAATTATCAAATTGATTACTCGTGAGATAACAGTAGCTATGGCAACGCCCATCACTCCCCAGTTCAGTACAAAAAGAAATATAGAATTAAGAAAGAAATTAATTACATTTCCTATGATTGACGCAAAAAGCGACTGTTTTGTATATCCAAACACTCTAAGATAGCTGGAAAATATAGGTATAAGAGCATTTAAAAAGCATGCACCACCTACTATTTTCAAATAAGTTTCAGCCGGTTCCAAAAGAGCGGGCGCAATACTTACTATCTCTAAAATTTTTCCTGAGAAAATAGCCAGAAATGCTGACATCATCACTCCAATAACCGCATTAAAAATAAGCCCCAATTGTCTTGCCTGATATGCAACTCCCGGTTTTTCCGCACCGATATTTTGAGTCATTACCGCAACCATGCCAGACGATATAACTCCAAACATTATGATAAACACACTAATATAAGTATTTGCTGTTCCGACTGCACCTACTGCCTGATCGCTCACAGATGACAGCATAAGCGTATCGATCATTCCGGAAAGCATATAAAAAAGTGTTTCGAAGCATATTGGTACAAAAAGCTGCGTTAGTGATTTTCTATGAACTTCCATTTAAACTGCCCCCACATCTGCTTAGATAATTATTATTTTCCATATTTCCCGCAGAAAACTTCAAATTAGGAGAGGAATATATGTATGCGCGAAGCTGATATGTATTAATAATATGACATAACACACAATAATTCTAGTAATATCTCATGGAATAATTGCACTATATCTACATTTTATACAGGTCTTCGATGACCGGACGGCCTTTTACTGGCAAGACTATAGTGTTTTTCTTTCCATCTTTTCTTACTTTTACAACCTAAACCTTATCCTACTTTGTACTTAATCCCTATGGCTGACAGTTTTGAAAAATATGGACTGCTGACAAGAAATCAGTTTCGCTGACAAAATCAGTTTTCCATGACACATTTCGCTGACAAATTTGTCACCGAAAATGCTGTTTTTGCATGAAAAAAGCAGCAATGATTTTCTAGTCATTACTGCTTAAAATGAGCGTTCCCTATAGGAATCGAACCTACAATAGAGTCTTAGGAGGACCCCGTTATATCCATTTAACTAAGGGAACAAATGCCGTATTTTCGGGCTTTTCAGCTCTTTTGACTACGGTCGCCATATCTATGAATCCAATCACTTCCGTGATGAATTTCTATTGTAACTTATTTTGACATTCAGGTCAATCCTTACTGGAATCGAACTCTGACTTACCACTTTTCAACTTCCGCAGGTGTCAACCATGGTTGAACCTTAGGAGGCGCTTGTTATATCCATTTAACTATGAGAACAAATGCCGTATTATGAAACTCTTCGGTCTCATTCATATCGGCAGTTATATTTATAAATTATATCATACTTTAGATTACATGATAACCTTATGACAGAATTATGACGGAAAATGAATTGTACCCTGTAGCCAGATATTTCCCTTAAATCTTCTGCCGATTGCCGGTTCTCCGTACAAATCAAGGCTATTTATACATATATCAAAAATCAGATCATTACAACTAAGGGTTAATTGCCAGACTTTTTCTTTTGTCATGGTATTTTCCACGCAATTCATATCCAGAATTTCACCTAAAATCGCATATTGATCACATTCCACACCATAAGGCATAAAATAATTGTCCACAAGACTTAAAATATCCTGTTTCACAATCATTCTTGAAATGTTGCTGTAAGTATCCATATCGTCCAAAGTCAGACTTTCAATGGCATCCTCATCACCGTTTCTGGCTTTCATAATCATTTTTTGTCGATGATGAGCCAGTTTTCTGGTTTTCTTCAAATCATATTCGTTTTTTTCAATCGGCATTAAAATTGTTCCCTGCGTAGATAATCCTGCAAGTGTTAATGCAGTACCCTTCATAGGGAGCTTTCCGCCTACTTTTCTTTTAACATATCCTACTACATTTTGTAAATAGAAGATTAAGGAAACGCCAATGCGAACATCATCACAGATACCTGCATAGGATTCTTTTTCAGCATGGCGCTCTACAGAATTATCAGCATAGGAACTGATCTGGCTCCCCCTGAAAAAAGGAATCGAATAGTCTGCCAGGAACTGATTTTCTTCGTCATATTCTCCTCTGACACTAATTCCGATATTATTTCCGCAGAATAAATTATATTCCGCAAAAATAGTATCATTATTTAGTGAAGTATACAATTTTTCATCTGCTTTTAATACAGCTTCTGCGATTAAGTCATTCAGTTGTCTTTTACTTTTGTATTCGCTAAACCCGATCGCTCTTAAAAATGTATGCAAATTATTACCTCATTACAAACATGATTTATACAAAAACCATTTTTAATTTATTCTTCCATATACACTATGATTTAGTTGTGCTTAGGTGTCAATTCCGTCATTCCACCCATATATGGACGGAGAACTTCCGGAATTGCTACTGAACCGTCAGCTCTTAAGTTGTTTTCCAAAAATGCAATCAACATTCTCGGAGGTGCTACTACAGTATTATTCAGGGTATGAGCAAAATATTTTTGTCCGTCTTCACCTTTTACTCTGATCTTTAATCTTCTTGCCTGTGCATCACCTAAATTAGAGCAGCTACCAACTTCAAAATATTTTTTCTGTCTCGGAGACCATGCCTCAACATCAAAAGATTTAACCTTTAAGTCTGCCAAATCACCGGAACAACATTCCAAAGTACGAACCGGAATATCCATGGATCTGAATAAATCCACGGTATTCTGCCATAATTTATCAAACCACATCGGTGATTCTTCCGGCTTACATACAACAATCATTTCCTGTTTTTCAAACTGGTGAATACGATAAACACCACGTTCTTCAATTCCATGTGCTCCTTTTTCCTTACGGAAACAAGGTGAATAGCTTGTAAGTGTCTTGGGAAGCTGTTCTTCGGGAATAATAGTATCAATAAATTTACCAATCATGGAATGCTCACTTGTACCGATTAAGAAAAGATCTTCTCCCTCAATTTTATACATCATGGCATCCATTTCAGCAAAACTCATTACACCGGTAACGACATTGCTTCGAATCATGAAAGGAGGAACACAATAAGTAAATCCTCTGTCAATCATAAAGTCTCTTGCATAAGAAATCACTGCAGAATGAAGTCTTGCGATATCACCCATTAGATAATAGAAACCGTTTCCGGCAACTCGTCCGGCTGCTTCAAGGTCAATTCCGTCAAATCTTTCCATAATATCGGTGTGATAAGGAATTTCAAAATCCGGAACAACCGGTTCACCGTATTTTGTTACTTCTACATTTTCACTGTCATCTTTTCCAATCGGAACTGAAGGATCAATGATGTTGGGAATAACCATCATAATCTTTAAAATCTTTTCATCCAGCTCTTTTTCCTGTTCTTCTAATTCAGAAAGTCTCGCAGCAGATGCAGCAACTTCCTTTTTTACTTCTTCTGCTTCCTCTTTTTTGCCCTGAGCCATTAAAGCACCAATCTGTTTTGAGATTTTATTTCTGTTTGCTCTCAGACTATCTGCTTCCTGCTGACAATCTCTTTTCTTTGCATCAAGTTCAATAACCTCATCAACCATCGGTAACTTGCTGTCCTGAAATTTATTTTTGATATTCTGTTTTACAATATCAGGATTCTCTCTTAAAAATTTAATGTCTAACATGATTTATGTCCTCCTAATTATTCTTCTTCCATTGCCATTCTGATTGCTTTTGCTTCCTCATCACCGAGTGATAACTCACATTCACCATTTTGAATTACTTTTGTATAGCAATAACTTCCGTCTGTGCTATGAACCGAGTTCATTACAAAACCATCATTATTTTCATCTAACAGTGCAAGTGCAAAGCTTAACTGCCCACCCATCTGGTTGAAAGCATCATATTTTACAATACCTAATTTCTGGTATGTAGTTTTCAGTCTCCTGTAAATCAACCTGATTTCTTTTTTATTGGAACTGACGGAATTTTTTAAAAACTCCATATCCGTAAATAAATTTTTAATTTCCTTTTCCATGCTTTTGGCATTTTTGCCAAGCATAAATGATTCATATTTCTTTTTCCATTTGCTCAATTTAACCAGTGCAACGATATTTAAAATAAACAAAATCAGAATTAATACCAAAAAACCAATTAAAAAATAAGCAATATCAAGTGAACCAAGACCGATTTGATTCAATAGTACACTATTCATATATTCCTCCGCTGTAAAAACAATCTCTACTTTGTATACCAACGGATTGCTACCCACTTTGTGCTCTCGCAATCCTAAAACATTCTTTATTATCTATTTCAAGAGATCCAAAATTCTGTCTAACTCCTCGCTGGAATAAAAATCAATTTCAATCTTTCCGGAACCGTCTTCTTTTGCACTGACAGCGACCTTTGTTCCAAGTGACTGTTTTAATTTTTCTTCAATATCCTGATAAATGAAGTCATTTTTTAATTGTTTTGATTCCTTTTTCTCTTTCTTGGGTTTATTTAAATCTTTTACAAGCTTTTCAATATCACGAACACTTAATTTTTCATTTACAACCTTTTTAGCTATCTCAATCTGCTGACTTTCATCTTCAATTGTAATAAGTGCCCTGGCATGTCCTGTTGTCAGACTTTCATCTATAATCATTTGCTGTACTTCTTCTGCTAATTTCAACAAACGCATAGAATTTGTAACAGCTGTACGGCTTTTTGATACTCTCTGCGCAACCTCTTCCTGTTTTAAATTAAACTCTGTCAATAACCGTTTATAAGCTAACGCTTCTTCAATCGGATTTAAATTTTCTCTCTGAATATTTTCTATTAAAGAAATTTCAACAATTTCCTGTTCCGTAAAATTCTTTATAATAACCGGAATTTCTTTTAAACCGGCAATCTTTGCAGCACGCCAACGTCTCTCACCTGCAATAATTTCATAATGATCTTTTCGATCCTGTACAATGATTGGTGAAATAATGCCGTACTGTTTAATGGAATCAGCTAATTCATTTAATGCTTCTTCATCAAATTTATGACGAGGCTGGTCTCTATTGGGCTCAACCATTGTAATTTTAACCATTTTATCCGGTTTTTCTTCAGAAACCGGTACACTGTTAATTCCGATTTTACCTTTACCGTCAGCATTACCAACCGGAATTAAAGAATCTAATCCTTTTCCAAGTCCTCTGGATTTTGCCATAGTTATACACCTTTCCTATTCAGTATTTCTTTTGCCAAAGCTCTGTAACTGTCTGCACCTGTTGATTTCGGATCATACATGGTAATTGGCATTCCATGACTGGGTGCTTCAGCCAGTCTGATGGTTCTCGGGATAATCGTATCACATATATTTTCGTCCAGGTTTTTCTTTACATTTTCTACAACCTGGCTGGAAAGATTTGTTCTGGAATCATACATCGTAAATACGACACCTTCCATTTCCAGTTCAGGATTTAGTCTTTCTTTAATCAAATTAACAGAATGAATTAACTGACTTAATCCCTCTAATGCATAAAATTCACATTGAATAGGAACCAAAACAGAATTTGATGCCGTTAATGCGTTAATTGTTAACATATTTAAAGAAGGAGGACAGTCGATAATTATAAAATCATAATTGTCTTTTATCCAGTCAATTTCCGTTCTTAAAATAAATTCTTTATTTTCGATACCGATTAATTCAATTTCCGCTGCTGCAAGATTTACGTTTGAAGGTAAAACGGATACATTCGGAATTGCATCCTTTATAATACAATCACCAATGGAGCATTCTCCCAATATTAATTCATAAATCGTATTTTCCAAAAAATTCTTATCAATTCCAAATCCACTGGTTGTATTTCCCTGAGGATCTGAATCAATAATTAATACTTTTTTTCCTAATTCAGCTAAACAAGCCGCTAAATTAATAGATGTAGTAGATTTACCTACTCCACCTTTCTGGTTTGCTACTGCAATAATTCTACTCATTTTTTTCCTTCCTTTCGGTTCTTCTTACCGACATTCATCTCTCTTTTCAAACTCATAAACGATTATAGCACTATTTATTCTATCAATCCACATCATTTTATTGAAATCGTTAGTTTGTTTTTCTAAGTTATAATCTGATTATTTTCTTTTAGTAATAATTCACAAATGAGATTTTTATGTAAAAATGTTTCACGTTTTACTATTTTTTATGTTTCACGGATTTTTTCACAATATTTAGTGATTGATGTTTCACGTGAAACACAAAATGATGTTTTTTATATTTTTTCAATAAAAATGTTTCACGTGAAACGTGAAACATTAACTTTTGTACAAAATATATAACTTTCTCCTATACAAAACCTACAATGGATTTTTTGAAGGAACACCCGCTTTTCTTGGATACTTTGAAGGTGTCAATTTTTCTTTTTGAATAATAACCAAATTACGATGTAAATCTGAATTTGGTAAATCAAACTCAACCTGATCAATCAAATGACATCCAAGTACATCCATAGCATGTTGTGCATTTGATAATTCTTCCGGTAGCTTTTCAGATTTAAATGGAATAAAGAAACCGGATTGTTTTACAAAAGGAATGCAGTATTCAGATAATGTACTCATATTTGCTACGGCACGACTTACTGCAATATCATATTGTTCGCGATAATCTTTATTTCTTGCAAAATCTTCTGCACGACCATGAACAGCAACAATATCCGTTAATCCAAGTTTTTCAATAACAGTATTTAAAAACTGAACTCTTTTGCTAAGAGAATCTAATAATGTAACTTTTAAATTAGGAAAAGCAATTTTTAAAGGGATACCCGGAAAACCTGCACCGGTTCCGATATCAATTATAGAAATTTTCTGATTTAAAAAAACATATTGAGAATGTTTCTTTATATGATCATTTGCTTTCACAAAAGAAAGACTGTCAATAAAATGTTTTTTTAGTACATCATTAAAATCAGTAATGGCTGTTAAATTCATAAAAGAATTCCATTCAACCAGTAACTCATAATAATCAAGAAATTGTTGAATTGCCTGTTCTGATAAATCAATATGAAGTTCTTTAAGATCATTTTTAAAATCAGATAAATCTTTCACGTGAAACATTCCTTTATTTTTTCTATTATATCTTTTGATAATAAGTCTCAAGGTAAATCAATAATACAGATATATCAGCTGGGGATACTCCGGAAATACGGGAAGCCTGTCCAACCGAAACAGGTTGAAAACTTTTAAGTTTAGCTCTTGCTTCCAAGCGAAGTGAACTGACATCATCATAATCAATGTCTTTTGGAATCTTTTTATTTTCTATTTTACGGAAAGTCTCTACCTGTTTTATCTGGCGTTTAATATATCCATCATATTTTATATTAATATTGACCTGTTCAATAACATCATCTGATAGAGGTTTTCGATCCGGATCTATTTCACTTAAAAGTTCATAAGACAACTCCGGTCTGCACAAAAGTTCTGCAAGAGTAACTGCAGTCTTAAGCGAAGCACTGTCATGTTTACTCAAAAACTCCTGTACTTTTTTATTAGCACCGATTTTTGTATTTTGAAGTCTTTCTACTTCTTCCGCAATCAATTTTTCTTTTAAACAGACATAATCATATTGCTCTTGTGAAATAAGTCCAACTTCATATCCCTTTTTACGAAGTCGTAAATCAGCATTATCCTGTCTTAAAAGTAAGCGGTATTCAGAACGACTGGTCATCATACGATATGGTTCAAAATTTTCTTTGGTAACCAGATCGTCAATTAAAACTCCGATATATCCTTCACTACGATCAATAATCATAGGCTCTTTGTTTTTCACAAACATGGCAGCATTAATTCCGGCAACAAGTCCCTGCGCCGCAGCTTCTTCATAACCGCTGCTTCCATTAAACTGTCCTCCGGCAAACAAACCATCAAAATCTTTAAAAGCCAAAGATGCATAGAGTTGATTAGGATTAATACAATCATATTCAATCGCATAAGCATTTCTGACAATCTGACAATGCTCCAGTCCGGGAACTGTACGATACATTTGAAGCTGAACATCTTCAGGCAAAGAAGAAGACATTCCTCCGACATACATTTCATTTGTATGCAATCCTTCAGGCTCAATAAAGACCTGATGTCTTTCTTTATCCGCAAATTTTACAACTTTGTCTTCAATGGAAGGACAATATCTGGGACCGGTACCTTCGATTACACCTGCATAAATTGGTGAACGGTCCAGATTATTTCTGATAATCTCATGCGTCTTTTCATTTGTATAAGTCAGATAGCAGGAAACCTGATCAATCTGCACATCATCCGGATTTGTCGAAAAAGAAAATGGAACAATTTTTTTATCACCAAATTGTTCTTCCATTTTACTAAAATCAATAGAACGTTTATCCATTCGGGCTGGGGTTCCTGTTTTAAACCTTCTCATTTCAATTCCGAGATTTGTTAAACACTCGGTTAAATGATTTGCAGCCTGCAATCCGTTCGGACCTGTATAAGTAATTGCTTCTCCGCAAAGACATCTTGCTCTTAAATAAGTACCGGTACATAATACAACTGCTTTACATTCATAGACACCACCGGTAAAAATCTGAACACCGGTAATTCTTTTATTACCTGTTTCTTCATTTATATCAGTCAGAATTTCGCAAACCTCAGCCTGCTTAATAATAAGATTTTCCTGATTTTCAAGAACTTTTCTCATTTCACGACTATAATCCGCTTTATCGGCCTGGGCTCTTAATGAATGAACGGCAGGACCTTTTGAAACATTTAACATTTTAGACTGGATAAATGTTTTATCAATGTTTTTTCCCATTTCACCGCCAAGAGCATCAAGTTCCCTAACCAGATGACCTTTTGATGAACCACCAATATTTGGATTACAGGGCATAAGTGCAATACTATCTACACTTACTGTAAAAATTACAGTTTTCAGACCAAGACGGGCACATGCCAAAGCAGCTTCACATCCTGCATGACCTGCACCTACCACACATACATCAACTTTATCAATGATTGTTTTTTTTCTATTTTGTAATTCTGACATAATGTTTCCTTCTGTTTATTAGTAGTTAGCGTATGCTAACTATGTTATATAAAAATATAATTTTGATACCAGGGTCAAAAGGTCATACTTTTCATGCTTGCATGAAAAAGTATGACTTTGGGACCCGCAAAACATGAGAAAGTAGCCCGATTAGGGCGGATTTCGATTGTTTATGGATTGCGAGAGCACAAAGTGCGTAGCAATCCGTTGGTATCATGGGGTCAAAATACCTTTTGACCCCAACATCATAATTTTTTTATCAAATTAATTATTTTGTTCTCAAAATATAAATATATAATTCCACTTGGCAACCGTTAACCAACTGATAAAACTCAATTACAAATTATATCAAATCAATTTATTTTCCCATGCAGAATTTAGAAAAGATTTCATTTACCAAATCATCTTCTACTTCCTGTCCGATGATTTTTCCAAGAGAAGAATAAGCATTCATTAAATCAATCGATAAAAAGTCTTCCGGCATTTCATCTTCAATACTTTTTTTCACAAGTTTTAAAGATTCATAAGAATCTGACAATGCTTCTTTATGACGGATATTTGTAATATTAGCTTCATTATTAAAATCAATTTTTCCGGAAATAAAATATTTTTTTATCGCATCCTCTAATTGATCAATTCCTGTTTCATCTTTCATGGAAGTCTGGATAATGACATAATGATCTTTATCTTCCTTACACAAATTTTCCAAATCTTCTACAGAAACAATTGTATTCAAATCTGATTTATTTAATAAAATAATAAATTTTTTAGATGACATTAATTTCATAATCGAAAAGTCATCTTCATCCAGAGGTTTTGAAGAATCAACAACATATAATATTAAGTCTGCTTCCTGTGCCTGTTTCATTGCTCTATCGACACCGATTTTTTCAACAATATCTTCTGTTTCACGAATCCCGGCCGTATCAATAATATGAATTCCAATTCCATCCAAATTAATATACTGTTCCAAAACATCTCTTGTTGTTCCGGCAATTTCTGTAACAATTGCTTTTTCCTCTCCAAGCAGCTTATTTAATAAGGAAGATTTTCCTGCATTGGGCTTACCAAGAATGACAGTTTTAATTCCTTCTTTTAATACTTTTCCATTTTGAAAAGAAATTAACATCCGGTTTATTTCATCCAATAACTGATCTACAATCTTCATCAATTCATTTGGATATCCATCCAAACTGATATGCTCAGGGTCATCCAAAGCAGATTCAATAAAAGCTATTTCATGAATTATTATATTTCGAAAAGATGTAATTTTATCATAAACACTACCTTTTAACTGATCAATTGAAGATTTTAAAGCATAATCATTTTGTGATTCAATCAAATCCATAACAGCCTCGGCTTTTGTTAAATCAATTCTTCCATTTAAGAAAGCACGTTTTGTAAACTCACCGGGCTCTGCAATTCTGGCACCATTTTTTATAACAGTCTCCAAAATTTTATTCATGACAATCATTCCGCCATGACAGTCAATTTCAACCGTATCTTCTGCTGTAAAACTATGGGGTGCACGCATGATTAAAACCATAACTTCATCAATCAGAATATCTTCATCATAAATATATCCATAATGAATTGTATGGGTTTTTTGACTTGATAATTTCTTTTTTCCATTTTTTGAGCGATATATTTTATCTGCAATTTCTACCGCTTCTTCTCCACTTATTCTGATTACACCAATACCTGAATTTGACATTGCAGTTGCAATTGCAGCGATTGTATCTGTTTTCATCTTTTCTCCGTTTTATAATCATAATTTAAAATATATGAATTATCTACACTACATCATGATATATCAATAATAAGATTTATAAAAAATACAAATTAATATATATTTTTTAGAAATCCGACTATTATATCATATTATCATTTAAAAAATAAAACCGCCATATCAAACTTAAAAAAACTCCCTTTTCTCGATTGTGTAACTGAATATTTTTTCTACCAAACTCATAGACTATATAAAACATCAGTATTTCACAATTTTAAAAAGGGAGAAAAATAATTAAAATTTATCAATTTATTTTTTGAGTGTTACAACAACTTTACGATGAGGTTCTTCACCTTCACTATGTGTTGTCACATATTTATCATTCTGTAAAGCAGAATGAATAATTCTTCTCTCGTACGGATTCATTGGCTCTAATGCAACAGAACGTCTTGTTCTCTTTACTTTATAAGCAATATTCTTTGCAAAATTTTCCAATGTATCTTTTCTTCTTTGTCTGTAATTTTCGGTATCAACTTTTACTCTGATGTAATTATCAACACCTTTATTTACAACCAGTGAAACAAGATACTGTAAAGAATCTAAAGTCTGACCTCTTTTACCGATTAACATTCCCATATCATCACCGGATAAATCAATATCAAGTGTATGATCGATATCATCATATTTTGCATCGATGACAACGGCAATATTCATGGAATTAAATACATCTGTCAGAAAATCTTTTGCTTTGATATCAATTGTTTTTTCTTCTTCTTTAATACATGCTTTGATAATAGCAGGTTTTGAATTAATTCCTAAAAATCCAGAAGAAGGTTCCTGAATAACTTCGTAATCTAATTTATCACTTACTACTGACAATTTCTGACATGCTTCTGTAATGGCATCTTCAATTGTCTTAGCTGAAACTTCAATATATTCCATAAATTAAAACCCCCTATTTTTTATTTTCGTTAAAATCTTTTACCATATTAACTTTTGCAGCCATACTTCCTGCAGAAGCGGAAGCATTTTTACGTTTTGCTTCTTCAATCAAAGCTTCTTTTTCTTCCTGGCTTAATTTGCTGTTTACATTAATGTTAGCTCTTGTTTTAATGCTTGCATTTTGTAATAAAACAGCAGAATCAACCTGTTTCTTTACTTTTTTTGCTGCTTTTTCCTGATTTTTTCTGATAACCTCATCAAAATCGATTTTATCAACATGTCTGTTAATAAAAATCTGCTGGATACAACGAATAACAGAACCGGCTACCCAGTAAATTCCCATACCTGCAGGTAATGTTAAACAGAAGAAACCAGACATAACAGGCATTGTATAATTCATCATTTTCATTGACTGCATCATACTGTCTGCAGTTTCATTACCACTGCTCTGATTAGTTGCCTGAGGCATCAGTTTTACACTCAAAAACTGAGCAAGTGCAGCTAAAATCGGAATCATTAATGCTCCGACAATTAATAAATACTGTCCGCTTGAAAAAGCTTCTTTTACAGTATATAAAGGTGAATTTCCAATATTCAGGCCTAAGAAATTATTATAGGTTGTCATTGTTTCATATGTGGAATGAACCAGATCTGAAACAGAAGGAAATTTTTCACCCAAAGACATCCATTCAGCAGTTGAAGCTTTATTTAATACATCAATAAATGTATTTTTCATATACTCACTTCCGGCTACAAAGCTTTCGCTTGTAAACTGCTTATTAAAATAGTTAGCATTCTGGAATGTCTGTAAAAATTCTGTAACACCGTCTAAATGTACCAATTCATTAATTAAATTGTTAAATACATTTTTTACTGCGGGAACATATGCAGGAATATTATAGATAACACGATATAAAGCAAATAAAATCGGCATCTGAATAAGAAGCTGAAGACAACTTCCGGAAGGTGATACACCATATTTGGCATAAACCTCTTTTGTTTCTTCATTCATTGCCAACATGGAATCATTATCTCTTTTTCCTTCGTATTTTTTTTGAATGGCCTGCAGCTCAGGTGCCATTTTAGCCTGAAGCTTAGAAAACTTCTGTTGTTTAACAGTAAGCGGCATCAAACAAAGATAAATTACCAAAGTAAAAATAATGATTGATAAACCAATATTAGGAATACCAATCTTTTCCAAAATGGTAAAAATACCACTCATTAAATAACCAAGAAGTGTGGCAACAGGTCCGATAATAAAAGTAGAAGTTTTTGTTAATAAAATACCTGACATTCTTTCCTCCTGACTTTATTAAGGGACGGGATCATACCCACCCTTTGAAAAAGGATTACATCTTATAATTCTCCAGGCTGCCATTGCCCCACCTTTTACGGCACCATATTTTTCAACAGCTTCCAAACCATATTGAGAACATGTTGGTATATAAGGACATTTGGTAGATTTTAGTGGAGATAAATATTTTCTATAAAATTTAATAATAAAAATTAATATTTTTTTCATATCAAAATTCTATGATGACTTCTCTATTATTATTATTTTATGAAGTCTGAAAAGATGTAATAAAGCACTCTCCATATCATGATAACTGATATTGGCAGCACTTTTTCTTGCAACGACTACTATGTCTAAACCACTATTAAACATATCTTCATGTAGTCGGTAACTTTCCCGGATCAATCTTGCCAGATGATGTCTGACAACACTGTTTCCTACTTTCTTACTGACCGAAATTCCGAGACGGTTTATTTCCAGATTGTTTTCTAACACATATATTACTAAATATTTGTTTGCAAGGGATTTCCCCTTTTTATAAACCTCTCTAAACTGGTCATTTTTCTTTAACGACTCTGAAAATTTCATAATAAATCTTCCTTATATATATTCAGAGAAAAAAAGGCCACAAATTTGCGGCCTATGCAGATAATACTTTTCTTCCTTTAGCTCTTCTGGCTTGTAATACTTTTCTACCGCCTTTTGTGCTCATTCTTGATCTAAAACCATGAACTTTACTTCTCTGTCTTTTCTTCGGCTGAAATGTCATCTTCATAATTAAACACCTCCTTTTTCCCGTTAGAAACAATCATTACGATTATAGGTAAAAAAATTTGATAAGTCAAGCAAAATCAAGGCTTTTTTAGATTTTTCATAAAGTACAATTTTTATACAATTTCATAAAAAAAAATTTTTTTCAATATTTTGTATATAAATATAAAAACTTGCCCAAGATATAGAATAATAGATTTTTATTGTTCATAACTATATAATTTACATAAAATATCCACATTTTGTGCATTTTTTGTGGATAACTGTTTATAACTTGTTACTAACAATAATACAAACAACGAAAATTAAATAATTTTGACATATATTTTACAAAATAATGTTGATAAAACTTATACACAAATAATTTTATTTTAACTTGAATATGTAAACTAAAAATTTTTGTAAACAATTTATTGTGGAAATCTTGTATATTTGAATTTTCATTTTATTTGGTTTAATATAGAAACGTACATCTTTTTTTGATGTATGTTATTTTTTGAAGGAGTCTTTAACATGAGTGAAATTGCAGACAGATGGGAAGAAATCAAAGAAATCATCAAAAAGGAATATGATCTTACCGATATTTCTTATAATACCTGGATCAAACCTTTAAAATTTTATAAGGATGAAAATCATACCGTTACGATTCTGATTCCTTCTGATCAGGCTCATGCCGTAAGTTATATTACAAATAAATATAAGAATTTCTTTCAGGTATCCATTTCTGAAATGTTCAATTCCGAATATCAGGTTTCTTTTATTTTGGAAAAAGATATTCAAAATGATAATTCGGATGAAGAAAAAATCAATACCTACAATATAAATAAGGAAAATGCTAATTTAAATCCCAGATATAATTTTGATACCTTCGTTGTAGGAAGTAATAATAAATTAGCACATTCTGCAGCTTTGGCTGTTGCAGAATCTCCGGGAGAAGCATGGAATCCTCTTTATTTATATGGTGGCCCCGGACTCGGAAAAACTCATTTGATGCATTCCATCGGGCATTTCATATTAGAACAAAATCCGGATAAAAAAGTTTTATATGTCAATAGTGAAGAATTTACCAATGAAGTAATTGAATCAATTCGTAGCGGTAATTCTACAAAAATGACTCAGTTAAGAGAAAAATACCGTACGGTCGATGTACTGCTTGTTGATGATATTCAATTTATAATAGGAAAAGATTCTACACAGGAAGAATTTTTCCATACATTTAATACCTTACATAATGCAGGTAAACAAATCATTCTTTCTTCTGATAAACCACCAAAAGAAATGGAAACATTGGATGAAAGATTCAGATCCCGGTTTGAATGGGGACTAATGGCAGATATTCAGCCGCCGGATTATGAAACGCGTATGGCAATTCTTAAGAAAAACGTAGAACTGTATGATCGCAATATTGACGATGAAATATTAAATTATATTGCAACCAACGTAAAATCCAATATTCGGGAATTAGAGGGTGCTCTCAAAAAAGTGATTGCTGCATCCAGATTAAATAATATCGAACTTTCCATGAATTTGGCCGAAGAAACTTTAAAGGATATTATTTCCCCTGATACTCCCATGGAAATTACACCTTCTTTTATTGTAAAAGTAGTTGCGGAACATTTTGGAGTTTCCCAGGAAGATATTATTTCCAAAAAAAGAAATTCAGAATATGTGATTCCAAGACAGATTTGTATGTATATGATAAGGGAATATACTACTACTTCTCTTGATAATATCGCCAAAATGCTCAATAAAAAGGATCATACAACCATTCTTCACGGATGTAAAAAAATAGAAAATGAAATGGAAAAAAATCCTGATATAAAAAATAAGATTGAAATCATTAAGAAAAAAATGAACATATAATGTGGATTTATGTGGATAAAAGATTATAATTACTATTTTTAAACAAATCTCTCATGAATTATTTTGAATTTTAATAATTAAATTAATCATCCATTGATTTAGCTTAAATTTTTCATCCACAAAAATAAAACTATTACACATGAAAAAAATTACTTACACACACACTTATTCATAGCTTTTTAAGCATAAAAATGGTATAATAGTCTAGGTTATGGACATATCCACAGTCCTTATTATTAATACAATGATTCATCATTTTAAATTAATTATTTAACAACGCGTACGCGTATTGTTTTTTCATATTATTTTTGGAAAGGAAGTTATACACATAATGAAAATAATCTGTAAAAAATCCAATCTCTTAAATGGAGTTCAAATTGTTAGTAAAGCAGTTCCTGCAAAAACAACCATGCCTATTTTAGAATGTATTTTAATTGATGCTTCTAACGGAGAAATTAAATTAACTGCCAATGACATGGAGCTTGGAATTGAAACAATTATTGAAGGTGACATTTTAGAGAAAGGTATTATTGCTTTAAATGCAAAAATATTTTTAGAAATTGTACGTAAACTTCCAAACAATCTGATTACCATTGAAACCAATTCTAATTTAGCTACTACGATTACATGTGAAAAATCCAAATTTGATATTGTAGGAAAAAGTGGAGAAGATTTTTCTTATCTTCCAAAGATTGAAAGAAATAAAAGCATTGTAATCAGTCAGTTTACATTAAAAGAAATTATCAGACAGACGATATTCTCAATCTCATTAAACGAAAATAACAAATTGATGACAGGTGAATTATTTGAAGTAAAAGATAATATGCTGAAAGTAGTATCTTTGGATGGTCATCGTATTTCTTTGAGAAATATTGAATTAAAAGAAAATTATGATTCTATTAAAGTTGTAGTTCCGGGAAAAGCATTAAATGAAATTAGCAAGATTTTAACCGGAGAAGCAGATAAGGATGTAACAATTTATTTTACAGACAGACATATTTTATTTGAGTTTGATGATACAATCGTTTTATCAAGATTAATTGAAGGTGAATATTTTAAAATTGACCAGATGTTATCCAATGATTATGAAACAAAGATAACCATCAATAAAAGAGAATTATTTGAAAGTATAGATCGTGGTACTCTTCTTGTAAAAGAGGGAGATAAAAAACCGATTATTATGAGTATTACCGATAATAATATTGAATTAAAAATCAAATCCACATTAGGTTCCATGGATGAAAATATTGATATCGAAAAAGAGGGAAAAGATATCATGATTGGATTTAATCCAAAATTTTTAATGGATGCCTTAAAGGTTATTGATGATGAAGAAATTGATATTTATATGGTAAATCCAAAAGCTCCATGTATTATCAGAGATTCTGAATCAAGTTATTTATATTTGATTTTACCTGTAAACTTTACAGCCTGATTAGATTTTTATTCAGAATTTTAGTTTATGGAGAAAAATATGGTTCACACAATAAAACTAAGAGATGATTATATCAAACTCGGACAGGCTTTAAAGGCAGCCGGTCTGGTTGAAAACGGCGTAGATGCAAAGTATGCAATTCAGGATGGTCTTGTTTTAGTAAACGGCAATACCGAATTGCAGCGTGGAAAAAAATTATATAGTGGAGATATTGTTTCTTTTGAAGGAGAAACAATTATGATTTCAAATTAGTACCGGAGAAGAAAATGATTATAAAATCATTGGAATTGGAAAATTTCAGAAATTATGATTCTTTGTCTTTAAATTTTGATTATGGAACAAATATTTTATATGGTGACAATGCACAGGGAAAGACAAATGTATTAGAAGCCATTTATGTTTCTTCCACTACAAAATCCCATAAAGGAAGTAAAGATAAAGATATCATTCATTTCGATAAAGAAGAAGCACATATTAAAACTTTTTTGTTAAAAGGCAATATGGAATACAGAGTTGATATGCATCTTAGAAAAAATAAATCTAAGGGAATTGCAATCAACGGTCAGAAGTTAAAAAAAGCCGCTGAATTACTGGGGCTTATTAATGTCGTGTTTTTTTCTCCCGAAGATTTATCAATTATAAAGAGCGGTCCGGCCAACAGAAGAAGTTTTGTGGATATGGAATTATGTCAGTTAGACAAATATTATCTTTATAATCTGAATCAATATAATAAGATCATCAACCAGAGAAATAAACTTTTAAAAGACTTTTACTTTAATCCAGAATTAAAAGATACGATTACAATTTGGGATAATCAGCTTGTAACCTATGGAAATCAGATTATTCAGGCAAGATATAAATTTGTGGATAAATTAAATGAAATTATAAAAGAAATTCATTTTAATTTATCAGGCGGCAGAGAAAATCTTTTGGTTGTATATGAACCTGATACGAGCTGCGAAGATTTTGAAAAGAATTTATCCAAAAATATGGATAAAGATATCAAGTCAAAATTTACGGGAGTAGGTCCTCACAGAGATGATTTTTCTTTTATTGTAAATGGAGTTGATATCAGAAAATTCGGTTCGCAGGGTCAGCAGCGTACTGCTGCTCTCTCATTAAAGTTAGCAGAGATTGAACTGGTAAAACAGATCACAAAAGATACTCCTGTTTTATTACTGGATGATGTATTGAGTGAGCTTGACAGTAACAGACAAAATTATCTGTTAAAAAGCATTGGTGATATTCAGACAATCATTACTTGTACGGGATTGGATGAATTTGTAAATAACCGTTTTGAAATTAATAAAGTATTTCGAGTTGTAAATGGTGCAATTGAAAGTGAAAATTGATCATTTTCATCAAATTATAAGGAGTAATATATGAGTAAAGAAGCCGAAAACCAGAATGCTGAATATGGCGCTGATCAAATTCAGATTTTAAAAGGACTTGAAGCTGTAAGAAAAAGACCCGGTATGTATATTGGTTCTACTTCCGTAAGAGGTCTTCATCATTTGGTTTATGAAATTGTGGACAATGCGGTAGACGAAGCTTTGGCCGGATTTTGTAATACAATCAAAGTATCAATTAATAAAGGTGATACCATTACGGTTGAAGATAACGGACGAGGTATTCCGGTTGGAATTAATCATGATTCCGGAAAAACAGCTGTTGAAGTTGTATTTACAATTTTACATGCAGGAGGAAAATTTGGCGGTGGAGGATATAAAGTATCCGGTGGTCTGCATGGTGTAGGTGCTTCTGTAGTAAATGCACTATCCGAGTGGCTTGAAGTAGAAATATGCAGAGAAGGAAAAATATACAATCAGCGTTATGAAAGAGGCGATGTATGTTATCCGTTAAAAGAAATCGGAACATGTCCGGAAGATAAAACAGGAACTAAAGTAACATTTAAGCCCGATGCACAAATTTTTGAAACAACCGTTTTTGAATTTGATATTTTAAAACAAAGATTGCGGGAAATGGCTTTCCTTACCAAAAATCTCAGAATTGAATTGTTTGATTTAAGACAAGAAGAACCGGTTCATAAGGTTTTCCATTATGAAGGCGGAATTCAGGAATTTGTTACTTATCTGAATAAAAGTAAACAGGCATTATATGAAAATGTCATGTATTTTGAAGGTAATAAAGAAAACGTTTATGTTGAAGTTGCTATGCAGCATAATGATTCTTATCAGGAAAGTGTATACAGCTTTGTTAATAATATTAATACCCCGGAAGGTGGTACCCAGCTTACCGGTTTTCGAAATGCACTTACCAAAACCTTTAATGATTATGCAAGGGAAAAGAAGATATTAAAAGATAATGAACCGAATTTATCCGGTGAAGATGTCAGAGAAGGTTTGACAGCTATTGTATCGGTAAAAATTGAAAACCCTCAGTTTGAAGGTCAGACCAAACAAAAGCTTGGTAATTCAGAAGCAAAAAGAGCGGTTGAAAGTATTGTTTCTGAACAGCTTACTTATTTCTTAGAGCAAAATCCTGTTGTTGCAAAATTGATTTGTGAAAAATCCGTTCTTGCACAAAGAGCAAGGGATGCCGCAAGAAAAGCAAGGGAAATGGCTCGTAGGAAAACAGCTTTGGAAGGAATGAGTCTTCCCGGTAAATTAGCAGACTGTTCAGACAGAAATCCCGAAAACTGTGAAATTTATATCGTAGAGGGAGATAGTGCCGGCGGTAGTGCAAAAACTGCCAGAGACCGTGCAACCCAGGCAATTTTGCCGCTTCGCGGTAAAATATTAAATGTTGAAAAAGCAAGACTTGATAAAGTTTATGCCAATGAAGAAATTAAAGCAATGATTACCGCATTCGGTACCGGTATTCATGATGACTTTGATATTTCAAAACTTCGTTATCATAAAATTATCATTATGACCGATGCCGATGTTGACGGTGCTCATATTGCAACTTTGATGCTTACCTTTATTTATCGTTTTATGCCTGAGTTAATTAAACAGGGATATGTTTATTTAGCACAGCCCCCTCTTTATAAGTTAGAGAAAAATAAAAAAGTATGGTATGCGTACAGTGATGAAGAGTTAGATAAAATCTTAAACGAAGTCGGCAGAGATCAGAACAACCGCATCCAGCGTTACAAAGGTCTGGGTGAAATGGATGCCGATCAGCTTTGGGATACCACAATGGATCCTCAAAACAGAGTTTTATTAAAAGTTGTAATTGATGAAGAAAGTGAATCAGAAGTTGATGTTACCTTTACAACATTGATGGGCGATAAAGTAGAACCCCGAAGAGAATTCATCGAAGAAAACGCAAAGTTTGTTAAAAACTTGGATATCTAACAAACCATGCATAAACGAAGTAAATATAAAAATGTCATTTATGACAATTTTTATATTTATGAGTTTATATATGGCGCGTAGCGCCCATGAAATAAATGCGAAGCATTTATGAATGGCATGGTTACTAGCGTTAATAATAGGGAGAAAAAAATGGACGATCAGATTTTTGATAAGGAATATGATAAAGTCAAACATGTTGATTTAAAGAAGACAATGGAAACCTCTTACATCGATTACGCCATGAGCGTAATTGCATCCAGAGCGCTTCCGGATGTTCGTGACGGTTTAAAACCGGTTCAGCGAAGAGTTCTTTATTCCATGGTTGAATTAAATAACGGACCTGATAAACCACATCGAAAAAGTGCACGTATTGTCGGTGATACCATGGGTAAATATCATCCTCATGGTGATAGTTCCATTTATGGTGCATTGGTAAATATGGCACAGGAATGGTCTTTCCGTTATCCATTAGTTGACGGACATGGTAACTTTGGTTCGGTGGATGGCGACGGTGCTGCTGCGATGCGTTATACCGAAGCAAGACTTTCAAAAATTTCTATGGAACTTTTAGCTGATATAAATAAAGATACCGTTGATTTTGTTCCAAACTTTGATGAAACCGAAAAAGAACCTGCAGTTTTACCGAGCCGTTATCCCAACTTATTGGTTAACGGTACGACCGGTATTGCAGTAGGTATGGCAACCAATATTCCACCTCATAATTTAAGAGAAGTGGTTGCTGCCGTTGTAAAAATTATTGATAATCGTATCGAAGAAGACAGAGCAACCGAAATTGAAGAAATTTTGGAAATTGTAAAAGCTCCCGATTTTCCTACCGGAGGAGTTATTTTAGGAACTGCCGGATGTGAGGAAGCATATCGTACCGGCCGCGGAAAAGTAAGAGTTCGTGCGGTTACCAATATTGAAACTATGGAAAACGGTAAAAACAGAATTATCGTTACCGAGCTTCCTTATTTAGTAAACAAAGCCAATCTGATTTTAAAAATTGCAGAGCTTGTTAAACTGAAAAAAATAGACGGAATTACTGATTTACGAGATGAATCAAACCGTGAAGGTATGCGTATTGTAATAGAACTTCGTAAAGATGTAAATGCCAATGTCATTTTAAATCAGTTATACAAACATACACAGTTACAGGATACATTCGGTGTTATTATGTTAGCTTTGGTTAACAATGAACCGAAAGTATTAAATCTTTTGGATATGCTGACTTACTATCTGAAACATCAGGAAGAAGTTGTAACCAGAAGAACAAAATTTGATTTAAATAAAGCCGAAGAAAGAGATCATATCTTACAAGGTTTATTGATCGCTCTTGATAATATTGATGAAGTAATTAAAATTATCAGAAACAGTGCAAATACACAGGCAGCCAAAGAAGCTTTAATTGAAAGATTTGAATTATCAGAAGCACAGGCTCAGGCAATTGTCGATATGCGTCTGCGTGCTCTGACCGGTCTGGAAAGAGAAAAACTTGAAAATGAGCATAAAGAATTATTGGAAAGAATTGCTTATTTAAAATCCATTCTGGCAGATGAAAAGATTTTATTAGGTGTTATCAAGGATGAAATTACAATAATTGCCGAAAAATTCGGTGATGACCGTAGAAGTAAGATTGGATATGATGAATACGATATTTCCATGGAAGATTTAATTCCAAGAGGAAATACCGTAATTGCCATGACAAGCTTAGGTTATATTAAGAGAATGACAGTCGACAACTTTAAGGTTCAGCATCGCGGTGGTCGTGGAATTAAAGGAATGCAGACAATTGAAGATGATGTGATTGAAAATCTTTTAATGACCAATACGCACAATTATGTCATGTTCTTTACGAATTTCGGACGTGTATATCATATGAAAGCTTATCAGATTCCGGAGGCAGGAAGAACTGCAAGAGGAACAGCTATCATTAATCTTTTACAACTTAATCCGGGAGAAAAAATCTCAGCGGTGATACCGATTAGCGAAGAAGATTATTCTAAAAATGTTTTAATGGTAACCAAAAAAGGTATCATTAAGAAGACAACGTTGGAAGATTACAAAAATATGCGTAAGAGTGGTCTGATTGCAATGAATATCCGTGAAGATGACGAATTAATTGAAGTAAAGACCACAACTGCGGACAATATCATTTATCTGGTAACCAAAAAAGGTATTTGTATATGCTTTAAAGAGACCGATGTACGTGTAACCGGCAGAAATACTATGGGCGTTATTGGTATGAATTTAAGTAAAGATGATGAAATCGTTGGTATGCAGTTGGATACACAAGGTGAAAAATTATTGGTTGTATCCGAAAAAGGCTATGGTAAAAAGACACCTCTTTCAGAATTCCATGTTCAGAAACGTGGCGGTAAGGGTATCAGATGTTACAAGATTGTAGAAAAATCAGGTGATGTTGTTGGAATTAAGGCTGTTAATGATGATCATGAAATTATGATGATTACAGATGCAGGTATTATTATTCAGATTTCCATGAAAGATGTTTCTACGCAGGGAAGAAATGCATCCGGCGTCAAACTTATGAATCTTGATGAAAATGTTAAGATTGCCAAAGTTGCCAAAGTAAGAGAAAAATTTGGTAATGAAATGGATGAGCTTGATGAGGAATTAAATTCTGAAATAGAAAATTCCGAATCTGATACAGAAGAAACAGATGAGTTATAAAATAAATGCTGTCGCAAAAGCGACAGCATTTTTACCTTATATTATGATATTAAAGATAAAGAGTGAAAAGTAATCTATATTATTTAAAAATCTTGGAAGTTTAAAATTATTGATTATATTCGGAGGAAGAATAATGAGTTCATTTAAAAAAAAATATAATGAAATTGAAATGAATAATATGCTTTCACAATTGTTATATCCGGATGAATCAATTGTAGTGGCAGTATATTGTGTTTTTTTGAATAATACATTTTTAAGATATAATAGTACATCTACCGGATATATTGGAGTCACAGATAAAAAGAGACTGGTAGGTTACAAATTTCAGTTAGTTAGCGACGAAGGAATTTTAAAAAATTTAAATGACTTAAAAAAAATCAAAATAAAAAAGAATATATTTGGTCAATATAATGTTAAAACGACTTTTGAAGACTATAAAAAAGAAAAAATAATATTTCAGATGTCTAAAAAAGTTGTAGGAAATAAATTTCCAAATCAGGAAGAGAATGTGGATAAGATTATATCTGTTTTATCTTCATATATTAATCTTTAATCAAAGAAAAATGATGATTCCTTTACATGATTTAATTTTTTGGATTTAAAAAGATATGGAAAATTTGTTGTAAAATTTTTTTATATCTTTTAAAATCAATATATAAAAATCTAATGAATTCTTAAGATGCGAAAGGAGAAAAGAGAATGTTAGAAAAGTTTTTCAAATTAAAGGAAAACGGAACTGATGTTAAAACGGAAGTCATTGGTGGTGTTACCACATTTATGGCAATGGCTTACATTTTAGCTGTAAACCCCTCTATTCTGTCAGCTTCAGGAATGGATGCACAGGCAATCTTAATCGCAACTGCACTTGCTTCCTTTGTCGGAACTATGTGTATGGCATTAATGGCCAACTATCCATTTGCTTTAGCACCCGGACTTGGATTAAATGCATATTTTGCATTTACCGTATGTGGTACAATGGGTTATTCATGGCAGTTTGCATTATTTGCTGTATTTGCAGAAGGTATTATTTTCGTAATACTCTCTCTCACAAATGTCAGAGAAGCAATTTTTGATTCCATTCCTTTGCAGTTAAAAAAAGGTGTATCTGTAGGTATCGGTTTATTTATTGCATTTATCGGACTTGAAAACGGCAGTATTGTTGTAAACAGTGATTCAACCTTAGTTACATTTGTTAATTTTAGAGATGATTTTACAAATGTTGGTATTTGTGCATTATTAGCATTAATCGGTCTTTTAATTATTTCTATTCTTTATGTAAAGAAAGTAAAAGGTGCAATCTTAATTGGTATCTTTGCAACATGGTTTTTAGGAATTATCGCACAGCTTACCGGTTTATACACAGGACTTTCTGTTCTTCCAGTATGGAGTGATTTTAATATTGCTGCAATTGGTAAAACATTCGGTCAGTGTTTTACGGCAGAAGCATTTGCTAACTTCAATGTTCTTGATTTCTTTGCAATTATGTGTGCATTCTTATTTGTAGATATTTTTGATACATTGGGAACTTTAATTGGTTGTGCAGATAAAGCAAAAATGCTCGATAAAGACGGAAAACTTCCCAGAATTAAACCTGCTTTATTAGCTGACTCTATCGCAACTTCAGTTGGTGCAATTTTTGGTACATCTACTACTACAACTTTCGTTGAAAGTTCTTCAGGTGTTTCTGAAGGAGCAAGAACAGGTCTTGCATCTGTAGTAACTGCATTATTATTTTTAGTTTCAATCGTATTAAGCCCGATTTTTATTGCAATCCCCAGTTTTGCAACAGCACCTGCATTAATCTTTGTAGGTTTCTTAATGATCATGGCTGTAAAAGATATCTCATTTGAGAATCCGATTGAAGCAATTCCTGCTTATATTGCATTATTAACAATGCCTTTGACATACAGTATTTCAGATGGTATCGCATTTGGTATTATCTCTTATGTAATTCTTCATGTATTTGGTGGAAAAGCAAAAGACGTAAAACCTTTGATGTATATTTTGGCAGTATTATTTATTTTGAAATATATTTTCTTATAAAAACTGAATAAATAGAATTTTAAAAACCTTACTGATTTTATTGAAATGAAAATCAGTAAGGTTTTTATTTTATATGTTATAATGAGTCATGTGACGATATGTGTATGCGACATTTATTGTCTCATATGAAAAAACAGGTATTTTGCCCGCTTTATGTCCTGTTCTTTATCATGTGTGGGATGTAATCTTTTAAGCAAGGAGGAACAAAAATGAACCAACAAAAAATAGGAAGTTTTTTAAAAGAACTTCGAAAAGAGAAAAATCTTACACAGGAGCAATTGGCGGAGTATTTGAATACTTCCCGCAGAACCATTTCAAGATGGGAAACAGGTAGTAACTTACCGGATTTGGATATTCTAATTGAATTATCCGATTATTACGATGTGGAATTGAGAGAATTAATTGATGGAGAAAGGAAAAGCGAGCAAATGGACAAAGAATTAAAGGAAACCGTATTAAAAGTTGCTGATTACAGCAATGGAGAAAAACAAGTGATTATGAAAAGAATGAATTGGATTTTTATCGCAGGAACCATTCTTTCTGTTGTATATTTAATAATGTTGTATATGGAACCTGCAAATCCTTCCGAATTATATGATTTTATCAAAGGATTTTGTGTGGGAGTTTTATCAGGATGCTGCATTTTAGGCGTAATTCTTACGAGTAAATATGCGTATAAATTTTATTCATTTAAGAAGAAAATTATAAATAAATAAAAAATGCAATTTCGAATTTATATTGTTTGCAATTAATGAAAAGTTGTGTAAACAGAAAATGATATATTATTGTCCGCGATAAAGAAAAAGTACTTGTATTTAATAACAAATAAGCGTTATAATAAAACCACTCAAAGAGTGGTTTTATTTTATGGAGGGATAATAATGGCAGAAAGAGAAAAAGAAATACAGAATCAAATCGATACCATGAAAGAAATACGGAAAAAAGCAGGATTAAACAGAAGAGAGTTTTCAGAATATATGGGAATTCCAATTCGTACTTTAGAGGAATGGGAAGCCGGTCGCAGAAAAATGCCGGATTATGTTCTGCGTTTAATTGTATACAAAATTGAGACAGAAGAATATTTTAAGGAAAAAGGAATTCAGAATATGAAAAAGGATGAATGAAGAAATACTTTGACTTAATGTACTTTGATTTGATGTGACTGGGATAGAAAATTTTGTTAAGTGGTGTCATAATCAAGATATAAAATATGGAAAGTAATAAAAGAAAAATGGAGATAAATATGAAAAAAATAGTGCTCATTTCTATGCTTGGATTACTACTTTTTGGTTGCGGTCAGGCACAACAAGATATAAAAGAAGATATTCAGACCAAACAGGCAGAACAATCCGATGCAGATGATAAAGATAATGTAGAAAATCAAAATAATAAAGAAGAATCAGATATAGATGCAAAATCAAATCAAAAAGAAACAAATACAGAATCTGATCAAAATCAAGAAAAGGATAAAGATCAAAAAGAAACAAAAAATATAGATTTTGCTTTTGCTGATGTTTCCGATATTGAATTTACATTTGCAAGTGGTGCCGGTGGATGGAGTACCTATTTATATATTGAAGAAGATGGAACATTTTATGGAAATTTTCACGATTCTGATATGGGATGTACCGGTGAAGGATATCCCGGAGGAACGATATATTATTGCGACTTTTCAGGAAAATTTACTAATCCGGTAAAAATAGATGATGATACTTACCAATTTGAAATTGAATCGTTGAAATGCGAAAAAGAAGAAGGTGAAGAAGAAATTATAGATGAAATATTATATATTTATTCTTATCCTTATGGTCTGGATGATGCTGACAAATTGTATATGTATCTTCCCGGTAAAGATACCAAAGATTTTTCGGAAGAATTACAAATGTGGTTATTTTTATCGGATGATGAAAAAGAATTACCATTTTTTGCCATATATAATGAAAATCCCGAATATGGATTTATTGGTTATCAATTTGAATCGGGATCAGTTTATGATGAAATCATGGAAAATCTTCAACACGTAAAAGAGGAAACAGACGAGTATGAAGAAAGTCTGGAAAGTGGTCTTCTATCTCAGATAGAAATGAATCAGACATCCCAAACAATTTTTACCTGCTGGGATAATGAATTAAACAGTATCTGGAATGATATTAAATTATATCTTCCTGAGGAGAAATACAATATAGTCTTATCTGAACAGAGAGAATGGATACAGAAAAAAGATGCCAAGGCAGAAGCAGATGCTGCAGATTGTGAAGGCGGTAGTCTGTATCCAACGATTTATTATGGTTCAGAATCTGAGTCAACAAGAGAAAGGTGTTATGAATTAGCTGAATATTTGAAAGATTATTGATATAGTGATTAGAATACTTCATAAAAACTCCCTATAAGATTATCTTATGGGGAGTTCCCATACCTACAAAGATCATAGAAATTTATAAGAATTGACCTGATTCAAAAAAGAATATCTCTTAGAACTGTTAGAATTAGAATAAAACATTATTTCCTGTATATAATTATTGTATAAGCACTTTCCTCTATATTTTCTGCATTGATATCATAGTTTTCTTTCACATAATCTCCGAAATCAGGCATTGCGAGTACATCTTCCAGTGAGTAGTAATAGGTATCTATGATAATAGCATCCGGGATTTTTTCAGGATAAAATTCATAATATTTTAAAATTACCGAATCAAAATTCGGTGTACTAATACAGGTATGCGCTCCGACCTTTGTTCCTGCAAGCATATACAAATAAGTATCACCGCCAATATACAAAATGGTATCATCCGGATCAACATGATTCAAAATAGCTTGAGCTTTATCATGATATTGTATATGTTCCATTCTGGTTACATCGATATCCTTTGCCGGTCCAATTCCGACATCATAAAAATCTGTGTTTATGGTAGTAACCGGCTGAACAGCCGTCATTCTTACAAAGAAAATTCTTCCCAATATAATTCCTGTAAAAGCGAAAATAATTAAAAACATTTCAATGCCTTTTGACAGTTTCTGGTGTGTTATAACATCTTCTTCAATCTCATTATGAAGATCGATAAATCCAACCAGTAATCCGGGTAATAGTAATCCAAAATTTGCATAAATGTCCAGATCAGATATCCATGAAGTCGCCAAAACAAATATAATACTTGGAAATACAGCATAGTAATTCAGTAGATGTATTTTGTGATGCTTTCTATAAAATATCAACATAAAGCAGATAATGAAAACAATATAAAATATCACCCAGTTAATGGACAAATGTTGGGCATTCATAACATCATGGTAATAATATAATCCTAAGAAGACACATCCTGCAATTACAAAAACACACATAATAGTCCGGACAATTCTGTCTATTTTTTCTTTTTTAAAATGTCGCGCGATAAGATGTATTATGGACAAAGGAATAACTACTAACAGAATTTCATTACAAACATCCCATAAACCACTAAATAATTTATGATTTTTATACCATATCGAAGTACTGTGATCTCGATCGGAATAAATATAAGGCAAATTTCTGAAAAATTCTTTTAATGTTACGTCTTTAAAAACAAGAATGAGAAAGAATAAAGCTACAAGAGAGATTCCGCCAATGAAATAGCATAAATTCTTTTTTGAGATATAACCTTCACCCATCTTTTTTGAAAATAATATTAAAAAGAAAAAATATAAAAATAGAATAATCAGAGTGGGATAAGATAGGACACAGCAGGCCATTGCAATTCCCGCAACAAATAAATCAATGGATTTTTTTGTTTTTAAAAAATTCATAAATGCACAAATTAACACAAAAAAGAAAATATATGCACAAAAACAAAATTCCAGTGATTGAATAAATTTTGGTGTAAAATTATAAAACATGGATACTAATACAAGTGCAGGTATTCTATTTATATATTTACGAAAAACATGATAGCCGTAAATGGATGCGCACAGTTGGACAATAGTTCCGCAGATTCGCATGTATATAACAACACCGGCTGTAGTTGTGGAAAACTTAAAAAACAAATACATAAAGGGTAAGGAAAAAACAACCGAAGATTGATGTACAGCCCACATTGTTTTAAAGAGCCGGTCTCCTTGTAAGTATCGGTATGCCATAGTGAGCTGATAGGATTCATCAATATCCCAACCGTAGTAAATAGATTTATATGTACAATAAATACTGACAAGAATTAAGAAAATTAAAAAAATAATATTGCACAGTTTATGTATTTTTCTTTTCTTTATATTTGTTTGTATTGTTTCTTGTGATGTCATTTTAATACGTCACCTCTGATATTCAAAATAAATGCAAATAATGCTTTATTGTAGAGTTTTGCAAATATTTGTATATTCTATAATGTAAAAAGAGGCTCTATATTTAGCCTCTTTATCATTTGTAAAATCCATATTAATTGATTAATCGCAGATGATTTCAAGATATCCTTTGATATTTGCCTTATCAATTTCATCTTTCACACCTTCATTTGGATCATAGTATTTTCCGTTATATCCAATTAAATAATGACTGAAACGACCTAAATGTTCCATAATAATACAGCATTTAGGAAGTTGTACGTCTTTTCCTCTTGTATAAATAATGCGGCCAGAATGTTTAATTCCAACATAATCGAGGGAAAGGACAATTTTTCCCATGTTGGCCTGCCATTCACGACAGTGCATGATATTACTTGCTTCTTCAATGGTTACTCCGGCTAACATAGCAAATGCAGCCTGACCACAAAGACCATCCCATGGCTGGATTAAGGTTTCAATTCCATCGATCTTCCGAATGGGATTTTCATATGTATAAGGACTGGATTCCTTATCAGATCCGTCTTTTCCGTTAATGGAAAAAGTGACAGAGTAAAAGTTTTTGGGGAAAAGACCGGATGCCTGGGCGTCTGTTAAGGGAATATTGTAATATCCGTTTTTTATGGGCTCTAAAATACAGTCAAATTCTTTTCCGTTTACCTTAACATGTACCGGTACTTCACCGATATTATCTTCACATACTTCCCAGACATTAAAGGGAATGGGAAAATAGTTTTTGTTGTTTTCCTTTTCTTTTTCAAAACCACCCTCAAATACGTATTCCATCTGTTATACCTCCAACATTACCGCATATTATTTTTCTTTTGCAACAGTTTCTTCAATTAAGGAAAGAATTGTCTTAATTGCATTTTGCTGATGAGAGTTGCTCATGGCTTCAATATAGGTTCGCTTATTAAAATATAATTCGTGAACGGTATCAACCAAAAGCTGATTGGTTATATCATCTTCCATTAAAACCTTGGAATAGCCTTGAGATTCAAAAGATTTCGCATTTAAAATCTGGTCACCGCGGCTACCTGTCATTAACGGAATTAAAACATTGGGTTTTTTTAATGCCAAAAGTTCACAAATGGCATTTGCTCCGGCGCGGCTGATTACCACATCAGTCATAGCAAAAATATCTTTTAATTCTGCTTTTACATATTCAAATTGTTTGTATCCTTTTGTTGTTAACAGCATATTGTCTATTTTATCTTTTCCGCAGATGTGAACAACCTGGAAATCTTTTAATAATTCCGGAAGTGCATCTCTGACAGCTTTATTGACATTGGCTGCACCTAAGGATCCGCCGATTACCATAATAACAGGAGTATTTGCATCAAAACCGCATAAATCCAGGGCTGCAATCTTGTTACCCTTGGATAACTCCTCCCGGATAGGTGAACCGGTAAGGATTGCTTTATCTTCAGGAATATACTGCATGGTTTCAGGAAAATTACAACATACTTTTTCAGCTACCGGAATACAGAGTTTATTTGCCAGTCCGGGAGTCATATCAGATTCATGAATAATACAAGGAATCTTCAACGAAGCAGCGGCTCTGACTACCGGAACAGATACATAACCGCCTTTGGAAAATACGATATCGGGCTGAATCTCTTTTAAAATTTTTCTTGCTTCTGTATAGCCTTTGATAACGCGAAAAGGATCTGTCAGGTTTTTCGGATCCAGATATCTGCGGAATTTTCCGGTTGCAATACCATAATAGGGAATGTCAAAATCAGCAATTAATTTGGATTCAATACCTTCATAAGAACCAATGTAATGTATTTCATATCCTAATTCTTTTAACCCGGGTAACAGAGCAATATTTGGTGTAACATGACCTGCTGTCCCGCCACCGGTTAAGACAATTTTTTTCATAATTTTTCTCCCTTAAAAACAAGTAAATCATATTTTTGTTTTTATTATTTCATATACGCACTGATTATATCAAATAGATGACTGTTTTTCCAGCAAAAAAGAGCGAAAAAAGAGCAGAAGTGAAAAAACTTCTGCTCTATCTTACAATATTTTATACGGAAAGGAAATATCTTCCGTCATGAAATGATTCGCAATGAATATTTCATTAGATATTTAATAAATCACTAAATACTTTTAATGCTCCGTCTGTGTCATGTGCCAGTACGCGTTTTGCAAGTACTTTACCAAGCTGAACACCTTCCTGGTCAAAGCTGTTGATGTTCCATACAAATCCCTGGAACATAACTTTGTTTTCAAAGTGTGATAATAAAGCACCAACAGTTTCGGGAGTTAACTGATCACCGATAATGATGCTGGAAGGACGAGCGCCTGCAAAGTTCTTATTGTTGTTTTCATCTTTTTTACCACATGCGAAAGCAACAATCTGAGCGGCTACGTTAGCACATAATTTCTGCTGGCTGGTGCTTCCCTGAATGTCAACATCTGTACCGATCTGACTGTTTTTAAAGCCGATAAACTGTAACGGAACAATATCGGTTCCCTGATGTAACAGCTGATAGAAAGAATGCTGACCGTTTGTACCGGGTTCACCAAAGATAATAGGTCCTGTTACATAGTCGATGGGATCACCAAAACGGTTAACAGATTTACCGTTGGATTCCATATCTAACTGCTGTAAGTGTGCAGGGAAACGGCTTAATGCCTGTGAGTATGGTAAAACTGCAGTACAAGGATAACCTAAAACATTTCTTTCATATACACCAATCAGTGCATCCAGTAATGCGGGATTTTCTAATAAATTCTTATTGGTGGCAAGTTTATCAGCCTCAGCTGCACCGTTTAAGAACTGTGCAAATACCTCGGGACCAAATGCCAATGACAATACGGCACCGCCAACTGCAGAAGAAGATGAAAAACGACCGCCGATATAGTCATCCATAAAGAATGCGGCAAGATAGTCATCACTCTTAGCAAGAGGAGATGTTTCACTGGTAACGGCAATCATATGCTTTGAAGCATCAAGACCTGCTTTTGCCAAAGCGTCTTTTACGAAGGATTCGTTAGTCAGTGTTTCAAGTGTTGTACCTGATTTGGAAACCAGTACAAAAATGGAATGAGCAACATCGATAGAATTTAATACGGCAGCTGCATCATCAGGATCTACATTACTGATGAATTTTGCTTCCATTTTAAATGTATTGTTTTTCTTTGCCCAGTTTTCCAGTGCTAAGTAGATGGCACGGGGACCTAAATCAGAACCGCCAATACCGATTTGGACAACGGTAGTGAATTTCTCACCTGCAGCATTTGTAATTTCACCTGCATGAACTTTGTTTGCAAATTCTGCGATTTTTTCCTGCTGTGTTGTGTAGAAAGTACGTTTGTCAACACCGTCAGCGGTAACTGCATTACCAAGCTGGCCACGGCACATATGATGTAAAACAAGACGTTTTTCACCTGTATTAATGACTTCTCCATTGTAAAGAGCTTCAAATTTATCAACAAGCTCAGCTTCTTTTGCCAATGCAGCAAGGTCTTCTAAGATTGCATCATCAACGGCTTTTGCAGCATAATTGTAAACCATGCCGCCTGCCATCGGCACACTGTAAGTCTTTGCACGGGTTGCACCGTTTTCGCCTGACATGACATCAACGAGATCTACACTGCCCTTTTTGGCAACAAGGCTTTTGTATGAGCTCAGAGTATCAAGATTGTTCCATTTAACCATGATTGGTTCCTCCTTATATTTGTTAAAAATTGTTTCAACATTCAAATAATGTGTTGCAGGTGTTTACACACCGGGCACCGATATGAGATGTTCAGTGATTGTATTATTATAAGGTAGTAATACTACAACCATTTGAAATTATACCGAATAATTCTATTGATTTCAAGGGCTCATCTATTTTAGAATAGTTTCGTGGGAAAATCGGATGTTTATGATTTTGGAATCATAGATTTGATTATTATGACTATTATTTGAAAGAGGAGACAGATTATGAATATTGTAGTATTGGAACAAAACAGTATCGGTTTAGATATTGATCTTACGATTTATAAAGAATTTGGCAATGTGACTTATTATGGAAATACGGTTCATGAAGTGGCAGAGCGGATTAAAGATGCAGATATTGTCATCGCAAATAAGGCAAGACTTGATGAGGAGAGCATGAAGGACGCACCCAATGTTAAGCTCATTTGTGAGTTTGCAACAGGATATGACAATGTTGATTTGGAATATTGCAAAAAAAGAGGAATTGCCGTTGCCAATGTAGTTGATTATTCTACTCCTGCCGTTGCACAGCATACGTTTGCCATGGCCCTCTATTTATTGGAAAGACTTCCTTATTATGATAACTATGTGAAGTCCGGTACCTATGCATCACAGGATCGTTTTTCCAATTTCGACAAACCATTTTTGGAACTGGAAGGAAAAAGATGGGGAATTGTCGGTCTGGGAAATATCGGTAAAAAGACTGCTAAGATTGCAAAAGCCTTTGGCTGTGAAGTTGTATATTATTCGGTGACAGGAAAAAATAGCAATCAGGAGTATAAACGTGTAGAGTTTGATGAATTGCTGGAAACCTGTGACTTTATTTCTGTCCATTGTCCTTTATCAGATTTGACGAAAAATCTCATTGATTATAGCGCCATGAAAAAAATGAAAAAGACTGCGATTCTTTTAAATGTGGCAAGAGGTCCGGTTATTAATAATGCGGATTTATACAGAGCATTGACAGAAGAAGAAATATATGCAGCCGGACTGGATGTTTTGGAAAAAGAGCCGATTACGGATGAGAATCCTCTTAGTAAAATCAAAGACAGTGAAAAACTGATTATCACTCCTCACATGGCATGGGCAAGTACCGAATCCAGAACCCGGCTTGCCATAGAAGTATATAAAAATATAAAAGCCTTTTTAAACGGAGAAAAAAGAAATATAGTGAATATGTGAAATGATTAATAAAGCAATATAAAGTAAATCGGCGTCAATCTAATGATTGACGCCGAAACTTTACTTTGGTTTGGGTTTTAAATTGAAAGTGTGTGTGTTTGTTAATATCTCAACTTTTCTGTATCATAATTCATATCGAGGAGAAAATCAAATTACAACTAATACGAAAATAATTGTATTTTATGGGCATTTTGTATAATAAGTGTAGAAAAAAGAATGCCTTTTGACTTTGTTTTCGTGAGAGTGTTCACGGGCACGCAGCTACTTTTTGTTAAAAAGCACAAAAACAATTAAAAATAGAATTGAAAATTGGGAGAAATGTAAGAAAATGAAAAAATTCCCCTTGTCAGTATGGTACAGAAAAGATAAACTAAGTGTGCAAGCAATCTGTAGGTGTTATGGGACAAAATATCTTTTAATCCAATATCATCTATAAATTGGTATATTTCATAACCGGTATATGTTATAGTAACAAAAAGATTCTATAAAATGATTAGTATACAAAGAAAGTAAAGTTCAATTTTATAATTAGTAGTGGAGGATAAAATGAGTAGCGAAATCAGAGACATTAACTTAGCAAAGAGCGGAGAACAAAAAATAGAATGGGTAAAAAGAAATTGTGATCTTCTTCGCACTTTGGAAGCAGAATTTGAGCAAACAAAACCCTTTACAGGCAAAAAAATTGCATTATCCGTTCATCTGGAAGCAAAGACAGCATACCTTTGCAAGGTTTTAAAAGCCGGCGGAGCCGAAATGTATGTGACCGGTTCCAATCCTTTATCCACACAGGATGATGTGGCAGCAGCTTTGGTGGCAGCAGGATTAGAGGTACATGCATGGTATGATGCGACGGATGAAGAATACAATCACCATATCCGGGAAGTATTAAAAATCGGTCCCAATATCATCATTGATGACGGCGGCGATCTGGTAAATATGATGCATACTGAATTTACAGATTTGATTCCTCAGGTAATCGGTGGATGTGAGGAGACAACGACCGGAATTATTCGTTTGGAAGCAATGAATAAAGCCGGAAAATTACAATTTCCCATGGTTCGCGTAAACAATGCACAGTGTAAGCATTTCTTTGATAATCGTTATGGTACAGGTCAGTCCGTATGGGACGGCATCAATCGTACAACCAACCTGATTGTTGCCGGCAAGATTGTAGTTGTTGCCGGATACGGCTGGTGTGGAAAGGGAACTGCGATGCGTGCAAAAGGGCTTGGTGCACGTGTTATTGTTACCGAAATTGATCCGGTTAAGGCGATCGAAGCCGTTATGGACGGTTTTGATGTTATGCCTATGAAGGAAGCTGCAAAATACGGAGATTTCTTTGTGACCGTTACCGGTTGTGACAAAGTCATCGATGAAGAAGATTTTATGGAAATGAAAGACGGAGCCATTCTTTGCAATGCCGGTCATTTTGATTGTGAAATTGATATGGCAAGACTTCGTGAAATTGCGGTATCTTCCAAAGAAATGAGAAAAAATATTATTGGTTATACTTTATCAAATGGAAATACTCTTTGCGTTTTGGGAGAAGGAAGACTTGTAAACTTAGCTTGTGGTGACGGACATCCTGCCGAAATCATGGATATGAGTTTTGCCATTCAGGCTCTTTCTGCTAAATATCTGGTAGAAAAAGGAGCTGAGCTTACAGAAAAACTGATTGATGTTCCGGAAGAAGTTGATCGCGATGTTGCCGTTCGCAAGTTGAATTTCTTAGGAAAACAGATTGATGTTCTAACACCTGAGCAGGAAAAATATCTGTATGGTTAATTTTGGGACGATCCTTTTGGCATAAGAGGTGTTCATTGTCATCAGAAGTGTACTTTTGACATGTACTTAACAATAAAAGAGGAATTATGATGGATAAAAAAAGAAAAACATTGATATTGGTATCTGTTATAGTAGTCGTTTTGCTTTTGTGTGCCTTATTTTTATTATTTTATAAGCAAGAAAGTTATCGAATTATAAAAATTGTAAATTACACTGGAAATGTTATTATTAACAGACAAGAAAAAGAATTTGAAGTATTTGAAGATCTTCAATTAGAGCCGGAGGATAAGATTACCTCAGACGAAAAAGCAACCATTGAGTTACTTGCAGACGAAGACAAGCACATGGCTGTTTCTGGTAGCTCAAGTTTTATTGTCCATGCGAAGGGAAAAGAAGATAATGGAAATATTACGATTGAACTTTTATATGGATACATAGATTTTAACATTGAGAATAAGTTGCCGGAAAAATCCAGTTTTATTGTAAATACGCCAAATGCAACCATGTCAGTGAGAGGGACACAGTTTTATACATACTATAATAAAGACAAAAATTACACATATGTAAATGTAAGCGAAGGAACTGTATGGGTAGAAAGTAATGGAGAAACCTTTATTCTTAATCGGGGCGATGAAATACAAATAGATGATACCGGTGCAAAGGCAATATTGTTGGGGTTAAAAGAAGGCGAAACTTATAAGGAGGCATCATATCATATTACGAGAGCATATGTTAATAGAGAAAATTATCAAACATATGAAGCTATTTATAGGAAAGGACCTTCTGACAATAAAGAAGTTCTAATAGATGATACTTTTATTGATCAGCAAGAAAATACGATTGAAGAACATTTAGATGAAATAAATTTGTTTTATGAGAATAATAAAGACGAAGCATTTAAAGTACTGTTAGATTCGAAATCTGGTTTTAGTTATCCGGGTGAGGATATAACTGACTGGTTTTCAAGTGAGATGACAGTTGACGGAACAGATGGCAAAAAACATAAATTTTTTATTTCAAATGTAATGATGTATATGAGTATTGGTTCACAATCTTTAAAAGATCGTTCGCTAGATGATGTATCATATTATTTTTCTGAAATAAAATTCGTGGAAGGAAAAGATGGATATAATTATTACGAATATTTGAATGGAGTTAGATTCTATTTTTATGGAAAATTAGTATTAGCTGAATAATTTAGTAGGTATTATAAGGACGAATGATTTGCCGTTTCATGCGGGGATTCGTCCTTTTTTCTTTATCATAATTAATTTGTATTTTATCTAAAAAAACATAAATCATAAATAAATTAATGTTTTTCGATAATTTATTGTTGACAAATGAAAATTAGTGCGTATAATAAAATTAACGATAAACATTAATTAATTATTTTTTATCACACATTAATTTACTATCAATGTAAAATGATCCGGACGAGATCATAGAGACAGTATAAAACTGTCGCAAGATGAATGATTATGGAGGATGAGATCATGAAAGAAAATGCGATTCAAAAAATTAACAAAATGGGTAAAGCCGGAGGTATTATTATTAACATTGCAAAAGTATTCTGTATCATAGGATTACTTTTTGCCATGGCAGGAACAATTGCTACCCTTTGTATTCCAAAGGATTTTATTTGTTTCAAAGGTTCAACCAATGGTTCTGTGATTGTAAATATGGAAGCAATCGGAAAGACTCTTTCTGATGAAGACAGAGAGAAAATCAACAAAGGGGAAAGCCTTAACGGAGGAAGTGTAAAATTTGAAGAAAACGGAAAAAGCATAACAATGGAAGAGGCTTATGCAGAAGGAAATACCATTACTTTTTCAGCGGGCGAAGCATTAAACCAATCCGTTAGTTTACATGATATGGCATATGCTTTAATCACAGCAGTGGTTACAGTTGCCATGACTTTAGTATCTTTATTCTTTGCAGGATTTTTATGCAAAGCATTTAAAGAATGTGCGTCACCGTTTGAAGAAAATGTTATTGTAAAAATGCGTCATTTTGCATATTCCTTAATTCCGTGGGTTATTTTAAACAGTATTTCAAATTCTATGTTTAACTCAATTTTGAATGGTAAAATGGATGTTCAGATCTCATTAGATATTAATATGTTAATTATTGTTCTGATCATTCTGGCGTTAGTTTATATTTTCCAATATGGTGCCATGTTACAGCAGGAATCAGACGAAACATTATAATAGAGGAAGGTAAGACATATGGGAAAAATAATTCTTAGATTAGACCGGGTCATGGCTGATCGTAAAATTGCTCTAAAAGATTTATCAGAAAAAGTCGGTGTAAGCAATGTCAATTTATCTAAAATGAAAACCGGAAAAATTAGTGCTATCCGTTTTTCCACATTGGAAGCGATATGCGAAGCGTTAGATTGTCAGCCCGGAGATATTTTAGAGTATGATCCGGAGGCATGATATGGATGTATTTTTTTCGGAACTAATTGGAGCTATCTTTCAGTTAATACTATTCTTAATCATACCATTTATCTGGTGGTTGATTTCTGCAAAAAAATATATCAATTTCCTTAATTGGATTGGTATCAGAAAGATTCATCATGAAGGAAAGTGGTTAAATACCATTCTCATAACGCTTGGTGTAGTTTTTGTTTATGGTCTTTTAACAACTATATTGATAACAATGTATTCTGATGGAATTACCGCTGCGGGAAGTAACTTTTCCGGAATGGGGATTTTGGCAATACCGGCAGTATTAGTATATGGATTTGTTCGTACAGGATTGTCGGAAGAACTTTTTTTTAGAGGCTTTTTGCTAAAAAGAATTAGCAGTAAATGGGGATTTGCAATAGGTAATACTGTTCAAGCGATATTATTTGGCGCAGTACATGGTATTCCATTTGGAATAGCTACTCACAATATTTTTGTGACTATTATGCTTACATTATTGCCTGGGATGCTTGGATGGTATCAGGGTTGGTTAAATGAGAAAAGATGTGGTGAAAGCATTATTCCAAGCTGGTTGTTACATGGAACAATAAATGCTATCGTTGCAGGTTTATCATTGTAAGATATAAGTATCAAAAGTATATCTTTTAAATTAAGCAAAAGGACGAATTTTAGGTGTATTTAACCCAAATCCGTCCTTTTTTTGATATGGTGACGAGGAAAATGCAGTGTACTTGCACAATTGCATTTGACGACCGCTAATCATCGATGAAACAAGAAAATCTCAATTCACAACAATAATTTATTGTAACACGATAAATATTTATTGACTTATCTGATATACCATGTTATAGTATCACCATAATCGAAGAAAAAATTACCAAATATGGGAGGATTTATTATGAGTCAGAAGGGTTTGGCAAATTCGCTTAAGGCAATTATTATCGGATTGGCTGTATGCGGATTATTAATTTATTTCTACTTTTTACCGGTATGGGGAAAGGCTTTGGTGGGAGATTTTCCACAATATAAAGCTGCCTATTGGCCATGGTTAATTATTTTGTGGATGAGTGCTATCCCCTGTTATCTGGTGCTGTTGTGCGGATGGAAGATTTCTACAGAAATCGGAAAAGATAATTCATTTTCTGAAATCAATGCAAAGATGTTAAAAACAATTGCGTTACTTGCTGCAATGGATTCGGTTTATATTTTTGTTGCAGGAGGCGTTCTGTTTGCACTCGGTATGAGTACAGGAATCGTAGAAGTTTTAATTCTATTTGTTGTCTTTGCCGGTGTAGTTGTTACGGTTGCGGCAGCAGCATTGTCGCATTTAGTGTATAAGGCAGCGGCAATGAAAGAAGAAAATGATTTGACGATTTAAGAGACGGGAGGCATGAAATGATTGTTATTAATATTGATGTAATGTTGGCAAAAAGAAAAATGAAGGTCTCCGATCTGGCAGATCAGGTAGGGATTACTCTGGCAAATATGTCTGTTTTAAAAAACGGAAAGGCCAAGGCAATCCGGGTTGAAACTTTGGATAAAATATGTAAAGTATTGGATTGTCAGCCGGGCGATATTTTAGAGTGGAAAGATGATGAAGATAACTGATTTTTCATGAGAAAGAAGGAAATAATATGGAAACAGGTACAGAAACGACTATAGGAACAAGTATGGAAACAAATATTGAAACAAATATTGAAACAAATATTGAAACAAATATAGATAGTATTACAGATATCAGACAGATAGGAATGAATCAGAATGCCTCGCAAATGAATTTTACGAGATATACAAAATATACGGAAATGGTAAATCACTTTTTTCCATTTGGCATAGGTTGCTTATTATATGGAATACTTTTTACCATCAGCTTGTATAAAGGATTCCACGGAATTACAATGCCGATTCTGGCTGTTGTTACAAGTGTCGGAATTATAGGTGTAATTAAAAAATTTGGTCTTACTATCAAGAAGCAAAGCATATTTTATATTCTGGGTATTGTTTTATTAGGAATAAGCAGTTGTTTAACCGGAGATGAATATTTAATCTTTTTTAATATCTGCGGCATGTTTCTTTTGCTGTTCAGCTGGTTACTTTCAGCCTTTTGTGATACATCCAAATGGGGATTTCCCAAGTATTTGAAAGAATTAATAAATGCTATTTTTGTTCCGATTGGTTATTTAAACGGATTTATGAAATCATTAATTAACTATTTTTCCGGAAAAGAAGAAACCGAGAAATCATCAAAGACAAAATATGTCTGGCTGGGTATTCTGTTGGGAATTCCTTTTGTTATGGTTGTTACAGCTCTTCTGGTCAGCGCGGACGCAGTATTTGGAAATATGTTCAAAAATGTATTTGAAAATATTCGTTTACCGGAAAACCCGGTTTGGCTCTTTTTCTTATTGGTATGTGGTATCTTTGGTAGTTTTGCCGTATTAGGCTATTTTGCAGATGAAAAGATTAAAGAAGAGACAAAAAAAGAGCGCAATTGGGAACCACTTTTGGCCATAACATTTTTATCCTTATCTACCGTGATTTATTTAGTTTTTTCCGTGGTACAGATTTTATATCTCTTTATCGGAGGATTTCAATTACCGGACGGATATACTTATGCGACTTATGCACATGAAGGCTTTTATCAGCTTCTGGCAGTATGTCTGATCAATTTAATCGTTTTGTTTGTATGTATCGGAAAATTCCGAGACAATTTGATTTTGAAAATAATACTTACGATTTTTTCCGCTTGTACATACATCATGCTTTCGTCCAGTGTCTTTCGAATGATATTATATATTCAGGTTTATCAAATGACTTATTTGAGATTGATGACTTTGTGGGGACTTCTGGTTATTGGAATTGTTTTGTTTGGATGCGTCATTACAATATGGAAGAATTCCTTCTGCTTATTCCAATATGCAATGATAGTGGTGACCGTTTTGTATATTTCTCTTTCTTTAGCACGCCCGGGATTTTTGATTGCAAAATACAATCTGGCAGATAAAAAAGCAGACGTAGATATTCACTATCTTTTGAACTTGGGAACAGATGCCATTCCGACATACTTAGAGAGTGCACAGTTTGAAAAAGAATATTTGGAAGCTAAAGAAGAATATGATGCATATTTAAAAGCAAATGGCAAAATTTATAATGATCATAAAATTGACCAAGACGGCACATATTTAGCCAGACCCTGGATATATGAGAAAATGCGTAAATATCAGGAAATAAATACGGAAATGGGAATTCTGGATTTTAATTTTTCCTATTATAAGGCCGGCAAAAAAATACAGGAAAAATTGGGATTGATTTTATAGATCATGAGATTAAAATATAAATGATGTTGATGTCAAAAGGAATTTTGACACCATGATACCAATGGATTGATTTAGCGAATATATTTAAAAAATTATTATCTTTTTATATTGGAGGAACCCTATGTTTTACGTACCGAATGGAACAAAACTTTGCGGATTTTATGAATGTGAGGATTGCAGTAACCGATTTCTGGACTTAAAAATCGGACCCAGAATCGTGTGTCCTTATTGTGGAGAAGAGCCGGATATGGAAATTGGTCCTGATGAAGAAATGCCGCAGGCAAAGGAAGCGGCTAAGCTCATTCAGGTTGTAGAAGGCGAGGAGGATGTAGAAAAATTTGACACATTACTGAGCTTAGCTGTTACCGGCGGAGACTATGAATGGCTCTGATTTTTGTTTCTGACTATGCATCATGGAAACAAATCCGAAATTGAATAAAATTTTTCTAAAATGTCTAATATTACTCTTAATTTCATAGACATATTTCTAATAAAACATATATAATAAAAATGCTGTTGGAGAATGATTAATCCCAACAGCATTTCCTAGTTATATCAAATAGAATATGGTATTTGTAATAGTTTCAAATATGCATATGAAGATGGAAGGTGAAAAAATGAAGAAAGAAAAAAAGCAGCTTTCCTTAAATGCAAAAATCATTATTGCCTGCTTTTTTATGGTCATTGTTCCGAATATTTTAATCTTTTGTTCACTCATGGGAATTAAGGGTTATTTTGAAGCGACCATGGGTTCAGCGTTTAGGGACAAAGTAGATCCATCCATTTTACGTTTTTTTATCATGGATACTCTGATATCCGTAATCGTTATCCTGATAATCTGCATGAGTATTGTTAGAAAATATGTGTACAAAGAAATTGTCCGGCCGATTTCTGAATTGAATGTTGCGATGAAAAAAATAGCCGAAGGCAATCTGGATTATCGGATGGAAAACAAATACGACAGTGAAATGGGAGAGGTCTTTAACAATTATGAGGAGATGCGCTTAAAATTAAAGGAATCGACCACCGAAATGATGGAAAATGAAGAGCACAACCGAGAACTAGTCAGCAACATTTCCCACGATTTAAAGACACCGATTACATCTATTAAGGGATATGTGGAAGGTATCATGGACGGCGTTGCAGATACTCCGGAAAAGATGGATCGGTATATTAAGACTATCTACAACAAAGCAAATGATATGGATCGGTTGATCAATGAACTGACAATTTATTCCAAAATTGATAACAATCGAATTTTATACAACTTCCAGAGAATTAATGTCAGCGATTATTTTGGAGATTGTGTAGATGAGGTTGGATTGGATTTAGAATCCAAAAATATCAAACTCAACTTTGACAATCTCATTCCGGATGATACGATGGTTATTGCCGATCCGGAGCAGATGAAACGGGTAATCAATAATATTATCGGAAACAGTATAAAATATATGGATAAAGACCTGACAAAAGAGCAGGGTATGATTGAAATACGTCTGTTGGATGATATCGATTCCATTCGTATTGAAATAGAAGATAACGGACGAGGGATTGCCGCAAGGGATTTAGGCCGCATATTTGAACGATTTTACCGAACGGATGCATCCCGTAACTCTTCCCGTGGCGGAAGCGGTATCGGTTTGTCAATTGTGAAGAAAATTATTGAAGATCATGGTGGATATATATGGGCAACCAGCAAGGAAGGCGAAGGAACCTGTATGCACTTTGTTTTAAGAAAGTATAAAGAGGTGGATGACGATGAGTAAAATTTTGATTATTGAAGATGAAGAAGCAATTGCAGAATTGGAAAAGGATTATCTGGAAATGAGCGGGTATGAGGTACTCATTGAAAATGACGGTGCCAAAGGTTTACAGGCAGCATTAAAGGAAAACATTGATCTTTTAGTATTGGATCTGATGTTACCGGGTGTGGACGGGTACGATATTTGTAAGCAGGTTCGTGAAGAAAAGAATATTCCTATTTTGATGGTTTCTGCAAAAAAAGATGACATTGATAAAATACGAGGTCTGGGATTAGGAGCAGATGACTATATGACCAAACCATTCAGTCCCAGTGAGCTGGTCGCAAGAGTAAAAGCGCATTTGTCCAGATATGAGCGTCTGGTGGGCTCCACACAAAAAAGCAATGATATTGTGGAAATCCGTGGAATCAAGATTGATAAAACAGCACGACGGGTATTTATCAACGGTGAGGAGAAGATTTTTACAACCAAGGAATTTGATTTGCTGACATTTTTAGCAGAAAATCCGAATCATGTATTTACAAAGGATGAGTTGTTCCGTGAAATCTGGGATATGGAATCCATTGGTGATATTGCAACGGTTACTGTTCATATCAAAAAAATCCGTGAAAAAATTGAGTTCGATACTTCCAAGCCGCAATATATTGAAACCATCTGGGGTGTTGGATATAGATTTAAGGCTTAAAAAGGAAAAAGATTATGCAGACACAGATCCTATATGAAGATAACGATATTTTGGTGTGTTACAAGCCTGCGGGAATTGCAACACAAACAGGCGGGTTTGCAAAAATGGATGTTGTTTCCGAATTGAAGAATTATCTGGCAAAGGAAGGGAAAAAGGAGCCCTATCTTGGTCTGATACAACGTTTAGACCAGCCGGTTGAAGGTGTTTTGATATTTGGTAAAAATCCCAAAGCAACCGCTACGCTAAATCAGCAGATTACAGATAAAACAATGAAAAAACAATATCTGGCTGCGGTATTTATAGAAGACAGATCGGATTCGGACAATTCTTTTTGGAAAGAAAAGGAAATACATCCGGTTGGAGAACAGATAACCCTGACTGATTATTTACAAAAAGATTCCAAAACAAATTTGTCAAAAGTTGTATCGGCAGACAACAAAGAAGCTGTAAAAGATGCAAAAAAGGCAGAATTGACATATACTATTTTAAAAAAGGAAAAAATAGATCAGGGATACATTTTATACGTTAAAATAGATCTTCACACCGGCAGACATCATCAGATCCGGGTGCAGCTTTCCCATGCAGGAATGCCGCTTTTAGGAGATTTAAAATACGGAACAGACCTGTCAAAACAGGTAAGCCAAAAACTTTGTGTGCCTGACGTGGCACTATGTGCTCAGACGATACAATTTCGGCATCCTTCAAGCAAAAAACCATTGGCTTTTACCATAAAACCCCAAAAAACAATTTTACAAAATGTAACAGAATAAAAGAAAACGGATTTCCCATACTATCAAAAGGTGATAGTATGGGATCTTTTTATGATGATATCAAAAAACATCAAAAGGAAATTTATTTTGTTCTGGCGGCGGTCGGTATTTTTCTCTTAATTAAATATATTGTCGTATTTATTCTGCCTTTTGTGATAGCGGGAATCTATGTCTATATCATTCGAAAACCCCTTCTGTTTCTTCAAAAGACCAAAATCAATAAAGGGTTTTTATCCGGCTTGTTCCTGTTTTTGCTTCTTTCTGTCATCCTGATACTTGTCTGGTATATCGGTATGAAAGGTTTTTTCCGTTTCAAAGAATTTGTTCTGCGTCTGGGAATATATGAAAAAAGTATTTCGGGTTTTATACATGAAAGCTGTTGTTCCATAGAAAAAAATTTGGGAATTAATTCTGTTTATGTAGAAAATCTGATTATCGACAGAGTAGATATTCTGATTGAAAATATGGAGAAGGATTTATTGCCCGGGATTGTCGGACAGACATTTTCATATGGAAAAACACTGTTTTCCGGCTTTATGTTTTTGATCGTAACTATCATTGCCGCAGTTTTATTTGCGCAGGATTATGACAGGATTCTGGAAAAAACCAAAAAAATTCCCTTTCTGGGAGAAATGACTTTGATGGTGGGAAAACTGATCCGGACTGTCGGTAAATATCTTTTGGCACAGATAGAAATCATGTTAATTATCAGCTTGATTTGTTTTGTGGGATTTTTAATTTGTGATTATAACTTTCCGTATCTGTGGGCACTGGTGACAGGATTTCTGGATATGCTTCCGTTTATCGGAACAGCCATGGTCTTATTGCCGCTTGCAGTATTTCAGTTGCTCATGGGAAATGAAATGGCAGCACTCATCTTACTTATAACCTTTGTGGTTTCTGCCATAGCCAGAGAACTGCTTGAGCCAAAACTTATCGGAAAAAGCATGGGGATCTGGCCAATCGGCATTCTGGCATCCGTCTATATCGGGATGAAAGCATTTGGGACAGCAGGCGTATTGTGGGGACCCTTGTATTTGTTGACTTTATTCGAGTTGTACAAACGGCTTTATCATTGACAAACACAGGCATTGTGCATACAATGGAACTGATTAGGCTGTAAAATGAAAATAGCAGGATTATGCCTATTTTTTATACAATTTGTGCTTGTGAATTTCGTACATTTGCGTTGTCATCCAAGTGAGAACGCGCCTCTACCTCTAATAGAGTCAAATTTCGTAGAAACACAATTGTAAATAGGGAAAAACAAAATACAGTCTTTAAAATTTAAAGATAAAAATTAAAACAGAAAGGGAAAGAAAAATGGCTGAGAAGAAACTAGTAGAAGCAATAACAGCTATGGAAGATGATTTTGCGCAATGGTATACAGACGTTGTAAAAAAGGCAGAATTGATCGATTATACAAGTGTTAAAGGATGTATGGTTTTTAAACCCGCCGGATACGCAATTTGGGAATTAATCCAAAAGCAGTTAGATGCTCGCTTTAAAGAGACGGGAGTCGAAAATGTTTATCTGCCGATGTTTATTCCGGAAAGTCTTTTACAGAAAGAAAAAGATCATGTTGAAGGATTTGCACCGGAAGTAGCATGGGTTACACATGGAGGACTTCAGCCATTACAGGAGAGAATGTGTGTAAGACCGACATCCGAAACCTTATTCTGTGATTTTTATAAAAATGATATCCAGTCTTACAGAGACCTTCCAAAGGTATACAATCAGTGGTGTTCGGTTGTCCGTTGGGAAAAGGAAACCAGACCGTTTTTAAGAAGTCGCGAATTCTTATGGCAGGAAGGTCATACTGCACATGCGACAGCTGAGGAAGCAGAAGAAAGAACCATTCAAATGCTTAATGTCTATGCAAAATTCTGCGAAGAGGTTTTAGCGATTCCTGTTATTAAAGGAAAGAAAACAGATAAAGAAAAATTTGCCGGAGCAGAATCTACATACACGATTGAAGCGTTAATGCATGATGGTAAGGCATTACAATCCGGTACCAGCCACAACTTCGGTGACGGATTTGCAAAGGCATTCGGTATTCAGTTTACGGATAAAGACAATACATTAAAATATGTTCATCAGACTTCCTGGGGTATGACAACCAGATTGATCGGTGCCGTTATCATGGTTCATGGTGACAATTCAGGACTTGTTCTTCCGCCCCGTGTAGCTCCGACTCAGGTTATGATTGTTCCGATTCAGCAGAAAAAAGAAGGCGTTTTGGATAAAGCATATGAGTTAAAAGAACGTTTGAGCAAAGCACATGACAGTAACCTTCGCGTCAAGGTGGACGATTCAGATAAGAGTCCCGGATGGAAATTCTCAGAATGTGAAATGAGAGGTGTTCCGGTTCGTGTGGAAATCGGACCGAAAGATATTGAAGCAGGCAAATGTGTACTGGTTCGCCGTGATACAAGAGAAAAAATCGAATGTACACTCGATGACGTGGAAACCGAAGTACTTAAGTTACTTGATTTCATGCAGGTTGAAATGTTGGAAAGAGCAAGAGAGCACAGAGATCAACATACCTACGTTGCAAAAACAATGGATGAATTTGAAAAGATCTTCAATGAAAAATCCGGATTTGTAAAAGCAATGTGGTGCGGAAACCGTGAATGTGAAGATATCATAAAAGAAAAACTGGCAGTAACCAGTCGTTGTATGCCGTTTGAACAGGAAAATCTTGCAGACACCTGTGTTTGCTGTGGCAAACCGGCAACTAAGATGGTTTACTGGGGCAGAGCATACTAATAAAAAAGAAAAGAGGCTGTAAAAATGAATATTTTGGTAATCAACTGCGGTAGCTCTTCTTTAAAATATCAGCTTATCGACAGCGAAAGTGAAAAAGTTCTTGCAAAAGGATTATGTGAAAGAATCGGGATTGAAGGTAGTGCCATTACGCATCAGCCTGCAGGCGGTGACAAGGTAACAACTGAGGTTCCCATGCCCGACCATACCGAAGCGGTAAAATATGTGATTGAAAAATTAACAGATTCAAAAGTCGGTGTTGTAAAATCTTTGGATGAAATCGGCGCAGTCGGACATCGGATTGTCCATGGCGGCGAGAAATTTGCAAGCAGCGTTGTAATTGATGATGAAGTATTAAAAGCAGTAGAGGAATGCAATGATCTTGCACCTTTACACAATCCGGCCAATTTGATTGGTATCAATTCCTGCAAAAAAATTATGCCCGGTGTTCCTATGGTTGCTGTATTTGATACAGCATTCCATCAGACCATGCCGAAAAAGGCGTATTTATACGGACTGCCTTATGAATATTATGAAAATTACAAAATCCGTCGTTATGGTTTCCATGGTACCAGCCATGATTTTGTAAGTAACCGTGTGGCTGAGATTTTAGGAAAAAAACGCGAAGATTTAAAGATCATTGTATGCCATCTTGGAAATGGTGCTTCCGTATCAGCTGTTAAGAACGGACAGTGTGTGGATACTTCCATGGGTCTTACTCCGTTAGAGGGATTAATTATGGGAACAAGATCCGGGGATTTGGATCCTGCTATTATCAGTTTTATTGCGCAGAAAGAGAATCTTTCTGCAGAAGAAGTAATCAATATCTGCAATAAAAAATCCGGTGTACTGGGATTATCCGGTGGGCTTTCCAGTGATTTCCGTGATCTTGGAAATGCTGCAGAAGAAGGAAATGAAAAAGCAAAAACCGCTTTGGAGACCTGGAGCTATCGTGTAGCAAAATATGTCGGTGCTTATGTGGCAGCCATGAACGGTGTTGACGTTATTGCCTTTACAGCCGGCGTCGGCGAAAACAATTTTACGGCAAGAGAAATGATTTGTGAATATTTAGGTTACCTTGGGGTAACGATTGATAAAGAAGCAAATAAAATTCGCGGGGAGGAAATTACCATTTCCACACCGGATAGCAAGACAACTGTTATGGTTGTTCCCACCAACGAAGAGCTGGCTATCGCCAGAGAAACACTGCGTCTGGTAAACTGCGAAAAATAAATAATTTGCAAAAGCTATCTGTGCTTTCTATGATAGAATAATGCCTATCTCGTACAGAGAGTCAGATAAATGAAAGACTTTGTTGGGATCAAGGGGTAAAACCTATTGAACCCAACATCATAAAATTAATCGGAGAATATATGGTAGATCAATTTTTAAGAGGACTTGTAACTAAAAAATTTAAAATCAAAAACTTTGAGATAGGATTTCTTGATATCCTGCTTTTGGTTTTTGCAACTGTTTTTGGTTGTTATATCCGTTATGCACTTCGTGATGTTGTTGCCGGAGATTACAAGATGTTTTTTGAGCCCTGGGTTGCAACACTACGAGAAGCCGGGGGCGGATTTAAAGGTCTGAGTGCGGAGTTTGAGTACGTGGATTATACAACTCCTTACCTTTTGATTCTGTCTTTTATCAGTATCTGCCCATTTTTTAATACACTGATTTTGATGAAAATGGTTTCCATTTTCTTTGATTTTGTAGCAGCCATTGCTGTAGGTTTTATTGTATACGACATGACAGGCAAAAAGCAAAGCGGCTATATGGCATATACCGTTATGCTTTTTGTTCCTACGATTGTGGCAAACAGCGCCATGTGGGCACAATGTGATATCATCTTTACAAGCTTTGTGATGTTGTCTTTGTTGTATATGTTAAGGGACAAGCCCCGCATTTCTTTGATTTTTTATGGAGTTGCTTTTGCTTTTAAGCTTCAGACGCTATTTATCGCACCGCTTTATGTCCTGTTGTGGGTCAAAAAGAAAATGAAGATTCAGCATTTCTTATGGCTCCCGATTGTTTATTTTATCGGAATTATTCCATCCTGGATTGCCGGCAAAAATTTATGGGATCTGTTAACGGTATACCTGTTTCAGGCAAATGGGGAAATGGATATTTATAAGTTGTCCCACAAATTTCCCAATGTATATCAGATTATCGGAACAGACAGCTTTTTAAGAGAATATGCAGATGCCGGTATTTATTTTACATTGGCTGTTTTGATGGTTTTAATGTATTATATTGCACAGAAAAACTTTGTATTTACCAAAGATTTAATCATACGTATGGGAATGTTCTTTGTTATGGTAGTTGTATTTTTCCTGCCTCATATGCATGAAAGATATGGAATTCTGGCAGATGTATTATCAGTCATTGTAGCTTTTTCCAATCCGAAAAAGTTTTATGTGCCGTTAATTGCCATCGGATGCTCCTTTGCCGGTTATACTCTGTATCTGGCACAGCAGACGGTAATTCCTTTGTCCGTTTATGCAATTTTATATGCCGGACTGATTATAGATCTTGGTATCGGTATTTATAAAGAGATCAACCAAAAAGGAGAGGTAGCAGATGCTGTTTAATTCCTATAGCTTTATGTTATTTTTTCCAATCGTTTTATGTATTTATTTTGTGATTCCGAAAAAGGCTCGCCACTTATGGCTTTTAGTGGCGAGCTACTATTTTTATATGGGATGGAATGCAAAATATGCAATACTAATCGCGATATCGACAATCGTTACATACTTAGGCGGACTTTGCATTGAAAAATGGAAAGAAAAAAGGAAATGGATTGTTGCCGGAGTTGTTCTAATTAATTTATCTATATTATTCTTCTTTAAATATTTCGATTTTTTCCTCGGCAATGTTAATCGTATTTTATCCTTATTCGGAGCTAATTCTTTGCAAAAAGGCTTTGATATCCTGCTGCCTGTCGGCATTTCTTTTTATACCTTTCAAGCATTGGGTTACACCATTGATGTATATAGAGGAACTATTAAAGCAGAAAAGAATTTTTTAAAGTATGCGCTTTTTGTTTCTTTTTTCCCACAGTTAGTGGCAGGTCCTATTGAACGCTCCGGTAATTTGCTGCGTCAGATTAACCGGGTGGAACAAATCAAGCTATGGAATTACAGACGCATTACGGAAGGTGCGGTCTTAATGCTCTGGGGATACTTTTTAAAAATGGTCATTGCAGACCGGGTATCCATTGTTGTAGACCAGGTATATGATTCTTACTGGATGTATGGCAGTGTTGAAATTATCATTGCCTCTGTCTTATTTGCAATTCAGATTTATTGTGATTTTGCAAGCTATTCCCAGATTGCAATCGGTGCGGCAAAAATCATGGGATTTGAGTTAATGGAAAACTTTAATACGCCATATTTTGCATCATCTATCCGGGATTTCTGGCGCAGATGGCATATTTCATTAAGTACCTGGTTAAGAGACTATGTTTATATTCCGCTTGGAGGAAGCAGATGCTCCAAAGCCAGAAAATATCTCAATTTGCTCCTTACCTTTTTGATCAGTGGTTTATGGCATGGAGCCAATTGGACTTATGTAGTATGGGGAATGATTCATGGAATCTATCAGATTGTGGAAGATGCTACCGAGTCGGTAAGAGATAAACTGGTTTTGAAGTTACATATTATGACAAATAATTTCAGTTACCGTTTCGGACAAATTCTGGTAACCTTTGTTTTAACGGATTTTGCCTGGATTTTCTTCCGTGCCAACTATCTTTCGGATGCATGTCAGATGATTGGAAGAATTGTAACGAAATGGAACCCCTGGGTTTTGTTTGACGGTTCTGTATATAATCTGGGACTGAATATAACAGAGGTACATATTTTGTTAGTTGCTCTCATCGTGCTTTTCCTGGTGGATTTGGTGCGATACAAAAAACAGGTTACATTAGATATGTTTTTATCGACACAGAATCTGTGGTTCCGATTTGCCGTGATTTTTGGATTGCTATTCTTTATTTTGATTTACGGTGAATATGGACCCGGATTTTCGGCTAAGCAGTTTATCTATTTCCAGTTTTAATTTTTTAGATAATTAGAGTTGTTCATTTTATTTTCTAAAAATCAAATTCTATTTTACAGTCGTGTTGCCTCGAAATATTTTGCTATTATAGACGCGAACTGTTAAAGGGAAGAAAGAGTTGAGACGCGTCAATTAAGAACAGTCAGTAAAAGGATTATTCTATGAAAAAAAATGCTTTAAAAATAATCAGTTTCTTTCTTGTATTTGCCATACTTTTCAGTGGTTTTTACAATGTGCTGCAATATCGGTTTGAAGATGAAGACGGCATTGAAGGAATGAAACAGTTTTACAAACTAAAAGAGAATAGCGTAGATGTGATGTGTTTTGGCAGCAGTCATATGTTTGTTGATATCAACACAGCCGTATTGTGGGATGAATATGGAATTGCGGCTTATAATCTTGGCGGAACCATACAGCCACTCTGGAATACCTATTTTTATATGAAAGAGGCTTTAAAAACACAGAATCCAAAGCTTTTAGTCGTAGATTGTTTTTCGGCTTCCCTGACAGAGGAATATCAGGAAGAAAGCGGGATGATCAAAAACACCTTTGGAATGAAGTTTTCCAAAAATAAAATCGATGCAATCTACGTCAGTGTTCCGGACAATCATCTTGCCTATTTGTTGGGATATCCCGGTTTTCACAGCCGTTATTCGGTTTTAGAAAGAGAAGATTTCGTAGAAGGAAAAGGTATTGCACATTATGACTGTTGGAAGGGACAACATCTTTTGACACAGACCAATGAAGAGGTTGCCGGTTTGCGAATGGAGAATATCAAAGAGATATCCGATACGGAAGAAATTGCGGATAAGCAAAGCGAATATCTGCAAAAGATTATCGATTTGGCAAAAAAAGAAAACATTCCGCTTTTGTTGATAAATACCCCCTATTTTCCAACAGAGCGGGAAGAAAAAATTTATAACCGTGTTGCAGAAATAGCAAAGGAAAATGATGTCCCCTATATCAATTACAATTTATTTTATGATGAGATGGGACTGGATTTTTCATCTGATTTTGCGGATGGTCATCATTTAAATTATAAAGGAACCCCGAAGTTTACGCGTCTTTTGGCAGAAGATATGAAGTCTTTATTTGAAATCCCGGATCACCGAAACGAAACCGATTATTGGGATTATGATATGATGTCAGCCTGCTACCATCAGAAAACAGCGAATCAGGAGCTGATTGAAACAGAAAATTTAGAGGCTTATTTAGAAGGACTGAATTCGGAAAATTATCTGGTTGTCTTCGGTCTTAGCGGAGGTTTTGCTTATGCTGATAATTATGCAATCATTGGAAATGCACTGGCTGAATATGGCATCTATCCGGACGCGGAGGCCGGAAACCAGTTTTATGTCATAAATCAAAAAGACGGTCAGGTTATTTACTCATCTCTTGATAATATGAAACAAACGGATTCCATATCAACTGCAACTGTGGAAACCAAACAATCCAGATGGGATTCGGAGTTGGGTAGTTATGACGTGGTTTCTGTGCGGTGTCCCACAGAGGAAGATTACGAAAATGGGTATTCTTCCGTGGTGGTGGAATACAATCACCGGATTTATTGTCCCATTTATGAAGGCTTGACAATCTTTGTCTATGATACCTTAAATGAGACAATGGTAGAAACGGTTGGATTCTATCTAGAGAACGGGTCTTTCTGTCTGAACAAGTGGAGATAATTTACTACCGTTTTCTTTGAGCCACTGGCGCTGGATGCGATAATCCGGCATAATACTTTCCACGCATTTCCAGAATTTTGGGGAATGATTCATTTCGATGCGATGGCAAAGCTCGTGAATAACAACATAATCCAAAACCTTTGGAGGTGCTAACATAAGCCTATAGTTAAAATTCAGATTACCGGATGAGGAACAGCTTCCCCATCTGGTTTTTTGATCCCGAATCGATATTCTGCCGTAGGAAACATCCAAGAGCCTGGCAAAATATGCCACACGCTTCGGAATATAATCTGCGGCTGCTTTTCTGTATGGCGCCTCTAAGCGCTTTTCATATTCGGACTTATCCTTTTTTGGAGTTACCTTTGGACAATCCTTCAGACGGATGTAATTTTTGTAAATCCAATCTTTTTTTGATTCCACCATGGAACGTGCATAGGAAATACTGCCATACATTGGAATCCGCACGCTGACAGTACCGCCGGGTTTCATGGTTATCCCATAGGTTTTCCGTTTTGTCCGCTCAATTTCATAGGGGATATCCAAATCCTTAACCGATACGTAATAAGTCATAGAAATAATTCTTTTGTCCTTTTCTTTTTTTGCTCTAAATCCGTTTAGTTTGTTCTCAATTTACAGTGTATTCTTAATGTATTACCACGAAATTTACAGATTTCTCGTAGATGCGTTCCTAATCCATTGTAAAATGTGAGTTCCATACTACTTTTTATCTTTGTCCATGATAAAGGAACTGGGATGAATAAACTGCTGCAGCCTATCATATTGCCGATACATATACTGCACGGAATTTTCCAAAAGATAATAGTGCATGATATAAGGAATAAGTAAAATCAGAAATGCAAAAAATAAAACAATCATTCCCATGGAAAAATTCATAACTGCCATAAAAAAGGTAACAAAAGCGAGAATGGCAAAGGTCAAGGTAACCAGTAAATGAACGAGCCTTTCATGCATGAAATAAGCAAGCTGCTTCTCATGTTCAATGCATAATTCTTCATAACTAAGTCCGCTTTCATTGTGCTCTAACTGTTGATCCATATATGCCATATAAGATTGAATACGTTTTTTCATAGGTATCTCCTTTCGAATGGATTTGACTTACAACATATTATAGCACTGTTTATCATCGAAATAATAAAATAAAGACAAAAATATTGAAATTTGAGCACTGATATCATCATGTTTTACTAATGAGCAATCTATACAATATTTGCCAGCTGTCGTCTAAACTTATCTTTACGGACTTAAGTACTAATCAAAGATATAGAAAAAATTGGATTCATAAAATACAATAGACTTTAGACGCCTAGTGTATTATGATTAGAATGGAACCAATATACATTAAGGAGGGAAAACTAATGCCACGAATTATTGATTTATTCGCTGGTTTAGGTGGGATTAGGCTTGGATTCCAACAAGCTATGGATGAACTTGGACTAGAAACTGAGTGCGTTTTTTCATCAGAGATAAAACCCTATGCTATTCAAGCATATAAGGAATTTTATGGGGAAGAAGAAATATATGGAGACATAACTCTTGTTAATACAAATCAAGATATTCCGGACTTTGATTATTTATTAGCAGGATTTCCTTGCCAGCCATTTAGTTCCGCAGGGCATAGAAATGGATTTGCAGATACAAGAGGAACACTTTTCTTCGAGATAGAAAAAATACTTCAAGACAAGATAAATGCAAATCGCCCACCTAGAGGCTTTTTACTTGAAAATGTGGAAGGTCTTATTAACCACGATAATGGAAATACTTTAAATATTATTATTACACATTTAAAACAACTGGGATATCATGTTAGTTGCAAATTATTAGATTCAAAAGAGTTTGGATTGCCACAAAGCAGAAAAAGAGTATATATAGTGGGATCACTTGATGAAGAAATAAATCTTGAAGAATTCGAGCAAAGAGGAGCTGTCTTAGGAGATATATTACAGCGAGGATTACCTACCGTAGATACAGAGTTTACTAGGAGATTATTAGCAAACTACACTACTCAAGAAGTAATTGGAAAGTCAATAAAAGACAAGCGAGGTGGAAAAAACAATATACATTCATGGGATATTGATTTAAAAGGGAATACTACTCAGCTTGAAAGAAAACTGATGAATTCTCTTTTAAAGCAAAGAAGAAAAAAACATTGGGCAGAAGTAATAGGAATAAAATGGATGGATGGAATGCCATTAACAGAGGACCAAATAAGAACTTTTTTCGATGTACCTGAATTGCATGAAATATTAGAGCACTTAACAGAAATGGGATATTTGGTATATGAGTATCCAAAGAAGCAAGTTAATGTCGAAAACGGAACGGTGAAAAGAGTTCCAGATAAAACAAAGGATAAAGGATATAACATTGTTGCAGGAAAATTGTCGTTTGAATTTTCTAAGATATTGGATCCTAAAGATATCGCGCCAACGTTGGTAGCAATGGATGTTGCTAAATTAGGTGTTGTAGATGGGGAAGGAATTCGAAGATTAACCATTAGAGAATGTCAAAGGCTATGTGGATATCCAGATGATTATAATTTGGACATGGTTAGCGAGTCTGATGCATTTGATTTATTGGGAAATACTGTTTGTGTGCCTGTAATAAAAGATATTTCATTACGAATAGGCAGAAGCTATTTGAATAACGTAAATGGAGGAATATAGAATGAGATTGTCTGCACAAGAGATATATGATAGGTTGTTACATGATGACCATATATGTGAATTAGAGGGGCAAATAAGGTTTTATTTAGGAGATGTAAATATCATCGTAAAGCAAAAAGATGTAGTGGGAAATATCATGCAAGAGTGGTTACAAGGATGGCTGGATACAAGAAGTATCGAGTATGCACCAAGTGAAAACACACAGATGCCGCCAGACTTTTTTTTAAATCCAGATGATAGAACAAAAGGGTTATTAGAAGTAAAAGCTTTTAATATTAATGGCTCTCCGGGATTTGATATTGCTGATTTTAGAATGTATGCATCGGAAATACAAGAAAAACCATATATGTTAGATGTGGATTACCTTATTTTTGGTTATGATATGAGTGATGACGGTGTTGTAATAATAAAAAAAGTCTGGTTAAAAAAAGTATGGGAAATTACAAGAAGAATGGAAAATTATCCTATTAACTTACAAGTAAAAGAAGGAGTAATACATAAAATAAGACCAGGTGTATGGTATAGTGAAAGAGTTACAGACTATGCTATTTTTGAATGCCTTGAAGATTTTATTTCGGCTATTGAAGAAACAACATTTAAAGAGCCTAAATTACGAAGTTCAGTGGCGTCCACATGGTTGACTGTATTTCAAAAGAATTATAAAGCTTGGCGTGGAGAAGAATTGAATGTTCCGAGATGGAATGATATTAAAGATAAGTATGACCTTGTAACGGATAGAAAAAGGGAAATGGCAAAAGAAAAACTCTATTTGTCTATTTCTCAAAAACAAAAAATTGAAGATAGAGTACTTAGGTATCAACAAGACATTATTGAAGCAAGAACAGAGAAGCAGAAGGAGAAAGCAGAGCAAGGTCTGGCTAAAGCAATGAGAGCTTTAGAAGCTGCTCTGCAGAAGGTTGCAGATGCACAAGTTCAATATGATATATTGGTAAATTAGTAGTATTTTGCTTATACATAAATAGACATAAAATATTTGCATTTTATCGAACTGAGCAAGTAATGTCCAGTATAAAATGAAAAAGGATGTAAAAATGTTTATTCAACTTCCTGATGATGTTAAAAAAATAATACAGAAAATAGAAGATGCCGGATTTGAAGCTTTTGCTGTAGGGGGCTGCATCAGGGACAGTCTGTTAAACCGCAATCCAAACGACTGGGATATTACAACCTCTGCAAAGCCCCAGGAAATTAAGGCATTGTTTAAAAGAACCATTGATACCGGGATAGAGCATGGAACTGTGACCGTTATGATAAACCGTGTCGGATATGAAGTTACGACATATCGGATTGATGGCGAATATGAAGATGCAAGACATCCGAAAAATGTGATTTTTACTTCCAATCTGGTGGAAGATTTAAAGCGTCGGGATTTTACAATCAATGCGATGGCATACAATGACCGATGTGGTATTGTCGATGAGTTTGATGGCATGAAAGATTTGGAAAACAAAATTGTACGGGCGGTCGGCAATCCGAAAGAGCGTTTTACGGAAGATGCTTTGCGTATGATGCGGGCGGTCCGGTTTAGTGCGCAGTTGGGATATGAAATTGAAGATGGAACCAGAGCGGCGATAACAGAGCTTGCTTCCAATCTTTCCAAAATCAGCGCGGAACGTATTCAGGTAGAGTTAGTCAAACTACTTACCTCCGATCATCCCGAGAAAATGAGAGACTTATATGAAACCGGCATCACGGCTGTGATTATGCCGGAGTTTGATATTGCCATGGAAACCGAACAAAATAATCCTCATCATTGTTATACGGTGGGAGAGCATACCATTCAAAGCATGATGGCGGCAGAACCGGATAAATATATTCGTTTGGCTTTACTGTATCATGATATCGGAAAGCCTGCCTGTCTGACTGTGGATTCCGATGGAATTGCCCATTTTCACGGACATCCTGCCGTTTCAAAGGAAATGTGTATCCGGTCACTACGGTCATTGAAATTTGACAATGATACCATTCATACCGTCAGCAAACTGGTAGAAAATCATGATTATGATATTCTTCCGGAAAGAAAATACGTCCGTCGTGCCATGAACCGGATTGGAAAAGAGATTTTTCCGCTTCTCCTAAAAGTAAAGCAGGCGGATTTACTTGCTCAAAGTGATTACCTGCGAAAAGAAAAACAACTGCGTCTTGATGAGGTTTATACAAGTTATCAGGACATTTTGGAAAAGGAAGAATGTGTGGATTTAAAAACCCTTGCTGTTACCGGAAAGGATTTGATTACATGGGGCATGAAGCCCGGAAAAGAATTGGGTGATATGCTGCAAAAGCTGTTATCTGTAGTAATTGAAGAACCGCAGAAAAATCAAAAAGAGATTTTAAAAGAAATTTGGTTAACCGCATTATACAAACCGATGGATAATAAAGAATAAAGCGCACGATTGTTTTTGCTTTCAATGGTAATTGTGTCATATCTTTTTCATTTTTCACATAAGATAGTATGACCTATCAAGGGGGAATGGATTAGTGAATGACAGAGCGGTTGCGGTATTTGAACAGTATGATTTTGAAATAGAGCAGACAAAGAAGGCCCGGGGGGCGATTGTCGCAATCACCGATATCGGTCCGGTGGCGTTGTGGGAGTATACCGGAAAAATAGAAAAGCTGCAAAATTACAAGGCAGTCTGTGATAAACTTTGTGAGCTGGGCTTTCTATATGCAGACAATCTCATTGAAAATACACAAGGACAATTATATGTTACTGATTATGACGGAAAAAGATATATTGTAAAAAAACATTTCGATGGTAGAGAATGTGATGTTTATAATGTCGAAGACTGCAGATTTATTGTGGGTGAACTGGCAAAACTTCACAAGCTGATGGAGTTTGGCGAGGACTTTACTTCGGAGGCGGCTACCGTCAGGGATTTTTCAAAAAGAGAAACCGAATTATTACGTGTGCGTTCTTTTATGCGAAGGGTATCACAAAAAGGCGAGTTTGAGATGAGTTTCTTAAAAGAATATCCTTATTTTGAAGAGGTTGCCAAAGAAGCAACTGCGGTACTGAATCCGGAATGTTTGATGCGTCTGACAAAGCTTGTACAAGAAAAAGGCATGTTTTGTCATGGGGATTGTAATCAGCATAATATTCTGATTCAGGAAGGAAATATGGTTGCAACCCATTTTGAAAAGTGTTGTAAGGATATCCAGGTCAGAGATTTATATCTGTTTTTGAGAAAAATTCTGGAAAAGAATGAATGGTCCTATGAATTTGGCATGCAGGTTCTAGACGCATACTTATCGGAAAAAGAACTCGGTAAGGATGAAAAACGCTATCTTTACGCGAGACTGTTATATCCTGAACGTTTTTGGAAAATTGCAAATGCATATTTAAACAAACGTAAGTCTCTTCCGCCGCGAAGGCAGTCTGAAAAACTGCAGGCATTAAAAGAAATTGAACACGCCCGTAGGGAGTTTTTACATAAACTGGAAAAGGAATTACTTTAGAAAAAAGAATGACTGTGGTATAATGTGCCCGAAAGAAAAGCGAGGATTTTGAAGTATTGAAAAACGAAAGAAAAACCACTTTTTTATGGATATTGCTTCTCTGTAGTCTTTTTTTAACCGGCTGTGCCAACAAACAGCCGGCTGAGACTGTAACGCCACAGGAAGATTATTCTGTACAAAGTACCTATATTGAGCCGATGGCGGATTCTTATGATGAAAGTCTGATTGTGAATGTGGATACGGAAGAGTCAACCATTCAGTTTTATAATCTGGAGATGTGCAGGACCTATACCCTTCAATACAGTACATCAACCGGTATAAAAAACCGTTATGGAGATGAACTGGTGGCAGGGCAGTTAGAATGTGGGGATATGGTCAGAATTACTTTTTTCAAAGATTCCAAACAGTTGAAATCACTACAAATTCTTTCCGATGTCAATGTATCGACAAATGTAACGGACTTTGAAATCAACAGTGTGGCAAGGACTATGACATTGGGAGCAGATCCATACAAGGTATCTAAAAACGCCATGGTTTTGTCCAAAGGAAATCTTTTGGAATTAAATGAAATTCATTCCACGGATACCTTGAAGGTGGTTTCAAAGGATCATGAAATTCTGGGAATTACGGTTGAAAACGGACATGGCTATGTGCGCTTAAGTGGACAGGATAGTTTTATTGATGGGTTTGTGGAAATCGGACAAGCTATCATCAAGAAAGTTACTCCCGAAATGCTAATTGTGGTTCCGGAAGGGGATTATACGCTTTATATCAGCAAAAACGGTCTTTTTGGAAGTGAAGAGATTACGGTTAAGGCCGGTGAAGAAACTCTGGTGGATGTTTCAAAATTCGAAGTAACCGATGAGAAAAAAATGGGAAAAATTATTTTTACCATTTCACCTTCCAAGGCAGAGCTCTATATTGATCAGGAAAAAACAGAATATGATGAGCCGGTGGAAATGACCTGCGGAATTCATCAGATTCGGGTAAAAGCCAATGGATATAAAACGCTGACACAATATATCAAGGTTGGACAATCTACTGCCAATCTCAATATTGAATTAGAGGAAAGTGACGGAAAAGACGATGAAGAAGAGGAGAATGAAAATACATCATTGATTACTAATCCATCTGTCAGCAGTAATACTATTGATGTATCGGAAGCGGATGGATATCGCGTGTATATTGATGCACCGGTTTCGGCAGAAGTTTATGTAGACGGAAATTATGTTGGTATTATACCGACAAATTTCGCTAAAAAAGAAGGAACCTATGTGGTATCCTTAAGAAGGGACGGTTATCAGACCAGAAGCTATACGCTTCAAATCGACAAATCGGAAAAAGATGTACGGTATTCATTTTCTGATTTGACACCTAGATAAGAAAAGGTTATAGTTGCATAAAAGCAATTGATATCATTAAAATTTCACTAGGAGGAAAGGCATGAGTTACAAAGAAATTTATGAAAGCTGGTTAACAAACCCTTATTTTGATGAGGAGACAAAAAAGGAGTTACGGGCACTTGCGGATGATGAAAAAGAAATCGAAGACCGTTTTTACCGCGAGTTGGAGTTTGGAACGGCCGGATTACGTGGTGTCATAGGAGCCGGTACAAACCGTATGAATATTTACACTGTCCGTAAAGCAACACAGGGGCTTGCAAATTATATTATGAAACAGAACGGACAAAATAAAGGAGTTGCCATTGCGTTTGACTCCCGCCGTATGAGTCCGGAGTTTGCGGATGAAGCAGCACTTTGTCTGAATGCAAACGGCATTAAAGCATATGTATTTGAATCCTTAAGACCTACACCGGAGCTTTCTTATGCGGTTCGTAAATTGGGATGTATTGCAGGTATCAATATTACAGCCAGCCATAATCCTCCGGAATATAACGGATATAAGGTATACTGGGAAGACGGTGCACAGATTACACCGCCACATGACAGCGGAATTATGGCAGAAGTCGGCGCTATTTCTGATTTTGCAGTTGTAAAGACAATGGACAAGTCTGAAGCTAAGGCAGCAGGTCTGTATGTAACAATCGGAGCAGACATTGATGATGCTTATATTGAAGAATTAAAAAGTCAGGTTATCCATTGGGATTCCATCAAGGAAGCACAGAAGGATATCAAGATTGTATATTCACCTCTTCACGGAACCGGAAATATTCCGGCACGCAGAGTTTTAAAAGAGCTCGGTTTTGAAAATGTATATGTTGTTCCCGAGCAGGAATTGCCGGACGGAAACTTCCCTACGGTTTCTTATCCCAATCCCGAAGCTGCGGAAGCATTTGAACTTGGCTTAAAGTTAGCAAAAGAAATCGATGCAGATTTGGTTCTTGCAACCGATCCGGACGCAGACCGCCTGGGTGTATATGTAAAGGATGCAAAAAGCGGAGAATATATTACCTTAACAGGAAATATGTCAGGATGTTTGCTTGCAGATTATGAAATTGGTCAGAGACAGGCAACAAAAGGTCTTCCGGATGACGGAGCACTCATCAAAACGATTGTAACGACCAATATGGCTGATGCGATTGCAAAGGCTTATGGTGTGGAATTGATTGAAGTATTGACCGGATTTAAGTACATCGGACAGCAGATTTTGGGATTTGAACAAAAGAAAAAAGGTACCTATCTGTTTGGTTTCGAAGAAAGCTATGGCTGCTTAATCGGAACACATGCAAGAGATAAAGATGCGATTGTCGCAACCATGGCACTTTGTGAGGCAGCAGCATATTACAAAACACAGGGCAAGACCTTGTGGGATGCCATGATCGATATGTATGAAAAATACGGATATTACAAGGATGACATCAAATCCATTACCTTAAAAGGAATTGAAGGACTTGCCAAAATCCAGGAAATTCTCAATACCTTACGTGAGGATACCCCTGAAAAATTTGGTGAATATACCGTATTAAGTGCAAGAGATTACAAGACCGGCATTATCAAAGATGTAAAAACAGGAGAAGAAAAGCCCACAGGACTTCCTGCCTCCAATGTTTTATACTATGATCTTTCCGATGATGCATGGTTATGCGTTCGTCCTTCCGGAACAGAACCGAAGGTAAAATTCTATTATGGTATCAAAGGCACTTCTTTAGAAGATGCCAATGCAAAATCCGAAGCATTGGGTAAAGAAGTTCTTTCCATGATTGAAGAAATGCTTGGTTAAAGTTTTTGCGGGTCCCAAAGTCATACTTTTTCATGCAAGCATGAAAAGTATGACCTTTTGACCCCATGATACCAACGGATTGCTACGCACTTTGTGCTCTCGCAATCCTAAAACATTCGAAATCCGCCCTAATCGGGCTACTTTCTCATGTTTTGCGGGTCCCAAAGTCATACTTTTTCATGCAAGCATGAAAAGT
>JAFOEY010000025.1 GCA_017387565.1 Lachnospiraceae bacterium | reverse complement strand
CGTGTTTGAAGTTTGTTATTGGTCGTACTTTAACAATACTATCTTGGGACAATCCTGTCACTGCCTTTTTTAGAAAAAGTAGAAAACTACGCCACAGCCTTGGCAGGCCATCGCGCAGCGATTTTGTTCAATTTGAAGTTGCAGAATTGCTAAATTCCTATTTTCTTATGGTGGGGAGAAAAAACATTGAATAATATAGAAATAATTAATTGATGGATATAGTATGTATAGTAATGATAAGCATGACATAGTAAATACGGTGACAGGTGTTAGATTAAAACAAAATCCATTTATAGAATTACATGATATTCTTGATGGACATATGAAAAATTAGATGACATACAAAAATTTGAATTAGGGGAGATGAGTAAATGAACTTAAAAGAGCGGGCTAAATTTGCGGAGGTGACACACTGTGGAAGATGTAAAGGTACTCTTTGAAAGCTATTTAAATAATTATAATCAAGCATGGTACAGTAAAGACATTGATAAGTTAACTGAGTTTTATGATGTTGAACACAATAATCTCATATATTTTGATAATCACAAAGGTAACGATACTTATACACTCCGGGAGCATTTGTTGTTGATATCTAAATTTTTTGAACACGGAAAGCAAACGGAGTCAGGAGAAGTCGAGGAACTGATCATTGAAAATTTCAATGTATTCACAAAAGATGACGCCGCTTGCCTCTGCTTTATTGCAAGATATAAAAGTTGTCCGAAACCGTATGTTAGAATGACAATGTACTTAGAAAAGTTGCAGGAAATGTGGAAAGTAATGCATGTGCACTGTTCGTTTAAGCCGGAAAACTAACGCCCGGGTGAAAGAGGTGACCCCATTGAATACTGACATAAAGTGAAAGAAGAGTAGCTATTATTCGACAGATTCCAATTTATTGAGCACATAAAACTTTCCATTTTCGTGGTAGTTCATGAAACTTCATATATCCTCCTTTATTTAACGTTTTTTTGAACATCCTGCCAGTTGATGTTATTCAGAATTTCCGCATTGTCACCGAAGAAAACCGCACCTGCCTCTTTATCACCCTGCAAATGATACATAAACCACGCCGTCATATATCCGTCGGCATAAGTCAGCATGTCCCCGTGGTCGGTATCTTTTCTGCGAGCTATTATCTTTGGAACACTGTCGGAAATATTGTTGTACTTTTCCTGCAACTCAATAAGCGGACATATCCCTGAATTTTTTCCGTCGCCAGCATCCACTTTTTGGGTTCCCGCAACCATAAAGCACGGAATATTTACGCCGCTGATATCAAACGGTGCTTTCAGTAAATCAACGCTTATTTGTAATGTCGGTGCACTTGCCGCATACATCACTTTGTAATGGTTGCCGTTATCTTGTGCCGTAACAGCATTAATTGTTCCTAAACCGCCCTGCGAGTGTCCGCCAATACCGATATTGTCAACGTCGATTTTACCGTAAAACATACTGTTGCTATCGGAATTAAGCGATAAAATATAATCAAGACTTGCAGCTGCTGACGCGCCGCCTCCTGCACTTTCGTCTTCGTTGCCTATTACGATAAAGCCCCAGCTTGCAAGATGTTCAAAGATAGGCTTATATTTTGAAGCGGATACACCCGTTCCGTTTACCATTACGACAAGCGGATACGTACCTTCGCTTGTTTTCATTTCGGTTGGATACCATATTTCGTACTTTTTCCATTGCTTGTTGTTTGCATCTTGCTCATAGTATGAAACTTCGTAATTACCTTTCAGCGTGTACTTTTGCTCTAACGGCGCACTCGTCTGAACGTCGTTAGAGTAACCGTCTTTTACCATCGGTTGTTTGCCTGCCCACAGTAAAAACAGGATGAACATGATAATCAGGGCTGCAATTATTCCCAAAATAGTCAGAATAATTTTCATAAATTTTTTCATTTAATCCTCCTTAATAATTCATATATAAAAGACTTACGGAACATATTCGCTGATGATTGAACAAGCGAATTCCGATATGGCCTTTGCCGCAGTTTTTATGTGCTTTGGGCTGCGAAAAATATGCTTACCGCCGGGGATGATCTGAAATCGTACATCTGCTCCGGCAGTTTCATAGGCTTTGGCAGCCTCTTGGGAACCGGAGATATCCACAAGGGTATCCATGTCTCCGTGCAGAATCAGTATCTGGCATCGTTGGGCGGATGAGCACGGTATGAAAGAACGCCACCGTTACACCTTAGACAATGCGGAACTGTTTTTTATTTTCAACAATTCTATCAAAGATATTCTAACCGAAATTTATCGTGCTGACCTGCAATCTTGCGTCTATGATGCATTCTATCAGGTAATGATTCCACAGTATGGTGCTGATTCGACGGAATGCTACAAAGCCCGATTTTATTCATATGGTCTTTTTGGTCTTCTTGACGAATGGATAAAACGTGGGTTCTGCGAAACTCCTGATGATATGGCGCGTTTAGTCAATGAGATAATATGATTGCTAAAAGAAATTTAACATAAATACGAAGTGGAAGGAAAATATAATGGTTCAGATGTGCTTCTTGGTGCAGTTTTGTTTGATTTTTCGTTTAGTGACAACAACCTTGAGTTATTACTATAGCTATCCCGTATGGACTGAGGCAGGAAGTGTTGATGCCTCACTTAAAAATTACCATACTTCCAAACTATTAATCGCATTTACCCATGCCTGCATTTCTCCATCTAAAACAAATGGTAACTATATGGATGAGAGATATTTTGATTTGTTCGATAAATCCAGAAATCTGCTTCCAATCATGAGTATTGAAAAAATTCTCTTTACAGAAAGGAATCAATATGTTATTTTGCTAATAGACAACTTGTCGGTAAGGGGCGCGTATTATGAGAATTGTAAAAGAAGCCGCCGAGCGAAGAAATGAAATTCTGGATGTAGCAGAAAGAATGTTCTGCACAAATGGATATGACAATACCAGCACAAATGATATTCTGGCAGAGATTGGAATTGCCAGAGGGACGCTGTATTATCATTTCAAAAACAAAGAAGACATTCTGGATGCAATGATTGACAGGATTCTGGATGAAACCATTAAAAAGGCAGAGAAGATTGCACTTGATGTATCCATGCCGGTTTTGGAGAGGCTTACAAAAACCGTGCTTGCGGCCAATGTAGATACTAAGACCGGGAGCATGATTTTAGAACAGGTTCATAAACCGCAGAATGCCCTGATGCATGCAAAGATGCAGGAAAGACTGTTAAGCCAATTGATACCTTTGTTTGTTAAAATCATTGAGGATGGAATTTCTCAAAATCTGATGCAGACAGATTATCCGGAGGAAACCATGCAGATGCTTCTTTTGTATGCCAACACGGTATTTGATGATTCTATAGAATATTCTGAAGAAGAAAAAAAGAAAATGGTTCTTGCATTTATCAGCAATTCGGAAATATTACTTCATATGGAAAAAGGAAGTATGCTTGAGGCCATGCTTCCAATGTTCTACAGAAAATAGGGCTCAGTAACTATTCTATTTTAGAATAGTTACTATATTTTTACAACACAACCGACAGCATGTCGGTTGTGCCGTATAAAAGAAAAATGTGAAAGATATCAGCTAAAGGCCGGAGGAATGGAGAAATAGCGGAATGGAGATTAAAATGAAAAAATCAAATTTTAGAAAATTTATATTACTGTGGATGGGACAATTGATATCAGCTATTGGAGGAGGTCTTACAAGCTTTGGACTTGGCGTTTATGTTTTTGAGAAGACGGGAAGTGCAGCAGGAATGGCGCTTGTTACCCTGTTGGGATTTCTTCCAACGCTTTTGCTTAGTGTTCCGGCGGGCGTACTGGCAGACCGGTATGACAGAAGACTTCTCATGATGCTAGGTGACGGATTTTCCGGGATAGGGGTGCTTTATATTCTGGTCTGTATGATGCGAGGTGAGGTTCCTCTGATCCATATATGTATTGGAGTATTTATATCTGCCGTATTTTCTTCCTTGCTGGACCCGGCATACAAGGCAACCGTTTCTGACTTATTAACTGAGGATGAATATTCGAAGGCAAGTGGACTTATTTCTCTGGCGGGAAGCGCCAGATATCTGGTTTCACCGGTTATAGCAGGGATTTTGTTGTCAATCAGTGATATAAAGCTTTTGTTGGTTATTGATATCTGTACTTTTATTTTAACTGTGATTTCAACATTTGCTGTAAGAAAAGGAATTAAGACAGAAAAGAGTTTGGAGCAGATTTCCTTTAAAGAGAGTATGAAGGACGGATGGAATGCAATCAGCAAAAAAAGAGGTGTATTACTGCTCGTTATGGTATCTTCTCTGCTGACACTTTTTATGGGCGTATTTCAGATTTTGGCGGAGCCGTTGATTTTATCCATAGCAGATGCGAAGACACTGGGAATTGCAGAAACCATCTGCGCCAGTGGAATGTTAGTATCAAGTCTGTATCTTGGAATCCTAGGTATTCATGGTAGATATGTAAAGGTACTCAGCCTGTCGCTGACACTGGCAGGAGTTTGTATTTTGGGTTTTGGAATATTAAAAAGTATTGTGTTTATTACCCTTTTCGGTTTTGGATTTTTTATGATGCTGCCGTTTGCGAATAATTGTCTCGACTTCTTGGTTAGAACAAATACACCGGTAGAATTGCAGGGACGTGTATGGGGCATTGTGGGATTTATGTCACAGATTGGATATGTCATTGCATATGGATGCAGCGGGATTTTAGCAGACTGGATAGCAAAATGTGGTGGAATAAGCGTAGGAAGAGGTGCCGCGATGGTAATATCTTGTGCAGGTGTGGCACTTGTGATTGTTTCGGTAAGTATTCTGTTTGTAAAAGAAATACGGTTTCTTGAAGAAAATAAAAGTGGGGAAGAAGAGAGATGATAGGAAGATTATTATGGAATGATATAAGGAATCATAAGCTGTTGTCGTTCTCTACGGTTATTTTTATGGCGGCTTCGTCACTTTTTATTTCGCTGGCAGCAGTTTTGCTTGTCGGTTTGCTGGGTTGTGTGGATGACCTGATGGAGAAGGCTGTAACACCGGATTACCTGCAGATGCATGCGGGTGATATTCAAACGGAGAAAATAAAAGTGTTTGCCAGGGAACATGCTGAGGTTGAAAAATGGCAGGTATCCCCTTTCTTAAATTTGGAAAACAGTTCCGTGGTACTTGGAAACAGGAGTCTTGCAGATAGTACCCAGGACAATGGACTATGTATGCAAAGTGATGGATTTGATTTTTTGCTGGATATGAACAATGTCTGTCCTGTGGTAGAGGAGGGAGAAGTTTATGTGCCGGTGTGTTATCGCTCTTTGTATGAACTGAATATTGGTGACAAAATGCAGATTGGTAGTGAAGAATTAATTGTTGCGGGTTTTATCAGAGATTCACAGATGAGTTCTATGATGGCCTCCTCCAAACGTTTTTTAGTCTGTAAAGAAGACTACAACCGGATAAAAAAACTGGGAGAGGAAGAATATTTAATAGAATTTCTTTTAAAGGAGAAGACGGATATAGATTCATTTGCGGCAGATTATGGTAGTGCCGGGATGGATGCGAACGGCCCGGCTATTACGAAACCATTGATTCGAATGATGAATGCCTTATCAGACGGAATTATGATTTTGGTGATTTTGCTGGTTGGTATTGGGGTGTTGTTGATTTCTCTTCTTTGTATTCGTTTTATAACTGCCCTTGGCGTGGAACAGGACAGAAGAGAAGTGGGAATGTTAAAAGCTTTGGGAATTGAAAACAAACAGATCCGGTTTTTATATTTATCCAAATATATATTATTTTCGTTCGTTGGTGCATTGTTGGGCTTTTGGGGCGCCGGGATATTAGAGAGACCACTTTCAGAAAAGTTAAGAGAGTTATATGGTGTGTCAAATAAGGGCTTGTTTTCTGTTGCCATTACCATTCTGACTTGTATATTGATTCAGGCAGTAATACTTTTTTTTATAAGGCATGTTTTAAAAAAAATTGAGAAGATGTCGGCACTGGAGGCATTATTTCCGGTACAGACACAAGGGAAAAATAAGGAGAGAAGTCAGTATGTGATAATTGGTCTTGTAGTGGCGGCTTGTATGGTTTTAACGCTGATTCCACAGAATCTATACAGTACAATTTCTTCGTCGCAATTTGTTAGCTATATGGGTATCGGAGATGCCGCCATTCGGATGGACGTGAGACAATCTGAAAATATCGGGGAGATAACAGAGAATCTGTTGGAGGAATTAAGTTATGATTCCGATGTTTTAAAGTATGTGGCGTTAAAAACAGTATCCTGCCCTGTCATTTTAGCGGATGGATCACAGGTAAATCTCATTGTGGAAACAGGAGACCATTCCGTGTTCCCTGTTAAGTATGCGGAGGGAAGCCACCCGGAAAAAGAGGGAGAAATTGCACTTTCCGTTTTGCAGGCACAGGATTTGGGACTTCATGTCGGTGATAAATTGGAGTTGATATATTCCGGAAAATCAAAAATTGCTGTGGTGTGCGGTATTTATTCGGATATTACAAATGGTGGAAAAACAGCAAAAATGAGCAATCTTTCGTCCGGTGGGAATACAGATGACCGGGTGATGTGGAGCATTTTGTATGTATCCTTAAAGGATAATGTGCATACAGAGCAGTGGATGAAAAAATACACTTGCCCAGGGGTAGACATTGTAGATATTGCGAGTTACGTACAGGGAACATATGGCCCTACGATAAAGCAGATTGAGATGGCAAAGCTTGTGGCAATGGGTATAGCTTTACTGATTATTATGGTTGTGGTAATGCTTTTTATGAGATTGATGATTGAAAAAAAGCGATACTGCATTTCTCTTCAAAAAGCTTTGGGGTTTAACAATGTCAGTATAAGAACAGATTATTTCATTCATGGATTTGTTCCGATAACAGTGGGCGCGCTTATGGGAGTGCTATTAGGTAACATCTTTGGTGAAAGTATCTGCGGACAGATATTAAAATCCCTTGGAGCATATGGATTTCACTTTGTGATTCGTTGGGAGTGGGTGATTTTAATTATCATAATTTTGATGGTGACAGCAGCTGCGGCTGTAAGTTTTGGCACTTTGGAAGTGAAAAAAATCAAAGCATATGAGTGCTGCATGAGAAAGGAATAAATTGTATGGATAAAATTTTACGGGTAGAAAAACTTTGTAAAGACGAGATTATAAAGGATGTTTCGGTTGGTGTCAATCAAGGAGAAATGGTAGCAATTATGGGACCGTCAGGCTCAGGAAAGTCCACATTATTATATAACATATCCGGTATGGATCAACCTACCAAAGGTAAAGTATGGCTAAAAGAACAGGAAATCACAGCATTATCTGAGAACGATAAAGCAAAATTACGGCTTCATCAGATTGGTTTCGTTTTTCAACAGATGAATATGATGGAAAACCTGAATATTCTGGATAATATTTTGCTTCCTGCCATACAGGCAAACAAGGAAAAGAAAAAAGAAAGAACGGAAAAAAGGGAGCTGATAGATGAAGCGGCGCGTCTGATGGAAAAGCTTTCGATTTCCGGCTTGGAGAAAAGAAAAATAACTGAAGTTTCGGGCGGTCAGCTACAGAGGGCTTGTATTTGCAGAAGTATGATAAATCATCCTGAGATTATTTTTGCTGATGAACCCACAGGGGCATTAAATAAAGGTGCCTCAGAGGAAGTGATGAATGCACTTATGTCATTGAATCGTGAAGGAACTACTATCTTGATGGTAACTCATGACAGCAGGATGGCAAGTCGCTGCGGACGGATTATGTATTTGCTAGACGGACAACTCCAAGGAGAATTGATGCTGGAAGATTGTCCAAAAGATTCGTTTAAGCAGCGAGAGGAAAAAGTCAACCAATGGTTGGCAAAGATGGAATGGTAGATTTGCACAGATAATGCAGTAGAGATGATTCTTGCAACAGGATAGTTGTTTTGATACTATTATTCTTGGAGGTGCGTTGTGATATGGTACATAGAGATACAGTGTCAGTGCAAAAAACAATTCTTATATTCATATTGGTTGTGTTCGTAGGTGTGATTTTTACATTGGATATTCTTCCAAAAGGAATTTCATGGGGATTTGCTCATGCAGGGATAAAACTGGATTCCAATGATTTGGGAACAAAATATGGGATGGGGATAATCGTCAGATTATTCGGACTGGCTTTGCTACTTCCAATACTATTTCATCTTAGTGATATGCGGATATTCACATATAGGATTGATAAAACATACTTTGGTCTCAGTTGGATGTTCTTTGTCTATATCGTAGCCAATTTAGAAATTGACGGCTTGGCTCAGGCAAATCCGGGGATGGTTCTGCTGATGATTTTAGAGAGCTTAGCCATTGGATTTTATGAGGAGATTCTATTCCGCGGAGTGCTGTTACGGCAATTCACAGAACTCTTTGGGAATACTCATAACAGAACCATTTGTGCTGTTTTTATGTCCAGTATTCTATTTGGGTTAATTCACTTAAAAAATTTCCGTACGGGAGTCGGTGCTGCGGCTGTATTAACGCAAGTAGGTTATGCTTGTATTATAGGCGTATTCTTCTCAGCACTTCTGCTTAGAACCAACTTAAACCTTCTGTGGTGTTGCATTCTTCATAGTTTATATGACATGGCAGCCGGCTTTGGTGATTTTGCTGTCCGGCAAATGACAACAGAAGAGATAGCCAATAATAACACTCCAAGTGCAAGGGCATACGTTATAAATCTTTGCCTTTTTATTCCTTTGCTGCTGTATGCAGTTTTTCTGCTGAGAAAAAAGGAAGTCTCTAATAACTGATAATATAAGAAGACGGGTTTCAAAGTCATACTTTTTCATGCGAGCATGAAAAGTATGACTTTTTGACTCTGGTATCATAATTTTTGACAAGAAATTATTGACAAGGATAGTTGTCATGGTGTATATTTCAAATACAAAATGACAAGGATAGTTGTCATTATATAAAGAAAAGTTGTCAAAAGAAGGGACTATGTGAGATATGAGAGGATATGATTATAGCAATGTTTCATTAAAAAAGATTCAGAAGGATAAGTTTATATTGTCACCTGAGATAGAAGCAAAAGTTGCAAGAAATAAGTTAAAAATTCAGATAGAAAAAGTTCTTTCTGATAATGGTAGAGTATATTTCATTTCCCGTAAGAAAGAAGTATGTGGTGTTGTGGTTATTAAATATGAAAAGCATTTGGCGTCAGATTTTGAACTTGAAAATGAGAAGAAAGATGAGCGACAGGATAAACAAAACCAGATAGATGAGATGGGGACAACGATAATGAACAAGGCTATAGAATTTGATGCCAAATATCAAATTAGAACGAAAAAAGGAAAAGAAAGAGAACGTGAAAAGGCAATGACTGCAAATGCCTATGTTTTAGAGTCCCTTTACTTAAGCGAAGATTTGAAATCGAAAGAAACAATAATTATGAAGGATTTGTTAGAGATGTTAAAGGAGGCGGCAGCCTATAATAATCTTGGTGTAAAAGTAATTATTTGGGAAGAAAATATTATTGCAGATAAAACAATTGGCAAAACAAGCGAGTCGGCTATAGGAATCGGAATGTGTCTTGGAATGGCGCTTGGAATGATGTTTGGAGTAATGTTTGACAATAGTCCAACCGGAATGTGCATTGGAATGTGCATTGGAATGTCCATAGGTATGGCCTATGGAACAAATTATTATAGTAGTGCAAAGAAGCAAGCATTCAAGAAGCAAAAGAATGATGAATCTCAACAGGTTAAGAAAGATGAGGAATAGTAAGAATGCCATTATATAATCACTTGAAAGAGTTCAGGGCTAAGCTGGGCGTAAATCAACAGGAAATGGGGGCATTAGTAGGAACAAGCAGACAAACAATAAGTCAAATTGAACGCGGAGATTACAGCCCGTCCGTTACACTTGCTCTTAAAATTGCAAGTACCTGTGGAGTAAAGGTTGAAGATATTTTTGAATATATTTCAGATGAGGGAGATAGTAAAGATGAATAAAAAGCAGAATATTAAGATATATTTTACGTTTGCTGTATTGATGATTTTTTGTCTTGTAGCAGGCTTTTTTGTGGGAAAATTTGCGAGAAATATACAGGATACAATAGATGGTATTAATTGGTGCCTTGTTGCAGAAAATATTTATATCCCGACTTCCATTTTTTTTGTCGTATTAACATTCATTACATATGGAATAAGTTTTTTTATTTATATTTCAGCAAAGAAAAAATATATCAAATTAGAAAAAATGGATGATGAAACATTTGAATCAGAAATAGATCATGTAGAGTTAGCGCTGAGTAAATCAATGATTATCAGTGCAGTAATGTATTTATTTAGTCTTTGCGCTTTCCCTATTGTTGTTTTATGTAGAGAAGCGGTTGAAATATCAGGGAAAGAATTATCTCTTACAGGGGTAATTATTGCTGAAATTTGTTTTATGTTTGGCATGGCATTATTTTTAATCATAAATGCCCTAATTGTAAATTTGGAAAAAAAGATAAATCCGGAAAAACAGGGAAATATTTTTGATATACATTTTCGGAAGAAATGGATTAACTGTATGGATGAAGCTGAACTGATGAAAGCTGCTAAAGGGGCTCAGAAGGCATATAGTGCCGGAATGCTAACCGGGATGATTTTATGGGTTATTGCATTTGTTTTGATGCTCACATTACATACAGGGATTTTACCGATTATTTGTATTATGATTATGATGATTGTAATGTTGTTAGTTGGAGAAATGAATTCAAGATAACTTTGATCTTTTAGGCTGTTGTTTCCATATATTTTCTGCCTGTTTACATTGGAAAAGGATATGGTAGTATATTGCTTAACAAATATCTTGAAAGCCAAGGCTGATTTCTGGACTTTCTGCGCACCGCTTGCTTTTGGTTTTCTGTTATTGGAATTGTAATCACATACAAAACGAAAAATAAGTTATAGGTGAAATGTATGGAAAGAGTTGTATTAAAAGAACTGAAAATGGAATCCCGAAATGAAGTAATTAAATTTTTGAAAAAACTATGGAATTTGGAAAAAACGAATTGTCCTATATGCGGCAATGAACTTGAATTATTGCACAAAAAAGCAAAGAAGAGTAATTGTGACTGGCAATGCAAAAAATGTAATAAGATATTTAAGACTATCTACCTTTTGAATGAACTAAACGAACAAATGCCAAATTAAATAACATTAGTCTTTCAAAGTAGACAATTATATGATAGAAAATGGAAAATATCATTAAGGAGTAATTGAGAACATATGCAACAAATACAAAAGTAGAAAGTTATCTTGTCCTAATTGTAAGAGAAAAATTTGGAGTCTTGAAGTATACAGGAAAGGGGTTAATTCATGATGGAAAAAACAAAAATGAGTAGAAAACAATTTGTGATATATATGATAGTGGCATTTGGTCTGGCCTGGATTTTAGAAATTATTGCAAGTATTTATAGCAACAAAGGAAATCAAATGGTATTTAAAGTTAATTTGATAATTACCATGTTTATGCCTTTCCTGGGAGTACTCATAGCAAGAATTCCACTAAAAGGCATGGGATGGGTGCCGCATCTTAAAAACAAAATTCGATATGTATTTTTTGCGCTTTGGATGCCGGCTTTACTAAGCATTGTTGGTGGTGTTTTGTTTTTTGTATTTTTTCCGGATGCATATGATTCAGAATTTTTGACCTTGCGCGGCATTTTAGAAGAGGCTGGTGCGCTTCAACAGTTAGAAGCACAGGGATTAACGATACCGATGTATCTATTGATCTCTACAATTCAGGCGCTTACATATGGACCATTTATTAATATGTTTGTGGCTTTAGGAGAAGAGGTCGGTTGGAGAGGTGCTATGTATCCATATTTGAAGGAAAAATTTGGTGTCACCAAGGGACGTATTGTGGGTGGTACAATCTGGGGTGCTTGGCACTGGCCGATTATGATTTTTGCGGGCTATGAATATGGTAAAGAATATATTGGCGCACCGGTACTCGGACCGATCGTATTCTGTATCAGTACTGTTATGATGGGTATTTTGTTTGATTATGTGTATGAAAAGACAGAAACTATCTGGCTTCCGTCACTGATGCATGGTGCAGTCAATGCATTTACCATATTTGCTTATCTTTCTAAATCTGAATATGCAGATATGGCAATCTTTGGTCCGGCATATATTGGTATCATCAGTATGATCCCTATGATTATTATGGCAGTCGTCATTTGTATAAAGCAGAGAAAAATGGAGTGTTAAAAATATATTCAATTATTAGAGAGAAAAAATCGGGATTTGTGCGTTTCTACAAGCGGTGCGCAGCTAGGATAGAATACAGACGTGGGGAGCTTGCTCACCAAAGGATGTATTCTGTCCTAGCTGCATAGCGCGACAGCGCGACATGAGCATGTAGCGTAGCGAAATGCGAATGGGTACCGCATCATTAACTTCCGGTTTGTAGGGAAGAACGCAAACCTATTTTTAGTGTAAATGCTTGAAAAAAGAATTATCTTATCTTGAGTGGTGCAAAGAGGCGAAAGAACAGATTAAGAAGTGGGAGAAGAAATAAAAACGGCAATCGTAAGAGCTGTTATAGGAAAGATTTGCGAGAAGACCTATATTGAAAAGTTCCACTTAATCTGGTTTTAAACTAAGATTAAGTGGAACTATTTCATTACAAAAATTGCGCCATATGAACCGGTAAGTATTCAAGGTCTCCATCTCGCATATAGTCTTTTGTATAAATCATAATCTTTCGAATAATTCTTGATGAAAATTTTTCAGTAAATGCATTTATAGATGGATGTGTCTTATAACCGGAACTTTTAACTTCTATTGGACATATCTTATTTTTTTCAGCAATTAAAAAGTCAATTTCGTAATTATGTTTTGATTTCTCATTCAAGAAAGTGTGGTAATACAAATTGTGTCCATTAGTTGCCAGTGTTTGGGCAATTACATTTTCATAAACATATCCCAAATTAGCCTGCAGCTTATCACTAAGTAATCGGGTATAAATATCGTTTTCAGTAAAACTTTTATCCTTAAATGCAAGTGTTACAAATAGACCTATATCCGTTGTAAAGAGTTTAAATCTTTCCAAATCTTTAGTTTGAGCCATCCCCGGACCAGGATCATTCGCATGATATGCTACAAGTACGGTCCCAGAATCCTTAAGTTCTGTAATCTGCTCCAAAATATCTCCTGATCTACTTCCTGCCAAAACACTTGAAACCTGATATCGTGATGCATTCCCCATAAGCTGAGCGGGAATTGCATCAAATAAAGCGGAAAGCTTGCCTGTGGGATCTATTTTTCTAAAATCATCCTCATACAAAGTAAAGATATCTCTTTTTATGCTATCAACCTTGCTAAAATCATTGGTTGAGATATATGTTTCCACTGCCTGTGGCATTCCTCCAACAAGCATGTATAATCTAAAATCTCTCAACATTTTACGATTTGCTGCCTGCCCTAGTGGCTTTTTCTCATCATAAAATTGTCTTAGCATATTAACTGACACTTCATCCCCGAGTGCCCATCTAAACTCCTCATAGTCCATGGGATACATATGAAGTTTTCTTTCTTCGCTGGGAATTAAAATATCTTTGACATTTTTGTGTATAGAAATTAATGAACCTGTCTCGATATAATCATATCTTCCATCATTAACCAATGCTTTAATCGCCTGTCTGGCTTTAGGGCATAACTGAACCTCATCAAATACAATACAAGATTTTCTTTCTTTTAAACTTGTTTGATAAGTAAGCTGCAACTGAAGAAATAAATAATTTATATCAGACAAATCATCAAATAGTTTTTTTGTGGCAGATGAAGCTCTATAGAAATCAACAATGATGAAACTCTCGTATTCGTTTCGTACAAATTCTTCAACTATTGTGGATTTACCGACACGCCTTGCTCCTTCTACCAGTAAAGCTGTTTTCCCGTTTGATTCCGCTTTCCATTGTAGTAATTGATTATATATTTTTCTCTTAAACAGAATAAATCCCCCCCCTATGCAAAATCGTTAATTTTATTTTAAGCATTTTCTGCAAAATCGTCAATTTTATTCTTGGGTTTTTTATCATAATCGTCAATTTTTTATGGGTCAATTTATATTTTAACCAATTTATCAATGTTTTATTATCAGGAAATTGGCAGTTCACACAGTCTCGGTATTTGTCTAACTGATAAAATTAAACACAAATCCCACTACTCAAAAAAGTAGTGGGATATTTTATTACGTGGGGGTCGATATTTGGAACTAAAAGTAATCATTCTAGGAAGCAGACCGATACAATTGGTAAGAAAGGTTTTGGCGGCAAGACTTTTAGTTACATTACAAATAGAATGTAGCGAGAGTAAAGTTAAAATAATAAAAATAGCACTTGACAATCTAACGACTGTTAGGTAGCATGAATCTAACATTTGTTAGATGGAGGTGACAAGATGAATACACGAGAAAAAATATTAGAGGTTTCATTGGACATGTTTGCAAAACAAGGTTATACAGCTGTGTCTATAAGAGATATATGTAAACAGGTAGGAATCAAAGAAAGCTCGGTATATTATCATTTTAAAAATAAGCAAAGCATATTTGATGAGTTTATAAACAAATTCACTGAAATCGCAAATGGTATGATCATACAGTTAGAAAATGGATTAACAGATGGAGAAGGTTCATTTTCGGATAGTTTCAATTCCGTTGCAAATGTGTTCTTTGAAAAATATCTTATGGATGATTTTTGTAATAAGGTTATGCGTGTAATGCTCATTGAGCAGTTGGGAAATGATGATATACGCAAACTGTATCGGGAATGGCTCCTTGATAAACCGTTACAAATTCAAATCAAAATCTTTCAAACGTTGATGAACTTTGGCATAATTCCAAATTGTGATAGTCAATATCTTGCAATAAAATATTATTCGCCTATTTATTTTTATGCAAATAAGTGGTTATTCAGTGAGGAACTTACTGAGGAAAATAAAACAGCTTTTCGTGAAGCTGCATACAAACATATTCAAATGTTTTTTATGGAAATGGGAGGAAATAGATAATGGCAAATATAATTATAACAGGAGCAAATGAAGGTATTGGATACTATATGATAGAAAAATTACTTGCTGATGGAAATAGGGTATCCGTTCTAGATATTGAAACCCAAAATCTTGCAAACCTAAAAAATCAGTACAATAGCAATCTTATTTTTTATAAGGTTGACTTGAGAAATAATGAAGAGGTAAAAATGGCAGTAGATAAAACAGCTAAAGAGTTTGGTATTATTGATATTGCTGTACATAATGCATGTAAATGTACTTTTAAAAGCGAAATTGAAACAGATTTTGATACCTATAAAGATGTTTTTGATGTAAATTATTTTGGTGCATTGCGTTTTGTTAAGAGTATAATTCCGTATATGACAGCACAGAAGAAGGGTAAGGTCATTTTTACAAGTTCTGGTGTAGGTGTAACAGGTTTTATGAATATTTCACCGTATAGTTCAACGAAGGGAGCTTTAGAAGCATTGGCTAAATGTCTTCGTATTGAATATGCAAAGGATAACATTACTTTTCATATTATGCATCCACCCCTTACACGAACAAAATCGGCTTCTCCGTTACCGGTTCCTAATGAATTTAAGGCGCTTCCGGAAAAAGTTGGTTATGGTCTTGCGAAACATATTAATTCAAAGAGATACATAATCTGCCATAGTTTCAATCAGAAAATCCAAACAATGGGTTGTTATTTATTCCCTATAAAAATGGGTACTTTACTTTCAAAAATGACAGCCAATGTAGAGAAGTAAATAATAAGATTATGTTGATAAAAAGATAATACAGAAAAAATAGAATGGGTTGATAATTACTAATTGGAATTTGGAGGGAAAGTTATCAATGGACTATTTAGAGTTAAGTGAAGAATTTTTGCAAGACGCTCAAAATTTTATGAGCTATGATGCTGATATTCCATTTCATTATCGTATATTAGGAAAATTGAATTTTAATGACGATTTTTACAATGCCAAAAGATTTATAGAAGCTAATGAAGAATTATTTAATGATGAATATGCATATTTAGTCCTTGATTCTGCAGTAGAAATGTGCCTTAGTGTTGTTACGGATGAAAATGGAGTAGTATATAATACAAGTAATCTCCCAAAGGGACATATTTATAAGCCTTCGCAGTATGAAATGGATTATATTGAGTATTTGCTTCAAAAAGGTGCTAATCCTCTTCTGCCGGAACATTTCAATCAGTATGAACACATTAAAGATTTGGAAGATGATTGTTCTAATCAGGCTGGAGTTATATTTGATTTATCTGATTTAAAAAAACTGTTTGACAGATACATAACTTCCGGTTTGTAGGGAAGAACGCAAACCTATTTTTAGTGTAAATGCTTGAAAAAAGCTAATGTTAATATGCGTTGCTTGTGGCAATGGCTCTTTTGATATTAAATGGAGGCATCAAAAAACAAGGAGGCACAGACTATGTTGAACGAAAACATAAAAAATCTTCGAAAATCAAAAGGGCTCTCACAGGAAGAACTTGCAATTAAACTTAATGTGGTAAGGCAGACTGTCTCTAAATGGGAGAATGGTTTATCGGTTCCGGATTCCAATATGCTTATTTTATTGGCTGATGAGTTGGATACTTCTGTAAGTGTATTGCTTGGAGAAAACGTACACGAAAACAGCTCGGACGATATAAAGACAATTTCCGAAAAGCTAGAGGTGATTAATCTGCAGCTTGCAAAGAGAAGCATGGCAAAAGTGAAAACCGTTCGTTGGATACTCATCTCATTGTGCATACTAATTGTTATGCTTTTTATTGCTCTTGCATTTATGAACAGTTCCTATCTAGATTGGAATTACAATGATCCTGAATTAGCAGTTGCGGGAACAATCTTGCACGGGTATGAATTTATTTTTGTAAGACTTGCACCGATTGCTTTTTTGATTTCTGTAATTGGAATTGTAATCACATACAAAAAGAGATAAATTTGATTTCTCGGAAGACTTCAATCTGTATATAATTAATTTTGTCTTGACAAATATATCAGAATGATACATATTTAATATACAAATAATATATCAGTTTGATACATGGAGGGTACTAATGAAAAGACAGAATATTAGAAAATTACTATTGATTATTTCCATGCTTTTGTTTCCGATTACGATATGGTATATGTCCCCTTATCTGATTATTCAAGGAGCAATGGAAGGTATTGTATCAGGAAGTTTTATTGTATTTGTATTGATGCTGTTGGGGGCTGTTTTATTCGGCAGATTGTTTTGCGGGTGGATTTGTCCTATGGGCGGTATGCAGGAATGCTTATTTGCTGTAAATGATAAATCTCCGAAACAAGGTTGGAAAAACAACATTAAATATGTTATTTGGACGGTATGGATTATTACGGTTATTGTATGCTTCATATATAGAAAAAAAGAAATTACCATTGATTTCTTTTATATGACAGATCATGGAATATCCATTTCTGAAATATACAGTTATGTGATTTACTATGGAGTGATTTTTTTAATACTAATACCGGCAGTACTTTTTGGGAAAAGAGTATTTTGTCACTATTTTTGCTGGATGGCACCATTTATGGTCATAGGAACCAAAATCAGACATTTGCTGCATTTACCGGGAATACATATTGCGTCCGAGAAAGAGAAATGTATTTCCTGTAAAAAATGTAATCAGACATGTCCGATGGGATTAAACGTGGCAGAATTCGTTAAGGATCATCGTGATTTTGGTGCGGAATGTATTCAATGCGGTGCATGTGTGGATCATTGCCCGAAAAAGGCGTTATCTTATGGATTTAAAAGGAGAAGATAGAAGAATGGCAAATACAAAGAAGATGGATTATGTTTTATTGGGTTTGTTAAGTCATGAGCCTATGACCGGATATGAAATGAAAAAAAGGCTTGATACGACACTCCGTTTTTTCTGGGGCGGTAGCTACGGAAGCATATATCCGACGTTAAACCAGCTTGAAACGGAAGGCAAAGTGACCAAGGAGGACACCAGTTGCAATGGGCGGGAGAAGATTTCTTATTCTATTACAGAATATGGAAAAGAGACATTAAAAGAGTGGTTGAGAAAACCTGCGGAAAAAGATGAACTTCGATATGAGACACTTTTAAAACTTTTCTTTGGAAATGAGAATGGCTTTGAGGGAGCAAAGGAGCACATTGAACGCTTTGAGGAAAAGTGCATGAATGAATTGGTCGTGTTAAATATGTTTGCAGAAAATCTGATGCAGCACTTGGAGAACGATACGCATAAGTATTATTATTTAACGGTTCGGTTTGGTATTAAAACATATGAGGCTTATCTTGAGTGGTGTAAAGAGGCGAAAGAACAGATTAAAAAGTGGGAGAAGAAATGAAAACGGCAATCTTAAGTGCTGTTATTGGAAAGATACGAGAAGACCGATATTGAAAAGTTCCACTTACAACAGACAATACGAATAAAAAGAGTGGTTGATTTCTCAGCCACTCTAGTATATAATCTGCTCAAAGGCAATCGGATATGTTTCCGATTTGCCCTCAGTATTTGAATCTTAAGAAATAAGTACCCAAAACTTTGAGCAGTGGTCGGGTACTTATTTCTTTTTGTTGTTATGATTGTCTATGTATGACAGAGCCGCAAATATTACTAGCAACAAAGTAAGCACTTCTATTGTGTTCATAGGGCATCACCCTCCTTTGTAGTACTAGAGGGCATCTAACAATCGGAAAATCACACCCTCTGGATGAAAAAGGAAAGATAATTGGTTCCGTATACACTGCCCATCTTCTTATTGTTCATCCGCATTCATAAGCATCAATTGTTTTAATTGCTCTCTTTTTTCATATATTACAGCCGTTACCTGAACTTTTTTATCAGGAATATTTATCCAATAATATACTAAAAAATTATTAACAACTATCTTTCGTATGCCCTCACTTCGCCAAGGCTCCTCATCAATAAGCTGATAACGTTCTGGAAAATTAGATAGCGCCATAATACTACTTTCAAGCTTATCTAATAAATTAATTGCAGCTTTAGGAGCAAATAACTCATTTGAAATATAATCTACAATCTGAGCCATCTGTTCTTTGGCTTGTTTCGTGATTTTTACATCATAAATTTCTTTCAATGATTAACTCTCTTTCGTAAATCTGCAAATACTTCGTTCGTAGCTTCTGCTTCGTCTGCTTTAGCCTGTACAAGGCCTATTTCCATAATTTCATCAAATCTTGTATTTGTCATAGATTCTCTAGATAATGGGGCATTTGATGTTTTTAACTCAAATGGCACACCATTCGTTGCAATTACTTGTCTATATGTCATATCAATAAATACCGAAACAGGTATGCCAAGCTTTTCCAAAATTGCTTCTGCTGATTCTTTAATATCTGGTTGTATTCTCGCTGTAACATTTGCTGTTTTTGCTGCCATAACAAACACCACCTTTCAAAGGATAGTGTACCACGTTGTATTGCATTTTACAATACAAATATATAAAAATATGCCATTATTTGCCTAGACAATTTTACAAAACCATCTCATTAATATAAATAAAACTATTTAGTTAACACACCGAATATGCTTAAAAGACTTGATAACACATTAAATACATACAAGACCGCTGCAAAACAATTTAATAATAAACCAATCACACGTCCTATCGCTGATACCTTAAACCCTTCTTTCCAATCTTCTTTTATTGATTGAATTGTTGTATCTACACCTGCTGCAATCAAAAGAATTAGTGCAACACTCAGCATTCTGTTATCGATATATATAGTTGGACGTTATGCATTTTGGCACTTGCAGCATCTGCAGAGGAATTGGCAATTCATTTATTGCAGAAAGAACGTTGCCAATAGAATAGAATATAATGTCAATTTGTTTGACATAGAGATGGTCAGATGTTAGTATAATATCAGTAAAGTGCTACCGATAGACGGTTAGCCTGATATTATTTTAAGTCAAAAAAGACTGCCATAGTTTACTAGACGAGGGCGGTCTTTTTTGTGTTTATTTTTTTTCTTGACTCGTTCCTTAGGGGAGGTTATAGCATAGCCGTATGAAAAAAGGAGGCTATTTATTTGGAATAGTCCGGAATGGAGGAAAATTTGATAGAAATGAAAATGAATCAGTATCATCCAGCTTTCGAGAAAAAAGAAAAAGAGAATTTGTATAAGATAGGTATGTTTGCCAGTATGAACCGCGTCACGATTAAGACCCTTCGCTATTACGATGAGCAGAAACTGTTAATTCCGGTATATGTGGATGAAGAAAACGGTTACCGCTATTATAAAGCAGGTCAGATGGCACAGTTACAGAGAATTATAGCATTGAAAAATATGGGATTTTCCATAGATGATATTCGAAAAATGATGAATGGAGCAGAGGAAAGATCTCTGCTTCTTTCAAAAAAGCAGGAAATCTTAGAAGAGATGGCCGTGCTGACTGCGAGGCTTGCACAGGTGGAATGCTATCTTGCAAAAGGTAGTGAGCATCTAATTGCTCCGGTTCTTATCAAAGAAATACCAAAAGTCATTGTCTGTACTATGGAGCAAAGAATTAAGTCATACGATGCGCTGTTTGAACTTATGCCACAGATGGGAGCACAGATGGAAAATCTGGACTGTCAGTGCGCTCTGCCGGAGTACTGCTTTACACACTATCTGGAGCCGGGATATAAAGATGAGGATATATTGGTAGAAATTTGTGAGGCAGTCACAGAGAAAAAACAAGATTCCGGTGATATTGTATTTAAGGTATTTCCCAAAGTACCTATGGCAGCATGTATTTTTCATAAAGGCTCTTATAGCACCTTGCATAAATCTTATACAATGCTACTTCAATATATTGAAGAAAACGGATATGAGATTTGCGGAAATATCAGAGAATCTTATATTGATGGGATATGGAATAAAGATACAGAAAATGAATGGCTTACGGAAATACAGATTCCCGTAGAGAAGAAAAAGTTATAGTGAATGAATTGAGTTAGAACGAAACTGAGAACATCCCGAGTAGATTGAAAGAGAGTGAAGTTTAAATTTTTTGTTGACATATATTTGTGTAAACATTATACTGACCATATAGTTGACATTAGTCAAAAAGAGGTGAAACATTTGCCAAAGAGTTATTCCGAGCAGGAACGAGAGTATATAAAAAAGCGCCTGAAGGAAGAAGCGGCTGCCTGCATGGGGCAGTTTGGGATTCGGCGTACCACAGTGGATGAGATTGTAAAGCGTGTGAATATTCCAAAAGGAACCTTTTATTTGTTTTACAAATCGAAGGAGCTTCTGTTGTTCGATGTGATTCAGGAGCAGCATGAATTGGTCAATCAAAAGCTGTATCAGGCAATGGCAAATCTTGCAGGTGAGCCGTTTTCACCGGAGAAGATTACAGATGTGATTTTTGAGTTTTATAAAATGACAGAGGAAATGCCAATTTTTAAACTGCTTGGTTCAGAGGAAATAGAATTATTGGTGCGTAAACTGCCAAAGGAAGTAGTAAATGAGCACTTACAAGATGATACGGATTCGATTCAGCAATTATTTTCCATGCTTCCTGTAAAAAAAGAAGTAGATATAGAGGCTATAAGTGCTGCATTCCATGCCATCTATTATGCAACACTGTATAAAAAAGAAATTGGCGAAGCAAAGTACGATGAAGCAATCCGCATGTTGATATACGGTGTTATTACACAGATTTGCTAAATAGTCCGGTTAATAGCCGGACTTAAAACAAGAATTTATTTGACTGTTTAATTGATAGCAGTCAAACATTTGATAAGGAGGATATTATGATAAAGGTAGACCATCTCACATTCAGCTATTCTAAAAATCCGTTTATTCAGGATATGAGTTTTTCGGTTTCGGAAGGAGAAATCTTTGGTTTTTTAGGCCCGTCCGGTGCAGGCAAAAGTACCTTGCAGAAAATATTGCTGGGAATGCTTCCGAATTATCAGGGTTCTGCTGTTGTAAACGGAACCGAGTGCAAAAAACATAGTTCGGATTTTTATGAATCCATTGGTGTAGACTTCGAATTTTCTACCATGTATGAGAAATTAACTGCAAGAGAAAATCTTCGCTTCTTTTCTTCTCTCTATCATAGGCAGGCGCGTTCCATTGACGAACTGCTTCAAATGGTAGGGCTTCAAAACGATGCACAAAAGCGCGTATCGGAATATTCTAAAGGAATGAAAAGTCGCCTAAACTTTGTCAAAGCATTGTTGCATGATCCAAAGCTATTGTTTTTGGATGAACCGACCAGCGGTCTTGACCCGACAAACAGTCGTTTGATGAAAGATATGATTCTGGCGGAAAAAAACAGAGGAAAAACAATTTTACTCACAACTCACAATATGCAGGATGCGACAGAACTTTGTGACAGGGTTGCATTTATTGTCGGAGGACAGATTTTTGCCATGGACAGTCCGCACAATCTGATTATGTCAAGAGGAGCGGCGAGTGTTACTTACACATGGTATGACAATGGGGAGCAGACAGCAAGCTGCCTGTTGGAACAAATATCTGAGGATCAACAACTTCAGAGATTAATTAGAGAAAATCGCCTGCAATCAATTCACAGCAGCGAACCTACATTAAATGACATTTTTATGGAGATAACAGGGAGGACGCTGGTATGAGATTTAAGACTTTGCTGTTATGGGATATGAAATTTCAGGCAAGATATGGGTTTTATCTGTTGTATGGATTTTTGACCGTTTTTTATATTGTGCTGTTACTTTCCCTGCCGCTTTCATGGAAAGAAAATGCCGCTGCGATTCTGATCTATTCTGATCCTGCGGCAATGGGATTGTTTTTCATGGGTGCCATTATTTTATTAGAGAAAAGCCAGAGAGTGACTTCATTTTTTGCGGTTTCGCCGCTTCGTGTTATAGAGTATGTGTGTTCAAAAGTACTTTCCTTAAGTGTGATTGGTATGCTTGTGGCAACCGTGCTTGCAGTAGCGACAAATTGCAGAAGTTTACCGCTTTTGCTGTTGGGCACTTTTTTATCCAGTGTAATGTTTACCTTGTTAGGAGTGATTATAGCAACGAAGATTACAAGCTTGAATCAGTTTATTCTTGCAACTGTTCCGATTGAAATCATTGCTTTCGTACCCGCGGTACTGCATCTGTTTAAAATGACACCGGCATTTTTAAGAATATATCCTGCAAATGTATGCATGGATTTGATTGCCGGAAGAGATTTTTCACTCATAGGACTTATTCTTACCATGATCCTGATTGCAGTGTTGTTTGTGGTTGCATATAAATGCGTTGGGAAAATGTGGCAGAATCAGGGAGGTGTGAAGCTATGAGAACAATCCGATTGAGTTTTTTACATATGATAAAATTTGTCAGGCAGGATAAGATGCTGTTTGCGGCGATGATAGCACCGCTTCTTGCAGGAATCGCAATTCATTTTGCTGTTCCGGTTGCTGAAAAAGAGTTAATTCGTATGACCGGAATGCCTGCTATTTTATTCCCATATTATAGTCTGTTTGATGTTTTCTTTGCATCCATCACTCCGGTCATGTTCTGTTTTATTGCCGCTATGGTGGTGTTAGAGGAACACGATGATCACATTGACCGTTATCTGTTTGTGACGGGGTTAGGACGGAATGGATATTTCATATCGCACATTGTGCTACCGGCAATTTTTGCTTTTTTTATTACCGTGGTGCTGCTCCCGGTGTTTGGACTTATGTCTATGTCTGTTGCAGAAATTTTTTTTCTGTCCCTGGCAGGCAGCTTGCAGGGAATCATAATTGCCCTTTTGATTGTGACTTTATCGTCCAATAAGCTTGAAGGTATGGCGGTAACAAAATTAGCTTCTTTAATGATGCTTGGAGCATTTGTTCCGTATTTTGTTCCGGCACCTCTTAATCTTTGCGTTTCCTTTCTTCCATCTTTTTGGATGGGAAAAGCGATGGCAGAAAAAGAACCGGTTTCTATGTTGCTGTCCGTTTTGGTGTCAATGGGTTGGATTTTCATTATGAAGAAAAAATATGACAGGAAGATATAGCAAAACATTGGAATAAGAACTATGTATATGAGAATACTAATATTGCACCATGTAATGTTTTAAAGTGCAATATTTGCACTTTTCAAACAAAACAGGTGCAATATTTGCACTTTTAAAATTGACTAAGTGCACAGTTCCCAAAATGCGACTGCACTTGCTGCAGCAACATTCAAGGAATCGACACCCTCTCTCATAGGAATACGTATCGTATAGTCACACATTTCAATCGTTTTCGGTTTTAATCCTTCGCCTTCTGTGCCCAGAATGATAGCAAGCTTTTCTTCATTTGCCGGTGCAGGATCCGAAAGAGAAATTGAGCGATGGGTTAAAGCCATGGCAGCAGTTTTAAAACCAAGTCTTTTTATCTCTTCGTATACATTTTCTGAAATTGTCCACGGGATTTGGAATACAGTTCCCATACTCACTCTTGTCGCACGTCTGTAAAGCGGATCGGTACACGCAGGAGTTAATAATATGGCATCAACGTTTAGGGCAGCAGCACTTCGAAAGATTGCTCCCAAATTGGTTGGATTTACAACATCTTCCAAAACGGCGATCCTTTTTGCATTCCCACAGATTTCATCTACATTAGGAAGAGGTTTTCGGCGCATGGCTGCAAGCATACCACGCGTTAATTTGTATCCAGTGAGTTTTGTTAACACATCAAATTCAGCTGTATAGATAGGCGCTGTTTCAATGCTTGTCAGGATATCCGATACTTCGGTATTGGGATTGTGTATGTGGTCAAGTTCAACCAAGGCAGAAATTACTTCATAACCGGCATCAAGCGCACGACGAATAACCTTGGGACTTTCGGCGATAAAGATGCCCTCCTTTGGTTCAAAGTAATGGAGAAGCTGCACCTCTGAACGTATTGTATACACTGCTAATTGTGGACTTTTTAAATCTGTGATTTTTATAATATTAGGCATTTCTAATTTTCCTTAGCGATTTCATATTTACAAATATTCTAATAAATAGAAGAAGACAAGTCAATTTGTAGGGCGGTTTATTCACCGGCTCCGGCATAGGGATAACTAATTGTCTTGAATTGTTAATGCTAGAAGCAAAATAAACGGTTTATTTTGCTTCTATTGCATCTATATAGTTCGATATATGTGTGATATTATGAAAATAGTCTGATGATTACCAGACATGGTCAGCAGTTTTTGGGGTATGACATTGCAAGGTTGTAATAATGAATTACGTAAAGGGAGAATGGGAAGGATGTTTGAACAGCTAGAGAGGTTTATTGAAGACAATTCTGAAGAAATACTTATTATAGGTGGATGTGGGATTTTATTCTGAAGACAATAATATGTATTACGCAGACATAGAATAACAAATGCGTAAATGCGATTGATAGTTTGTTGAAATTCCCATTTTCCAGTCTATTGACTATGGAAATATTGAGTTGATTGATATAGGTTGTGGACAGACATGGAATATCATTGTTTGTGGTAAAGAATACGGAAAAATGTGGAATTGTACAGATGTGGGTATAGCGCCAGCAGCTCCAGAACTTGGTTTTCTAGAATGGTTTGAGTTTTGGCTTGATGGTGGAGAGGATTATTTTAAGGAATTTGAGATGTAGGAAAGATCTTATTTCCCGGCTTATAGGGAAATTGAAAAATCGGGATTTTAAGAGTGGAAAATACTTATGAATAATTATGAATATTGGAGGTAGGAGAAATGATATGTCCTAAATGTGGAAAAGATATGACAATTGGTGCACTTAGTCCAAGTGAAAAAGGTTCGTTGTTCTGGGCGAAGGAAGAATATTATAACTCAAAAATATGCAATTGTTTTACAGAAAGAAATGCAATTAAAAATGGAGCCATTCATATTCCAATTGGTAATGGAGTTACTAAGAATAGAACAAAAGCTTGGGCTTGTGAAGAATGTAAATTTGTTTTGATAGATTGCAATTAGTTTAATAAATTCCTATTTTCCAGTCTAAGGAGAGAAAAGCAAATGAGTTTATTTGATATTTTTCACCATTCAGTATATACTATGTATATACTGAAAGCAAGGAGGTTTCTATATGCAAGCACAAGTAAAAGAATGGGGAAACAGTCAAGGAATCAGATTACCAAAAGAAGTATTGAGAAGTGCAGGGATTGCATTGGATGATTATTTGGATGTTACGGTATCAAATGGTGTAATCACTTTAGTGAAACCATTTCGTCATAAAACTTTGGAAGAAAGAGCCGCTGAGTTTGATGGAAAGTTAATGCTTGATGGCGAATATGATTGGGGCGAACCTGTCGGAAGAGAGGTATGGTAATGGAATCTTTACATCAAGGAGACATTCTTAAGATTGAAAAAATACAACATCCCGTATTGGTGGTTAGTAAGGATTTTTTTAATACTAGTGGTGAAATAATTGGATGTCCAATTATTAGAAATTCTACTCCGGGCCCACTTCATATATGGATGACTACAGAAGAAAATGAAGGCTATATACAATGTGAAAAACTTACATTGTTAGATATGTCGCTTCGCGGTTACAAGAAAGTAGATAGATTACCACTTTCAGAAATGATTAACATATCTGATGCTATTCAGGGAATTTTTGAATACATTTGATGAGAATTCTAAAATGAGAACTATGCTCATTGATCCTGAATTATTACTTTTTGAAGGCATATAAGGCATCTGTTTGGAGCTATGGAGGTAAAATGGAATCAGAGATTATTTTGGAAGATTGGTCGCCTGTATGTACTATTCAGGCTTTTCCTTTTTGAGATTTAATATAAAGGAGAAGAAAGAGCGATGATGAGTATAGAACAGATATGTATATTATTTTGTATATTACAGATATTGGTAATGGTAATAGTCATGTTAGCATGTGCTAATCGTGCAAAAAAGTGGAAGTTTAATCCAAATGAATATCGATTTGTCCCTGATAAAAATAAAAAATGGAATTTAAATGTAATGCTGCAGGGAATGACGGACCAAGGTGTACTTTGGATTGTGGCGGCATTATATCTGTTTATTATAATTCTGATGGAAATTGTGTTCATTGTAGGGGTACCAGAATATTTGAGGGATGCCGGATACCCATGGATAGTAATAGGTTTTCCTTTTCTGTCAATAGGTACATTAGTAGGAGTTTCCTTATTGATTATAAGGGGAAGTCAAAAGAAAGATTACGTGAAGACTTTAATATACAACTCTTTGCCATATGCAAATTGTAAGTCGGATGAACTAGAGGCTGTGCTGGAAAATGAAATAAAGGATGGTGTATTAATCCACACTAAAAGAGTCAATTTCTCGCAGAATTATATTTTTATTAGTCGATCCAGAATGGTATTTTCGCCAATTGCCATCGCGTTGAATAGTATTGCACAGATACGTTATGCGGGTCATAACAGAGGTGGTATTTATATTGTGCAGGCAGAATTAAAGGATGGAAGAAGGGTCGAGATGTCATTTAATAATCTGGCATCATACAAATTTATTGCCATGATAAATTACTATAATATTCCTATAAAGTGGTAAGGTAAGTTCTCAAAACAGGATATTAGAGAACTTTGCCCATCAAAAGGTGGTTCCGGAAAGGCTGCTTATTATGTGAGATTAAAGTGAGGTAACAAATGAGAACAATATATAAGTCTACAGCAGGAAAGAAAAAAATAATTGAATTATATGATGAGCAATTAAATAGACTAAATGTTTCATATAAGGATGTTTATATTCAAACTTCTTTTGGAACAACACATATCATAGAGACCGGCTCATTAGAGAAAGAACCATTATTGGTTTTTCATGGAGGCAATGCAACAACAGCATACAATCTGTTAGCGTGTGATTTTCTGCTAAATGATTTTCATATATATGCCGTTGACACAATAGGGCATCCGGGGAAAAGTGCAGAAACTTGTTTGTCAGCATTTGGTTATGAATACGGAAAGTGGGCAGGAGAGATAATCGATAAGCTTGGATTTAAATCAATGGACTTATTTGGAGGTTCATTCGGTGCTGGAATAATTGCTAAAACAATGTGTGAAGTGCCGGATAAAGTAAGAAGAGTAGTATTATATGTGCCATCAGGGATAAAAAACGCACCGTCCATTAAAAGTGTCAGTATGATGTTTCCGATGATTATGTATTGGATTACAAAAAAGGACAAGTGGTTAAAAAAGTGTATTTTACCTATGGCAATCTCAGAGGAGAATATTACGGATGACATATATCAAACCGCTAAGCTAAGTATTGATTATGCAAAAGTAAAAACGGCGATGCCAAGTAATGTCAATGAAAAAAGAATGAAAAAATGCAAAGCACCAACACTTGTAATGGCAGCAGAAAAGGATTGTTTATTTCCCGGAGAAGGAGTTATAGCGAGAGCGGAGAAAATTATACCCAATTGCCAAACATACTTGTTGAAAGAAAGAGGTCATATGAATGTCCTGACAGATAATGAAAAGAAACTGATTACTGATTTTTTGCTTCAAAATTCGAATTGATAGTAAGGTGAAGACAATGAAAAAACTGGCGCTTCCAAAAATAAATTCAATACACTTTGGCGGCAGATGGAGTTGGAAACGAGATTTAAAAGAAACTATACCATTTGATCCCCAGAAACAATATGCTGTCATTCGCAGTTCTATTTGTACAGGCGAAAAAGTTGCCGGTTTTAAGAATATAGAAGATGGACATTTCACGGAGGTCATGTTGATTCGAACAGAAAAAGAGGAACAGCGATTTAAGAAAATCTATAATCTGGAGAATGTAAAGAAAGAATACTGACACAATCGCCTGCGTTCCTTTTATATGGAAAGCAGGCGATGCTTGTATCTGCTGATTGTTTATCATTATATTGTTTCAAACTGTGTAATTATGTTATTGATATCCTCGTACATAATTCCTTTTGACTTCGTATTTGTTTCTACCTGATCAATATATTTTCCTACAGTGGCATATGCTTCTTTGGAAGACTCGATAAAATCTGCAATATTGACAAGCTTGCTATTCGAATCGGAAACCATAGATTCTACCGATTCATTTATTTCCTCAATACGATTGGTCTCTTCAATAACAGCCTTAAAGTCATCGTCGACCTGTCTTGTATTTTCTAAGTTTGTAACCATCATATCCTTGCTTGAGGAAACGGAAATATTCATTTTTGAAATAGATGAATTAACCATTTGAATACTTGAATTTACTTTATCTACAAGCTGTTTGATTTGCTTTGACAAAGCCTGTACCTCTGCAGCAACAACCGCAAACCCTTTTCCGGCTTCTCCTGCACGAGCTGCTTCAATGCTGGCATTTAAAGAAAGCAGGTTAGTCTGTGCGGCAACTTCTTCAATACCTTTAGCACATGCTCCGATATTAGCCACCGACTCTGTCAATTCTATAAATGAACTGTCAAGATTTTCAAAGCGATTTACCATTTCCACAGAATCCTGTGTAAAGGCGGTCACTCTGCTTTGGGCCAATTCAATTGAGTTGTTAACTCGAGTCTGATACTCGCGGTATTGATTTACCGTCTCAAAAAGATTTCGGAAATTATTCTGAAAATTGTTTATACTATCGTCAAGAATATCAATATTTCCAATAATAGAATCAAATTCTTTTTGTATTTCGACAATGTCCTGCGACATTTTGAAATCCTCCTGCATAACGGATTTCACTTGCTTTTTTTGATATTTTGCCATCTGACGGACAGCATCGGTTAATTTAAAATTATTATCTTCTTGTATTTCTTTTATTTCTTGAATAGCAGAAACTGTCTGTTTAGACACATCTGTCTTTTTTTTATGAAACAAGTTCATGTGCACCTCATTTCTCTTTTGCATGAATTAATCAAATGCAAAGCATGTCATGGTCTGATTTACATGCTGCGTTTTATAGTGTTCTCCACATCCGACTAAGCCAACATGAGTGCCCAATCGGTTCATTGTATTTAAGTATTCGTTCATATACTCAAAATCTTGAAACATAAGATATCTCAAAATACAGTTAATTGAGAATACACCTTTTAAATCAGGAATATCCCGTTTAATTGTGGATACCGTATCAGCAATTATGGATTTGTAATCTCCCAACTGAAGAATGGTAAGTGCATCCATATGGTTTGCACGTTTATAACACTCCAGACTTCCATCTGCACATCGGCTTTTAATTGAAATAATATAAATATCATCTCCAACCAATCGGCCGATAGGATTTTTAAAGGTCTGCGTTTCTATATCGCTTTCGCGGATATGTAAGGTATTCTGATACACTTTGGATGCACTCTGATTATCCAGAGAAATAATTTTCTGGGAACCTTCGTCAATCTTGGTCGCTATGAATTTGGGCATTTTTTCATCGATGTTGTATATGTTTTCCTTATAAACATAAATTTTCCCTGTAAGATTTTTGATCAAAGCATATACACAGGCATTTTCATAAACAACTCCGTTACAACTGACCTTATTATCCCAGGCAGTGGCCCCGATTAATGAAATTCCTTTTTCGTTCAGACATGCGTTGAATGTTGTCACAATGATACTGTCATTTGCAGTAGTGAAATCAAGACATATCGTATTGGTTGCATTTCCTTGAATGTGTGTCACGTTTTCCATAAGTTTTTGTACGGATAAAATAGGCTTCGATGCATCCGGGATAACATCAACGACGGTTTCGCATCCATAGAAACCAATTACAATAATGCTTTCAGGATAATCACCTGACATAAAGTAGCCTTGTCCGCATACTCCGATATTGGGTACATTAGGAATGTTCTCCTTTATCTTTGCTGCACATTCTACAAAAACTGCGGATGGAGCTATCGTGACAACAAGCTTAGCATCGGAAAACTCTGTTAAAGATGCTCCTAATTCTACTGCATTGCATATTTTGACTTTCTGCTCCATAAATCCCTCCTATAATATTTTTTGCTATAAATGCAATGGAGCAAAAGGTATTTTGCTCCCGCCCCACAAAAGTCTTTTTCTAAACTTTTGTGTATATTTTATCACTTTTTTGTAATCTGAACAATCCGTTTTATGTATTTCTGTCTCAGTATCGTTAATAGTTTTTTCTTGGTATCGCTAATAGTTTTCCTTGACAAAAGAGAATGCTCTGTTACACTATAATAAAATTGAACACGTTCAATTTTGGAAATAAAGGAGAATACAAAGATGGAGACAAAGAAATTAAAGGCTGATTTGGCAAAAGAGAAGATTAAAAAAGCGGCAGCAAAATTAATGGCGGAGTGTGAGAATGCATCCGAGGTCACTACAAGGGCAATTGCAAAGGAAGCAGGGGTGCAACTTGCCATGGTTAATTACTATTTTGGTTCGAGAGAGGAACTGCTGTTTTGCCTGTTTCAGGACTTATCGAGAGAACAGTTTCAAGAGTGTCCGCAGGTTTATGAAATAATCAAAAGTGAGTGTCCTCCAAAGGATAAGTTGAAAAAAATACATTTTTATATGATTACGATGATGTTGGATAATTATGTGTATATGCAGGCGGTGTTGGGACACGTGTTATTACATAGAGATTTGTCCCAGGGACTTAACAGCCTGCCTTTTGTGATAGAACATTATAAGGGAAGAAAGACCGAACAGGAGTGTAAGCTGATTTCTTATGAGATGTCCAGTACGATGCAATTAGCGGTATACCGGCATGAAGCATTGAAGGAATTTTGTGGGCTGAATCTTCTGGACGAGGTCGGACGAAAGAAATTTGTAGATGAACAGATTGATCTGTTCTTAAAGGATTGAAGGAAAGAATTTCATATGGAAACGCTGAATGGTCGTAAGTGAAAAAGGGGCTGAAAAAGATATAAAAAGGATATGAAAAGGAGGAAATCATTTATGGAATATATTGTTTGTCTGAGTGATAAAAGTATGCCGGAAGGGAATGCAGATGAGCGGCTTGGAGGAAAAGCTGCATCTCTTATGAAAATGTGTGAGGCCGGATTTCCGGTTCCGGAGGGATTTGTGATTTTGGCAGATGCATGGGACGATACCGGTTTAAAAGAACAGGCAAAAAAAGAATTGTTATTTTTAATTGAGAAGTTATCGGATAACCATACTTATGCTGTACGGTCTTCGGCTGTGGGAGAAGATGGAAAAGAGCATTCTTTTGCAGGAGCTTATGAAACAGAATTGGATGTGCCGCGGGAAAACATTCCGGACGCGGTGGAAAAAATTGCGGCATCCATAAATGCAGAGCGCGTCACGATATATGCTCATAACAGAGGGGGGAAAGAAGGAAAGATAGCAATCGTAATTCAACAATATGTGAAACCGGAACTGGCAGGGGTGTTATTTACTTCCGATGTAATTACAGGAAGCAGTGCAAAGATGGTGGGAAACTATGTAAGAGGCTGTGGTGAACAGTTGGTTTCCGGTGCAGAAACCGGCATGCAGTTTACTTTTGATGCTATGCATTATGCTTATCATGGTGAGGCAGAGTTGAAACCGTATGCCAGAAAACTGTATAGATTTGCAGTAAAAATACGAAAGATGTACCGGTGTCCCATGGATATTGAATGGGCGGTATCCGGGAGAAAACTGTATCTGTTACAAGCACGGCCAATCACTACTTTGAAACGTTTTGACCGTGACACTTACCAGATCAATGGATCTTTATCCGGAGAGTATCTGTTTTCGAAAACCAATGTAGGTGAGATTTTTATGTGCACGGTATCTCCGGCGACATACAGTATTTTGGAGATAATATGTAAATTGTTGGGAGTGCCTGATTTTATAGACAATATATGCGGCCAGGCTTATTGCAATATCAGTATTTTGTGTTCTCTGCTCGTCTCGGTTGGATTTTCCAAAAAGAAGGCTTATGAAATGATTTCGGATATTGCGGGAGCAATACCGGAGGAGATCGATATCCCCGTATTTCCATTTGACCGGACTGGTTTTTTCAAAAGTATTGGAAAAATGATGTTTGGCAAGAAGATTAAGTTTGATGAAGAGGTTACAAACATTCCAAAGGAAGAATTTGAAAGCAGGATGGGGGAGATAGGTGACCGGTTGATAGAAGGAATTCGCAGACAGTCCTCCAATCAGGAATTGAAAAAATATTGGGAAACCCATTGCAATGCGTATCTGACCAGGGTACTCAAAGTGGTAATGATGTCTCTTTCTTTAAAATCTCTGCTAAAGACCAGACGGCAGATTGTCGCGATTGCAGGAGAGGAGTTAGCAAATGAGCTTTGCTCGAACAGTTCACAAAATGGGGTATTGGAAAGTATGAAACCAATGCTGGCATTGGAAGATGTCATAGATGGGAAACTGTCAAAACAAGAGTATATGAAACGTTACGGACACAGAAGTGTAAATGAAATGGAAGTCTGTTGCCCATATCCATATGAGGATCCCGAATATTTGGAGGAACGAATACGACAGCATAAAGAATCCGGCATTTGTGTACACAAAATGAAAGAAGAACAGAATCGGAAGTATATGCAGGCGGTCCAGAAGTTTAAAGAAAATTATCCCTCCAAAGCAGAGTGGCTTGACAAAAAATTGACTGATTTTGCAAAAGCAAATTATAAAAGAGAAATGGTGAGAAGTCAGGCTGTAAAACTATTTTGTCTAATGCGCGAGTTTTTATTAAAAGCATCCCGGTTAAATGGTGTGGGAGATGGAATATTTATGCTTTATTTTCAGGAAACACTGGCGCTTTTGGAAGGAAATTGCAGTGTTCTTGAACATATTGAGGAAAGAAAACAACAGTATGACAAGTATTGTTCCTATCCTGCTTTTCCAAATGTTATCGTAGGAAGATTTCAGCCGGAGGAATGGCTGGCTTATCCCAACCGGCGTGTTGATTTGTGGCATGCTGGTGGCATGGTTTGTGCCAAAGCTGATATTAAGGGATATGCCGGCGCATCGGGTACTGTAGAAGGAACTGTGCGTATATTGAAAAATCCATCCGAGGCAGTAAAATTGCTTCCGGGAGAAATCCTTGTAACAACAGCAACCAATATCGGCTGGACTACCGTATTTGCAAAGGCAGCAGCAATTATTACTGATATAGGTGCACCTTTGTCTCACGCAGCAATTGTCGCCAGGGAATTTGGTATCCCTGCGGTGGTAGGATGCGGGAATGCCACCCAGATACTGCATGATGGGGATACAGTAAGAGTGGATGGATCTGCGGGGGTGGTGACCATTCTCACAGAATACACAGAAAGTGTAGACGAGGAAATAATGACATGATAATATGGGGGTTGCCAAAATTTCTCCAATGCTACCGTTCATTGGTATCTTTTTTAGAATGGCTTCTTAGATGCCTGTATTGTACCTCTTACCGCAGGATACTTGAGAAGGAGAATATAGATTACTATAATTGTAATGGAGGTGCAAAATGGATATACAGATTGTTGAATCTATAAGAGATACTCTGAAAGTAATTATAAAATGCAGTCAGGTAAATGATGAAGTGTTGCGATTAAAATACCATATTGAATTGTTTGATAAAAAGATACAGGCAAAGCGGGATAATGAAACATTTTTCGTTGATTCTTCGGATATATTGTATTTTGAATCCGTGGATAACCGTACTTTTTTATATACTGCAGATGACGTGATGGAAGTCAAACTGCGATTATATGAATTGGAAACATTTCTTTCGGAAAAAGATTTTGTCAGAATATCAAAGTCCCGGATTGTTAATATCAACAAAATAAAAGTGTTAAAGCCTGAACTGAACCGCACAATTTTAGCAACAATGTGTAACGGAGAGCAACTATATATTTCCAGAAAATATGTCAAAGCAATCCGTAATGTGTTGTCAATAGGAGGTAAATATGCGAAATCATAAAAACGACTTAATTCAATTCTTGGAATGGATGAGAAATGGCATTGCATTTTGTACTACCTGGTTTTTGGTTCTCGTATTAGTATTTTGCCATTTCAGTGGTATTCAAAGTATTTTAACCATTAGTTTGATTAAAATGGTGATTTGGATTATCGGTGGGGTTTTCATCTTTAATCTCTTTTTTGCACGCTTGATAATAGCAAAATGGGGATTTGTAAAAAGGCTGAGCTGTTTTATGGTTGTTATCAGCATTTATGAGTGCTTGGGGTTTTATTGGTTTGACTTTTTTACAGGTTTAGGTACAGCAATTCAGTGGTTTGCGTTTGTGGGAGTAATTTTGCTTTTGTATTTGATCTGTATTGCGATATACCAGAGATATAGTAGGCAGCAGGGAGAGATTTATACACAGGCACTGCAGGAGTACCAGCAAAAAAGGAGTATGGAAAATGGAAAGTAAAGGGAAACTCATTTCAGCAATGCAAGAATTAAGAGCTGATAACATAAGCAAGCAGAAAAGAGGCGTGCATTTTATCCTTGCTTCTATTATTATCTGGGGAGCTGTTTTGGGCATACATATGTCCTCGTTGCCGATCTTAACAAAAAATATGTATACTTTTTTCTGTTCTGCTCCGTTAGTTCCATTAGCTTTTCTAATTTCAAAGCTCATCGGAGTGGATTTTCAAAATAAAGGAAATCCACTCAGTAATTTAGGATTACTGTTTGCATTGAACCAGATGCTATATATTTTGATAGCGATGTGGGTGTATGCGGCAGTTCCCGATAAAATGTTGATGGTCTATGCTATGATTTTCGGTGCACATCTTTTGCCATATGGTTGGTTATATCAATCAAAAGTGTATTATATTTTTTCGATAGTAATACCAATTACTGTATTGCTGATTGGATTATATTATCCGTCAGCTATAATTGCAGCACTTATGCTTTTAATTGAAATCGTGTTTGCCATCTGCCTGATTATTGAGTATAAGTCTATACAGAAAAAATCAAAATAGCCTATAAAACAGTAATGCAACAGGCAGTTTACATTTAGAACTTTGCTGGTAGTGGTATTTCAGACATCTAAATGGTATCATACTCATGGACAAGTTTAGAAAACGAATCTAATAACGTATCAAAGCAAGGAAAATAAGAATGAAAAAGGAAATATTATTATTAACAATGAAATTGGTGATTGTATATTCTGTTTTGTTAGGGTTGACAGCAGTTCCATTATTATTTCAGATGCTGACAGAAAATAGCATTGGACGACTGTTTGGCAAAATGTTTACATATTTTCTGATGGCAGGGACAGTATTTGTTTTTTATAAGAATAAGAAGAAAATTTTTATGGAACTGGGATATTCCGCAAAGAATTTGGGAAAGCAGATTTGCGCGAGCGGATTTCTATTGATGATTACAATCAGTATCTTTGTATTGCTTCCATTGCTATGTGGGGTCAATAAAGAGTATGTGTTATCGGTAAAACAGCAAAATGTAGTTGGTCAGATTATTTTTTTGCTTTTGTTCGTGGGACCGGTTGAAGAATTTATTTTTCGTGGGTACTTTCAACAGCAATTAGAAAAACTGATTAGAAACAAAATAGTTGTCTGTATAGTTACTTCCATATTATTTGGGTTTATGCATTTTCCATTAACAAGGAATTTTATAAATGTGACGTGGATTTTTATTATCGGTTTGATCTATTCCGTTGCTAAGACAAAGTGGAAAGATTGCACGATTATTTCTGTTTCATTGGCTCATGGTCTTCATGATAGTATCATATTTATTTTGAGTTGTATTTTGTTGTAATAGATGCTTTTATAAATGGTATTCAGGCTGGTCTTGCTGGTGTTTAACCGGAAAGATGTTTAGGATTGCCTAATTATTAAAAAAATATTAATGCATTGACTTTTTATTTTTCATATTTTACCATATAGTTAATCGGTTCAGACGTAAACTGAGGAAATGGAGGAATTTTTTATGGATTTTTTAAGTAAAGTGTCATCAAAAGCGGGAGAAACCATTCAGACAATCAAAGATAGTGATATAACCAAAAAAGCAAAGAACTATGCCGAAATTCCCGGACTTCAGGTTCAGATTGGTAAAGCAGAAGCTGCGATTAAAAAGGCTTATGAAGAAATCGGTGAAGCATATTTCAATGCACATGTGGATGATGAAACTCCGGAATATGAAGATTTATTTACACTGATCAAAGCAAAGAAAGAACTGATTGGTCAGTTAAAATCTGAAATTGAGGATAAGAAAAAAGGAGATAATTCCGTAGAAGCAGAAGAAGGTTCTGTAAAATCAGAAAAAATCTGCCCTATCTGCAATCACAGTATGCCGGAAGAAGCTGCATTCTGTAGTGTATGCGGACATCAGTTTTAAGAAACATAAATAAAAACATGGCGAACAAAGTAATGCCCGGTTTCAATGGTCTGAGTTTTGAAACCGGGCATTTTATTACATCTCTCCGTTCTTATAGCGTGCCAGCAGATTCTGGATACGATCACTTGGATTTAATAAATCACTGATCGATGCATCGTGATTGAGTGTATCAATAATGTATGCAATATACTTACTTAAATCACAATTGATATAGTAAGGACGCTCTAATAAATCAGGTGATTGATAAATCAGGTTTGTTGTAAGAACATAGTCAAAAAGACCGGAGCTGTGTGCCTCGTCAAATTTCTGCAGACCGTTTGTAAACAAACCAAAGGTTGCAAAGATAAAAATACGGTTTGCTTTTCTTTTCTTTAATGCCATGCAGACGTCGATAACACTTTCACCGGATGAAATCATATCATCTACAACAATGACGTCTTTTCCTTCTACACTGGAACCTAAGAATTCATGTGCTATAATAGGGTTTTTGCCATCTACTACACGCGTGTAATCTCTTCGTTTATAGAACATACCCATATCAAGTCCTAAGTTGTTGGCAATATAAATGGCACGGCTCATACCGCCTTCATCGGGACTGACAACCATCATATGCTCGGAATCGATGGTCAGATCTTTTACATTTTTCAATAAACCTTTAATAAACTGATAAGCAGGCTGAACGGTTTCAAAGCCGTTTAACGGAATCGCATTTTGTACTCGAGCATCATGAGCATCAAAGGTAATGATATTGTCTACACCCATGCTGACAAGTTCCTGTAATGCCAGAGCGCAGTCTAAAGATTCACGGGCACTTCTTTTATGCTGTCTGCTTTCGTATAAGAAAGGCATGATAACCGTAATGCGGCGGGCTTTTCCACCAACAGCGGCAATAATACGTTTTAAATCCTGAAAATGATCATCCGGAGACATATGATTGGGATGACCACAGAGGGAATAGGTTAAGGAATAATTGGCAACATCTACCAGGATATATAAATCATTTCCTCTGACAGATTCCAAAATAACACCTTTGGCTTCGCCGGAACCAAATCTCGGAACTTTGGTCTGAAGCAGATAGGAATCTCGTTGATAGCCTTTAAATGCCAGATCCTCGCTGTGTGCATGTTCGCGTTCGGTTCTCCAGTCAACAAGGTATTTGTCGACCTTTTCTCCTAGTTCCTTGCAGCTTTGTAAAGCAATGATTCCTAAAGAGCCTACAGGAATGGTTTCTAAGTTTCTCAATTCTTCACGTTTGGACATGATGAATGATCCTCTCTTTCTATCATTTGGTTATTTTGAAATTAATATTTATGCCAAAAACAATGATGATTGTGAGAATTGCGTAGCAATCCATATACATCATAATATTTGCGACTTTGCAAAAATGATTAATTGCCGGAAAGCTTAATTTTCATGCGTATGTCAGGTCCATCAAATTTACAAAAAGTAAAATGACTGCTCATGCGCGAGAAAATCCTCTCGGAGTAGCGTTTGTTTAACTCTTCAATTGATAAATTGGTAGATATAATGGTGGATTTGTGAGCAATATCCCGATTGTTTAAACAGGTAAACAAATCGGAACGGACACGCTCTGTCACAGTTTCAGTACCTAAATCATCAATAATCAGAACATCCCGATCATTGATTTCTTCCATAAATGAAAAATAGGAATCCTTATCCTCCTGAAAACGCAAGTCTACCAACATGCGGAATAATTGTTCCGCACTGCAATAGGTAACGGAAATCCCCTGTTCCATCAATTCTTTGGCAATACAGCATGTCAAAAAAGTTTTACCAGTACCCACATTACCATAAAAGAGAAGATTTTGGTAGTCCGAGTTGAAATTTGTGATAAATTTTTTTGCAATATTTACAGCATCCTGATATCCTGCCACATGATCTTTATCAAAATGCTCATAGGAAAGCGTATCAAAATTTTGTGTTTTGATTAATTCATAAATGCCGGACTGCTCAAACAACAGCTTGGTCTGGGCAGAAATAAAACAAGTGCATTTGGTTCTGTTGTCGGAAAGAAGTCCTTTATCTTTGCAAATCGGGCAATGATATGTCATGGTAAGATAATTGGCAGGATAGCCTTCCGATAAAAGAAGTTTGTCACGCCTTTCTTTTAAAGCCTGTTCCGCTTCCAGACACTGTGAAACTAAGGCTTCGTTTTTGGATAAGGCAGCTTTCGTTCTTTTTACACGGAGTGAATTGATTTCCTGTCCCAGCTGGAAATATTGAGGAATTTTGTTGCGGATTTCCTGTTCTTTTGCTGATAACAAATCCCGGTTTTCTTTTTGAATATCATCATAGTGCTGCATGATGGTATCAAACTGCTTGTTGGTTAACCCCATGAGTAAACTCCTTTGTTCTAAAGCAATTGTTTCTAAAATCAATTGCTATTAAAATCAATTGCTTTTAAATTCAATTACTTCTAAATTCAATTACTTCTCAATAATGCTTTTTCCAATTCTTCATAGTCATATGAGCGTTGGGTGAAATCGTTAAAACCGCTCTTAGTATTACCTGATTTTTTAGAAGATGTTTTGGTTGCTTTGGTGTGATGTTTTTCTTCTAAAGCTTCAACATCCTGTAATGATTTCACATTGGCAGCATGCCAATTAGACAAAATTCCGTTGACATATTCAAAACGATGATTGTCGGTACTCAATACCGCCCTTTCACATGCATTTAAGATCAATTCAGTAGAAAATCCCCATTCCTGTGACCATCTGCGGATGAAAGTGATTTCCGGATCAGCAGGATTGGTATTCTTGCCCAGTGCTTTCATAATGGTATAAACAGATTTGTCATATTTGCCGGTGTGGTTTTTGGCTTGTTCTACCGTGGTGATATGTGAATCGTACCAGTCGATGGCAACCTTCTGGATATAGGAAAACTTCTTTTTGCCAAGATCTACACAATACTGAATCAGATAGTCGATTAAATCAATGGAAAAGCCGAGCTTGTCATATATATAAAGTAAAGTCTGCATATCAGAAGATGACAAAGGCTTTCCGGTGTAGGATTCAGCAATGAAGATAATCTGGGAAGTTTCGTTATTGTTTTTAAAAGCAACCAGATCATTTGCGTTGTAATTGGGTTTTCCCATCCGCTCACTTGATTCTGCCAAAACGTTGCTTATGGCAAGCTTGGGAGCCAGAGGGACAATCTCAGCCTGCTGAATCTGCGAAAGGGATGGTGTTATATCAGAAGACACAGAAGCTTCTTTAGAAGGTAAGGGCAGAATACGGATAGCCTTTACGTTGTGCGCACTGTCAAAATCCAAAGAAAGAAGATGATTTTTTTCCCAATAGCAAAGTGCGCGCAGTACGTCCTGCTCCATATAATTAAAGTGGTCGGCAATATCCGAAATGCCAAAGGGCAGATTTGCCCCACTCATGCGCAACAGATATAAATAAATCTTAATCTGTGCATCATTGGCCAAAACCATATATTCATCAATAAAACGATTGGATAAAACGGTAAAATCCGATCCCTGTTCCAAAGATACTGTTAATTGTGTCATCTTATCACCTGTTCATTCATTCTTTAAAGCAAGTGCAAGTATAGCACAGAATAAGTAAAAATGAAATAGGTAAATTTCCCGAAAAACGCCGAAAATCAAGGCTTCGCGGCATTCCTGAAAAAATGTGGATATGTGGATGAAAAGTACACATAAGATTCCTGTTATAGCAAAAAAAGCCTATAATTTAATGCTTGTCTGCATAAAAAAATAAAGTTTATGTAAATTAAAATATCCACAATCAAACGTGTATATCTGATACCGTTATTTTTGTGGATATTGTGGATAAATTATTTTTTTAACAGATTTTCGCCGATTTTTACAACATCTCCGGCTCCCATAGTTATCAACAAATCACCGGGAGAATAATTTTTTTGTAAAAATTTTTCAATTTCATCAAAAGACGGAAAATAGTCACAGGTTGTTCCCAGTTTTTGAATCTCGGTCTGAAGAGTTTGTGAACTTATTCCCAAATTATCGGTTTCTCTTGCTGCATAGATATCTGCAAGGACGACGTGATCAGCCATGGAAAGGGCTTTGGCAAATTCTAAAAGCAATGCCTTGGTACGGGTATAGGTATGAGGCTGGAAAATGCACCACAGCTTGTTGTGGGGATAGTTGTGGGCTGCTTCAAGAGTCGCTTTGATTTCGGTGGGATGGTGTGCATAATCATCGATGATTGTGACATCATCCACCGTTCCCTTCAATTGAAAACGGCGCTCTGTTCCGCAGAAAGCAGAAAGCGCTTTAGAAGTTGTCTCTGTGTCAATGCCGCAAAGATCGGCAAGTGCTATGGCTGCCATGGAATTGGAAATGTTGTGCACTCCGGTCACGCCAAGCGTAATGCTTCGTTCTGTCCCCTTATGACAGATGGTATAAGTGGGTCTTGCATAGGCATCATAAGAAATATCCTTTGCATAATAGTCAAACGAATCGGAAAAGCCGAAGGTAATGATGTTACATGCTAAGGAATCTGTGATGGATGCAAGATTTGGAATTTCTCCATTGATGATTAACGTACCGTCTTTTGGCAGTAATGCGGCAAAACGGCGGAAAGAAGATCGAATATCTTCGATATCTTTAAAGAAATCAAGATGATCTGCATCAATATTTAAAATGATACTGATTTTTGGAAAGAAGCTTAAAAAGCTGTTTGTATATTCACAAGCCTCCGTAACAAAATAGTCGGATGCACCAATCCGGATATTTCCGCCAATGGAAGGAAGGATTCCGCCGATGGAAAGAGTGGGATCTTTTTTTGCGGCCATAAAAATTTCGCTGACCATGGAGGTCGTTGTGGTTTTTCCGTGTGTGCCGCTGATTGCAATGGGAATTTCATAATTTTTCATGATCTGTCCCAGTAAATCGGCACGAGTCATACAGGGGATATCTGCTGCTTTTGCTGCACATAGCTCAGGATTGTCATTATGTATTGCTGCCGTATAAACAACAAGATTGATATCTGGTGTAATATTCTTGGCAGATTGTCCATATAATACGGTAATCCCTCTTTGATGAAGCTGTCTGGTCAGACTGCTCTCCTTAGCATCTGAACCTGATACCGTAAATCCACGATCCGCTAAAATCTCAGCCAGACCGCTCATGCTGATGCCGCCAATACCGATAAAATGAATGTGAATCGGTTTTTCAAAATCGATTTGATACATGATTACACTTCCTACTATAATATTTGAAGAAAACGAATTTGTTTCCCTTCATTCATTATAACCGCCATTATGAGAAAAACAAATAGAATTTTTTATTTGTAAAGTTTTGGTAATATTTAACAAAAAAAGTTTATCTGTTCTTGGCAGAAAAGAAAGGGGTTGGTACTTTTTACAGAATATCGCACAAAAGAAATACCAAATTTGTGTATTTTTTACATAAAAATTTTAAAAAAGCAGGATTTTGTATGTAAAAATATTCACTTTAAAAATATAGTATGCTATAATCTATATACTAATTAAAAAATATTCTTTTCGATATATTCTTTTTCAATATTTAGAGAAGATAGCAAGAGGTGAAGACATGATTAAGAAGGAAATGATTGCCATGTTGCTGGCCGGCGGACAAGGCAGCAGACTTGGTGTACTGACAGCAAAGGTTGCAAAGCCTGCTGTATCATTCGGTGGAAAGTACCGTATCATTGATTTCCCACTCAGTAACTGTATTAATTCAGGGGTTGATACAGTTGGCGTGCTGACACAGTATCAGCCGCTACGACTGAACACCCATATCGGTATCGGTATTCCGTGGGATCTTGATAGAAATATTGGTGGAGTAACTGTTTTGCCTCCATATGAAAAAAGCTCCAATACCGAATGGTATACGGGTACAGCCAATGCCATTTATCAGAATATTGATTATATGGATAGTTTTAATCCGGATTATGTATTGATTTTGTCCGGTGATCACATCTATAAGATGGATTACGAAGTAATGCTTGATTATCATAAGTCAAAGGGGGCGGAAGTTACGCTTGCTGCCATGCCTGTTCCTTTTGAAGAGGCAAAGCGTTTTGGTATTTTGATTACAGATGATGAGCACAAGATTACCGATTTTGAGGAAAAACCCGAGAATCCCAGAAGTAATCTGGCAAACATGGGTATTTATATCTTTAATTGGAAAACTTTAAAAGAGGCGTTAATTGCAAACGCACAGCAGCCCGGTCTGGATTTTGGTAAACATGTTATTCCCTATTGCCATCAAAAAGGCGCTCCCTGTTATGCTTATGAATATAATGGCTACTGGAAAGATGTAGGAACACTTCACTCCTACTGGGAAGCAAACATGGAACTGGTGGATATCGTACCGGAATTCAATCTGTATGAAGAGTATTGGAAAATCTATACCAAGTATGAAAAACTGCAGCCACAGTACCTTTCAGAAAACAGTGAGATTGAAAAATGTATTATTGGTGAGGGTGCGCAGATTTATGGTAAAGTATACAATTCCGTAATCGGATGCGGTGTTGTGATCGGAGAAGGCACCATTGTCAGGGATTCCATCATTATGAATGATACAGAAATCGGATATGGTTGTGAAATTACCAAGACCATTATTGCTGAAAATGTTTCGCTCGGTGATAATATTAAAGTAGGTGTCGGCGAAGAAGTTGATAATGATACGGCGCCTCATATTTATAATCACGGCCTTGTTTGTATCGGAGAAAAATCTGTTGTTCCAAGTGGTGTAAGCATTGGTAAAAATGTCGTAATTTCCGGTGTAACCACAGCAGAGGATTATCCGGATAATAATCTTGCAAGCGGCAAATCTTTGATTAAGGCAGGTGAGTAGTATGAGAGCAATCGGAATTATATTAGCCGGTGGAAATAATAACCGCATGGGTGAGTTATCCAAGAAAAGAGCAATTGCTGCTATGCCAATTGCAGGCAGTTACCGCAGTATTGACTTTGCATTAAGTAATATGACCAATTCCCATATTCAGAAGGTCGGGGTTTTTACACAGTACAATGCCAGAAGTTTAAATGAGCATTTAAGTTCTTCCAAGTGGTGGGATTTTGGTAGAAAACAAGGTGGTTTATTTGTTTTCACCCCTATGATTACAGGAGATAATAATGCATGGTATCGTGGCACTGCAGATGCCATTTATCAAAATCTATCTTTCTTAAAAGAAAGTCATGAGCCTTATGTTGTGATTGCATCCGGGGATTGTGTTTACAAGATGGATTACAACAAGGTGCTGGAATATCATATTGCTAAGAAAGCAGATATTACTGTAGTATGTAAGGATATGCCGGCAGGTGAAAATGTGGACCGTTACGGTATTCTTAAATTAAATGAGGATAACCGGATTGAAGAGTTTGAAGAGAAACCGCTTGTTGCCAATTCCAATACTATTTCCTGCGGAATTTATGTTATCCGTAGAAGACAGTTGATTGAGTTAATTGAGAAATGCTCAGAAGAAGGTCAGTATGATTTTGTAAAAGATATTCTGATTCGTTATAAAAATTTGAAACGGATTTATGGTTACAAGATTGAGGATTACTGGAAGAATATAGCAACTGTGGATGACTATTTTGAAGCAAATATGGATTTCCTAAAACCGGATATCCGCAATTATTTCTTCAGACAGTATCCGGAGATTTATTCAAAAGTTGACGATTTGCCTCCTGCAAAATACAATGTTGGTGCAAAACTGAAAAATGCACTGGTCTCTAGTGGAAGCATCATTAACGGGGTAGTGGAAAATTCCGTTATTTTCAAAGGTGTATTTGTAGGAAGCAATTGTACCATCAAAAATTCCATTATTCTAAACGATGTTTATATTGGTGACAATACATATATTGAAAATTGTATTATTGAAAGTCATGACACAATCCGGGCCAATTCTTATTTGAAAGGTGAGGAAGGTATCAAGGTTGTCGTTGAAAAAAGCGACCGTTATGTACTTTAATCAGAGCCCGCGGAGACAAATTAAGGGGGAAAGTTAGATGAACATTACTGACGTACATGTACGTAAAATTACACAGGAAGGCAAGATGAAGGCGGTTGTTTCCATCACACTGGATGATGTTTTTGTTGTACATGACATCAAAGTAATTGAAGGTGAAAAGGGATTGTTTATTGCAATGCCCAGTAAGAAAACTGCTGATGGGGAATATCGGGATATCGCACACCCGATTAATTCAGCAACAAGGGAACTACTTCAGACAACTATTCTTAGTGCTTATAAAGAAGCGTTGGCTGCACCTGAATTTCAGGGATAGTTATTTTTTCGAATTCATTTTTCGAGAAGGAAAAGGGTTACAAAGACCGTTGCCGGGGGGCAGCGGTCTTTTACTGCAAAAGCCTCTGTTTTGTCGCAGAGGCAATTGTGCGTTACAGACTTTTTACCGGGAGGAATCATATGTTTATTATTGCAGGATTGGGAAATCCATCCAAAGAATACCAGAAAACCAGACATAATGTAGGATTTGATACCATCGACTGCATTGCAGACAAATATGGAATTGCGGTTACAGAAAAAAAGCATAAGGCAATCATCGGAAAGGGCGTTATTGCCGGAGAAAAGGTTATACTCATGAAACCACAGACCTACATGAATCTGAGCGGAGAGAGTATAAGAGCTGCACTTGATTATTACAAAACAGATGAAACAGACAGTCTGATTGTCATCTATGATGACATTTCCCTGCCGCCCGGACAACTTCGAATCCGAAAAAAAGGCAGTGCCGGAGGACACAATGGTATTAAGAATATTATTGCACATTTAGGTCATGATACTTTTATGCGGATTAAGGTCGGAGTCGGTGAAAAACCGGCGGGATATGATCTTGCAGATTATGTGCTGGGACATTTTTCAAAAGAAGACCGTGGTGTGATGGAAGAAGCATTTAGGGAAGCTGCCGATGCGGTGGAAATGATGATCACAGAAGGACCGGATGCGGCCATGAATGCATTTAACAAAAAGAAATAGGTAACCAAAAGAAATCGGTAACTTTAAGCAATAAGTAACTAAAAGAAATAAGATAAAATAAGTAAAAGAAATAGGATAAATAAGTAAAAGAAATGGAATAAACAGATATGCAATATATACAGGATTTACTATTTGAAAAACAGGATAAGGCATTTGCCGAATTTCACAGGCGTCTGGTTCCAAATTTGGAACCACAGAAGATTATCGGTGTCAGAACGCCGCAGCTTCGTGCACTTGCAAAGCAGATTTCCAAAGAAGAAATATGTGAAGCATTTTTAAAAGAGCTTCCGCATGAATATTATGAAGAAAACCAGCTTCATGGTTTTATCCTGTCGCAGATGAAGGATTTTGATACCTGTATACAATATCTGGAAGCATTTTTACCGTATATGGATAACTGGGCAACCTGTGATCAGACATCACCGAAAATATTTAAAAGTCATAAAGAGGAGTTGCTGCCTTATATATATAAATGGATTCAAAAGGAGCATACTTATACGGTGCGTTTTGCGATTGGAATGCTTATGCAACACTTTTTAGACGAAGATTTTAAGCCGGAGTATGTACGGACGGTTTCGTCCATTCAGTCAGAACAATACTACATCAATATGGAAATTGCATGGTATATGGCTACGGCGCTTGCAAAACAGTGGGATGCAGTCATACCATATTTAGAGCAGAAGAAAATGGAACCATGGGTACATAACAAGACGATCCAAAAAGCAAAGGAAAGTTATCGTATCACGGATGAGCAAAAGGAGTATTTGAAGAAGTTAAAGATTGCTCAAAATAAAAGTATGTAAAGTCAGCCCAAACGAAGGCTTGTAAAGAGAGGTTAATTGTGAAAGTATTACGCGAGTGTCTGAACCAACTTACAGATTTTGAACAAATGCAAAAAGAATTACGGGATAAAAAAACAATCTCTGTCTCAGGATGCGTGGATTCTCAAAAAGTTCATTTCATGTGGGGATTATCGGAAGATTTTCCGTATCGCGTGATTATCACACATTCCGAGCTTAGAGCCAGAGAACTGTATGAGGATTTTTCGTTTTATTCCAAGGATGTATATTTTTTTCCCGCAAAAGATTTTATTTTCTTTCAGGCCGACATCAATGGCAATAAGGTGACAAAGGAAAGAATTGAGGTATTGAGACGGATTTTGGAATCGGAGCCGGTTACCATCATCACAACGTTAGATGGATTTATGGCACCCTGCATGCCGTTAGAAGTATTGGAAAACAATGTCATTCTGGTGGATAAGGAAAGCATCGTAGATACAAAAGCGTTATCCATGAAACTGGTCCGCATGGGATATGAGAGAGTGGCGCAGGTGGAAAGTGCGGGGCAGTATTCCATCCGTGGCGGGATTGTTGATATCTTTGACCTGACAGAAGAAAATCCTTATCGAATTGAACTCTGGGGAGATGAAATCGATTCTATCCGTTCTTTTGACGTGCTCAGCCAAAGGTCCATTGAACAATTGGATTTTGTGAAAATATTTCCTGCAACGGAAATGCTTCTTTCTCCAAAACAAAAGGAGGAGGGACTTGCGAAAATAAAAAAAGAAGCTAAGAGTGTGGAGGCAGCCTTTTTAAAAGAACATAATCCGGAATATGCGTCCCGGATTAAAAAAGGGGTGGCTTCTTTAATGGAGCAGATTGAAGAGTATGGGGTTATGGCCAATCTGGACAGCTACATCTCCTACTTCTTTGAGAAGCCGGCATCCCTGTTTCAATTGCTTTCCGAAGAAGAAACCGTTTTCTTTCTGGACGAACCGCTGCGCGTAAAAGAGCATGCAGATGCTGTTGAGATGGAATTTGTTGACAGCATGAAAACCCGTTTGGAAAAGGGATATTCCCTTCCGGGACAGAGCAACATCATGTTTGGCGTAAAGGAAACCTTTGCACAGTTGCAAAAACGGTATCTGGCGTGTATTTCGACACTGGATACCAAAATGCCGGTTGAAATCGATCAAAAATACTATCTGACCACGAAGTCTGTTCAGTCTTTTCATAACAGCTTTGAAGAGCTGTGCACGACTTTAAAGAAATATAAAAAAGACGGCTACAAGGTCTTACTGGTTACGCCTTCCACGACCAGGGCAAGGCGGTTGGCCGGTGAACTTCGGGATCGGGAATTATCCTGCTTTTATTCCGAGACCGGAGAAGAGGATTTGAAAAACGGACAGATTATGTCTGTATACGGACAGATTAAGAAAGGATTTGAGTATCCGCATCTGAAATTTGCCGTAATCTCTGAGAGCGATATTTTCAGTAAAAAGCAGACGAAGAAAAAGAAAGTCAAAAAATACGAAGGCCAGAAGATCAGTAATTTTACTGATTTGAAAATCGGAGATTATGTTGTTCATGAACGTCACGGGCTTGGTATCTACCAGGGCATCGAAAAAATAGAAGTGGATCATGTGGTAAAAGATTACATGAAAATTTCTTATCGGGAAGGCGGGAATCTTTATGTCCTGGCGACCGAATTTAATGTAATCCAAAAGTATGCCTCTTCGGATGCAAAGCAGCCGAAACTCAATAAACTGGGAACCTCCGAATGGGAAAAAACCAAAGGCAGAGTAAAAACTGCCGTCAATGAGGTGGCAAAGGATTTAGTCGAACTTTATGCGATACGTGCCGGACAGAAGGGATATGCCTATAAGGAAGATACGGTATGGCAGAAGGAATTTGAAGAGCTGTTTCCTTATGAAGAGACACCGGATCAGCTCATGGCAATCGAAGCGACCAAAAAGGACATGGAAAGTACCAAAATCATGGACCGCCTGATTTGTGGGGATGTCGGATTTGGAAAAACAGAGATTGCAATTCGTGCCGCTTTTAAAGCCGTACAGGAAGGAAAGCAGGTAGTTTTTCTGGTGCCCACAACCATTTTGGCAAAACAGCATTATGATACATTCAAACAACGTATGAAGGATTATCCGATTACGATTGAGATGTTGTCTCGTTTTCGAACCGCCTCCGAACAAAGACAAACGATCCGTGAGTTAGAACGTGGCATGGTGGATATTGTAATCGGTACACACCGGATCTTATCCAAAGATGTGGTTTTTCATGATCTGGGGCTGCTCATTGTGGATGAAGAGCAGCGTTTTGGTGTGACACACAAAGAAAAGATTAAGCAATTAAAGAAAAATGTGGATGTCCTTACTTTGACAGCAACGCCGATACCGCGTACACTTCATATGAGTTTGGTTGGTATCCGGGATATGAGTGTATTGGAGGAAGGTCCCGGAGACCGTATGCCGATCCAGACTTATGTTATGGAATATAATGAAGAAATGGTGCGGGAAGCGATTAACAGAGAGCTTGCAAGAAACGGCCAGGTTTATTATGTCTATAACCGTGTGAATTCCATTGCGGAAATTACCCAGAGGATTCAGGAACTGGTGCCGGATGCAACAGTTGCTTTTGCACATGGACAAATGGCGGAGAATGATTTAGAGACTATATTATATGATTTTATCAATGGAGAGATCGATGTTTTAGTCTCAACCACGATTATTGAGACGGGTATCGACATTCCCAATGTCAATACCATGATCATCCATGATTCGGATCAACTGGGACTGTCCCAGTTATATCAGCTTCGGGGACGTGTGGGACGGAGCAACCGGAATGCCTATGCCTTTTTAATGTATAAACGCGATAAGCTGTTAAAAGAAGTTGCCCAGAAGAGATTGGAAGCCATTAAGGAGTTTACAGATTTAGGCAGTGGTTTTAAAATTGCCATGAAAGATTTAGAAATTCGCGGGGCAGGAAATCTGCTTGGAAAAGTCCAGCATGGACACATGGCTGCGGTTGGATATGACCTGTATTGCAAAATGTTAAATGAGGCAGTGAAACAGTTGAAAGGACTTCCTGTGGACGAAACGGATTTTGATACCATTTTAAATTTGGATATCAACGCCTATATTCCTGCGGAATATGTCATGAATGAAACACAGAAACTGGACATTTATAAGAGGATTTCTTATATTGAAAATGAGGAAGAAGCTGAAGATATGAAGACGGAACTTCAGGATCGTTTCGGTGCACTTCCGCTTCCGGCACAAAATTTATTGCGGATATCCTTACTGCGTGCCAGGGCACATCGACTCTATGTTGAGGAAATAAAGGGGCAAAAGGATAAAATTGAGCTGGTGATGAACCGGAATGCCAAAATCAAATCGGAGAATATTCCGGATCTTTTGGAGCGCGCCGGCGGGAAAATCAATTTTACATTACGCAATATCCCCATGTTTTCCTGCAAATTGTATCCTACGGGTTTTGATACCAAGGATGAGGAAAACTTGTTAAAAACCTGCGAGGATTTGATTGAAATCATGGAAGCGTATTTGTTGTAGGATTGTATTTAGTTTATTGCAAAATTTTGCAATAAACTTTAATAAAGAGGGATGAAAATGTATCATTACAATTTACAAGAGTGGCTGTTGTTTTTCTTTATCTATTGTTTTCTTGGCTGGTGCTGGGAATCCTGTTATGTTTCTGCCAAAAAGCGCCAATGGGTAAACCGCGGATTTATGAACGGTCCGTTTCTTCCAATTTACGGATTTGGTGCTTTGTCGGTTTTAATTGCAACCCTTCCGGTCAGACCATTTCCGGTTCTGGTCTTTGTTTTCGGGATGCTTGGTGCTACGGCACTGGAGCTGGTAACGGGAATTTGCATGGAAAAGCTGTTTCATGTACGGTATTGGGATTACAGCAATCAGAAATTCAATTTTAAGGGACATATCTGTCTGACATCTTCCATTGCTTGGGGGGTATTTTCGTTAGCCATGATTTACGGTTTTCACAAGCCCATTGAAAAGTTGGTTCTTTCCATTCCTTTTGCATGGCTGGATATTCTGACCACAGTTTTGACGGTTATTGTGGCAGCTGATTTTGCAATCAGTTTCAAGACTGCAATGGAGCTGCGTGCAATTCTCGACAGTATGGAACGTATCAAAGATGAGATGAAACGTCTGCAAAAACGTGCGGAAGTGATTGAAGCATTTTTAGCTGATGATTTTCATGATGCAAAAGAGAATTTCAAGGAAGAAATGCAGGAACGCAAGGATAACCTGATAGAAGGACTGCAGGAGCGAAAAGAAAACATATTAGAGGGAGTACAGGAACACAAGAATGCGATTGCGGATGAAGTTAAAGAACGCAAGGATGCTTTTGTGGAAGGTGTTAGTGAATATAAATATAATTTCAAGGAAGATTGGTCTTTGAAAAAAGAAGATGCAAAGGCACAGCTTCAGGAAATCCGGGATAAGCAGAAATATTATCTGGAAAAAAAGAAATACAATATGTCAGATAATAAGGCAATTGCCAGTCTGCTTCGACGGAATCCTTCTGCAGTTTCCGGCAGACATGCTCTTGCTTTTAAAGAATATCGGGATAAGTTGATTGAAAATATTAAACGAGAAGTCGGTGAACTGACAAAATCTGAAGAAGATGCTGAGAGCGCAGAAAATAAATAGCCTGATAAAAAGTGATAAGAACCATTAATAAATTCATTTTATAATATTAGGAATAGTAATATCAGGAATAGTAATATCAGAAAACAGATAAATGATAAACTCGAAAGGGAATCGCATGGAAGTACAATTTAAGCCCGGATTAACGGAATATATGGAAAAAACCGGAAAGCGGTATATTATGGTGGAGGTCATCCAGACACAGAATTCGGATTTTGATGTCACGGAGATTTGTCCGCGATTTGTTTCAGAAAAGTTTGCAGTGAGTTTAAAAGAAAAGAAACGTTATCGTGCAGTACCGGCTCCAATCGGAGAAGTATTAATGCCGCCCTACCGTTTGGAAATAGATTCTGTCGTGACCTTTGAACTGAAATCATTTTTGTTTATCAAGTGGATTCGGCAGGAGGGAATCAATTTATAAAGAGAGAATAGTCTGTTAGAAAAACCACCTATATTAATAAAATGACCACCTATTGAAAATGTGTAGAAAAAAATCCTGTGAAAGCTATACTACACATTAAGAAAGGAGGACGAAAATGAAACTGGAAATAAAAATTGATACAGCTATTGTTGAACCGGAGACTGTGATCACAACGTCTGCAATGACCGATGAAGTGAATCGGGTTGTTAATTATATTAGCAATCTGGAAAATTCTTCGTTTATGATAACAGGTCAAAAAGACGGAAAGATAGAATTACTTGATCAGGAAAAAATTATTCGGTTATATGCAGAAAATGGAAAGACGTTTGCAAAGTTAAATCAGGCGACTTATCAGATCAGACTACGGTTGTATGAATTGGAGGAGAGATTAGATAACGAGAAATTTGTTCGAATATCCAATTCCGAAATTGTAAATTTGAAAAAGGTGAAAGGTCTTGATTTAAGTTTTGTGGGAACAATCTGCATGGAATTGGAAAATGGAGAAGTAAGCTATGTTTCCAGACGATATGTATCAAAGATTAAAAAGAAATTAGGATTATAAGGTGGTTATTATGAAGAAAGAAATATTAAAAAGAGTTGGAATAGGTGTTTTAGGAGGAATTGTGATCAGCTATCTGATTACGATAGGTATATCGATGGTGGTTTGGGATGGTAATTATTATCCATGTGTACCTACTCTGGTTGATCGATTTGGAACTCAAATCGTAGCTGTTGTTGTCCAAACAATTCTAAGTGCAGTTTTGGGAGCCGGATTTGCGTTAAGTTCATTTATCTGGCAACAGGATTCTTGGAGTTTGCTGAAACAGACCGGTATCTATTTTTTGGTTGTTACGATACTTATGATGACAATCGCATATTTTCTGGAATGGATGGAACATTCTATATTTGGTTTCATTCAATATTTTGCGATATTCTTTGTTATCTTTGTGATTGTCTGGATAAGCCAGTATCTTATGTGGAAGAAACGCATTGGCAGGATTAATGACAAACTTCATGAAGAAAAATAAGAGTATATCTGGAAAGATAGCTTTGTCTATACACAGCAAAAAACATTCGGCTAAAGTCGGATTTTTATAAAGAAGGAGGAAGCAACATGTTATTTATTGAGTATCCCAAATGTTCTACCTGTAAGAAAGCAAAAAAGTGGTTGGATGAAAAACAGATTCCGTATACGGATCGTCATATTGTTGAAGAAAATCCCACTTATGAAGAATTAAAGGAGTGGTATCAGAAAAGTGGAATGCCGCTTAAAAAATTCTTTAATACGAGCGGACTTCTTTATAAAGAGCTGCAGTTAAAAGATAAGCTTAAGGATATGAGTGAAGAAGAACAACTGAAGCTTCTTTCAACGAATGGAATGTTAGTTAAACGTCCTTTGGTTGTGGATGGAGATACGGTACTTACCGGCTTTAAAGAATCCGAATGGGAAGAAAAACTGTAATAAGAAAAATAGTTTATACAAGATGATGCAACTTTCATAGGTAGAAGTTATGGATAAAAAGCAGATGAATCAAACATCGGAACTGGTAGTATGTTCCCAAAGCAGAAAAAATGAGAATATGGCTATAGCACTGGCAAAGCGTTTAAATGTTCCCATAACAGATAAACCGGGAGAACAGCTTTCGCTAGTTGTCGATGAACATTGTATATCACTTCAGGGCTATGGATTAAGTTATTATGGTGATTTTGAACAAATGCTTCATCGCATTACGCAGGGCAGACTTCAACATGAAATGCTGGTTCGTGTGGCAAAATCAAAAGAAGAGGGACGAAAGGCCATTGATATGACAGCCGGTATGGGAGAGGATTCTTTGCTTCTTGCAGCCTCTGGCTACGAGGTAACGATGTATGAGCAAAATCCGGTCGTCGCCGCATTACTAAAGGATGCATTGCGTCGTGCAAAAAAACATCCGGTATTATGTGATATTGTCGGACGGATGCAGTTAGTGGAAGGTAACAGTGTTGAATTATTAAAAGACAGTGTTGAAAGACCGGATGTGGTATATTTGGACCCGATGTTTCCGGCGAGACAAAAAAGCGGACTGATCGGAAAGAAACTGCAACTGATACAGAAACTGGAGCAACCTTGTTTACAGGAAGAAGAACTTCTATTGGCGGCGCATTCCCTGCATCCACAAAAAATTATTGTCAAGAGACCTCTGAAAGGGGCGTTCTTAGCAGACAGGGAGCCGAATTATTCCATAAAGGGAAAAGCAATACGATATGATGTATTTTATACTCCCGGTATAAAATTAGAGTGAAATTTTAATTAAGAAAATGAAATGGTGCGAAATACGGTAAAGAATTGTGCGGATTTTTCCGATAAAAGTAATACACACCTATGAAGGTGGAATCATACTTTCATGAAAGCAAATAAGAAAGGAGAATGTATTACTTGAAAATCGATTCCAGTTTTATAGGAATGGAATCCGCCAGAAGGTATTCTTCTGTAGATGCCGGTGCCGTAAGTTATCACAAGGAGGGCAGCATCCCGGTATCATCCATGGATGGGACAAAAAGCTTTTCCGATTTTTTGTCGGAAGATGCAAATGAGGAGGAAATGACTTTGCAGGAGCGTTTTTTAGCAAACTCCGTGAATAAAAACATTTCCGACTTAGATGAAAGGCGCAGCATTGAATCTATCAAGTTTCAGTGCATGCAATATCTGATCTTTTGGTTATTTGGAGGGCAAAGACCGGACCGACTGGATGAACTGTTAAATCAGAATGGTATTACCCAGTCCAGTGGAAATAGTTCGTTCATCAGTGCTTACAAGACCACCATGCAGGTCACTGCTTCGCAGTATCATGCCGAAAGCGAGCAGACCTCTTTTTCAACGCAGGGAAAAGTTGTAACCGCAGACGGAAGAGAGATCACATTCGGATTGGATATTTCCATGAGCCGCAGCTTCGAGGAATATTATGAGACTACTCATACGGAAGAAGTATTACAGATGATGGATCCTTTAGTGATCAATCTGGATACGAATATTGCGGGGCTGTCCGATCAGAAGTTTGAATTCGATATCGATTGTGACGGTATTAAAGATACCATTTCCATGCTGGAGAAAGGCAGTGGTTATCTGGCACTTGACAAAAACAATGATGGTGTCATTAATGACGGTTCGGAGTTGTTTGGAACTTCATCCGGTGATGGATTTAAAGATCTTGCCATCTATGATGAAGATGGAAACGGCTGGATTGATGAGAATGATGAAATATTCGATAAATTATTAATCTGGTCAAAGGATGCAGACGGAAATGACGAACTGTATACGCTCAAAGAAGCCGGTGTTGGCGCAATATGCTTACATAAGGTGGCAACTGATTTTTCATTGAATTCGTTAAAGGATAATCAGTCGAACGGACAAATCCGTTCAACCGGTGTTTTTCTTTATGAAAACGGAAATGCCGGAACGATGCAGCAACTGGATCTGGCTATCTAGAAGTTTTATTATTAAATATGTATAATATTTTTCGCCTCGGCAATAATAATGCCGAGGTGATTTTTTTATGAAGAGACATAAATTTACAAAATGGAATAAAGAACGTATCTCTGTTTATGCATCGGCAGCCTTGGTATTGGGTGTCTGTGTTGTATCCGGAATATATGCGACAAATGAGGCTCCGTCCAAAACACAGATTATTGATATGGAAAGTTTGGACGAAAACAATTTGAGAAATGCTGGAGAAGCGGGGCTTGCAGATGCGAATCAGGCAAATGACGATGCAACCGGTGAAACGGTTATGACCAACGGTGATTCAGAAAGTCCTATGCCGGCAGCTACTTCTTTGACTGAGGAATATGCCGACAGAGCCATGGAACAGCAGGACAATTTTGAGGAGAGTGCTGATTTAACCGGAGATGCAGAGCTTCCGATACAGGATGAAATTGTTCCCACAACAGCAAAAAGTAAGACAAAGGTAACCGAACAGGAGCTCCATTTCAATCCACAGGACGGAATGAGCTGGCCGGTACAGGGCAATGTGATTTTAAATTACAGTATGGATGAAAGAGCGTATCTTGCTACTTTAAACGAATATCGATATTATCCGGCAATCGCTATCAGTGCTCCACAGGATACATCTATTTGTGCCGCCGCAAAAGGAAAGGTAACAAATCTTGGTTATAATGAAGAAATCGGACAGTATGTGACCATGGATTTAGGTGACGGATATTCCATTACGTATGGACAGTTAAAGGATGTCAATGTTGAACAGGGTGACATCGTAAGCCGTGGACAGATTATCGGTTCAGTGGCAGAACCGACCAAGTATTATACAATCGAGGGCTCTAATCTTTATGTGAAAATGGAGCATGACGGGGAAAGTATGGACCCTGTTTTATATTTTCAATAATGTTTATTCTTTCTATGCTTGTGTGCCTAAGAAATTTATATATCCTTCTCTCAGACGCGTTCTCATAGAAATATATATCTTTGTCCGCCGACTTTCACGAGGTTTTGTGACTTTCTTAGCGGCATGGCGAGCAAAAATAATGCCCGGTTTCAACTGTTCGAAGACGAAGTCTGAGTTTTGAAACCGGGCATTTAATAATTTTTTGCGAGCATGCCGCTTAGAAAGTCTAGAAACTGAAGTACGAGGCGGCAAAGATATATATTTCTGTGAGAACGACTTGCGAAAAAAATAAAATCATCGTGTGACTTTACCGATTCGGGTGCTTAAGGTATAATATCAACAGATATGAAAACGGAAAGCTAAGAACTGAAAAGGCAAGGGTTACACGATTTTTTTGTTGTATTACGGAGTAAAGAATTGAAAAAAAGGATTTTGACAGGGGCATTGCTTACAGCCTGTTTGATGGGTCTGATCCTATATGCTTATTGGCATTTTGATAAGGGATACGCAGGGAAGGATTTCGCAGAAACTGCGTGGACTGCTATGGATACCAATGATACAGATAAAGATATGCATGGCATGGTAAGTAGAAATACAAACGAAGAGTATGCAGACAGATTAGATGTAAACAATGATATAGATAATAATATTGATAATAATGATGGCAAGTTAAATGGAAATATAAACTACAATACAAATAGCATAACAAATAGCAGTACAAATGACAATATAAGTGATGATATAAATAATAATACACACGACATCTCCGTCATAAAAATTGATCTGCTTGGGTATCAGACAAATGATATAAAAAAGGCTTATTTCGACAAGGGGAATGCGGGCGATGTATTTGAAGTTGTCAATGTGAAGTCGAAAGAGACGGTGTTAACAGGAACTATCGACAGTAAGAAAACAGGCGATTTTTCCCAGCTTACGGAATGCGGTACTTATTATATTGAGACACCTTTTATCGGCCGTTCCGGACAATTCTGTATCATCGAGGATAAATATGCTTCGCTTTCTGTAGAACTTTATCAGAAATCGTTAGCATATGCTAACAACAATCAGTCGGATTTTGAAAAAAGAGTGCTGATTTTATTGTGGATACTGCGTTATGCGGATGTATATACCGATGATGAGCCTTATTCTGTTTTTGCTACGGAAGAGAATACAGAGAAGAAACCGGAGTATCTGAAAGAGTGTGAAAAGGCAGCCGACGGGTTGATGAATCAGGCAGAAAAATATGTAAGCGACAAAGCTGTCGAAAGTAATGTTGATTATAATTTAAATATCTTTGCCAATTACAGTTGTCTGATGGCGATGTTATATGACAAAATGCAGGCATATGATGCAACACTTGCAAATACATATTTAAATGAGGCAGTTCGCTCTTATAATCTTGTTGAACAAAGAAAAGGTGAGCTCCTGGATGAAGCCTTTCTGTTCTATGCCGCCTCCGGGTTGTATCGCTATACCGGACAGAGTAAATATCGAATCGTTGTAGAGGAATATCTGGAAAATAATCCGGAAAGGGAATTATTTTTGTCGAATGCTTCTACAGAAGAACTGCAGTCCGACGAAGCATATGTGCATGGCTTGGTCTCTTATTTGAGAACCACAAATCCGGTGGATATGGATTTGTGTGAAAAGGGAATGAAACATCTGATGCGGACGGCAGAGCAGTTTGATGAATCGATTCAAAGTGAAAATTATGATGGTATCGGGAATGATTGCAGAAGCCGTATTTTGACGGACCGGCTTTCTGTCATTGCCATAGTTGAGCACGTAATTGTCAGTCAGGAATATAACCGGATATTAAAAAATGCAATTCATGGCTTTAGTGGCTGCAATAAAGAAGGCAAAATATATTTAACCGATCGGGGGATTATTCATGAAGGTGTGGATGAAGCACAAAGTGATGCTTTAAATACATCTGCATACTTTTATTTACTCGGACAGATTACAGAAAGTGATTATAAAGAAAAAGAAAGCATAAAAAGTGAAGCTTTGGAAAGTGAGGAGCAATAAATGAAAATTGTTGTTTTGGCAGGCGGAACCAGTACGGAAAGAGATGTTTCATTGGTTTCCGGAACAGGAGTTTACAAAGCATTAAAGAAAAAAGGACATCAGGTTGTTCTTTTGGATGTTTATCTCGGGATTGATTTGACGGATGCTGAAAAAGAAGGTATCTTTTCTGATCCCAGAGATTTTAGTGAAGGGATTAAACCGGTTTCTGTTATTAATCCGGACGTCAGTGAAATCATTGCACAGCGTAAAGATCCGGAAGTGGGATTTTTCGGCCCCAACGTCTTGGATATCTGCCGGATGGCGGATATTGTTTTTCTGGCTTTGCATGGTATGAACGGCGAAGACGGACGTATTCAGGCTACTTTTGATTTGCTAAATATTAAATACACCGGTACGGATTATGTCAGCAGCACATTAGCTATGGATAAGGCACTGACCAAGGATATTTTTGTACAGGCAAAGGTTCCGACGCCTTTTGGCTTTGGTATTAAGAAGGGAGAATCCATTCCGGATGTATCATTTCCCTGTGTTGTAAAGACCAGTCACGGCGGTTCGAGTGTCGGTGTTTATCTGGCCAACAATAAGGAAGAACTGGATGCAGCGGTAAAAGAGGCATATACTTTTGAAAAAGAAATCGTCATTGAGCAGTTTATCAAGGGACGGGAATTTACGGACGTCGTGATTGACGGAAAAGCCTATCCGATTGTCCAGATTGCACCCAAAGAAGGATTTTACGATTATAAAAATAAGTATCAGGCAGGCAGTACGGAAGAAATATGTCCGGCACCGATCAGCGAGGAGTTGACAAAACGGATTCAGAAAATCGCCGAGGATGCATATAAAGCTCTTAGGCTGAAGGTTTATGCCCGCATGGATTTTATGGTGGATGAAAATGATCAGATTTATTGCTTGGAAGCCAATACCCTGCCGGGAATGACACCTACATCTTTGATTCCGCAGGAGGCGGCTGCAGTTGGTATCTGCTACGAAGATTTATGCCAGATGCTTATAGAGTTATCATTGGCTAAATATGAGTCACGGTCATAATTATCAAGTTTGGATGGGAAAGACGGTTTTGCATGTTTTACGGATTATGAGAGTACAGAGAGCATGAAAAGTATGACCTATTGACCCGGGTATCATATTATAGAAAAAATGGATTTATGTCATAGAGGGAAGTCGCAATGATGAAAGAATTAAGCTGTATTGAGGCAGCGAAAGCGGTAAACGGTACTTTCTTTGGGAGTGAAGATGCCGGAGAAGTTAATATTGAGGGAGTTGTCACCGATTCCCGTAAAATGAAAAAGAACTGGTTATATGTTGCTATTGTCGGAGAACGTGTGGACGGACATTCCTTTATTCCCCAGGTGTTGGAAAATGGTGCTGCCTGCGTTATCAGTGAGCAGAAACTAAACGGCTTAGAACCGTATATTTTGGTAGAGAATACACAGCAGGCATTAAAAGATCTGGCTGAATACTATCGGAAAAAACTCGATGTTACAGTCATTGGAATTACCGGAAGTGTCGGAAAGACCAGCACCAAGGAAATGATAGCGACGGTTCTCTCGCAAAAATACTGTGTGCAGAAGACTGCCGGAAATTTTAACAACGAGATCGGACTTCCGCTTACTGTTTTTACCATTGGTACAGAACATGAAATTGCCATACTCGAGATGGGAATTAGTGATTTTGGTGAGATGCACAGGCTTTCAAAAATTGCCAGACCCGATTATATGGTAATTACCAATATCGGACAATGTCATTTGGAAAATCTCAAGTCGCGGGATGGAATTTTAAAGGCTAAAACGGAATGCTTTGATTATATGGATGATTCGGCAAAGGTTATTTTAAACGGTGATGATGATAAACTTTCTTCTATCAGTGCTGTTCATGGAAACAGTCCTTATTTCTTTTCGATTGAAAATACATCCTGTCATGCGTATGCATCGGATATTCAGAATCTACAGTTATATGGAAGCAACTGTCGGATACATCTTGATGTCGATGGGAAGAAGGAAGCTTTTGACGTACATGTGCCCCTATCGGGAAATCATATGGTCATGAATGCAGTTGCCGCAGCATTGGTGGGTCAACTGCTCGGATTGGATGCAAATCAGATTGCTACAGGAATTTCCAAAGCAGAGGCGATGGATGGCAGGGGAAAGATGATTCAGACTGCAAAATATACTTTGATCGATTCCTGTTATAATGCCAATCCCAAAGCTATGAAAGCGGAACTTGATTTGTTAGCATATGCTAACACAAGAAAAGTCGCTTTGCTTGGTGATATGCTCGAGCTGGGTGTGGCAGAAAAAGAATTGCATTATGATGTAGGAAATTATGCGGCGACAAAGGCGCTTGATGTTGTTATCTGCATTGGCTCGCTTTCTGAATATACGGCTAAAGGAGCTATGGAATCTCAGAAAGAAAAAGAAAGTCCTGTGGTTTATTACTTCAAGGATAAGCCTGCTTTTATGAAGGAGGCAGACCGGATATTGAAACAGGATGATACGATTTTAATCAAGGCATCCAACGGATCGGGATTTAAAGAAATTCTGACGTTTTTAAAAGAAGGATCTTGATCGTTTCTCTGCCGATGTTTCTCACAAAGTATTTATTAAATGCCCAGTTTCAAAACTCAGACTTCGTCTTCGAACAGTTGAAACCGGGCATTATTTTAATTTCCTTCAACTAACTTTTGATTTTTTAAATATGTTTCAAGAATGACCTGTCTGACCGTTTCACTTAGTTCTTTTTTCTCTTCTTTTGTCATATTGGCCGTTTCAATTGGCTTTCCGTATTCCAAAACAACTTTAGAAGGAACGATACGTGGTCTTTGTTTTTCGTAAATGGAATCGGAATTGTTTAAGGTAATCGGAATAATGGTACAACCTGTTCTTTCGGCAATTTTAAAGGTTCCTTTATGAAATTCGCAAACCGGTTCGTCGGTTTCATTGCGGGTTCCTTCCGGACAAACATGAACGGATATGCCGTTGTTGATTAAGTTGATGGCATCTTTTATCGTCTGGAGCCCTTTTTTTAAGTTATCGCGATCTAAAAACAGACAGTGCATGTAACGCATCCAGCGGGAAAAAGAAGGAATTTTTGCCATGGATTCTTTGGCAATATACCCGGTTTCTCTGGGAACGCGACAATATGTCAGGATGATATCATAATAGCTGCGATGATTGCTGATATAAAGCACAGGTCTGTCTTTGGGAACGTTCTCTTCTCCGATTACGGTTAAATCCACACCGGATACAAAGGTGACACATCGAAAAGCCTGGCTGACAATAGCAAGAGAGACTTTGCCCTTAAGTTGATAGTTGAATTTCCCGATAATCCAGAGAATGAACTGAATGGGCAGACTGATGATTAAAAACAGTACAACACCGATTAAAACAATAATAAAGCGTAACATTTTTTCCCCTTTCGTACTTCCATATACATAATATGCCTTCGTAATCTGAAATCATTCGAAATCCCGGAAACATTCGAAATCCGCCCTAATTGTTTTTTTGGAGATTTTATGATAAAAATCCGCCCTGATAGGGATGTATTCTCATGCTTTGTGGGTCTTAAAGTCATACTTTTTTGCCAGCATGAAAAATACGAACTTTTGACTCGAATATCATAATTATATAAAAAACGGAAAATAAAGACAAGTTTTTAGGTCATAGGAAGTTACTTTTTTACATATTTTTAATAAAAAGAAACTGAGTGAATGAAAAAATATGTCTGGAGTTTGCAGTAAAAAGCATTCGGAATGCTGGATAAGATGTTATTTTTTGACAGGGCTGGTTTTATTGCTTTGCATGCTTTTGACCGGCTGTACCAAAGAAAAACCGGGGCCCGAGAAAGTACGTGATTTGGAACTGACTGTGGTTGCAAAAGAGAATTTACCGGAAGAATTATTGCAGATTATTGAAAGCAAAAAGGAAACCCCATTTAAATTTACGTTTAATGATGGAGAATACTTATATATCTGTGTGGGATATGGCAAGCAGGAGAGCGGAGGATACAGTATTTCGGTAAAAGATCTGTATCTGACCCAAAATGCGATTTATGCCAAGACCTGTCTGATTGGTCCTGAGCCGGATGTTCCAAACGATGGCGTCTGTTCCTATCCATATATCGTATTAAAGACAGAATACCTGGATTATTCAGTTGTCTTTGACTAGGCAAAATGCTATACTTTTAGTAGTTGTGGGATGCGCTTTTTTGCAAAATCCCGCAACAAAAGACAACGTCTGACGTAAGGGAAAAAGGAGAACGCCGATGTTATTGATAAAAAACGGAAGAGTTGTGGATCCGGTTACCGGAATTGATCAAAAGCTTGATCTGGTGATAGAAGATCAAAAGATTTTAAAACTGTTAAAACCGGATGAAACGGTTTTGTTTGAGAAAGAAAATAATCCTCAGATTGAGGACGCAACAGATTGTGTGATTGCGCCGGGGCTTATGGATGTACATGTTCATTTCAGAGATCCCGGATTTACGTATAAAGAAGATATTATTTCAGGAGCCAGGGCTGCGCTTGCCGGTGGTATAACAACTGTGGTTTTGATGGCAAATACTAAACCGGTAGTAGACAACGAAGAAACGCTTCAATATGTAATAAAAAAGGGAGAACAGACCGATTTACATGTCAAAACCTGTGCCTGTGTCAGTATGGGGCTTAAGGGTGAGCAGTTAACAGATATGGAATTATTAAAAGAACGGGGAGCGGTCGGTTTTACCGATGACGGAATTCCGCTTTTAAATGAGGATTTTGTGAGAGAGGCAATGAAAAAAGCCAAGGCAATTGATAAGCCGTTAAGCTTCCATGAAGAAAATCCTCAATATATTTCCAATAATGGTGTGAATAAAGGAATGGCAAGTGCCCATTATGCAATTGGCGGTTCTGATCGCATGGCCGAAATTTCCATGATAGAAAGAGATATCCGTTTGGCGGCAGAGACCGGTGCAACGATTGATATTCAGCATATCAGTACGAAAGAAGGGGTAGAGTTGGTTCGCGAGGCCAGAAAAAAGTATCCGAACATTCACGCAGAAGCAACACCACACCATTTTTCGTTGACGGAAGATGCTGTTATATCCTATGGGACGTTAGCAAAGATGAATCCGCCACTGCGTACAAAGGAAGATAAGGATGCCATTATACAAGGACTTTCGGACAATACCATTGAAATCATTGCAACCGATCATGCACCCCATGCAGCAGAAGAAAAAGCAAGGGATATTACAACAGCACCAAGCGGAATTCTGGGGCTGGAAACGGCACTTCCCCTGGCAATTACCAATCTGGTAAAGCCGGGATACATGACACTTATGCAGATATTGGAGAGAATGACTGTCGGACCATGTAGCCTGTACGGATTTCACCCCCAGGGAATTGCAGAAGGAGAAATTGCTGATTTGGTAATATTTAATCCGGATGAAACTTTTGTGTATGAAAAATCTTTGTCCAAGTCACAGAATTCTCCATTTTTTGGACAAACTCTATATGGCAGAATTCATATGACATTAACTGATGGAAATGTTGTATACAGAAATGATACTGTCGGAGAATAAAGATGCAGCAAGAAACTACAATAGGAAAAAATAGAAGAGAAACATTGCCGAATAGACAGTAGAAAAAGAAATAAAGAAGAGAAATATGACGGAAAAACGAAAACAGTAATCAAAACTGAAGAGAATTTTTCGTAGAAAATCGAAAAAGAAAAAATAGCAGAAAAAGAAAAAATAACAGAAAAAGAAAACATAACAGAAAAAAACAATAGCAGAAAAAGAAACAATAACAGAAAAAAACAATAGCAGAATAAGAAACAATAACAGAAAGAGGAAAACAAATGGCTAAGAGAAAAGAGACTGCCAGAGTGCAGGAACAGACATGTATTGCACCCGGTATATTTGACATGTGGATTGAAACATCCCTTGCACAGGATGCAAAGCCAGGTCAGTTTATCAATATTTATCCGGATGATAAATCTACACTTTTACCCAGACCAATCAGTATCTGCGAGGCAGATAGCGGACAGGACCGGCTGCGCGTGGTTTACCGCACAGTTGGAAAAGGAACAAATGAATTTTCGGGATATCATGCAGGAAAAGAGATTTCCATACTTGGGACTTTGGGAAATGGATTTCCGGTTGAGAAGGCAAGCGGCAAAACCTGTTTTTTAATGGGAGGAGGAATTGGTATTCCGCCCATGCTTCAGTTAGCTAAGGCTTTGCACGAGCAGGGAGATTGCGAAGTTATCATAATTGTGGGATATCGGGATGCCAATCTGTTTTTGGATGAAGAACTTGCAAAGTATGGAAAAGTATATATTGCGACGGAAGATGGCAGTGTCGGAAGCAAAGGAAATGTAATGAATGCCATTGAAGAAAACGGTTTAACGGCAGATGTGATTTTTGCCTGCGGTCCGATGCCGATGCTTCGGGCAATCAAAAAGTTTGCAGAGGCTAACGATATGGAAGCTTATATTTCATTGGAAGAAAGAATGGCGTGCGGAGTAGGAGCATGTCTGGGCTGTGTTTGCAAGACAACGAAGAAGGACCATCATTCACAGGTTAATAATGCAAGAATTTGTACGGACGGACCGGTATTTGAAGCAAGGGAGGTAGACATATAATGGCTGAATTAATGAAAATCAATACAGAAGTGACCATTGCAGGTGTTACCTTTAAGAATCCGGTTATGACCGCATCCGGAACATTTGGCTCCGGCATGGAATATGGTGAATTTGTCGATTTAAATAAGTTGGGAGCGGTTGTGACAAAAGGAGTTGCCAATGTACCGTGGCCGGGAAATCCCACGCCAAGAGTTACGGAAACTTATGGCGGAATGCTGAATGCAATCGGTTTGCAAAATCCCGGTATCGATGTATTTATCAAAAGAGATTTGGAATTTTTAAAGCAGTACGATACCAAAGTCATTGTCAATGTATGCGGAAAGAGCGTGGAGGATTATCTGGATGTCGTTGAACGTTTATCGGATGAGGCGGTTGACATGCTGGAAATCAATGTGTCCTGCCCCAATGTGAAAGAAGGTGCCATTGCTTTTGGACAAAAGGCAGATGCACTTTTTGATATCACTTCAAAAATCAAAAAAATCGCAAAACAGCCGGTTATCATGAAGCTTAGCCCTAATGTTACCGATATCACTGAGATGGCAAAGGCCGCAGAGGCAGCAGGTGCGGATGCGCTTTCCATGATCAATACCATTACCGGTATGAAGATTGATATTCACCGCAGAACGTTTGCTTTGGCTAACAAGACAGGCGGAATGTCAGGTCCGGCAATAAAACCGGTAGCCGTCCGGATGGTTTATCAGGCAGCAAATGCTGTTAAGATCCCCATTATCGGTATGGGCGGTATCTCCAATGCAGAAGATGCCATTGAATTTTTGTTGGCAGGAGCCAGTGCTGTCAGCATCGGTGCCATGAATTTTATCAATCCTTATACAACGGTTGAAACGATACAGGGAATTGAAGATTACATGAGACAGTATCAGATTTCTGATATCAAAGAACTCATCGGAGCTGTTAAATAAAAGCCGGCGGGCAAAGATATATATTGGGAATACAAATCCGAAGAGGGAATATATTTTTGTCATATCTTTTTAGGACATATCATATGATGTAATAAGCCTAAGGAGGTCGGATGAAAATGTTGGAGCTTACTAAGAAAAATATACATATGGACTGCATAAAGGCCAAGGCAGGCAACCAGATTACCATTGAAGATGATGTGAATATTCCGGATTTACGTCCCGATATTGATAAGGTAATTTTTCAATCCGGAGTGATCCGGTTAGAGGAAGTCAAACCCGGAAATGATCAGGTTGCGCTAAAGGGCTCTTTGGCAGTCCATATTCTTTATCAAAGCGAAGAGGAGGAAGAACCGTTTAGCAAGATTGAAACGGAGCTGCCCTTTGATGAGCTTTTTCATATGGATGGTGTCAGTGCATCAGACAGTATTTGCGTGAAATATGAGTTGGAGGATCTTTCTGTTGGCATTATCAATTCCAGAAAAATCAGTGTTCGTGTGCTGGTAACTTTGGAGTTGTTAGCAAGAGCTATTTATGATGAAGCCGCAGCTGTGGATGTGGAAACATCGCTTGCAACAGAATATCGGAAGAAACCGTTAAATGTTTTGGAAACGACCGTCTGTAAAAAAGACATTTTCCGGTTCCGGCATGAAGAAACGATTCCGACGCAATTTCCCAATGTTTTAGAAATTCTCTATGCTTCGGTTGTACCGGTAAATCTGGAATGCATTCCGGAAGAAGGAAAAATGATGGTACGCGGCAATATGCGGTTATTCTTCCTCTATACACCGGATGGAGATGAGGAGAGCAGTCGTTATTTTGAAACCACGGTTCCACTGCAGGAAGAAATTGTGTGCAGTGGATTGGATGCCCAAATGATTCCGAGTGTCGGTATTATGATGTCGGATGTGAATTATGAGGTAAAATCCGATTATGATGGAGAAGACCGGATTATTGCAATAGAAGCGGCGTTTGATCTGGATATGAAGGCTTATGAAGAAAAAACCTATGATATTCTGGCTGATATGTATTGTGTGACCAAAGATATTCAGACGGAATGTAAGGATGCTATGTTTTTGCAACTTTTACAAAATAAGCAGGCAAGAACGAGGGTGAAAGAAAGGATTGAGTTAGAAGAAGCAGACTGTACCAATCTGATTCATCACGAAGAAACGGTTAACTTAGAAGATGTGGAAATCGAAGAGGGGAAATTAAATCTTTCCGGAAATATGCAGATTCGCTGTTTGTATGCGTCTGATCCGGAAATGAAAGAATTTCATTATGTGGAACGTGATATTCCATTTGACTATACGCTGGATAATGTGGATCTGACAGGAAAAGAATTGCATCATGAAATATTTATGCAGGTTGCGCAGGCTGATATAACGATGCTGGATCCGAAAACGATAGAATGCAATGCAACGATTAATATGAATCTGTTGCTTCTGGAAGAAAAGAAAGAAACCATTATTGTTGGCGCAGAAGTCTCGGATTTTATGCCGGACCAGATGCAAAACCTGCCGGGAATGGTCATTTATATTGTTAAATCCGGTGACAGCTTATGGAAAATCGGAAAAGAATATTTTATACCGGTTGAGGAGATAAAACGATTGAATGAATTGACGACGGATGAAATACATCCGGGAGATCGTTTACTTCTTATGAAAAACAGGGTCTAAAAAGGCCCTGTTTTTCGTTTTTCTTGCATATCTTTTAATGTTTCGATATAATATTGTATACAAAGTACGTGATTAGTACAAAATACATAATAAATACAATTTAAGATGCCAGGGTCCCAAGGTAAAATGCTGTTTATGCTTGCATAATAAAGCATTTTACCTTGAGACCCGTCAAACATGAGAAAGAAGCGATTTACGCAGTATTTCGAATGACATTATTTCGCAGGCATCAACTGGAAATAAAATAAGGGGATTTTTCATGACAGATAATAAGATTATAAAAGAAGCACATGCAAAAATAAATCTTGGTTTGGATGTATTAAGAAAACGGGAAGATGGATATCATGAAGTAAAAATGATTATGCAGACCATTGGTCTATGCGATACGCTGACCTTTGAGCTGACAGAGGGAAATGATATTGTCATTGAATCAGACAGCGGAAAACTTCCTTTAGATGAGCATAATCTGATTTACAAAGCAGCAAGGGTTTTCTTTGAAGAGACGGGACAAGCTTTTGGAATAAAAATATTTTTAAATAAAAGAATTCCGATTGCGGCCGGAATGGCAGGTGGAAGTACTGATGCGGCTGCAACGTTTGTGGCATTGAATGAATTAAGCGGACAACTTTTATCCATGGAAAAGCTGCTTGAAATTTCCGTAAAGGTTGGAGCAGATGTGCCGTATTGTATCATGGGCGGAACGGCACTTTCAGAAGGAATTGGTGAAATTCTGACAAAATTACCGGCGGTCTTACCGGCACATGTGCTAATTGCAAAGCCCAATCTGGATGTATCGACGGCTTTTGTATACAAGAATTTGAAGGCTTCAAAACTGGAATTTCATCCAGATATCGACGGCATGCGACAGGCGATTGAAAACCATGATTTAACAGGTGTCACCGACCGTATGGGAAATGTATTGGAAACCGTTACGATACCGGCATATCCGATTATAGGAGATATGAAGAAAACATGTATGGAAAACGGTGCTGTCAATGCACTGATGAGTGGCAGTGGACCGACCGTATTTGCAATATTTGACGATCTGAAACGAGCTGAACTGGCAGCCGATGTAATACGGGGAAAATATCAGATCGAAGAAGTCTATGTAACCGGTTTTTGGGGATAATTGGAGGATTTTTTATGATGATGATGGATATTATGCAACAGAATATGAATGAATATCTTCCGCTTAGAGATGTGGTGTTTAACACATTGAGGCAGGCGATTTTAACCGGTGAATTAAAACCCGGAGAACGACTGATGGAGATTCATCTTGCAGATCGTCTGGGTGTCAGCAGAACGCCAATCCGTGAGGCAATCCGTAAGCTGGAATTGGAAGGTCTTGTTGTCATGATTCCCAGAAAAGGTGCGCAGGTTGCCCGAATTACGGAGAAAAATTTAAAAGATGTCTTAGAGGTACGCAGGGCATTGGATATGTTAGCTGTAAAACTTGCCTGCAGCAGGATGGACGACGAGTATAAAAAACAACTTCGCGAGGCGTGCGATGAATTTGCGCGGGTCGTGAAAAATAATAATACGAAAGATATTACGGAAGCCGATGTTCGGTTCCATGATATTATTAATAAGGCAACGGGAAATGACAGATTAATTCAGCTTGTAAATAATCTGGCGGAGCAGATGTACCGGTATCGTTTGGAATATATCAAGGATGCTGCCTATCACAACCGGCTGGTTGCAGAGCATGAAGAAATCTATAGTGCCATAATGGATGGCGATGAAGAAAGAGCTGCTAAAGCAGTTGTCCTTCATATTGATAATCAGGAAGAGACAATTATTAAGCATCTGAATCTGGATGCATAAAATAATTCTGTTAATAATGTCTTTATTAATATATTTGTTTCATAAAATAAAGCGAATCAATAAGTGGAATATAAAAATAGCTGAATAATTGTAGTTTATATGGCAACACTCTTCTTAGAGCGTCAAAGATTTGATTGATGACTTATTTGTTTTCGTCGAATCATTGATGGAAAAGAAAAGTGAGGTAAACAAGATGAAACAGTGTATTTTGAAACTCTCCACCCATGGAACAGTTTTGACTATTTATTCTATGGCATTTCTTTTTGGAGCAATATATCCGCAGTATGGAATCCCAAAGGAAAGTATTGTTTATGAAGCGGAAGACGACAATGATGATTCAGACCAAGAGATCAAGGTGGAATATCGAAGTTATTTTCTTGATAAACTGAAAGAACTGTTATAGAATGCGCAGGATGAGAAAACAGATTGTGCCCAATAGCCATGAATGGGCTTTGGAACAATTGGAAATGAAGGAGTTTTAGTGAGTAAACAGGTAAGGATAAAAGTAAAAGGAACACAGACCGGAACAAATGAAACCATTACAACGGAAACCATTGGGGCCATGATTTATAAGGAGCCTTATTATTATGTTTCCTATGAAGAACAGATTGATAAAGAATCGGGGCAAAGCAGTAAAACGACTTTGCGTTTCAGCGACAGTACACTTCGCGTAACCCGCAAGGGTGAAGTGGCAAGTTGTCTGGAATTTGAAAATGAAAAGACACACAATAGTGTATATATGACATCCTTTGGCAACTTTGAGGTTATGCTTATTACGGATGAATTACATATTGAGTGTAAAGAAAAATCCGCAAAGATATTTGCGGACTATCGAATCGGACTAAATACAATGCCTCCCACAAAGGGGAGGCTTGAAATCTTCATTCATGAAAATGAAATCTAATATTATTTTACCTGACTGACACCGGCTTTTTCTTTTGCCTTTTCCCAGGTGGATTTCCAGAAACCTTTCTTTTTCTCAGGTTCGGCATTTTTGGAATTTTTTCTGTAACCACGAACTTCTGTGATATAGATGCCGCTGACAACTGCTTTCACTTCTTTTTTAACCGGAATCGAATCAAAAATCTTTTCATCTGCAACAAAATTGGTTACCTGAGGACCGACTTTAGCTTTGACAATTGGAAGCTTTGCGGATCTCATTAACTTGGGTGTCTGCGAAATAACCATCGGGGGCAATCCCGAATCTTTTAATTTGAGGCGTTTTTTGTCAATAATCAACATGGATATGGTTTGTTTATTGGCCTCCATTGCCACTTCCTGGGCTTCCTGGTTCTTTTTGGCTTTTTTGTAAAGAAATACAATTCCAACAATTATTGCAACTAAAACCAGAATTGTTACAATAAGTATAATCCATCCTGTAGTACTCATGGAATACCTCCTGAATTTTTAATAACCTGAATAAGCAAACCTATTGTATCATTCTTTGAAATAAAGTGCAAGAAAAGCCCTAACATCATTTATATAATATTACAAAAATGATTTCAAAAATTTCAAAAGTGTTTCAAAAATATGGAAATAAGTAAGCTTTTTCAAAAAAAATTCACATTTTTTAAGGATTGCTTGTGTTTACATAAACTTGTGGCTGTGCTAAACTGAACTTAACTATGATTGATGAGGAGCAAAAAAATGAAAAAGAAATTATTATATGTCGGTTTTATGATTGCAATGATGTCTTCTATGGTTGCGTGTGGAAAAGAAAAAGCAACCGGGCTTGACGCAATTGATCCTGATGAGTATGTAACATTAGGCAATTACAAGAATCTGGAAGTAACTGTTGATCACTATGATTTTACGGATGATGATTTGAAACAATATATTGATCAGGATTTGGGATATTATGTTTCAAGCTATGATTTGTATGAGTATGAAGTAACAGACAGGCAGACTGTTTCCATGAACGATGTTGTTAATATCGATTATCAGGGAAAAAAAGACGGTGTCGCTTTTGATGGCGGAACAGCACAAGGAGCACATCTTGAAATTGGTTCCGGACAATTTATTGATGGTTTTGAAGACGGGCTTGTAGGTGTCAACGTCGGTGAAACGGTGGAGTTGAATTTGACTTTCCCTGAAGAATACAAATATAATGAAGAGTTGTCCGGTCAGGAGGTTGTATTTACCGTATCGGTGAATTCCATCGATGAGCCTAAATTACCGGAATACGATGAAGAATTCTTTGCAAGTTTTGGTATTGAAGGTGTTACAAACTACGATGAGTATACAAACTATGCAAAAGGATATATTGAAGACGCCTGCACGGAGCAAAATGATAGCTTGATTGATGACGCATTGTGGGAGCAGGTATCGGCAAAATGTGTGATTAAAGAAGTGCCGCAGATTTTACTTGATGAAAAGCTGGCAGAGCTTGATGCGGATTTAGAAGAGTATGCAGCACAGTACGGTGTCAGTACAGATGAAATGATTAGTAACATGGGATATGATGAAGAATCTTATGAGGCTCAGCGTCAGTCTGTTGCTAAGTCTGAGGCAGAAAGAGATTTAATTTGCAGGGCTATTGCAAAAGCAGAGGGAATTACAATCACTGATGAAGATGTTAAAAAGACTGCTCAGGATGAGTATGAAAAATATGGTTTTGCTTCTGCTGCTGAGATGATTGAATCCAAAAGTGATGAATACCTGCGTTCTTATGTCAGAAATAAAGTTATTATGAATCTGATTAAAGAAACGGCAACAATAACTCAAAACGAGAGTATGCCTTTCTTGGATGCTTCCATGTATTAATGATGACCACGGTTACACTTTGATAAGTAAGAGCAAGGAAACGGAGAATTCATATGAAAAAACGTATACTTTGTATACTTATGATTTGCATAATGACATTCGGACCTGCGTTATCTGTATTTGCTGAAACTTCTCAGGATGTTCAAAAAGAAAAAGAGAAGACTCAGGAAGCTTTGGATGAGGTAAATGAACGGGTAGATGATATTGAGAAACAAAAGCAGGCTGTTTCCGAAGAAATTGTGGTACTGGATACGGAGTTAGTTGATGTTTTAACCAGTATCAGTATTTGTGTGGATGAAATCGCCGCAAAAGAGGATGAGATTAGCGTTGTCAAAGAAGAATTGAAACAGGCACAGGAAGATGCTACAGTCCAATATGAAAATATGAAAACAAGAATTCGTTTTATGTATGAGAAGGGTGACAGCGCTTATATGACAGTATTGCTGGAAGCAGATAGCTGGCCGGATATGTTAAATAAAGCATCTTATGCAGAAGAACTCTATTCCTATGACAGGGAATTGTTAAATCTATATGAAGAGACCATTCAAAAGATTTCCGATTACAAAACGGAATTGGAAATTGAGGAAGCAGATTTAATAACCAGTAAAAATGAATTAAAAGAACAGCAGGACTATTTGGAAAGTATTATCAATACCAAAAAGCAGAGTGTGGCAAATTTTGAAGAACAGTTAGCACAGGCTACCGCGCAGGCCGCTACGTATAAAAACCAATTGGAAGAACAGACGGCCAAGATCAAAGAATTGGAGGCCAAAGAGGAAGCGGAACGAAAAGAAAAGGCAAGACAGGAAGAACTTGCAAAAAATACCGCAACGGTTGCTGAGGGAAATGAAACCTCCACCAAAGTGAATTCGTCACAGTCTGTTGAAACAGTTATTCCAAGTTCGGAAGGTTCTGCGCTTGGAAGGGATATAGCAGCTTATGGCTGTCAGTTTATCGGAAATCCCTATGTATTTGGAGGGACAAGTTTGACCAATGGAACTGACTGTTCAGGATTTACCCAAAGCGTGTATGCCCACTTTGGTATTCGTATTCCACGTGATTCCACCAGCCAGAGATTCTTTGGAACCGGTGTTGATTATTCTCAGGCTCAGCCGGGCGATTTAATCTGCTATGCCGGACATGTGGGATTGTATATTGGAAACGGACAGATTGTGCATGCCAGTTCCGAAAGAACCGGTATTAAAATCAGTAATGCAACATATCGTACAATTCTGGCAGTCAGACGAATTCTTTAAATTTAAAGATTAAAAAGATAATGATTTATGATTTTATCCGCAGTTTTGAAGACTGCGGATTTTTCATGGACTATCCGGGAAGGCTTTTGCATAAAATGTAAAAAAGCTTTCTGAGGGGTAGTTGTGTGAAAGAATATATTGAAGAAAGAGCCATCAATGTCGCAAATTACATTATCGAACATAATGCGACCGTCAGGCAGGCTGCAAAGGCATTTGGAATTTCCAAATCAACGGTACATAAGGATGTCACGGAGAGATTAGAGTATATCAATCCAGCTCTGGCAAGCGATGCGAGAAAAGTGCTAGATGTGAATAAATCAGAACGTCATATTCGCGGCGGAATGGCAACAAAAGAAAAATATACACTTCAGATGCGTATTACAAACAAATAAAAAAGAGCTTTGCATTCACGAGTATTTCGTAGTGCAAAGCTCTTTTTGCGTGTTTATAATGAGCTGACTGAATAGATAATCGGATTGCCGTCCGGATAGCTAACTGTAGCCGACCGAATTCATATTTCTATAAACATCCGTTATAATCTAATTGTTATGATGAATGTTTCTTTCCCGATTTATTTTTAAATAAATCCTGCCATACAGCCGGATGGAAGAAAATCAGAAGCGGGAACAGCTCTAATCGGCCGGCAAGCATGTCTATGATAAAGACATATTTCGATAAATCACTGAAAAACTGGAAGTTTTCTGTTGGGCCCACCAGGCTAAGTCCCGGACCGATGTTGTTAATAGTTGCAGCAACTGCGGTAAAGTTTGTGACCAGATCATGTCCGTTAAAGGAAATGATTAGGAGTGAAAGCGTAAATACGGTAACAAAAGTAATGAAGTAAACATTGATGGAACGGACAACTTCATGTTCTACCGCTTTTCCATCCATCTTAATTTTTTTAATGCTTTTAGGATGAATGTAAGAATCTAATTCCTTCATAACTGTTTTAAACAAAACCACAAAACGGGAAACCTTTATTCCGCCGCCCGTACTTCCGGCACATGCACCGATAAACATAAGCATAACCAGAATGGTTTTGGAGGTCTGAGGCCATATGCCAAAGTCTGTGGTTGAAAATCCGGTCGTGGTAATAATGGAACCAACCTGGAAAGCAGCATGTCTGATGACTTCTGCCATGCTGTCATAGCAATTGCGGATATCGATACAGACGATAATGATGGTTGTAAGAATAACCAAAAGATAATAGCGGACTTCTTCCATACAAATTGCCTTTTTAAACTGACGGAATAAAATCAGATAGTAGGCATTAAAGTTGACGCCGAATAAAATCATAAAAATCGTGACAACCCATTGAATATATGGGGAGTAGCCGCCGATACTGCTATTTTTTATACCAAATCCACCGGTTCCGGCAGTTCCGAATGAGGTCGTCAGGGAATCAAAGAGTGGCATGCCGCCAAACAACAGTAAAATACATTCAATTACAGTCAGACCGAAGTAAATCAAATATAAGATCCGGGCCGTGGATTTGATTTTCGGAACCAGTTTGCCAACAGAAGGACCGGGGCTTTCTGCTCTCATGAGATTCATATGGGAGCCACCCGTCATGGGGATAACTGCAAGGAGAAATACCAAAACGCCCATACCGCCAATCCAGTGGGTAAAACTTCGCCAAAACAGAGAACAATGACTGAGTGCTTCGACATCATTTAAGATACTGGCACCTGTGGTAGTAAATCCGGATACGGTCTCAAATAAAGCATCGGTTAAAGAAGGAATTTCACCGCATGCCCAAAAGGGAATTGCGCCAAAGAAAGATAAAAACGCCCAGCTTAATGTGGTTGTGACACATCCTTCTTTCAGATAAAACACATTGTTTTTGGGCTTTCTAATGGTCATAAAAAAGCCGAGTGCCATGCATAAAAAAGCGGTCATTAAGAAATAGTAACCGTTTTTTTCCCGATAGATCAATGCAACCAGACAAGGTAGCAACATCAGGACGCCTTCTATTTTTAAAACTTGTCCCAAAATATATCGAATAATAGGTCTGTTCATTTTAAATTAGCCTCCGCTAACGCAAAATATCTCGAATATCATGAAAACCGGTATGGGTGGTAACAACCATAACCGTGTCGCCGACTTTGATACAATCGTTACCACTGGGGATAATAATCGTTCCGTTACGATTGATGAATGCTATCAGCAGATTCTTTTTGAGAGGAAGCTCTGCCAATGAGATGTTGGTAACGTCAGATTTTTCATCCACACGGAATTCGATTGCTTCGGCACGATGATCGAATAAGTGATACAGTGTTTCAATGTTGCTGTCCATGGAATCCTTTTTGGCACGTACATAAGCAATGATTGCTTCGGAAGTAATATATCTTGGATAAATCAGACTGCCAAGATCCAGCTGATCAATGACATTTTTAAAGTTTATACGATTGATTTTGGTAATAATCTTTGCTTTGGAAACCTGTTTAGCATGCAGGGTAAGCATAATATTTTCTTCATCGATTCCGGTTAAAGGAACAAACGATTCGACATTTTCAATGCCTTCTTCACTCAGTAATTCTTCATCGGTTCCGTCGCCGTTAATGATGATGGCCTTGGGCAGTAAAATACTCAATTCTTCACAACGCTTACGATTTATTTCGATAATTTTTACATTAACGCCCATCAGTAGAAGTTGGTTGGCAAGATAATAGGAAGCTTTTCCACCGCCGATAATTAAAGTATCCTTGACTTTATGGGTGTTCACACCGATTTCCTGCATAAACTTGCGTGCCGTTTTCCGTGAGGCAACAAAAGAAATAACATCACCGGCCTGTATGGTAAACGTACCGGAGGGGATGTGCACCTCTTTATCTCTTTCGACTGCACAAATCAAAATGTTACATTTGACACGACGGCTTAGATCCATGATTGCAAGTCCATCTAAAATACTTCCTTCGGGCACTTTATAGTTGATCATTTCTGCCTGACCATGTGCAAACGGATTGACCTCTAGGGCTGTCGGCATGGCCAGAATACGGGATGCTTCCTTAGCAGCCTCTAACTCCGGATTGATAATCATGGCAAGCCCGAGCTTGTCTCTTAAGTAGCCGACTTCATTACTGTAATCGGGGGTCCTTACCCTGGCGATGGCAGCGCAATCGGCAACACGCCTTGCAATAGTACAGCACAAAAGATTTAATTCATCGGATGCGGTAACCGCTATTAACAAGTCAGCCCCTTCTACGCCGGCCTCCATCTGAACGCTGTAGCTGGCACCGTTTCCGGTAATACCCATGATATCATAAAGATTTGTTGCAGCCTGGATTTTTTCTGAATTGGTATCAATGAGTGTGATATCATGCCCTTCTTGTGTCAATTGCTCAATAAGAGCAGAACCAACTTTTCCGTAGCCGACAATAATGATATTTAAGCCTTTATGAGTCGAATTTTTTGATTGGAACATATTAAACCTCCATATAAAATGACTATATCATTTCTTGAAAGAAAAGTCATCTTTATTTCATCGTTTGATTTTAGCTTGTATTTCAGCGTTTGTATTTCATCGCTCGGTTTTGGTCTGCTATATTGACTATTGTATTGGTTTGTTTTTTTTATTTTATTTTGAAATGATTGTTTACTATTATTCGGGTTTATTTGCAAATTGTTTTAATGAATATTTTTTATTAATAGTGTTTGTTCATAGTTTTATTTATTGATTTTACTTGTTGTATTATTTTGAATTGCTTCGTTATATTAATATGATGTTGGGGTCAAAAGGTATTTTGCCCCCATGCTACCAACGGATTGCTACGCACTTTGTGCTCTCGCAATCCGTAAACAATCGAAATCCGCCCTAATCGGGCTACTTTCTCATGTTTTGCGGGTCAAAAGGTCATACTTTTTCATGCGAGCATGAAAAGTATGACCTTTTGACCCTGGTATCATTAATATTAGGAAATTTGTTTTGACTTAGTATGCGCATGAATTTATAATAGAGTACGCAGAAACGTTGTGCAAAAATCATCTAAAGGAGGAGCGGCATGAGTCAGGAAATGGTCATTGTATTAGACTTTGGCGGACAGTACAACCAGCTCGTAGCCAGAAGGGTACGTGAATGTAATGTTTACTGTGAGATTTATTCTTACAAAACAAAACTTGAAAAGATTAAAGAGATGAATCCAAAAGGAATCATCTTAACCGGTGGACCGAACAGTTGTTATGAGGAAGGTGCACCGACATATACAAAAGAATTGTTTGAATTGGGAATTCCGGTTTTAGGACTTTGTTACGGAGCTCAGCTCATGCAGCAGGTTTTAGGCGGCGAGGTAAAAAGAGCCGATAACCGAGAGTACGGAAAGACAGAAATTTTAGTAGATACAAATTCAGCATTATTTACGGATGTTCCGCAAAAGACACTTTGCTGGATGAGCCATTTTGATTATATTGCAAAAATGGCAGATGGTTTTAAATCCGTTGCACATTCGGATAATTGTCCGGTAGCTGCCTGTGAAAATATAGAAAAAGGTCTTTATGGTATACAGTTCCATCCGGAAGTACTTCATACACCCGAAGGAACCAAGATGCTTTATAATTTTGTGCGCAATATCTGCGGCTGTTCAGGCGATTGGAGAATGGATTCTTTTGTGGAGAATACCATTCAGGAAATTCGTGAAAAAGTCGGAGACGGTAAAGTCCTTTTGGCATTGTCCGGCGGAGTAGACTCTTCTGTGGCAGCAGGACTTTTGGCAAAAGCCATCGGTAAACAGCTCACCTGTGTATTTGTGGATCATGGTCTTTTACGTAAAAATGAAGGCGATGAAGTGGAACAGATTTTCGGTGAAGGCGGACAGTTCGACTTAAACTTTATCCGTGTCAATGCGCAGCAGAGATATTACGATAAGCTTGCCGGTGTGGAAGAACCGGAGAAAAAGCGTAAGATTATCGGTGAAGAATTTATCCGTGTATTTGAAGAAGAAGCAAAAAAAATCGGTACGGTCGATTTTCTTGCACAGGGAACCATTTACCCAGACGTTGTAGAATCCGGTCTTGGTGGCGAATCCGCTGTCATTAAATCCCATCACAATGTTGGCGGACTTCCTGATTACGTTGATTTTAAAGAAATTATTGAGCCTTTAAGACTATTATTTAAGGATGAAGTGCGTAAAGCGGGTCTCGAACTTGGCATTCCGGAAAAACTGGTTTTCCGCCAGCCTTTCCCCGGTCCCGGACTTGGCGTCCGCATTGTCGGTGAAGTGACGGCAGAAAAAGTACGTATTGTGCAGGATGCTGATCACATCTACCGTGAAGAAGTTGACGGTGCCATCGCGGCATATAAAAAGGAACATGGGGTTGAGCCTTCCTGGACACCGAACCAGTATTTTGCAGCACTTACCAACATGAGATCGGTTGGTGTTATGGGTGATGAGCGTACCTATGATTATGCTGTTGCCGTTCGCGCAGTTAAGACGATTGACTTTATGACAGCTGAGGCTGCGGATATCCCGTTTGATGTGTTGCAGACGGTTATGAGCAGAATTATTAATGAAGTTAGGGGAGTAAATAGAGTACTGGTTGATATTACGTCGAAGCCGCCGGGGACGATTGAGTTGGAATAACCATTTGTAAAAATTGAGCCTTTATTTACACGTATTCCAAACAAAAAGCGTTAAGTTTTGGCAACGATTTGGCAACATAATCTAACGCAAATGTGTTAAGTGAAATATTATATTAATTGCATTTTAATAAGACCTTACTGAAGTTCTTTTCCAAACTGGAAAGGAATTTCGGTAAGGTCTTTTTCTATTTATCTGATTTTTTCTTGTATGGTCTGTTGCCACTGGAAAATGGAATTAAAGCAGACCTCGCTTCTTCATTTCTTCTGATAATGCATCCTGGAGTTCGGCATCCAGTTTGTCAGAGATGGCATTCTTTACATAGCCGGTGGTTGGTTCAATGTTTGGGAAGTTATATCTCCAATTGTCGTATTTATCTTTGGAGATCTCTCCCTGTTTAAGCTTGGAATATTGACTAAGCCAAGCAAAAAGCATAGGTGCTATCTGGTCGTAAGCCTGATGCTCTTCGTCAGGAGTTATACATAGACGTCCATCCTTATCAGTACTAATTTGGAATCCATACTCGTCCTCAAGGGCGAAGAAGGTATGCATCAATCCAAGATAGGAATCAATATTAGGTACTGTGATCGCTCTGGTTGTAACACCAAAGATATCAGCTAATTGTTTAATCAGGTCATCTTTTGGAGTACGGGCTTCGATTTCGTATTGTGCGATACGAACATCTGAAGTTTTACCCATGAATCCTACCATTTCACCGAGTTCTTTTTGCTTTAATCCTTTGTGTGATGGAGAGGGCAGCCGGGAGGCTGCCTTTTTGATATGTGAAATATCGTTAAATCTAAAAAAAGATATTTTTTATGAAAAAAAGTTGCATAAAAAATATTTGATGATATAATAATGATAAGGAAAGAAGAAAAGTGACTTGGAGGAATGAGCCATGATTATAGAGGTAAGAGCAAAAAACTGTTATGCATTTGAGGATAATATTACATTTTCAATGAAAGCAGATATGCGAAATAAGAAATTTGGAGCCAATGTTCATAAAGAGAACAGTTTTAATGTGCTTAAAACGGTAGGAATATATGGCCCAAACAATGCAGGAAAAACTTGTTTGATTAAGTGTATTAGGGCGATAAGAAATGTGCTTTTAAATAAGAAAAATGGTTTAATGCCTAATATATTTACGGAGAGTGATGTTTGTGAGTTAGGCGTAACATTTATGTCATCAGGAAGAAAGTTCTCTTATGACTTTAAGTATGACGTAGAAAAAGAAGAATATATATATGAATCATTTTCTGAGATATTCAAAGATCAGTATAACAATGAAAAAGAAGTTTGCTGGTTGAAAAAGGATACCATTAGTGAAATATATGATTGTATTGATGAAGCTGTGCAGACTATGATTCCAGTTGTATCGAAAAATAATTTGCTATGTTATGTAATAGATACAAGTAAATTTGAACATATCAACGAGATGAAGCAGATTCTTGTTGGATTTGCTGAGAAAATTGATATCATCAATATGAATAACATACCTATGCAGCATACGATTGAACTTATGAAAAATAAGAATCAGTTGCAGAAAAAGGTTGTAGAGTTTATAAAAAATGCAGACTTGTATATGGATAACTTTGAATATGTGGATATGGATAAGATACAACTGAAAACTGGTGAAGGTGACGAAAAGCCAGACGAGAAGGTACTTGATATTCCAGAAAATATTATGGATCAAATTAGACTGGTTTCCACATATAAAGGCGTTCATGTACCAAGCATGATATTTGATTCCACAGGAACAAAGAAGATTGCGGCTATTGCCAGCTATGTTATTGAAGCAATTGAACAGGGCAGAATTCTAGTTGTAGATGAGTTGGATAGCAGTATTCATTTTAAGCTTACCAGGGCAATTGTTGCGATGTTTAATAATGAACTCAATACAAGTGCGCAGATGATATTTACAGTTCACGATATAAATCTTATGGATTGCAAGAGGATGTTCCGCAAGGAGCAGATTTGGTTTGTTCACAAGGATGAAGAAGGTGTATATGTATATTCTCTTGCTGATTTTACTGCACAGCAGGGAGTGAGAGATACGACGGATGTTATGGAAAAATATAGGAAAGGTGCACTTGGTGCTTTACCTGATCCGGAATTGATTAACTCTTTGCTTAGTATTAAAGGTGATGTAAAGGGGGATGATGCCGATGCCAAATAAGCTCCCTAAGTTTTTGGATAATCAGGGTTTGTCAAGTAAAGTGTGTAAGTTCTTTTTTACACCTCTTTCCGCAGCTTAGTGCGGTATAGGGTGCTGACCGAAATTCCAGTCATGGTGGAGACCTGTTTGTAGGAATTGGTCTCTAAGAGGTGCATTGCAT
>JAFOEY010000024.1 GCA_017387565.1 Lachnospiraceae bacterium | reverse complement strand
GTCTATGTCCCAGATATCCTCTCTGGCTAAAAATGGACATGTCTATGATGATGATAATGATGTTCTGACGCAGATTATTATTTTCATCGATGAGGCTATGAGTGAGCTTAACTCCCGCTCATTTAAGGATAATTTTAACCCGCTTTTATTGAAAGACCTTGTAACTATCCGTCATAATCGGATGAATATTTTTCTTACTGCGCAGGATTTCTCTAAAATCGACACTTTACTCCGTACTACGTGTACTAAGGTTATCTATGCCTTTAAAACGTGGCGTATTGTTGTACATAAATATTATGATCCTAAGCAGCTAGACATAGCCGGGTCTTATCTCATGATTCGACCTCGCAGAATTAGCGGTTTCTTTGCGACTAATCAGCATTATCATGCTTATGATACGTTTGCAATTGTTGATAATCTGCAAAAGAAATTTAATGAGGATGATATTATGTCTGAAAAAGAGATCCTGGAAAGACTCCAGCCTTTGTATACTTCTAGTCAGGTACTTAATCCGTCCAGAAGTTTTATTTCTTCTGCCCGGAAAGTTTTTAAACGGAAGTAGCTTGCCCGTAGGGTTGCCTTGCGTTTAGGGGAAAGTGTGGTAGCCTTGTGCCGTGGCGTGTGCACTTTAGTGCACCGCCTAAGTGCCAAGGCGCACGCTTTCGGGTTCATGAACGCAAGGTCAAGGTGCCTAAAGGCCTAGTATTACCCTTTAGGCACTTCTGTATATTTGTATATTTTTAGTTCTAAGTATTTATTTTCTTATATTTTCTTTTTTATTTTTTACTGTATATTTGTGTATATTTAATTATTTTTGAGAAAGAGAGGGCTTTCCCATGAATGAATACAATTCTCCAAAAAGTGCTAGAAAATGGCTTCTTACGATAAACAATCCACATGATAAAGGTTATACACACGAACGTATTAAAGAAATTCTTTGTACTGTCAAACTTGATTATTATTGTTTCTCTGATGAAATCGGACTCCAGACTGAAACGTATCACACACATATTTTTATTCGTCGCGAGTCTTCTGGTATTCCTTTTGATCAGGTAAAAATACTCTTTCCTGAAGCTCATATTGATAAGTGTCTTGGTTCTGCACAGGAAAACCGTGATTATGTTAAAAAGGTCGGTAAATGGGAAGATACGACAAAGAATGATACTTCTGTTCCCGGTACTTTTGAAGAGTACGGAGAATTTAAAGAAGAGTATCAGGGTAAACGGACAGATTTATCTTTCATGTATGACTCAATCAAAGACGGTTGTTCTACATTTGAGATTTTAGAAAGAAATCCGTCTGTAATTCGTCACATGGATAAGATTGACGGTATCCGCCAGATGCTCTTGTTTGAACAGTTTAAAAATACTTTTCGTGTTTTGGATGTCACTTATCAATTTGGTCCGCCTGGTACTGGTAAATCCCGTTATGTCATGGAAAAATACGGCTTTCAGAATGTTTTTCGCGTTACTGATTGGCTGCATCCATGGGATACATATAGAGGTCAGGACGTCGTTTTGATGGAAGAGTTTTTTGAGAGTGCTAAGATCACTGATATGCTTAACTGGTTGGATGGTTACCCGCTCGACTTGCCTTGCCGTTACAATAATAAAACGGCTTGTTTTACCAAGGTTTATATTAATTCTAATAAACCGCTAGAAAGTCAGTATCAGAGCACACAGACACGTTATCGCGATACTTGGCTTGCTTTCCTTCGTCGTATTCATCATATCAGGCAGTATGATCTTGTTGGAAACGTGACACAATTTGATGATATGAAATCTTATTTAACGAAATGGAGTGATGCAAATGAAAAAGATGTTCCGTTCAATTCTCCGGACAATAAAAAGAATGCTTCGAATCGTATTCTGGAAAATGTTTCGGATGCTAGTCAATTATCTCTTCCGCTTTAGATTGTGAGGTGATCCTTTTGCCGGAGTTATATAATTCAAATAATACATTCAGGTCTTATGTTGATAAATACTGTAAGACTTACCATGTGACAGTTCGTGAGGCTTTCACACATGCCCTTGTTAAAGAACTTTATAAATATATTATCTATCATGATGATAATTTATCTTAGTAAAGGGTTATGAGGGGAGCTAGCTCCCCTTTTACGGATAAATTATCCACATGATTCGGTGTCCGGCTTCTTCGTCCCCAGCTTGCTTTATTCCCTCTGAATGAATTAAATGTAATAATTATCTAATTAGTTAGATTAGGATGATTTTCGTCGTCGTCGTAAAAATGTGCATATGTGTGTAAATCTCTGATTTTCCACATATACACATTTCTAAAATGAAATGCCGTCAAAAATCATCTATGTGCATAAAATTGTGGGTAACTCCTCAATGATGAAATTTTATTATTTCCCCTATGGGAGTTATCCATGATTTTATACACATAGTACCGGGAAACCAACACACAACCGAATCATGTGGATAATGATTGACTGAATATATGATACTTTATCCGGGTAACAAATGTAGATAGTCTGGAAGTTGGTTCTTCCAGGAATAAATTATAGTGAGGTGTTTATTTGCGACGTCGCAAATTTTCACAATAAAAATAATCCCTTGTAAAGGATGACTTTGTCACTTGCATCGTCCTTTATAAGGGATTATTTTTATTGTACCCTTTGATATAAAAACCAAGGGGGACACAAAATGAAAAATAAACATTTAACCGAAAAAGAAAGATACCTGATTGAATTTTTATATAAGAAAAAGTATAAAGTTAAAGACATAGCTGCAGAGCTTGGTCGATGCCAAAAGACTATTTACAATGAATTAAAACGTGGCAGTGTGCAGCTCCTCAATTCTGATCTGACATATCGGGAAGAATACTCTGCCCAGAAAGCCCAGGACGATTATAATTATAAGCAGACCGGAAAAGGTACAGAATTGAAATTATCGAATGATTATGACTTTGTGCATTTCATTGAAGATAAAATTCTGAATGAAAAATATTCTCCTTATGCTGCGCTTGTTCTTGCAAAGAAAAAAGGTTTTAAAACAGATATTTGTTTGACTACATTATACAGTTATATCCACATGGGGCTTTTTTCTAATATTCATCAGTCTGATATGCCTTATCAGAAACGAAAAAAGAAAGATGTTCCTGTTACCCGGGTAAATATTAAAAATATAAACAAACCGTCAATCTCTGAACGTCCGAACGATGTTCTTTTACGTGAAGACTTTGGTCATTGGGAAATGGATACTGTTTATTCCGGTAAAAAGAAAAGTAAAACTTGTCTCCTGGTACTTACTGAAAGAAAGTACCGGAAAGAAATTATAATGAAAATGCCTGATCGGACTGCATCCAGTACTGTCAAATGCATTAACCGCCTTTATTGTTCTTATGGAGCTAAGGCCTTTAAGTCAATTTTTAAATCAATAACAGTCGATAATGGAACTGAATTTTCCGATTTTGAAAATTTATCGAAAAATAACCGGACAAAAATCTATTATTGTCATCCATATTGCAGTTCCGAACGTGGCAGCAATGAAAATCAAAATAAGCTGATCCGAAGATTTATTAAGAAAGGGGAAGACATTTCTTTGTATTCTGATAGCCAGATAAAAGCCATAGAGGATTGGATGAATAATCTTCCCCGGAAGTTATTTAATGGAAAATCAGCTTGAAAATTTCAATTATTATTTACATTATTTTACTTGTTTTGTTTTTTTCAAACTTTTCATTTTGATACTTCTAATAATTTATTTTAACACTTTCAGCGCTTTCGAAAAATATCAGATAAACAAAAGCAACATATAACAAGTCCGGCTAATAAAAACGGATAATAATACATAAAGTAATTATCCGGTGCTGTCAAATAAACAAGCGGTATTCTAATGAAAATCATCCCCCATAATTGTCCTATTTTTTTATTTTTAAATAAATAGTATATTATTGAGAAGAGGCCCATTAGGATGGGGATTTCAAATATACACCATTTTTTTTGCTCCATAAACAGAATAAGTTTTTCCCGCAAATTCGGGAATAAAGGCTTCACATGATTGAAAGTCTGTAAAAAAAAGACAAATTGTATATTTTCTTCATCATATAAATCCGCAGTACTCTTCGTCTGCTCATAACTTGTAAGGAAATTGTGTGTCCTTTCTTCAAAAAACTCTTTATAATATTGCATGCACCAGATAAAATACTGTTTCCGAAATCTATTGAAATCCTCATGACTATATTTCTTTGAAGACATAGCTCCTTCCCAAAAACAATCAATACCTTCTCTGCCATCTTTTTTTGCCTGTAGTACCGCATCAACATCTATGATTTTATTAACTACTGCTAATCCGTTTTCGTCATGATTGTTATAAGCAGCTTGAACTAAGCAAGGTAAAGTCTGAGCATAAGCAGTTATTTCATAGGCATCATTTCTATCATTATGTAAACCTTCACTCTGAATTCTCCAAATAAATATTGATAATATAAATACGGTTATCAAATAGCAAAATAATTGCTTCCGTTTCAAAATAATCTTGTTTAAAAAGAAAATAAAATACAACGGCAATAGAATTGCGTAATAAATACTTTCTGTTCTCCAATTTGCCAAAACAACAGTACCCAATGCTAACCATACTATATGAATCCATTCAATTTGTGTATTATTTTGCAAATGCTCATATATAAAGAAAACAATAACCAGTTCCAAAATTGAATATAGCGTAATTCTCATGGGATACAATTGGAACATGATCACGGAAGGAATACAAAAAGGCAAAAGAAGCAAAAATCCGCTCCACTCTTTTCCTGTTCTATGTTCGAACAATTCTGCTATATATCCAAATCCCACGCAGACTAATATGATTTGTACAATAATAACTCCAACAGGATTTGGAATGAGCATGAATGACAAAATATAAAATATACTTGTCAAAAAATGCTGCCACCAATATATTTGCAACGCAATTACATTTCCCAATACACCAAACTCATCTGTTCGCCATATCCCCGGCCAGACGAACAATAATATCAGAAATAGAATGGCTACATAACTACATCCATATGCCAATCTATGAATTGTTTTCTTATCTTTTTTTCTACATTTTGTTATTACATCAGCTATTTTCATCCACATAACTACAATCAAAACAAAAGAAATTATCTTCATCAGAATGTAGAACCATAATCTTTCATTAGTTATTGTAAAAATAAAACGATCTGTATAAAAGGTAATCCCCCAATGTAGAAAAGCCATGCAAAGAAATAATCGTATTTTATATTTACTTAGTTTTTTCATACAGTACTTTTCCTATAAATTCGATTTATACAATGTAAACTGATTATTTTGATAAATAAGTTCAAATTTCTCACTATTTACTACAACATTTTTAATATTGTCCTGAAAATCATTGCACCAAAACAGAACATAATCCGCCAAATCAATTGTAGATGCATTATTATCTCCCGTATAAGAGTAAACATTCGTATTTAAATACAATACTCTGGGCTTAAAAAAATAAATGATGCTGTCATCATCAATATTCTGATTTATATACTCATAAACATTTAACGCATCATATGAATAGGCGTCGATCGGTTCACTAATTTTTATCCTTACTGCAATTTCATCTTTAATCAGTTGTCTTATATATATACCTATTGTAAAAACAACACCTACTATTGCAAGAGTATAAATGGCTCTTTTGGAAAACACGGAGTGCAAGCATTTAATTCCATAAAAACAAAACATCAGTATGATTGGAAAAACAGAAAACAAAAATCGACTTCTCTGATAATAATGATAAACCAATAACATAGCCATTGTGCCCATCACATATATCACACAATACATTTCTTCTTTTAGTGCACAAATCATTCCAACCACTGCAAAAAGTAGAAAAATCCAAAATAATACCCCATACATTTCCTTAAATCCAAAAGTATAATTTACAAGCATTTTTTTTATATTTTGAATAGAGACAGAAAAATAATCCCAGTATGTTTCTCCTGCCTTTGGTAATAGTAAATTAAAAATTTTACTACAAATCAAAAATGTAATATATGGAATGATATGATAGTACCATCGCGACTGATAGTATTCTTTCAAATTCCAATTATCCTTATCTCTTCTAAAATATAAAAACCAATATACGATAAGCAAAAAATCCACACAAAACAAACTTAGTAAAAGCACCAAAGACATCGTTCGAAACTGTACAACAATAAAAATCAGACAACCGGATAGAACTGCATTTCTTAAATGATGTTGTTCGGATTTTAAATGTAAATCAATGCATATCACTGAAATAAGAGAAAAAAACATACAAGGAATGTCACTTTGAACATTATCGGTAGCTGCCAATAAGGTTGGGTTGAATGTCACCAAAAGTGTAAGTAAAACTGCCGGGATAAAGGAAAACTTTTTTTCGAAAAAAATATATGATACAGCAACATTACCAGTCAAAAAGGCAATGATAATCAATTTAAATACAAAAATATTTTCTCCAAACACCATGTAAAAAGGTGCCAAAATCAGCGATAATCCCCATGGATATATCAATGATCCCAAACCTTCAGATGAATTTTCAATAATAAAAGCATTTTTCTGATACCATTCATCTATATCACCATTCACCAAAGCTCGAGTTTGTGCAATATATTGGCTGAAGTCTCCACCCCAATTATGCCCCGGATACACCATATATAGTGCAATTCCTAAATTTATGGTCATACATAAAACCAGCGGTACAATCATTTGAATTAACTTTCTATTTTTCTTCAGAAATGTATACATTAATCATCATATCTCCCTGTACTTTTTCTCCATCTATAGAAATTCCACCCTTGAGATATCTGTCGACAGGCTGATTATAATAACAAATTCCCATTCGATTATTCGGATCATCTTGAATTGTTTGAACAGTTAATTCAAACCTTTCTTTATCATCAATTTCTATCATTTGAAAATGCTTTATATATGAAACAGTTCTAAATACATCCTGATTATATATTGTCTCCTGAAAAATCAGTCCGCTTTTTTCACCGAAAAGACTAATCTGATAAATACCTGAACTATCTTCTTTTCTTTTTGTTTTTGTAAGCCAGATTTCAACTGTATTAAAAGGACGGTTTGCGACAAAATCCTGAGTTATTGAATTATTTCCATTGAAAAATAAAACATCACATATTTTCGACTGCGTAACGACAGGAATTCTTGTTTCTTTATAAAAATCTCTATCTTTATCCAAAATTGAATATAACAATACAAAAACAAAAACAGTATCTAAAATCAGTTTAGCAAATAACACATAGTGCTTTTTCGATTTCTCAGATATCCTCTCTACTTGTTCTGTCAGTTTGTCCATTCCCTCCACTGAACATAAAAGAATCATATTTAGAAAGCCTACACTATAATACGGATTTGTTTCCCAAAAAACATAAAATATAATTCCTCCTAAAAAAACGATGTATGGTAAAAACATCAGATCTATGTTGCCATTAATAAACTTCTTCCCATTTGAAATAATGCTAAATATTACAAATAATAACAACGTCAAATGATATATTTGTTCATATGCCAGCATCACCTTATTTTTTGTTCCCCATAACAAATCATATAAAATATCATAACATTGAAATTCCGGCTCATATGCATGATTGCCATACGACCAGTTATATGTCATTTTCCGAATCGCCAACTGAATATTTCCATTTATCCCTAATTCTTCTATTCGTTGAATATACAAATCCCAATCGGCCTTGTTTCTTTCTTCTTTTGTCGGAAACGAAGCAGTATAATATACATCCTGATCATTATAGGCACCAACGCCCTGCGCTCCCATCATCAGCCAATGGGAAATGGGAAATGCCTGATCATTTTCTTTACTTGGAATTATAAATGAAAAAAGAGATTGTAATAATAATTGCATTATTAACATACCAATAACAATCAAAAGTGATCCTTTTAAAGCATTGGGAGGTCTTTTTATAAATCCCATCAATAAAGCGCCAATCACAACAATTATAAGTGTTGCACGAAACTGAATTCCAAATAGCAAAAACATTCCGAAAAGCACATAAAAAAAACACTTCTTTTTACTTTTCCAAAACATAATAAACAAATAGATTGCTAATGAAATAAATAAAAGCGAAACATTTGTTGTATAATAGTATGCACACCACAAATAGATTCCCGGATTAATCAAAAACAAGATAATACTCTTTTCAGCTATATTTACTCCTTTTATTTCTTTGATAATAAGATAAGAAATCAGCATGGATAAATCTATACATATCATACTTACTAATCCAAATAGAACCGGAATAGCAGAATAAGAAATTCCAAAACCATGTGCAATCCATACAATCAACGTAGTGAATAACAAAAAGCATCTTTGATTTTGATATATTTCAAAATAATCAAAAGAAAATAAATTATTCTCGCCGGTAACCAATGAAATCGCACTTACTAATGTATCAGTGTTATCCCACCCCATTAGAATTTGATAATGAAAAATTAAAAATAATTGAAACAAGACAGAAATAGTAATTGCAGAAATGTAAATAATGCGTCGATAATTCGACGGAAGTTTTAAAACAAAATGATAAAATAAGCATATTCCACTCACCAACACACTAATTCCACATAATGAAATAAAAGCCAATCGTTTCGGTGACCAGGTACTTCTAACCACTCCTTTTGAATCCCAATTTATTGTTCCATGTAAAAAAATAATGATTGTACAAATAAATAATAAGCATAAGCAAATTGATGGCAATGCTATTTTTAAAAATTTTTTTAATATATTTTTCTTGTACATTATTATGATCTTATCCTTTAATGGTTTAGCGAATTTTTCGCTACGGTGACACAAAGAAATATATCATCAAAACATTTGTCTCATTATCTGATATACTCTTCTAACTCTGTTTGCATATCATATTACATAGCAAATCATAATAATTATAGCGAATTTCCCGCTAAACAACAATAGCGAATTTTTCACTAACTATAATAATAATAAATGAATTAAAACAGAAAGGATTTCTATATGTATAGGCGAATCCGGGATTTGCGAGAAGATAAGGATTTAACTCAGGTTCAAATGGGTAAAATATTACATTGTAGTCAACGTGTATATAGCAATTATGAACGCGGAGATATTGATATTCCTACTTCTATTCTGATAAAACTTGCTGATTATCACAATGTATCTGTTGACTATCTGCTTAATAGAACAGATAACCCAAACACAAATATATAAAAAGCAGAATCTTTCGACTCTGCTTTTTTTATATTTTTCTTTTTCCTGTCAATCAAAATTAATCTTATTGTTTTTCTTCCCACCAATCAACATCCAGCCTACAGCCGCACAAATCAAAACAACTGCAACAAGTAAAAGTATATCCGATACAGACAGTCTATCCTTAAATAAAACCGGAAGCTCTCTCTGAATCTGAGTAGGATATTTCGTAATCAGAACCGAAAGCAGATTATTCAAAAAATGTACACACATAGACGCTGCAATACTACCGGTCTTATATGTCACAAGTGTTAATCCCAATCCTACAATACCGATGGTAAACATTTTAATCAGACTCATATGATAAGCGGCGAAGATGAGGGTCGTTACCACAATCGCAACAACAGGTCTGCAACGTTTTTTCAATGTCCCCATGACAAAACCTCGAAACAGAAGTTCTTCTCCGATAGCAGGCATAATCGCTACCACAAGTATCAGTAAATATACCGGCTGATTTACCACCATGTCATCTAACTGTGTCAGTCCTTTTGCACTCTCCGGAAAGACAGGCATCAAAAGAGTCCCAAGTATCAAAGCTCCTACAAAGGCCGCAATTCCGATCATAACCGAACCTGCCAACTGCAACGGTTTTATGATCTGAATAGAAAATAAGTGTTTCTTATCCGCTTTCATATACCATGCGTACACAAGCGGGCAAAGCAGAATAATCAATTGTTGGACTGCCACTCCGAAAAATCCGAATTTCAATTGGGCAAAGGTTCCGACATAAAAAATTAATAATAACACAATACAAAGTAACAGAACCACGTCTCCAAATCCGGGCATCTGTTTTTCTTTCATCTCACTTCGTCTGGTAAAGAGCTTCACACTGCTTAATCCTTCAGAAAACAGAACCGACTCACTGTTATAGATTTTCCCCAAAATCATGATAGCCAGTAAGCTATAGGCAACATTGGAAAACAGCACAATTGCAAATAAACCGTAGTTATAATGAAACTGAAATAACCCTTCCACTAACAATGCCACATTGACAATCGGAATTGCCGCAGTCTGAGCCGTCAGTTCCAAATCCGGTATCATTGCCGCATAGCTTCCAAACATAAAGATCAGCATAACCGGTGTCACATAATTATTGGCCTCTTTAAAGTTTTTTGCAAATACACAGGTACACATGCAGACTGCAGTAACTAAAAGTGCGAAAAACATCATAACAACGATCGTAAATATAATTCCCGGTATAAAAGTCTCATAATGAATCTCAATATTCATATTTGCGGCCGAAGAAAGTGAACTCGACACCAGAAATGCCATCGCTCCGCCCATGGAAAAGACATTTAATATTGCGGATACACATGCAATACAGGAAACCGCCAAAAACTTACTCATAATCATTTCAAAATTCGTGATGGGTAATGTTAAAAGCGTTTCCAGTGTTCCTCTTTCTTTTTCACCTGCTGTTACATCAATTGCCGGATAAATCGCACCTAACAATATGACTGTCACAATTAAAAACGGCATCATGGAGCCAATCAGATTACCAATGGATTCTTCCGTAGTCGAATAATCCTCCTGTTCATAGTGGATGGGATTTAACATCACTTCCGCATCCAGTCCGGCATCTTCGATTTTTTCTTTTATCAGTTCTTCCCGATATAGTTCAAAAGCATCGTTTAATGCAGAAACCGCTGTAGAAGATCGATCTTTCGCAGATAAATAACAGAGTAAGACCTTATCATTCTCTCCTACACGGACAAATGCATCAATCGTTCCATTTTCCAGCGATTCCTGACAATTCTTTTCTTTTACAATTTCCAGCTTATATCCGATTTTTTCCTCGTTATCTTCAATAATATCACCAATCTGCTTTTCTAAATCCGTATCATTTTCAAAAGCGATCAGATACGTTTTTTCTGCCTGGCTGCTCATAATGGAACTCATCAAAAGGGTTATTCCGACAATTAAAAGTGGATAAATGATAATCGGAACAACCAACATCATAATCAAGGTCTTTTTATCTCTTAAAATATCTGTCAATTCTCTTTTAAATAAGGCAGTCATTCTTTTTAGATTCATAATGTCTCAACCTCCTCCATAACATGATGGAAGGCATCTCGCAAATTTCCTACACCACATTCTTCCATAATAGCTTCGGGACTGCCCTCTTTAACAATTTTACCCTGATAAATCATAATCACCCTGTCACACAAAAACTGTGCTTCTTCCAGATAATGTGTGGAATACAGAACCGTTTTACCGGCTTCTTTTTGAGACTTCATAAAATTAACAATCGCATCGGCACTTAAAATATCCAGTCCCAGTGTCGGTTCATCAAAAATGTAAATATCCGGTTCATGAATCAGGCATCTGGCAATGGATGCCCTCTGGGTCTGACCGGTTGAGAGCTTTTCAATGCGGTTATCCATAAAAGAATGCATATCTAAAACCTTTGCTATATTTTCAATCCGTTCGTCTGCCGTCTGTTGATCAATTTCATATATTTGAGCAAGCATATACAGCATCTCACGGGTACTCATCCGATGATAGAGTTTGGTATTTCCCGACAAATAGCCAATTGATTTTTTATACTGTACCGGATCGGTAATCCGGTTGCCATTTTCATCCTCAATAGCCACACTTCCGCATGTCGGCTGCATCAATGCACCCAACATACGTAAAAGAGTCGTTTTACCGGCTCCGTTTGGTCCTAAAATACCAAGAATCTCTCCCTGAGGTACCTGAAACGATACATGATTAACAGCATAAAAGCTTTCTTTTTTCTGTTTTAGTTTTCCTTTTTTATGGCTTTTTGCCAAACGTTTTGTCTGTGCCTCGTCTTCTTTTGACATCACAGTCCGTTCGAATTCTTTACACAAATCATCCACAATAATCATAGATGTGATTCCCTCCACTTTTCATATAAATCCGGTCTTCTCTCTTTTGTCCGGATCAAAGACTGCTCCAGTCTCCATTCTTCCACTTTTTTATGGTCACCCGATAACAAAACAGGCGGCACCTCTTTATCATGCCAGATTCGCGGTCTGGAATACTGTGGGTATTCCAAAAGTCCATTTCCAAATGATTCGGTCTGCGCAGATTCGTCATTGTTTAACACACCGGGAACTAAGCGGGCTATGGCATCAATCATTACCATCGCAGGCAGCTCTCCTCCGGTCAGAACATAATCGCCGATGGATATATAATCGGTAACCACTTCTTCCAATACACGTTCATCGATACCTTCATAATGTCCGCACAAGAAAATCAAATCTTCTTCTTTTGCCAGTTCCTGTGCTGTTTTCTGATTAAAAACGCGACCCTGCGGAGTCACATAGATGACCCTCGTTTTTTTGGCATCCATCGAATTTATACAGAAATCCTTTATTTCATCCTTTAGCACATTCTCCTTATTATCTGTTGTATCATCTGTTGTATCATCTGTTGTATCATCTATTATTTCATCTGCAGCTCTTTTAGCAATTGAATCAAGAACTGCCATGGTGCAATCATAAACAGGTTGTGCCTGCATCAGCATTCCGGCACCGCCGCCGTACGTATAGTCATCTACCTTCAGATGCTTATCTAATGTATAATCCCTGATATTCACCGCCTCTGCCCGGATGCAGCCGCGTTCCATGGCCTTTCCGAGAATGCTGGTATTTAAGCCATCCATAATCATATCAGGAAATAACGTTAAAACATGAAAAAACATATATTAATCCTCTGCAGTAATATCTTCCATTAAGCCCGGCATAACATAAGCCGTAATCTTTCTATTATCCATATCAACCTTTTTGATACATTCCTTAATAGCCGGGAACAAATAAGTTTTTTCATCTTCTGTCGTAATCTCATAAACATCATTTGCTCCGGTTTCCAATACATCGGTCAGCTTTCCGATATAATTTTCATCTTCATCAAATACTTCCATGCCAATTAAATCCGCAATAAAATACTCATCTTTTTGAAGTTTTACCGCATGGGCCCGATTGACATAGAGGCTACAGCCCTTGTATGCCAAAATATCATCCAATGTATCAATTCCTTCAAACTTTAATATGACAAACTGTTTAAAAAACTTAACACTTTCAACCCGTACGTCCATATTTCCGTTTTTCGTCCCAAGGATGTACTCTTTATTTTTTTTAAATCGCTTCACATCATCCGTTGTCGGAAAAACTTTTATTTCTCCTCTAACGCCGTGTGTCGATGATAATATTCCAACCTGTAATAAATCTTCCAAATTATTTCCTCTCTTTTGTCTCTGAAATCATGATTATTAGGGTCTAAAGGTATTTTGCCCCCATGATACCAACGGGTTTCTATGCATACGAGCATGAAAAGTATAATTTTTTGACTCTGGTATCATATCATATAATTGTATAAAAGGCTGAGACAACCTAAGTTATCTCAGCCCCAAAATTAGCATCCATATTATTCAACGATTTCTACGTCGACCTTCTTATTTTCATTTAATGAAGCTGCTTTTACAACAGAGCGGATTGCTTTAGCAATACGTCCCTGTTTTCCGATTACTTTTCCCATATCAGAAGAAGCTACGCGCAATTCAATTGTAACATGCTTTCCTTCTTCTTTTTCTGTTACAACAACTTCATCCGGATTATCTACCAGTGCTTTTGCAATGACTTCTACTAATTCTTTCATAATCCACCTCCAAAGTGTTATGACAAGGTTTCCAGACTACTCGTATCAAAAATTATTTTTCGATACCGGCATTCTTGAAAAGTCTGCTAACAACATCTGTAGGCTGAGCACCTGCTGCTAACCATTTTTTTGCTAATTCTTCATTAACTGTGAAAGCATAAGGCTCTACATTGGGATTGTAAGTACCGATTTCTTCGATAAATCTACCATCTCTGGGAGAACGCGAATCTGCTACGATAACTCTGTAGATTGCGTTTCTCTTTTCGCCCATTCTTCTTAATCTGATTTTTACTGCCATTTCTTTTACCTCCGAAATTATTAAAAACATTTATTTATGAAGAGATTTCTCTAAAAAGGAAATCTCATTCCACCTTTTTTACCGCCTAACATATTACCAAGGCCGCCCATCATGCCACGTTTTCCACCCATCATACCGGGAATTTGTTTCATCATTTTCTGGGACTGTTCAAATTGCTTGATAAAACGGTTTACTACTGAAATATCCACTCCGGCACCTTTTGCAATCCTGTGCTTTCTGCTCGGATTTAAGAGCTTGGGGTTTGCCCTTTCTGCTGGTGTCATGGAAAGAACAATTGCCTCTGTTCTGGCAAGTTCTTTATCATCAATTGCATCTTCTAGCTGGGAACCCATTCCCATCATGGAAAGAATTGCACCCATACCGCCCATATTGCGCATCTGTTTCATACTTTCAAGGTAATCATTAAAATCCATCTTACCTTTCTTTAGGCGGGATGCCATTTCTTTTTCTTTATCTTCATCAATATCGATATTTTGCTGTGCTTTTTCAATCAAGGTAAGCACATCACCCATGCCCAGAATGCGATTTGCCATACGGTCCGGATAAAACTGTTCCAAATCTTCCAGTTTTTCTCCCATACCTGCATAAAGAATCGGCTTACCGGTAACCGCTTTTACGGAAAGTGCGGCACCGCCTCTTGAATCGCCATCAACTTTGGTAAGAATAACACCGTCGATACCGATCTTATCATCGAATTCTTTGGCAACATTGACCGCATCCTGACCGGTCATCACATCCACAACCAAAATCGTCTGATGTACATCGATGACTTCTTTGATCTGTGAAAGCTCCGCCATCATATCTTCATCAATATGAAGACGTCCGGCTGTATCTAAAATCACAACATTATAGCCATTCTTTTTGGCATGTTCCATTGCTGCTTTTGCAATATCAACAGGTTTGTGATTTTCTCCCATGGAAAATACATCAACACCCATTTTTTCACCATTTACTTCCAGCTGCTTAATGGCAGCAGGGCGATAAACATCACATGCTACAAGAAGTGATTTTTTTCCTTTTAATTTAAACTTTCCGGCAAGCTTTGCCGTTGTCGTAGTTTTACCGGCACCCTGAAGACCACACATCATAATGACGGTAATGGATTTTCCGGGCTGAAACTGTATCTCGGCTCCTTCACAACCCATCAGGTTAATCAATTCCTCATTTACAATTTTGATAACCATCTGTCCCGGATTTAATCCGTTTAACACTTCGGTACCGACCGCCCGTTCTTCAATTGTTTTAACAAACTGTTTAACAACCTTGAAGTTAACATCCGCTTCTAACAGAGCCATCTTAACTTCTTTACAGGCGCTCTTTACATCTTCTTCTGTAAGACGTCCTTTACTTCTTAAATTCTTAAAGACATTTTGTAATTTATCAGTTAAGCTTTCAAATGCCATGCACTATAGCTCCTCTATTATTTCTGTGACCAGTTCGGATATTTTTTCTCTGTTGTCTGTAAACGAATCGTCATCCAACAACTGCTGTATCTGATGTAAAGTATCTTTTGCTTTGGAAAAACGCGCAATCAAATGCAATTTTTCTTCATATCCCTGCATGATTTTATCACATCGCTTTAATAAATCAAAAGCGCCCTGTCTGGTAATCCCATAACAGTCTGCCACTTCGGAAAGTGACATATCGTTAAAGACTGCATCCTGATATACCTTTTGTTGATGATCCGTTAGTAAATCACCGTAAAAATCATAAAGCAGATTTTGTGCTACGATTTTTTCCATATCATTCACCTGTTTTCTTAAACACCTATTGCATCATACACGAAAAAAAGAAAGGTGTCAAGTCTTTTTGCTTGACACCTACTAATTATCACAAAAAACTGAAGTGAAAAGTTTATTTCCACTTTGAAGGGGATAAAGTAGATTTTAGTCTTTCACCTACTTCCACTTGAACAAATGTAGTATTTTGTCTTACACTTCATATACCTGACAGCTGCCAGAAAGGCAGGCATATAT
>JAFOEY010000023.1 GCA_017387565.1 Lachnospiraceae bacterium | reverse complement strand
TACTGTTTGCGAACTTCGTGTGTACATTTGTCCATTGATTTAGCCTCCTATAAAAACTACAAAAACTCCAAAGAGTTTTTAGATTTTTTATAGTATGGCACAGAGTCAGGCTTTAGTTAAGGCGAGTGGTTTGACGTTTACGAAATTATGAATGCATTGCCGGAATGGTTTTCACCACCGGAAGATATTGTCAATAAGTCTGTCATACATAGAGAGTATCCTTTTATTGTGGCTTATGATAGTGGTAAGGCAGTAGGATTTGCTGCACTAAAGATTCATAACAGGTACACTGCGGATGTTTATAATTTTGGTGTTCTTAGAGAATATCACAGAACGGGAATTGGTCATCAGCTTATGGATGCATGTGTGCAGTATTGTAAGGAAAAACATTATCAATTTTTAACAGTTAAAACATTAGATGAATCAGCAGTATATGAACCTTACAATGGTACGAGAGCGTTTTATAAGAAAGAGGGATTTTATCCTTTGGAAGTATTTACAACATTTTGGGATGAAGAAAATCCGTGTCTGTTTATGGTAAAGGTGATAAGCGAGGTGAAGGAAAATGATTATTGATGCACATGTACATTTACCTGTTGTTGATGGCTGCATTTCTCTACAGCAAAAGAAGGAGAGACTGTTGCTTGAAATGACCAAAAATCAGGTGAGCAAATGTATCGTGATTTCAGATTCTGATATTACAAGTCCCATTGGAACTGTCGATGAATGTGTTGAATTATTTAAAGATGCGGAAAATGTTTACGTGGTCGGAGGAATAAGTCCGTTCTTCGATTATGAAAAGCAACTTGAGAAATTAGAAGGTTATCTGGAACAGGAAATGATAATTGGGATTAAATTATTCACCGGACATGAAATGTTTTATCTTACAGATAACAGAATAAGTGAAGTTTATGATCTGGCACTTCGATATGATGTACCGGTGCTATTTCATTCGGGATGGGCTAACAGCCAGTATAGTGCAGTTTCGGAAGTTGCGAAGGTGGCAGAGGAGTATCCTGAATTAAAGCTTGTATGTTGCCATTGTTTTTATCCGAATATATGTGATTGTCAGGAATTGATTCGATATTCAAATGTCTATTTTGACATTTCATCAATTGCAGACGATTTGACAATTCTTGGAAAGGTAGAAAGTGAAATAAAGAAGCTCATTCAAATGATACCGACAAGAGTCTTATTTGGTTCTGATTACGCAGGATGTAATCAGATGCACCATATAGAACTGGTCAGAAGACTTGGTTTGGATAAGAGAACGGAAGAGGTTGTCTTTGAGAAAAATGCAACACGTTTGTACTTGTTGAAGTGATTTATTTGAATTTTGTTCCCATAATTGGAAATAATAAAAAAATAAATTGCAAAAATGTCACGAAAATTATATAATATTCGTGACAAAAGGAGCGTGTTGTTATGGCAAATGGCATTTATAAGGAAATAAGAAAAAGAATAGAGTTAGCGGAAGAAGGAACTGTATTTGTTACTTCGGATTTTACGGACATCGCCAATGCGACAACGGTAAGAAAATGTCTTGGAAGACAGGTGGAAGAAAACTGTATTCGAAGAATTATCAATGGAGTATATGAAAAACCAATATACAGTAATTTGCTGCAGGAATATATTCCTGCAAATCCGGACGCAGTGGCATATGCGATTGCCCGGAGTTTTCGTTGGACCATTGCCCCATGTGGGGATGTAGCATTAAACAAGCTGGGGCTTTCTACACAAGTTCCGGCTGTTTGGTCCTATATTAGTGATGGTCCGTACAGAGAATTTTCTTGGGATAATATTACAGTTTCCTTTAAACATCGTGCAAATCGAGAAATTTCGTTTATGTCAGAATTAACCACTTTAGTGGTTGAAGCAATTAAGACATTAGGAAAAGAACGAATTGACGATAGTATAATTGCTATTTTGAAAAACAAATTGCCGGGAGCTGAAAAGAAAAAAATATTGGAAGAAGCCACTGGTGTAAGTGAGTGGATATACGCAGTGATAAGAAAGGTGTGTGCAGAATAGTGAAAGAAGTTGCAAAATTGTCTATAAAAGACAGAACGGAATTGTTTCAAGCTACTGCAATTTCAATGGGAATGCAGCCGAATGTGATTGAGAAAGACTTTTGGGTATGTTTTATGCTGGATCATCTTTTCCATGATTGTAAGTATAAGAATGCGTTTGTCTTTAAAGGTGGAACAAGCCTTTCAAAATCATACCATGTTATTGAGCGGTTTTCCGAGGATATAGATTTGATTCTTGATTGGAGAAAAATCATAAATGATGAAGTGAATCCTTGGGATGAAAGGTCAAAAACGAAGCAGGATTTATTTAACAAGCAAATTAATTCCGAAGCGGCTAAATTTTATAAAGAGGAATTGATTCCTAGGTTGAATGTAGAAATGAAAGAAAAACTGGGGGACGGAGAATGGTTCTCAGTTGATACAGAAGATGAGATGGTAGTTAATTTTTACTATCCGCAGATATTTGAAGCAGAGTATCTGCGTTCCTGCGTGAGATTGGAAATTGGACCATTGGCAGAATGGATGCCATCTCATGAGACAAAAGTTACTCCATTTGCAGCTGAGAAATATCCTGCGATATTTATGCAAAAAGAGACGTCTGTATTAACAATTGATGTGGAACGTACTTTTTGGGAGAAGCTAACAATCCTACATAAAATTGCACATTTTCCGGAAGGTAAGGTGTTGCCTTCAAGATATGCAAGGCATCTATATGATGTTTATAATCTCGGGAACTCTTGGGTAAAAGAAAGTGCATTTGAAAGAAAAGAGTTGCTGGAAAAAGATGTGGCATTTAAGCAGAAATTCTATTATGCAAAGGGTGCACATTATGAAACTGCGACTTTGGGAAGTATTATACTTTTGCCGGGAGAAAGCATTCATAAAGCGTTGGCAGAGGATTATCAGGCAATGCGCAACATGATATATGGTGATATCCCGGATTTTGAAGATATACTTGCATTCCTTGAGAAGTTACAGGCTGAAATACATGAGTTGAGGAATAGTGATACTTTGTGACGAATAGGAGAGCGTGATGGAAGAAAAAGTGATTGAGGAAGGTTATTATAAAATTCGACGAAAAAAAGGTAGTCATGTGAATAGAAAGATAAATTCAGATGGTTCAAGAAGTGCCATTCAATTTTGCGATGGAACAAATGACTTAAATGGTCCGGTGGAATTGATAGAAGTGGATGAAAGCGAATTGATGAGAATACAAAAGGAACAGGGAATACATCCAGTTGTCAAATATGTAATTGATAACATACTTGCTCCTTATATTACGAGGGAATTAGAAAGAGGAACTGATTATCTGTTAGGGGTACTTGATGAAAGAGTTATACCCAAAACAAAAGAAAATGTAAAGAAGTTTTTTAATAATTCCAGTTTATATATAGTGGCATTTAAAGATGCACTGATGGGAAAAGAGCCAAAAGCTCTTCAACTGATGAGAGAAATAAAATCACCAGAAGCCTGTGTAGAAAAGACTGTGGTAGTTAATACCACAGTTGGAAACAAATACGATACAAAACAGGAAAAAGAAGCTAGAAGTCCTGAAGAAGTAGAGCAACTTCTAAAAATAATGCAGGCAAATGTTGTTTCTCTTGCTAGTTGTATTAGGATTCTGTCAAACACAATAGTAAAGGACGAAGGCAAAAATTCAGAAGGTGTTCTTGCAATGAAAAAAGAGATTGAAAGACTTAGTACTGAAAAAATGATGAATCAGGGTTTGTCAAGTAAAGTGTGTAAGTTCTTTTTTACACCTCTTTCCGCAGCTTAGTGCGGTATAGGGTGCTGACCGAAATTCCAGTCATGGTGGAGACCTGTTTGTAGGAATTGGTCTCTAAGAGGTGCATTGCAT
>JAFOEY010000057.1 GCA_017387565.1 Lachnospiraceae bacterium | reverse complement strand
TCGGCAGCATGGAGAGCTTTCGGAAACTCTGGTCGATGACAGTGATGGTATACTGGAACATCTGATTATGGAGGATGAGCTAGAACGATTGGCAGATGCACTGGAGACTTTGTCAACAGAAGAACGGGATCTAATTATTCTGCATTATTACAACGGAGAAACCCTGTTATGTATCGCCGAACTGATGCGAAGACCTTATGGTCAGATCAAGCGGCTTCATGTGAAAGCCCTGAAAAAACTCAGAAAACAGATGGGTATGGAAAGCATGCGACTCTACACAGGGAACATGCAGGTAAGTACATCAAATAAGGCTAATGCCTTGGAAGGCGATTGAAGATACATATGGAATACTTATATTATATGTTTCTTCTTCGCTGGGTGGATAAACAGAAGCTTTTTGTAAATGGCAACCAGTGCTTTATATTGATCGTATAAAGAAACGAAAAGTAAAATAACAAAAATAAAAAAACATAACAAGAAAGGAAATCAACAATGAAAAACCGTACTGAAAAGCAATCTGCAACCTTTAAAGAGAATGACTCTGAAATCAATGTGAAAAACATGATGAAGGCAAATGCCTGCAAACTGGATGACAACGCACTCGCCTCCGTTAACGGCGGCAGCATCGTGGACGTCGGCACAAATAATCACACATACGCACTCGGTCAGAAGGTTCGTTTCACCAACTGCATCGCGTGGTATTCTGGTGATTTCAAGCCTGACACCCTTGAAGGAGTGATCGTGACTCTCTATCCTCAGGCTTTCTCCGACGCGCCCGAGGATTACCTTTATGAGGTCGATTATTACTATGATGAAAAGTATCATGGCATTGTCATGATCATGGAAAGCCACATTCAGGCTGCGATCGGCTGATGGTTGTGTACTGTCTGTAAAACCACTGCCGATCAGCGAATTTCGGCAGTCTTGCGGGGCGTTTACATGAGCGGTTTGGATGCAAATAAGGTTATCCCAAGCGATGCCGACACTCCGGTGGAGGACGAAGATGCGGTGCAGCCCGCTGTCACCGTGTAGCCTCTGCCAGATATCACCATGGATAATCTGGATAATGCGACCTTGGCCATTTCTCTGGAGAAAGGCGAGCAGATTTTATACGCCTTGATCTTCTGAACCCGATAACGAGTCTAAGTACTGGAAGGACAACAAAAGGCTGACAAACAAACCGGAGTATCTGCGCTTGTTTGTCAGCCTTTTGTTGTCCTTTGCCTGCTATGCTTTACGGAGAAAGCGTTACGAACAGCAACTAAACAAGCGGTATTTTCAGGAGGTATATAAAATGTATAAGAACAGGAAAAACAAATCTGAAAATATTATTCAGGACGATCAACTGTCTCAAGTAACGGGGGGCGTCGGGTTTGAAAAAGGAAATTCGAACAGAGTTTACAGCGGAGAAACGCGCTTTTACAGTGTAGGTGATGTGCTGCATATTGTATATAACCGTGGTTCTTTTAAAACTGCTGCGATATGTCTCTGTAAAGTAATTTCTGTAAGCGACAAAAAAAGTGGTTCACTATGGCTTGAGTTTACCTACTCTGTGGAGATCATAAGTGCCCCTGCCAATGCGCTGGAAATAGATCCCAACCTTGTGGGGATGCATGTTCACGATGTGTATGAAAGTGCCCTGATCCGTGAAATCAGAGGTTAAGCACACTGCGACCATCTGAATCTGAAAATAAAGAGGTAATGAAAATGCACAGAGCGAAAGCGGTGTCGTTACATCGCGTTGTTGATGACGACGGAAACGATGTGCCCGACGGGGAGATTGGCGAGTTTGTTTTCGAAAACCCTTATGTCCGGGGCTATATCAATCTGCCGGAAGAGACAGCAAAAGTGTTCAAAGATGGTTACTTTTATACAGCTGATCTCGTGCAAGTTTTGCCTGACGGATTTCTATAATGAGAGTTGTAGATATTTTGAAGAAAAATACGGAAACGTGGAATGGATGGCATACCCGAAAATCGATGTGGCCTGTGCTGCACACAGAAATCAGTGTACCTGTGTCATTTGCAGGCACTATATCTATGCCAACCTTGTTCGGTTTGATTGTCGATTATATCTCCGTTTCGCTGTTGCCAGTATTTATTTTAGGACTTCTTTTGCTTATATCTGTGATGCATGAGCTTGTGACAAAAAGGAAAATTATCTCATCGAATATGGCAAAATTGGGTGATGAATTGATGTGATAATCCGTTTATCATCTGAAAACTGATACAAGAAAGGAAAAAAATTATGAAATGGAAAAACATGTCTCTCTCACAAAAAATCTTCACGGTCATTGCCGGACTTGCCGTTGTAGTTTGGCTGATCTGCAAGGTGAAACCTACCTTGTTTCCTGTTGATCCCACCTATCCTGCCATCGCGGTGGTCACGTTCTGCGAAGCCGTGGTTTGCTGGAAGGATAACCGTAAGTGGGCCTATCTCCTGATTGCCAGTGCAGTCATTTGCATCGCTTCTTTCCTTCTGGGGCTGATGCTTCTATAATTTCTTTTGCGTTCTTATTCTATAACAATTAAAAGACAAATAAGGAGATACAAAATGAAAAAGATTGTTACGTTTATTACGTTGTTTTGTATGGTTTTTTCACTTATCGCGTGCGCCAATAAGGAAAGCGCAACGGCGGAAATTACGGTGCAGGACCTCTATGATGCAACCAATATCCCTGCTTTGCTTGGAAAACACGACAGCGTACATGTTCTGTACACCGAGAACGGAGAAGTCTACGAGGAAGAGTATTACAGCAAGGAATACTGCTATACATTCTTGGGCGGTGAACTTTATGAGATGGAATCTGATTTGGCATCTCTTACAACAAACCACTCTTGTCATTACTGTTACGACAATACCTATACACAGGGTATAGTGCTTGCACCCGATGGTATGGTGGATATGGGGAGTATCTTTGCAGAATTCTCAGAAAAGACGATTTTTTCGGAAACTCTGTTGAATGATACCATTACGTCCATAACAGAAAAAGACGGTAATATTATTGTGACGAGCGTTTCAGACTCAGAAGAAATCGAGGCTATGAAGGCTGAAGGAGTGACTGTCGGTGAAGAAGAGTACGTGCTGGATGCAAATACGCGCGAATTGATTTCTGTAAAGAGCGTTTTCTTTAACGAAGCCGGAGAAGAGAATGAAGGCGCTATTTACTTTACCTATGATGTGGAAATCCCCAAAGGAATGGAGAAATTAATGGAATATGCCCAGCAGACTGAGAATATGCGTACGATCACGATCATTTCCAATCCCGGTACTGATACTGAAAAGACCGAGAGTGTTCAGGTCCCTAAGGGTGTGGTGGCCGGTCTTGAGGCGGATATGAGCACGGACAAAGCCTTTACCCTGTATACCGATGCAGCCTGCACACAGATCTTCAAGGAAGCGCCAGATGTCAATTCCGACGTTACCGTCTACATAAAGTGGGACGAATAACCTAATGGCTAGGCTTATTTTCCAAGACAACGGAAAACCATATAATCCATTAGAGTCGAAAGAACCGGATATTACTTTATCCGCAGAAGAGCGAACAATAGGTGGGCTTGGTGTTTTTATGGTACAGAAAATGATGGATGATGTTGAATATGAATATACACATGGAATGAACAAATTAACATTATCTGTTTGTTTGTCTGGTAGATAAGCAGGAAAAAGCGGTAACTAGAAAAGAACTGGTATCAGAATTGTTTGGGAGAGGAGACTCGCCAGAACTATACGGGATTACATGTCGAAAATAGCGAAATAAAAAGAGCCTGTTTGAGAAAAATCAAGAAAATTTCTCAAACAGGCTCTTTGTCCTACATTTTGTCTCATTGGGGGGTGGTAAAATAAAAATGGATATTTATATAAATTGAGGCGCATGCGATGAAAGCTTTACAGAATAAATTACTGATACTTATTGTTAGTAGTACTTTATTTCCCGCGTTGGTAGTTATGGCGATTGCATTTTCTAACTATGGGCGCATTGTAGAAAATAATTCGGGACAGATTATGCAGTTGATGTGTTCTGAAAAAAGACAGGTAATAGATGAAAAATTACTAAACATCGAACAAAGTGTTCACACGATATATCATTTTGCAACAGAACAATATAGTAATACAGATAATCTATGGCAGGATGAAGAACAATTTTTGGAGCATATTAGCAGGATGAGGGCACTTATGGAGACAACCGTCAAATATACAGATGGTGCAGTGTCTGTTTATTACCGTTTGGATTCTGCGATAAAAGGACCAAAGCAGGGAGTATGGTTGGTTCAGGATGAAAATGGCAGTTATATAGATAATGAGATGACGGATATTTCCCTATATGACAAGGGAGATATAGAACATGTCGGGTGGTATTACATTCCGATAGCCAATGGAAAAGAGACATGGATGAATCCATATTATAACAAAAATATGGATGAAGAAATCATTTCATATGTTATTCCTATTATTTTGGATGGGAGAACGATTGGTGTAGTGGGTATGGATATCGCTACAAATCTTTTATATGAGAATACAAAGAATGTTACGGTATATGATAGTGGATATGCTTTTTTAATGGATAGTGAAGGTGAGTTTGTATATCATCCGGACATGAAAGGAAATACCATTTCGGAAGAGTTTAATATGCAACACACATATCTTTATGAGAAAAGTATATTGTCAGTAGAGAATCAGAGTGTAGAAACTTATCGGTGGAATGATACGGATAAAAGATTGACTGCACAGAGACTGCGCAATGGGATGATATTTACAGTGTGCGTTACAGAGCAGGAGATAAAACAACCTCAGCAGAAAACGTTAATAGACTCTGTTTTGGTAATATTACTAATAATGTCAGGATTTGTTGCAGTGACAGTTTTACTTACCAAAGCGATTGTAAGACTGATATATACAGATGCAATGACACAATTGGGGAATAAAACAGCATATAACGAGTGTGTTGATTTGTTATGTAAGCGGATAAGAGATAAGGAGAAGATTAACTTTCTAATTGCAGTTATAGATATTAACGACTTGAAAACAGTGAATGATACATATGGACATGAATATGGAGATAAATTGATACAAAATGGAGCTTCCATTCTGAAAAAGGTATGGGGGAGTGATTACACTTACCGAGTAGGCGGTGACGAATTTGTGATTGTGTATTCGGATATGGATATGGAATGTGCGAAGGAGAGGCTGTCATTGTTTGAAGAAGCAATAGAAGACTATAATCGCCAAAATAAATGTGAAAAAACATATTTGCGAATGGCAATCGGAACGGCAGTATTCAGTTCGGAGACAGATAAGGAATATATGGATGTATTCCGTAGAGCGGATAGTGCCATGTATGAAGATAAAAAACAGAAAAAGATGAAATCAAAATAGGAATAGGAGATGGATAGTTATGGTGTTTACTAATGAAAAATGTGTAGGCTGTAATAAGTGTATCCGTTCTTGTCCGGTGCTTACTGCAAATGTTGCGGAGAATGATGCTCTTTTGGATAGCATTTACTCAATGAATGCACGGGTAGTAAATATTGCAGCAATGACAGAAGAAATATCAGCTCAGAGTGATACAATTCGTGATTTATCGGATGGCATACAAGGTGAAGTAAACGCTATTTAGATAGGAGGATTAAAGCGTTATGAGAAAGAAGATGTTGTTAGTTGTATGTAGTGTTATTTTATGTATTTCCATCATTGGGTGTGGGGCGTCAAAAGAGAAAGAAAATAACAGTATACAAAGTGTAATAGAAGACAACAGTATAGAAGAGGTAACTGAAACCAATACTATCATTTCGCCACTTCCGGTTACTATTGACATTAACAATTTAGATAATTGTACGGTGGCGGTATCTTTGGAACAAGGAGATGCCTATGTGGATGATACAGGTGCTATGCAAATGGATGTAATAGTTTACACCTATGATTTGTATGA
>JAFOEY010000022.1 GCA_017387565.1 Lachnospiraceae bacterium | reverse complement strand
TGCTACGCACTTTGTGCTCTCGCAATCCGTAAACAATCGAAATCCGCCCTAATCGGGCTACTTTCTCATGTTTTGCGGGTCCCAAAGTCATACTTTTTCATGCGAGCATGAAAAGTATGACCTTTTGACCCTGGTATCATTTTATCTACAAATATGACACTATTATACCTTTTTATGGATGGATTTGTCATTACTTTCTCTAAAAATATGCCACAAATCTCTTTTTTCAAGTTTTGTGGCATATACCTTTTCTTTTATTTTTTCCCTTTTCGGATTTGTGTTCTCATTATCTATCCGCAGAAATCCGAAAAGAGGATTATTTTTCTGCAACAATTACTCCACAGCCGATTTTCTCTCCCGCATCACCGGATGGCTGACTGGTAAAGTCATCTCTCTTTTCATGGATAATAACCGATTTTCCGATGATTTCAGGAATGGTAAACCTTTTATCATAAAAACTAAGCCATGCATAGCCTTGATTGCCCATTAGCGGAAGCATATCCCCGGCATGATTGGGATGTAGCTGTTTGGTAGGGTTATAATGACTTCCTGTTTTCGTAAAATGATTGGAACAATCTCCGTTTTCATGAATATGCATGGCATAAAAATCAGACAACGATCCTGTATTGATATTTGGTAATCCAAATATTTCTGCCTCAATCAGCACGCCTCCATACGGTGTGGAATAAAATTTCACCAAACCACTCAGTTTTGGATGACTTTCATTGCCTTTAATCCATGCAACTGCCTGCGGACTGTCTTGTTCCAATTTATAAACAAATGTCAAACGTGGTGTGATCTGCATCATAAAAAATCCTTTTCTTTTAGCATATGCTGTGCAATATATAATGGGGACGCTTCTATTAGCACAGAAATTATTCCAAAAAACCGTTTCCATTACATCCAAAAATTTTTACATTTTTTCCCGGAATAATCAAAAGATTGACAGGCATACTAATAAAAAACTGTTGAAATGAAAGGAGTTTTTTATGAAGAATCAGGAAAAAGATCAGGATTTTACTGCCGCACTGGCAAAAAATACGTTAGATGATATCCCCACACCAAAATCCGATGCAAAGGATATTGTAGGACTTGTAAAAGAAAGCGGTAAAATTACCGGCTATCAGCTTTCTGACGGAAATACTGTCTCAAAAGAAGAGGGCGTTGCCCTTGCAAAAGAAGGCGAAATTAAGGGCGTCGGTGTTGCACACCGAAAAGATACGGAATATTTAAAATCCATTCCGGACGGAACGGAAAACAATAATCTTAGCAATCTTCCTTCTACTTCCGGTAAAGCTGATTTGTAAATAATTCGGGGACGGTTCTTTTGTCATGCAAATTGTGCCAAAGAATCGCCCCGAAGAAACTAACACGAAAATCATGACAAAAGAACTGTCCACGAAGCACTATCGAATCAATCGATACCATTTATATCCAATATAAAAGAAGGTTTCTCTCGCAGCAAAAGGAATTTTTGTCTTTAGAGTTTTATAGGCACTGCTTTTTGTTGGTGATGAAATGGCATCTATTCCTGAGTCCTCTGCTAACAGCATCGCCCTCTTCATGTGTAAGGGATCACTCACAATAGCCGCCGTTTCATATCCGTTCTCTTCCATTATTATTTTCGCATTTTCAAGATTTTCCTGCGTGATGGTTGATGTTTCTTCTTCCAAAATAACTTCATCGGGAAGCCCCATTGATACAAGGTAGTCTCCGGCAATGGCCGCATCCGAAATACGATTCCCTTTACCCTTACCGCCCGTAACAATGATATATTTTCCTAATCCACTCTGAATTTTCCCATAAAAAATTTATTCTTCTGATTTAATAATTTATACAACAATAAGCCTAGGATAACTCCGACTGTATTTAACATCAAATCATCCACATCCGTCTGCCGATTCAGAAACAACTGACTGGTCTCAATCAGCAACGAAAAACCAAATCCTAAAAGGATTACAAACCGATCAGATATTTTCCATAATAACGGCACAAAAAACCCTAGTGGCATAAACATAACTATGTTGCCTAAAAAAATAACCAGAAAGTAATTGAGATTTCTTTTTACAATTACCTCATCGTAGGTTTCAGCAAGAAAACGAAAAGGTATGAAGTTATTTTTATGTACTCCGGTATTTACAATATGAAAACCGGTCATGTCAAATTCTATTTTGGGAATCATTGCCTGCGATGCAAGTCCCACAAGAAAAAGTACAAAAAACAGTAAAGAAATTTCATGATACCAATTTTTTGTATTCCGCTTTAGTATCCCAAATCTCACAAGTATATAAATCGGCAATGTAATGATCATATACGGAAGCATATTGATTATGTGCCCTAGGATTGCTTTCATTTTCTTCTTTCTCCGTTATTACTATTTTTATTCGCTCTCACTGCGAATAATTATGTTGGAATCAAACAGTATTTTGACCCCATGATTCAACGGATTGCTACAAAAGTAGACCTTTTGACCCTGATATCATTTAATATAATATACATAGTTATCTTTTCGGGGAGCCGGAGCTTTTGCAGGCTCTGACGCATAGCCAAGAGCACAGTGGCCGATACCCTCATAATCTCCTTCGATTCCAAGATCTGCTAAAATCTTCTTTCCGAAATCGGACTCAAATTCTTCCTTCGCTCTGTGAATCCATATACTGCCAAGTCCAAGGCTTTCGGCAGCATTTAAGAGGTTACCCATCACTAACGAGCCATCATATTGATATGTCCTGCTTTCTTTATTGGCAAGAACAATCAGAATAACAGGCGCTCCATAAAAGGGGTCAATGTCTGTTCCCTTAATCTTTGCATTTTCCTTGGATATCTTATCGCGCATTTCCTTATTTGTAACCGCAATGATAATGGGACTTTGCTTTCCCATTCCTGTAGGCGCATAAGTCCCGGCTTTGATTATGGCATTTAAATCCTCTTCGGATATCATTTTATCCGGATCAAAGTTTCTGCAGCTTCTTCTTGTTTCAAGTACTTTTAATGTTTCGTTCATAGTAAGTCTCCTTTTTAATTAATAACTTGCATCTTTTGCCCTTTATTATAGCATCTTATTACCGAAATACTCCCAGCAAAAGTACCAGCCAAATGATTAATGCTACCAGCCAGCATTTTACCACTGCAGGCTTTACTTCATTTGTTTTTTTGAAAATAGATACCCCTGTAATAATTATTATAATTGACAACACAAATAAGATTAATTTTTTAATTGCCATCTGTTTGTATCCCAAATCCAGACAGTATTCGGTTCCAAACGGATACTGCAATTCTTCAATTTGAGATGCACGCGAAGAAAGTTCTCTCGCCGTATCAAAATCCGACACCTTCTTTAACAATGCTGTAATCTGCATTCCACCTGCCTGAAGTGACATATTCTCGGAATCAAAATTCTTTTCCAACCAATTTTTGGGAGCCTTAATCAAATAAGCATCCAAAGTTTCTTCCTCTACTCCGACATAATAGTAATCTGTGCCAATCGGAATCAGACCATTAATGGAATGCTCCAGTTCCAATATTGCAAATGCTCCATCGACATGCACCGTATGTAAATCCTCTTTATTGGTCAGATCAAGTACTGCCGTTATTAACAGATATAGAAGCATCACAATCCCCAACAAAATAAGAAATACATTTCCAATCTTTTTTTTCATCGCTTTTCTCCTCTCTCGGCTTTTCCCTCATATTATCTCGTCATTCTAAATACTTTTCCGGAACCGGATATCCGAAATCCTGAAGTGTATAAGCATATGACCTATTCATCAAACGCATTTCCGATTCCACTCGTAATTTATCAAACCTCTTAGCCTTTATTCCCGTCACAATAGTTATGATTTCCCATATACCTCCAAATACCAAAATAATCCCACCTAGTGCAAAAACTGTCGGCAGGAGAAATTGCATGCCACTCGGAACCCCAAGCTGATACATTCTAAACAAATGAATTCCTCTATATAATAAAAATGCACCTAAAAGCATCAAAATCAGATAGGAAGAAATGCTAAAAGTATCCTTTGGTACACCCTCGATTGCTATTTCGTGATATCTTGGATCTGCATAACGCATTCCGCATTTTTTACAGTTTTTTAATGGACTTCCATATTTTCTGAAGCTACTTTGACTATATTTTAATAGCTTCTTTCCACACCCTTTACATCGAATCTCTATTTCCTGCATATATTCCTCCGATCATTTTTAGTCAACTTCACATTTTTCATCTTTCACAAATTAATTTCCCCAATTCAAATCAGGTGTGGAGACGGCTAAAAACATTAGAAAAAGAACAAGCGCAATAACCCAGATCATCATTGTCTGCACAATGCCATTTTCTTTTTGCAATTCCCTTAATTTGTCCTGTCTATAACCAATTCCAACACTTCCGAAAAGAAGTCACAGATTCTTAGTTCGGAAATAGTCCTGCTCATCTTCTCCCACTATTTCAAAGCCAAGTTTTTCATATAGTTTACCTGCAGCAATATTCGTTTTACGATGTCCAAGATTGATTTTCGTTACATGGTATACAGTTTTCAAAATATGAATTGCAATATCCATTGCCTGTTTTGCATACTGATTCCCTTGATACTTTTCATCTATCATAAGCGGATTAATAAAACCTGAAACTCCATCCTCATCATAACCAAGACCGATAAGACCAACAATTATTTTATCGAGTACTATTGCATAGAGGGTAGTATGTTCTTCATATCTACTTATTCCAAGCCAATAAACATTTGGAATAGGAAAAACATCCTTTTGCTTCTCTGAAACAGATAAATTTGCTGTTTCAAGCCAGTTATCTTCATTGAGTTCGCTTAAATAAATTCTCATAAAACACTTTAACTCCTATACTGTTTATTTATCCTCTTTTCCGGATGTAAATCTACCAAATATAGAAAAATAAGAAATGCCCATTCAAGCGGCTTCATCAAAAGATAATCGATATCTGCTCTAAGAAGACTGGTGATATATCTTGACACAGGATAACCATAAGTATCATAATCTATCGGGGGCGAAGGAAGCTGTTTGGAAAATGTCCAATCTGCAGAATCCGTAAATGCTTTTATTGGTGCATCCAATCCCTCCATAAAGTCGTTTCATCATTATCAATAAAAAATGAATTAGCGAAGAACATTCGATCTCGAATAAATATAAAACAATTCCTGCGTATATGAATATTTCTTTTCCATCTGTTCAAAGGTACTATCAAACTCTTCAAAACCACTTTCATCCATCTGATGCGCCGGGCTCTCAATATATTTCCATTTCTTCCCGGAAAGAGCATTTTCTTTTAATTCCTTTACCATGAGTGCAACAGGATATACGTCATCATCCAGACAAACATTATATCTTTTACAATTTTTAAATCCATAACAGGCATAGTTTTCGGGATTTCCATAGATTGCAACCGTGTCGTATCCCATTTCCTTTGCTGCTTCCAGTGAATGATAAAGAAGTTTTCTTCCGTATCCTTTTCTCTGATAATCCGGATGAATCGTAAACGGGCCAAAGGACAATATCTTTTTCTCCGTTCCATCCGTCGCAACAAGTTTTGCTTTAACATACAGAATGTGTCCAATTATTTGTCCATTCTCTTCCATAACAAAATCAAGTTCAGGAATATAATCTTCACTTTTTCTAACCTGATGAGCAAAATAATGTTCATTGCATCCCGGCACAGCAAGATTCCAAAATGCTTTTTTTATCATTTCTTCTACAACTCTATAATCTTCCGGTTTTTCATTTCTTATTATCATTTCCTGCTCCTTCTATAAATACATTGGCCAAAACTGCTAACTTCATTCTCCAATTTAAATATACAACAAAAAATTCTTCCACACATCTATTATAATAAATGTATGGAAGAATTGCTAATGATTCATTGACTTTATATGTGTATACTTGTCAGCATCAGAATTTTCTTCAAAACTAATCTATCTTCTCCATCAGATATCCATATGTGTAGCTTTCTTCTTCAGATGTAACAAATCTTGTAAGATTATCCCACTGGAGATATCCGTTTTCATCAGACGGAACAAAAATTTTTCCGGTTTTTAATTTGTAATGATGTGTTTCCGTACTACCATCTAAGAATGTGACTTCAATCGTAAGCGTTGCATCATTTACCTGATCTACATCCTCATGATAAGCTGCCTGATCATCATCATTCTTGCTCCGCAATTCTTTAGGAATTGACATACCGAATAACATTTTGTCATTATAAGCACCTTCATAGGTATCACCTTCTACTACCAAATGCTCATAGTGATATGGAATTGGTTCGTTAGCAGTCGCTTCATCATAATTAAAATCCGCATCGGCTATCATTTCATACGATTCACCTTCACCGCTTGCTGTAGCATTTTGGGCTTTCTCGTATTCGGCATCTTTATCACCGCAAGTCATCCTGCAGAACCTCAATATGTCCTTTCCGTTATCCCGGACAAATTGCTCGAATTCACAATTATTCATCACAAATTATCCTTTTTCCTTTCTCCCTCTAGTCGACCATAAGGATTTTGCCCTTATGATTATATATTGTCGTAACTTTGTGATAGGTTCATTTTTTAAATGTAAATCCCTTTTCGGATTTGTGTTCCCAATATATTTATGCCAAAAGTGCGATATATGGGGTTTTTGACCTTAGATGCAGACTTTTATCTCTGCCATCGTTTCTCACTTTTTATTATTCGCAACTTTGGGGACATAGCCAGTCGCCCAAACAAAAATTATATATCTTTGCCCGCGGAATTTAGCGAGGTTTTCTGGCATTTCTTAGCGGCATAAGCGAACAAAAATAATGCCCGGTTTCAACTGTCTGAAGACGAAGTCTGAGTTTTGAAACCGGGCATTTAAAAAATACTTTGTGAGCATGCCGCTTAGAAATGCCGAAAACCGAAGTATGAAGCGGCAAAGATATATATTTTTGTAAGGGTGACTGCCATCCCGCAAAGATTGCGAACTTTGTGAGAAACGTGGCAGAGCGTCTGCATAATCGGTCTGCAACCCCCATATATCGCACTTACAGCACATCTTTTTCGGGAACACAAGTCCGTTCTACCTCTGATCGATTGTAATACACTCTCCATTCGCTATGTTAATACGCAATACTGATGTCTCCAGACGTTCATAGGCATATCTCCAACCAATATCCTCCTCAGGAGCTCTCTGCAAACGATTTCTAACAAGATAAATATCTCCGCCAACGGCTTCATAATGTTCTGTGTCCATTATGGTATCATCACTTTGGATTTCCAATCTGTCATAGCCGGAAGCAATCTTTACAAAATCACCATTTTCATCAAAGACTCCCAGATTTCCGTCTGTATCCACATGGGTATGATATGGAACGCCTTCCACATAGACTAGTTTTTTGTCCCTTAATATAACTGTAGGAGATTTTATTACGTCTTTCTCTTCTATTGGTGTGCCCTCAGGGATTACCTCTTCTAAACTGTCAGGTGTACCACACTTTATCTTCACATACTGGTCATTAGAAAAAAAATGACCGGTTCCTTCATAAGTAGAGAGTTGCAACCAGATTTCATCATTTTCAGCATACATTAACTCCGGTTCTCCGGGCCATTTCGATTCCGTCATTCCCGGTAGTGGACCATATTTCGTCTCTTCTCCTGTCTCCAAATCATATCCTGCCAGATTTCCGTAGTCTCCCTCCCCATTTGTAATACAAAGCAGTTGCTTGTCACTCAGTCCTGCATAATCATACAATGGTTCAGAAGGAATCACCTCCTTATAGGTGCCATCACCACTACATATGTAGAGATGGAGTTTTTGGTCGGAGAAATCGTATTTACCAGTAATAAAATATTTGCCTGAAGGCAGCGTTCCAAAAATATATGTGCCCCAGCCAGTTTCACAGATCTTTTTTTAAGTTTCTTCATCTTCTTTTCTCCTTTGCTACAACGCCTACCATATTTTCTGCTTTTCTTTTTTGTGCATTTTTCCTTAAATATAAAAATCTCATCTACTATTATAGATGAGATTTTTATAAATTAATATTTTTTTACACGAAATGGTATTTTTGTTGTACGAAATGGAAAGAACATACATATTTACATTTCTTTTTTCATATCGTTGATATACGCTTCTACACCAACTACCGTTTTTAAATCATACTTTTCATTTATTTTCGCAAAGTAATGTGAAATGATTTCTTCGTCCATCAAGTTCCTGCTTGCATCATCCTCTGACAATCCTTTTCTGGCCGCTATCCATGGCTCTTCGTGATGTGTTAAATCCTTCAAAAACCATGCATTGTATATTCCAAATGTATTCATTACATAATCAGTAACTTGTTTTTCCTTTTTTGTAAGCAAACCATTAACATATTCTTTAGATAAACTGATTTCTATTTCCTGCTTACCGAACTCTCTGTATTTTTCATAAACAGACGGAAATACCGGACCAAATTTCCATGCTTCACATGGTTCCATAATTATTGATTTCCCTTCAAATAATTCACTTATTGCTTTCACATAGTATAAAATTTTTTGTAAAAAAAGATTCGTAATTTCTCTTCCAGAGCTTATTATATATAAAGCAATCTTTTCAGCAGAATTATCATATTTCTTTTCTACTTCACACTTTTCAATTGCTCTTATTACTTTATTTACAGCCACTGCAGAAACTTTCTCTTTATTTGCTTCAACGTATTCCTTCATCTTTTGCTCATCTCTTGATACTTCAAATAGAATATCTGAGTATTTAGCTGAAGGAACTGTCCATCAATATATCTTGTTATTGTAAGTTCTCCAAATCCCAATAATTTAGATAATGGTCTTTTTTCAACATTATATTTTTCAAGTATTTTTTTAATATCAGAAATCGTTATTAAATCTTTTTTCTTTCGGAACTCTTCTTCAATTACATCCTCATTCCTGTCATCTAATCCAGGAACATAAATTTCAGACTGACACTCATCACATAAGCCATAATACTCTTCATACTCAATTTCAATATCTTTAATTATTGTTTTTGCAGGGCGTTTGAAAATATGATATGAAACTCTTTTACAACATTTACTGCATAAAAGCTCTCTCTTTCCCGCACTCATTGTTCTTTCTCCTTAGTTTTTCTATATTTTACAAATGATACACTTTTTTGCCAAGTGTATCATTTGTAAAAAAGTAATCATAGTTCACTTTACTATTACCCAATCATTACGGAGATCCAAGCAGATAAGACTATCACTTATACATCCCATGGTTTCTTTCCATCAAGCCAACCATTTTCTTTCCAATACTCTGTCTCAACCTGTGAAGAATTCCATCCCTTTTTCTGCATCATTCCCATCATATTAAACATAAATCTTGTCTTTATTCCTACGGATGGTTTTCCCTTTGAGCACAGTTTCTTAGCTATTATATCTGCTTTTTTATCTATTACTTTTTTCTTATCCGCTGCAACGCCATCCCAATTCATAGCCTGAACAGCCATACCAAATTTGATTATCTTTGGTACCCCCATATAGAATAAGCAATCTTCAACATCCTTCATTGCCGATTTTACCCCGGCTCCTGCCGATGTAGATACAATAACCGCCTTCTTACTAAACATTGATTTCATCGGCCTGTGAGACATCCACATATCAAAGGTCAAATCAAAGAATGACTTGAGCGGCGCTGACATATGCATACAATAAGTCGGCGTAGTAACAATAAGAATATCTGCTGCATCTATTGCATCAATAATCTTCTTTTTTTCAGAATAAAAAGGACACAATGATACATCTTCAATACACATGTAACATCCTGCACAAAAATGATTCAAATCTCTTGGAAAAAAGAATTCCGTAATCTCATTTTCTCCCTCGATTTTATCAGCAATAATGCGACCAATATGATAAGTACTTCCTTTATGATTTTGTCCGTTAAGCATAACTATTTTCATCAAACTGTGCCTCCATGTAAACGTCAAACCACTCGCCTTAACTAAAGCCTGACTCTGTGCCATACTATAAAAAATCTAAAAACTCTTTGGAGTTTTTGTAGTTTTTATAGGAGGCTAAATCAATGGACAAATGTACACACGAAGTTCGCAAACAGT
>JAFOEY010000021.1 GCA_017387565.1 Lachnospiraceae bacterium | reverse complement strand
TTTTTTTCTGTCGTTTCTTATGCTCAACCATTTATCTCCAATCATTCTTATTCCTCCATCAAACTGATATTAGTTTATTGGAGGTTGATTGTACATTTTTTGAACGTGTTTTTTGTACATTTTATCACCGTGATTAACATAACTGCCATCATAATAAAAGCTATTCTCCGCCACCGGTGGTCTGCCGTTACACCTCATTACGCCGTTACTAAAAATGTGATGCTTGGTTTTCATAAGTGAAAACCCGTGGTCAATACCGATTACAACCGGCTTGTCATGTGAATTATTTTCTTCGTACATACTCTGTACCTGCCTTTCTGCCCTGCGGGCGTTTTATTTTGTAGGTATAGAATATAAAAAATCCACCCAACCTACATTGAATGTAAATTGAGTGGAAATTGAAAAAAATCTCCATATGTGCGAATGTGCCATCCATAACGGACAGCCCATTGTTATTTTAATATATGCTTCTAACCGTCGATATAGCAATTATGCAAAGCAGGCGAAAGCTGAAAGTTGTCTATCTCATTACATAGATAAAAATTTACTTTGTAAGCACTTTTTTGCAATACCTATGAGCTCCACAATGAGGACATACTAATTTACGCTTTGTAATTGTGTGCAATCCCATAACATAGGACTTCATATCAGGAACAAATCTATTATTGCATTCAGGACATTCAAATGCTCCTGCTTCTCTGTCAAGAATACAAGCAATTGATACACCCATTCCAATAATCGTCAAGCTTATCACAATTAACAAAATTCGTAACCAGGTCTCCATTTCTAACATCCCTGCAACCATAACTAAAGGTACAGCAGCAACAACTGATAACCCAGCCACCATAGTTGATAATATAATTTTCTTTTTACTTTCCTGTGCTTCTTTTACTAAATTCACCATATTTTCCTCCGCTTTCTTACGATAATCATCTTCTGATACTCTTTCCCCAGATAAAAGCTCATTTACTGTTATCTCTAATTCATTACACAAAGGCAACAATAATGATACTTCTGGAAAACCATTTCCTCGTTCCCATTTAGAAATTGTCTTATCACTGATATCTAATTTTTCAGAGAGTTGTTTTTGGGTATATCCTTTTCTCTTTCTTTCATCAGCGATAAATTTTCCAATCTTTATTTGGTCCATTTGTTTTCCCTCCTTCCTGGTTTGATTATCATACAAAATATCTCCACTTTACACCCACGAAATGTAGAATATGGTGAATTTATGCGGTTTCTACGCTCCGTAGAGTGAAAAATATGAATTTACTAGCTCAACAAACTGGAATTGAGATTTCACCTGTTTTAAGGGATTTAATAACTGTTATATTTTATCATTAAATTCCTCATAAGCCCTTGAAAACACTATGTTTGCCGCAGGTGAGCTTTCCCTTAGGCTTTCCCTTGTTTTATATCTTTCCATATGAGTTTACGAACTCTGATAAGGGAAAAAATAAGGGAAAGAAAATTCTATAACATAGCATAACACAAAATAGCAACGACATGGTGAACTGATTGAAATGCTTCCAATTTATAACTCACAATATGATAATTTACCAAAATAGAACGAACTAATCTCTAGCAAGCATGACGTTTCTCTGTGTGATAAAGTCTTACTTTTTATGTTTTCGGTTGTTAATGACTTACATCTTTTCGCAGCAGAAAAACTGCATACAACAGCAAGGGAATAAAAAGGCAGAGATTCATCAGGTATGCGCCTGCGCTTGGGGTGTTATTGCTCGCTATCGCTTCAGTTGTCGCTTGCCGAACATAAAAATCACCAAAGCCGCCCACCATGTCATATATACTATGAAGAATGCCGCACCACAGAAGGTTCCAATTCGTTCTAATCAGCAGTGCCGAGAAGGCAACTCCCATAATAAAAGTATAGCCTACCTGCGACAATACTGCCACGGTGCTAACTCCCGTTCGAAAATTCATCATGTGTGTCAACGAAAACATGAGGCTTGACGCAAAAACAGCCCAGATGATTCTTCTATGACTATTCCCAAAGAGTTCTATGTATTGCCGCAGCAGCACACCCCGAAAGAGTATCTCCTCATAAAAACCGATGGCAATACACTCTAAAACCATCAACAGAAGCAACCGTGGAGTTGCATGAGCCACGCTGCCAATTTCTAAATTGGCAGCAATATAGACAAAGAACAGCCAACTGAGGGCAAAGCAGGTTTTATCAATTCTATATGTGAATATCCGCATATCGCTTAGCTGAGATAGAATCGGAAGGAGCAAAGCCAACCCGAGCAGTCTAACGGTTATGCCCATCCCATATTTTGTTCCCAAATCACTGGAATCCAGTTTTATTCCCACGCAAGCAAATCCCTGTGCAATACCCTTTGGAAGAATATCCAATACAAAAACAACGCCCACGAGTACAACTAAGAATAACACAAGTATTGTTTTTTGCGGCGACATTATATCTCTGTGTATCATCTCACAATATACCTCCCAAGAGTTTTTCGTTATTCATTCCTTTTCAATCGCATCTATTTGACTTCATATTCACATTTAGTAAATCTCCAATTCCCGATTTCAATTTTTTTGCTGTTCACACGCTTGGCAAGCTGACGGGTTTCAATAAACTCATCCGTCACGGTAACAAAAAACTGCTTGCCGTCTTTTTCCACCAAATAAAACTGTTTATCCGTGTTTTTTACCGAGTTGATTAGTCCGGGAATCCCGAACGGAGCATCGGTGAAGATACCAAGCACATTGTCAATAACTTTTTCACCCTTTGTCAGTTTTTGCTCTCCGATAAGGGTGTGGATTTCTGCATTAGGGAACTTATCCAACACAGCACGGTCTTTCCGTTTACCCTTACCGCCCTTTCCGTATTCCGATAAGTTATACGGTTCACGCATAACCAATTCGTCAATTGCTTCGCCGTTGTCGAGCAGATAATCAATGCTTATATTCAGTAATTTGGAAAGAATTTTCAGATTATCTACATCGGGAATACCGTTATCCGTTTCCCATTTTGCAACCGCAGAACGGGAAACTCCCAATTTCTCAGATAACTGTTCTTGGGAAAGCCCTGCCTGTTTTCTTGCTTCTTTTAATTTTTTACCTAATGTCATTGTGATGACCTCCTTGATTGTTTTGATGAACCCAATGTAATCTGAAACGTCATCAAATGCAATAAACTATCTATGACAATGCTGTTACTCTGCGTGACAAAGCCGAAATATAAGTTATTCAGTTACTTTTTTCCTTTTCCCTTTTTCCTTTTGATTTTTCTCTGGCTTTACCGATACATTTTCCAATATAGTAACCAGCGAAATACCATACAAATCCTACAGCAGCCGAAGCAAATGGACTTCCCAAAAATATGCCGTGATGCCTGCACAAATTGCTCCCAGTATGCCGCCAATGAGTATACTTATAATTTTTGTGGCTTTCATCGTGCTATTTTGTCCCTCCATTTTTACTCTGTCTTGTCGTTTTTGCCCTATCGATATATTCTCTCTTTAATGAAAATCCGCAGTTCAAAGAACAGCATAAACAGCGTGGCGACCAGAAATCCGATCATCAAAATACTGTGGCAGACAGCAAAATAGGCGATATAGGTCACGATAGCCAATAAGTACACGATAACCAGTATGTGCCATTTCTTAGCGGAGCTATCGGCAATGATTTTCCTTTTTACAGCAACATTTCCCTTAATCAGCTCGTCCAAACTCAACCCAAATTCATCACTAATTGCTATCAGGTTGGCAACATCGGGAATTCCTTTGTCCGTTTCCCATTTGGTAATTGCCTGTCTGGACACATTTAACTTTACAGCAAGCTGTTCCTGTGAAAGACCTGCCTGTTTTCTCTGTTCTCTGATTTTTTCTCCTAAACTCATATTTGAGTCCTCCTTGTTTGAAATTTGCAGGCTCATCATAGCGATTTCGCAGGAATTCCACAAGAAACAACCGATTACATTTATGCTACTTAGCGTAGCAATCATGATTTTCTACTGTTTTGCGAAGGATCGACCTATGATATATACTCCGGCGAGCATTTCTCCGACAGAAATTCCCATCATCAAACCGGACAGAAAATCTCTGAAATCCGTTCCGCCTAGCAACTGAGAAAATGCAAACAAAGCAATTCCCATTACAATCAGCAGGATACCGAGAATTGACATTCTCTGTTTTTTCAAGCTGCTGTATCCGCCCGAGCATATCAAGTATTTGTTCTTCGTCAAACACCCGAATACTGCTGTCAGCCTTAACCTCGCCGTCTATAAGCTCAGATACGGTAATGCCAAGCTCTTGGCACAATGGTTTTATAATGCCGTAGTCAGGCATACACTTTCCGCATTCCCATTTTTATACGGTTTTATTGGACACGCCGAGTATTTCCGCAAGCTGCTCTTGGGTCAGGTTTTTCTCTTTTCTTTTCTGGGCAATAAATTGCCGATTTTCAGTTGGTTCATAACTTTACCTCCAATGTGTTTTTCCCCTGCATTTTAATGCTTTCTAAAGCAAAAACACACACCTCAAACGGAGAATATGCGTGGAATCGCTGATTTTAATGTAAATTTCACTATTACTGCTTAAAACCAAAACAATTCACTCAATTCAAAAATATGTGCATTAACAGCCCAATCAAAAAGCAAACTGTCGCCGTAACAACAGCACTGATGATAACCTTCAATACATTTTGGTATGGACGCTTTCCTACTTCCACTGCTTTGTGGAGTTCATCCAGTTTCTTTCCCTCTGTAAATGCAACTATCTCCTTGTAAGTCTGAATATCATTTTCTTTCTTGATTTTTTCAACTTTCAATGCCCAAAACATTGTAATTGCAAACAACACCCCGAAAGGTATGAACGCATATCGTTCTAACCAAAAGAATAGCGGTGCCGCTGTGATAATCAAAATAAAAAAATGAATACTGAAAATGTTTCCGTAATAATTAAACTTCTTAACTTCCTGCTCGTTGATAATTTCTTTCATTGTCTCAACATCTCCTTTAATTAGTTGGTCGAGAGATACATTGAACAATGAACTGAGAAGCAACAGGCTGTGGATATCCGGGTAGCTTTTCTCATTCTCCCAATTTGAAACCGTCTGCCTTGTCACATAGACCTTCTCCGCCAATTCCTCTTGGGACAGATTAAGCTCTGTTCGATACTTTTTTATTTGTGCGTTCAGCTCCATAAATTTTCCTCCTTCACAAGTGATTTGTTCTCCCTACCTGCTTCGAGAATAATCACTTTTTCTTTTTTTGTCTATCAAACCTGTTTTACTTTGCTGAAAACACGGTGTCAAAAGTATTTGACAGCACTTAAAACCATATAAAAACAGCTCGTTTTTCATCTCTTTCTTTGTATTAATAAGTATATTCCCAATGCAAATACAAATCCACCAAGCAAAATAAAGAAAGACCATATTACATTCCAGTACGGTGATTGTACATCAAACATCCACAATAAAAGTTTATTCCAAAAGTCCAATCCGACAGCAATAGCGAACAGATCAAACAACACATAGATACCGCCAAAGACATATATCCATCTCCACCAGTAGTTGCAATGCCGGTTTTTACAAAAAGTAATAATACCCAAAACGCACAGTATTGCTAATATTCCCATCAGCACAAAATAAAACAATCCTTTATTATGTAACACGCCTGTCCAGAATTCAGCGTAGGAATTTCTGTCAATCAATCCCCATATCCTGTGCAGATGGAACAAGCCGAAAAAAATAAAAAACCAAGGTTCAAATGCCATTATTTTCTTTTTATCCATACTTTCCTCCGTACAATTTATTCGCTTGTTCTACTTTCGAGCAGAGACAAGCCTTATAAAAACAGCTTGATTATTTTTCATAATGATTCTATTTTGCATTACGATTATTTTTTATATTACAAGCCATTATAATTAGATTTGTACCAACAAAACATAGCACAAATGCAATTGTTCCTAATATAGCATTAACACCCTTTCCCTCGTATCCCAGAGACATAAAGCTGAACATATTTATACTTACGAGTTCCATAATAATGCCTGAAATAAACAGCTTCATATGCCCGAATTTTTCATTCATATAATTATACACTCTATTTGTATTCATATATATTTTAACAATAAAATTCATATAGACTCCAAAAAGAATAATAATAGCTCCTATACTGCAACCGAAAATACGAATTACTGTGTCTGTTCTATTGACCATAAACGGTAAGAAGCAAATCAATGAACCTATCCCAATTAAAAGAAATGAAATTAAACTCAATTTCCATATGTTCTTTGTTAATAAAACATATTCCAATAACATATGTTCGGTTTTATATTGTATTTCTTCTTGTTGTATATGTTCTCCTGCCAATAATTCATTGACACTAATGTGAAACAACTTACATATTGGTTGAAACAATTGCACATCCGGCAATGACTTACCATTTTCCCATTTTGAAATAGCTTTATTGGTAACTCCTAATTCATCTGCCAACTGAACTTGCGTCATATTGCTTTCTTTTCTTAATTGTGCAATAAAAGCACCTGTTTTTTCTTGATTCATTTTACTTCGGTCTCCTTCTCATTTATTGCCTTCATTATAATCGTTTCTGTAAAAATGTCTATCGACTGCTGGTAGAACGCATGATATGAAAGGAGAAAATTGTCTATCTACCGTTGGTAGAACACTTATACACTCCAAATATGTCGGCAAGTTCCTCCTGTATGTAGCCGAAAACACAGTATTAAAAGTATTTAACAGCATATAAAACCTCATAAAAACAGCTTGATTATTTCTTTCGCCCATGAGAGGTAAGTCGGAACAACCGTATCGAGCGATTGCTTTACGGCAGTAATATCCTGTGCGGAAAGCTCGCCAATTTTTTGAAAAACGCTTCCTGCGGCTTCGGTATCTCCTAACGCAATCATAGCTCTTGCATTATCACCGAGTGCAAAATATTTACCAATAGATAATGCTCCGACAGAAAAATCACCGATAGCGATTGCGCCGAGAGAAATGATACCTAAACTAATTGCACCGGTTGCAAATACGCCAATGGAAAAACAACCAGCGGACAAAAGACCGAGAGCAAACATACCGAGTGAAAGCAAGCCAAAAGAAAGCATACCAAGCGATAGCACTCCAAAGGATAGCATACCAAGCGATACAATTCCTCTTGCCTTTAAGCCAACTGCAATAACTCCACGGGCATTTAATCCAACGGCAATAAAACCTCTTGCATTTCTTCCGATATGCCACAAAGGCATACCCAAAACAGTTTTTTCACTTTTTCTTTCACGGATTCTCTTCCTGAGAAATAGAGTATCTGTATCTGATTGAGGTTTATAAATCGTTTCTTCCGCATCTTTGAGAAGATAATCAAGAGAGCAGTTAAACAATTCACTTATCCGTATCAGCTTTTCTGTTTCGGGATATGTAATATTACTTTCCCATTTACTGATGGCTTGTCTTGATACGCCAAGAACATCTGCAAGCTGTTCCTGCGTATAATTATTTTCTTTTCGTAATTTTGATAATTTGTCGCCTAATGTCATAGCGAGTCCTCCAATCTGAAAATTTTGTTCGTTTCAATGATACCTGTTAGCTGTTCTAAAGACCACCATCACATAGTTTCTTAATGTAAACTATAGGTTGCATCGCCGGATTTATGGCACATTTATCCTGTTTTTTAGAACGATACAGTGCCTTTTTCTTTCCATTTCTCTTTTGGGGATTCCCTCTGATACAGGTGACAAAATCTAAAATAATCTGTCAAAAAAGCAAAAACGCAGAGCAAATGCCAGAAAATACATTCGATACCGCATGTATGAACCAGTTTGGTAGGATGGAACCACCTATCTTTTTCTCATTAATAAATCCCATGCACCAACCAATTCCACTCGTAAACAGAATAATATAAATAGTTTGCACCTCTCTACGCCATTCCAAAATGCTCCAACGCATCCCTAATAGCTTTTTCCTTTTCCTCTGGACACTGAGGCTGTCTGCTATCCTCCGACTTAGGCAAGTTATAGTTTTCCCCAACCTCTATTCCACATTTTCTTTTTACCTGTGAAATATACAGATTCGAAACCTTCAACCCATGTGTCTTAAACACATAATCCTTAATCTCTACATAAGTCGCCTTACTTTCCGCTGAAGTCACATCCAGCTCGTCCAACTCCAATTCCACCTCAACATAATCATCCGCTTTTCGTTGGGACAAGAGAACAACCGTCTCCACATTCGCCGTAGCCGGGAACATGTCCACACAACAGGCTTTTTCCATTTTATAGCCTCTTTCCAAAAATGCATCCAGATCTCTGGCAAGGCTGGTAGGCTTGCAGGAAATATAAACGATATGACTAACTCCATAGTCTAAAATCTTTTGCAAAGCTTTGGGATGAATTCCGTCACGGGGAGGATCTAAGATAATAAAATCCGGTTTTTCTGAAATATCATCGATAACTTTTAAAACATCCCCTGCTATAAATTCGCAGTTATGTAAATCGTTCAATTCTGCATTTTTCTTTGCGGATTCCACAGCTTCCTCTACAATTTCAACACCGATAACTTTTTTGCAGACCGGTGCCATCATCTGGGCAATGGTTCCGGTTCCGCTGTAAAGATCGAAAACAATCTGATCTGCCATACCGCCGGCAGATTCTAAAATATAATTTCTGGCTGTATCATATAAAACTTCCGCTCCGAGTGAATTGGTCTGGAAAAACGAAAACTGGGAAATCTTAAACTTCAGTCCCATCAATTCTTCAAAGAAATAATCCTGCCCGTACAAAATCTCATTCCGGTCCGCTTTCACGACATCGGCAACCGAATCATTCACGGTATGCAAAATACCGGCAAATGTTCCCTCCAGTTTCTTCTCCTGCTCCAAACATAGAAGCTGTTTCAAAAATTCATCCAACAAAACTTTCTCATCACACGGCAAGCCGGCAACATCACTACTGGTCACAAGTGCTACTAAAATCTGTCCTGTCTTTGCTGCTTTTCTGACTAGCAGATGGCGCAAATATCCCGAAAGTTTTACTCTGTGAAAATAAGGTATATTTCTTTCACCGAAAAACTGTAATACAGTCCGTAATATCAGACGATAATCATGATCGACGATCTTGCATTCCGTAACCGGCACAATATCATAAAAGCTCCCTCTTTTATGTAAACCCAATGAAAGAGGACCGTCTTTATATTCATCACCAAAAGAAAACTCCATTTTGTTTCGATATCCATACTGTTTGGGACTTTTCTTTATTCCTTCAAAAGAATACTCAATCTCTTTTCCTTTACTTATGTAAACTTCATTAAGTAACTTTTCAACCTGTCCGGCTTTCAGTTCCAGTTGTTTTTCATATGGAAGGTTTTGATAATTACATCCTCCGCAAATACCGAAATGAGGACACATAGCATCGATTTCATCCCCAGATTTTTCAATTACCGTTTCCAAAACGCCTTCTGCTTTTCCTTTCCGCTTTTTGGTTACCCGGAACTGAATCTTCTGACCGGGCAAAACATTTTTTACCACGGCTTTATTTTCTTCACCTTCTACAAATACAATCCCTTTTGCCGGAAAGGCTACACTTTCTACATAGCCTTCATAACTCTGTCCTTTTTTCATTCTGTTTCCTCTTCTTCAATAAAAATGATTACTTACTGTAATTTTAGCATATACAACATAAAACCTATTTACACTTATGCTATCAAAATATTGTCATTATCTAACTTATGTCAACCAATCGTTTTTGCGCTTATGATAACTGATAATTATCTGGATTTATGTTAACCATCTTTTTTATCGTTAATCCGAAAAAAGGCTGTTGCAAACCGCAACAGCCTCATCAAACTAATTAAAATGATCATTCTTCCTCAGACTTTTTTTCAGCCTTTGCGACTTCAATCTCTTCATCATCATCATCAAAGAAATCTTCTTCGAAGTCATCATCAAAATCATCTTCAAAGTCTTCTAAATAGTCAGGTGTAAAATAACAATAAATTGCATATGCAATGGCTACAGCGGCTGCAATCGCACCGATAATTGCAAATACCCAGAGAATTGCTTTGCTCTTCTTTTCTTCTTTTACTTCTTCCTGTTTTTTTAATAAATCGCCAACTGCTGCTGCAATTTCTTCAACTCTTGCTCTATTCATAATAAACTCCCTTCTTTTAACAATTCTTTTTAGCTTACTGTTAAAATTAGTTTACCACTTTTTTCACTTTTTTACTATCACTTTTTTTAACTCAATAAAGGCTCAATAAAGGCACCCAATAAAACTCATTTTTTAGTTCATGAAGAACATAAATAATAATTAAGAATAATCAAAAAACTCATTGCAAATATAAATTATTAAAAAACAAAAAACAGAATATGATATCATTGCAAAAATTAAACTTTATCCATTTTAAATCTTCTGCAATTTCGCAAATGCCGCAAACAAGATTTTCTGTCCATAGTTTTCAAATTCCACGGTTACCTGATAATCTCTGGGACCTTTTTCCATGGCCTTTACGATACCTTCACCAAATTTGATATGTTTTACACGATCCCCAATATCATAATCCGGCTTGGTTCCCGGCACAGCCACCCCTTTTGAAACACCTTGCGCAATAAAAGGTTTCACCTCTGCTCTCGTTTCCTTGGGCTTTAATATAGCCTTCGGTTTAGGCTTTGTAATTGTTTGATATCCCCCTGATGTTGGTTTTGACACCGTTTTTGTCTGACCGAATACATTTCCCTCTGACACTGGTTTTGCCTGACCAAATACATTGCCTTCGGACACCGGTTTCGCCCGGTCAAATATATTTCCTTCGGACACCGGCTTTGGTTTATCAAACACGTTATCTGACAAAACAGGTCTTGGCTTTGAATATACTTCCGTAGGTGCATTTTTTCCAAAAACACTCTGATAAGGCTTCTTTGCAAATGATTTCTTTGCAGACGCAAACGTTTCATCCGGAAATTCTTCAAAATCAAATGTTTTCTTTCTCGGAACACGGTTATCCAAAAGTTCCTGCGGAATTTCCTGTAAGAAACGGGAAACCGGATTATACTGTGTTTCCCCACGGATCATCCTGGTTTTTGCTGCCGTGACGGTCAGATCTTCCTTGGCTCTTGTAATACCAACATAGGCCAGGCGGCGTTCCTCTGCGATTTCTTCTTTGGAATCCGCCATAATACTCATATAGCTTGGAAACAGACCATCTTCCATTCCGGCCAGATATACATGCGGAAATTCCAGACCTTTGGCACTGTGTAAGGTCATGAGCAAGACTTTGTTACGGTTTTCATCCACACTGTCGATATCCGCAACCAGCGCAACCTCTGCCAAAAACTCTGTCAAAGTTGCCTCTTCATGTTCTTCGTCAAACGATACTACCTTGGAAATGAATTCATCAATATTTTCAATCCTTGCTTCTGCTTCTTCGTCCGAATTCGCTTCCATCTGCTCCACATAGCCGGTTACTTCAATGATATCTTTTACCAGATCACTCAAAGACATGATTTTTGCTTTCGCACGAAAAGCCTGAATCATGGTAACAAACGATTCCAGCTTGGAAACACTTCTTCCGATGGACATGATCTGATTCGATTCTTCCAACGCCTCATAAAAACCGATATTTCTATCATCTGCATATTCCTGCACTTTAACAATAGTCGTTGCACCAATTCCTCTGCGCGGCACATTGATGATACGTTTTACTGCCAAATCATCGTTTCCATTGTCAATCGTCTTTAAATATGCCAGTAAATCCTTGATTTCTTTTCGTCCGTAGAAATTTACGCCACCAACAATATCGTAAGGAACTCCCGCATGGATAAACTGCTCTTCCAAGACACGGGCCTGCGCATTCGTCCGGTATAAAACGGCACAATCCCTGTAATCTGCTACACCTTCCCGCTTTTTACCGGCAACATCATAAGCAATGTATTCTGCCTCTTCCACCGCATTATCAAACTGACGGAAATGAATGCGGTTACCTTCTCCCTTATCCGTCCACAAAGATTTGGATTTTCGATTTTCATTGTTGCTGATAACGGCATTTGCTGCATCCAAAACGTTTTGTGTAGAGCGATAGTTCTGCTCAAGCTTTATAACCTTTGCCTCCGGATAGATTGTTTCAAAATCCAGAATATTGCGGATATTGGCACCACGGAATTTGTAAATGGACTGATCATCATCACCGACCACACACAGATTTCTGCGACTGCCTGCCAATAAACGGATAAATTCAAACTGAATGGAGTTGGTGTCCTGATACTCATCCACCATAAGATACAAAATTCGCTCCTGATAGTTTTGTAAAACATCCGGGTTAGCTTTAAACAACTCCACAGTATTTACCAGTAAATCATCAAAATCCATGGCATTATTTCTTAATAAGGCATTTTGATACTCAATATAGGCATTGGCAATCTTGGTCTTATTGTAGTCTCCCATTGCCGCCATCCGAAAATCATCCGGTAGAATCCCTTCGTTTTTCGCAGAAGAAATAGCGCCCAGAATCGTTCTTTCCTTTAACTGCTTGGTATCAATCTGAAGTTTTTTGCAGACATCCTTCATGACAGACTTGGAATCATCTGTATCATAGATGGTAAAAGAGTTATCATATCCTAACCGATCGGCATATCTGCGCAAAATTCGCACACAGCTCGAATGAAATGTAGAAACCCAGATACTGTCAGAGCCAAATCCAACCAGATCATTTACCCTTTCTCGCATTTCACCTGCTGCCTTATTGGTAAACGTAATCGCCATGATATTCCATGGATTCACGCCACATTCCTCAATCAAATATGCAATTCGATGTGTTAAGACTCTGGTCTTTCCACTTCCGGCACCGGCCAAAATCAAAACCGGTCCATCCGTTGCCAAAACAGCTTCCCTTTGTTTGTCATTTAATGTATCCAGACGATTCATAGTGTCACTCCGTTTTTGTATTTTACAAAAAAATGGACCGGATAAGCAATTCATCCGGCCCATCAAAGTCAGTTATTATGTCAACCAACCAAATGTTTCCAAATTGTAACCATTGCATCATTTTATACTAACTTTTGTCCGCAGTTGCTACAGAATTTAGCACCATTTGTAGGCGTTCCGCAGTTCGGACAGAATTTAGGAACAGCTCCACCGTTATTGACCGGCTGCTGCATCTGGGGTTGCTGATTCTGAGGCTGCATACCCATGCCCATATTGTTCATCATCTGCTGGCCCATCATCATGCCCATCTGCATGCCCATCATCTGAGATGCCATGCCTGCACCGGAGTTTCCTCCGCCTTTGCCCATAGAATCTGCCATAGCCATCTGACTGTATTTATTCATATCGCCAACCATAGCCTGTGCTGCTGCTTTTTCCTGCATCTTTTTGATTTCTTCAGGATAATTAAAGCTTTCAATGGTAAATACGGTAATACCAACACCGATTTTGCGCATTTCCATATCCAGATCTTCTTCAATACCTTTGGAAATCTCACGAGCATTGATCTGAAGGTTGAACATATCTTTACCTTCTTTTGCAATCCAGCTCATCAAAAGCTGATCAAGGCTTGAAGTAATACGTGTTCTGACATCTTCTACGCAATATGTCTGCATGGTGCCGGATAATTTTTCAAGCATCACGCTGTGATCAACAACTCTACAGTTAAACGTACCAAATGCACGAATCGGCATACCACCGGGAAGACCCTGTGCGGGAAGGTTGATTGCATTTTTGGTTCCCCATTTGCATAAAAGCTCTTTGGTATTAATAAATACAACTTCAGCTCTCATACCGGAATTGAAACCGAATTTAAATCCTTTTAAGCTTGATAAGAAAGGAATGATCTGTGTTTCAATATCATATGTACCATCATCGGTAAATACACCTTCGATTTTTCCCATGTACATAAAGATAGCATCCTGACCGGGACGAATCACCAGCTTAGAACCTTTTTTAATTTCATCATTCGGCCATTTCCAGAATAAAACGCCTTCTTTTTTCTCATCCCATTCAACAACATTTAATAACTGATTTGAAAAAATACCCATATCCTATTCTCCCTTTTATTTTTACTAAATCAATATTTATAAATCTAATAAACTTGTATTTTCTATCACGAACATGTTTCTGTTCGGATATCCAAAATTCATTATGCCTGACCACCGGTAGAAAGACCCATTTCTGCCTTTAATGCTGCCAATTCATCTTCTACATCTGAGCTTGCATCCATATCTGCGTAAGAAGCCTGTAATGCGCTGATATCAGATGTTTCAGAGCTTTTATTGAGTTCTTCCATAGCGTCAGCTTCATCCAGCATACGGTCCACTTTTTCTTCCATTTTCTTGAATGCATCCAATCTTGCACCGGCACCTTTTGCAGAAGAACCAACTTCATTCATGCGTTTCTTGGTCTCAGCTACAGCAAGTTTTGCTTTTAAAGTCTGCTGTTTGCCTTTTAATTCCGCAATGTCGTTTTCCAGTTTTTTGGTCATCTCACGCATCTTGTATGAATTTTCAAGACACATATTGTAATTAGCTTCCAAAGCGGTTCTTTCCTGAGCTAACTGAGATTTTTTATTTAAAAACTGACGTGCATCACCATCATTGCCTGCTGCAACAGCTTTTCTGGCATATCTGTCCATCTTCTCCATTTCAGAATCGCATTCATCCAGTTTTCTCTTTGCTGCCTTTTCATCTGCAATGACACCTGCAGTCTCTGTTTTAACCTTTGCAAGGTCATCATTTAAGTCTCTTAAATACTGGTCAATCATCTTAGCCGGATCCTCTGCCTTATCCAATAAAGCGTTGAAATTTGCTGCCATAATGTCTTTAAATCTTGAAATAACTCCCATTGAATCCTCCTCTGCCACTTGTGGCATTTCTTTATAGTTTTCTTATATCTGTCCGTATGGAAATCACGAACTCTCAGATATAGTTATTATATTATATTTAGCAATCCGTGTCGATATGGAAGTTGAAATTTTTATCATACAGAAACATTACAGTACCGCAACAACAATTCCAACCACTACCAAAACAGTGCATAATGCTCTATGTAAAACGTGTTTTTCATGATAAATCCATTTTCCTGCTGCCAATGTTACAATACATCCGGACTGTTTAATCAAAGTCATGATAGTAATTTTACTTTCCGGATCCGCATTTGCCAAAAACAGCGCACGATCCGCAATCACAAATAAAAGTGCCAGTAACCATATCCATGGATTTTTGACTGCTTTCTTTAAATTCACCTCTTCTTTTCCAATCCACATATATAGACCATAGAGTAAAACCAAAAAGAGCATGTAAAAAAACTGCAGCTGCGAACTGTTTAAATCCTGCATCAAGATCTTGTCAAGCAGACCGGACAGAGCATTAAGCATACATGAAAGCAATGAAAAAATCACAATTATCGGCTTCACTTTATCTGTCCCAACCTTATCCCGAACAATTTCTCCGCGATTTTTCTTTTCCGTCATCTTTTCATTCGCTTTTTCTTTATTTTTACTTTCTCTTATCCGCTTCTTTTTCAAAGGAATATGTACTTTCAATAACAATAATCCCGTCGCGACAAGAAACAGTCCAACGATCTGATTAGTTGACATAATTTCTTTTAATACAATACTTCCAAGCAGTGTCGCAAATAAAACACGGGACAAATCCAAAACACCGTAAAGACTGATTGGCATTTTTTTAATTGCTTTAAAACTCAAAATCCATGCACAGAATATAATCAGAGATTTTAAAAAAATCCATCCCATCATGTGTACGGGTATGCCCATTGCATTCTTGTAATCCGGTAACACCATTAAAAATGCAAATAATGTGTAAAAAAATAAAACTTCCGCAACCGAACTGTATTGCAAGGATTTCTTTTTTACGATTTCTCTTGCGCCTTTTATTAGTCCATATAATAAAACCAACCACATCCACATACTATGTTGCCTCCTTTTCCACATGAGAGAATAGCATATGCAGGAACCTTTTACAATCTTTCCAATATCCTATTAGTAAAAGTTTATGTTTCAGGGAGACATTATGAAAAAGAAAATTTCACTTTTACTCATTTTGAGTATGCTTTTTTCCATCCTCATGACCGGATGCGGAAAGGAAGAGAGCAATCTTACAAAAGTAACCCTCAACGAGGTAGCGCATTCCATTTTCTATGCCCCGATGTATGTTGCAATCGAAGAAGGTTATTTTGCCGACGAAGGAATCGATTTGGAACTGGTAACCGGTTTCGGTGCAGACAAAACCATGACTGCTGTCCTATCCGGCGAGGCAGACATTGGTTTTATGGGAAGTGAAGCAACCATCTATACCTATCTTGGCAATACCGATGATTATGTTGTAAACTTTGCACAATTGACACAGCGTGCCGGAAACTTTTTAGTTGCCAGAGAACCCATGGATAACTTTAAATGGGAAGATTTGAAGGGCAAAAATGTTTTGGGAGGAAGACAGGGTGGCATGCCGGAAATGGTATTTGAATATATTCTGAAAATGAATAATATTGACCCTAAAACCGACTTAAACATTGATCAGAGCATCGATTTTGGTTCAACTGCTGCAGCATTTTCCGGAGGTCAGGGCGATTTTTCAGTCGAATTTGAACCGTTTGCAACCTCATTGGAAGAAAAAGGAGACGGCTACATTGTCGCTTCCTTAGGTGTCGATTCCGGCTATGTGCCTTATACTGCCTTTAGTGCCAAAAGCAGTTATATGGAAAAAAATCCTAAGATCATCCAAGGTTTTACCAACGCTCTTCAAAAAGGAATGGACTATGTCAATTCGCATTCATCCGAGGAAATTGCAAAAGTCATAGCACCGCAGTTTGAAGAAACCCAGATTTCGACGATTACCTCTATCGTAGAACGATATAAATCACAAGATACCTGGAAAGAAAATCTGATTTTTGAAGAAGACAGTTTTATCCTATTACAGGATATTTTGATGGATGCCAAAGAACTGGATCAGCCTGTTCCTTATGAAGATCTGGTTACAACCGAATATGCAAAAAAAGCTGCTGAATAGCCTGTTTGCCACGGCTCTTTTATGAATGGAAATAGATGCATCAATTTATAACACAAGCCAATAAATAAGAAAAGCATATTCTTTTCAAAACAAAAATCGCTTAAGCTGTGTACCGAATTCTAATTATCAGTTTATGACTGGATTTTAGAAACCGGAACAGTTTAAGCGGTTTTTATTATTATATATACGCTTTTATTTCTTTTTCTTTCATTAATACTTATTTGGCGTTTATACTTCTTTTTTATTTATATCTTTTTATACCTCACTCTTCATTTCATCAATAATTTTTTCTATCATCAGTTTTTTGACATAAACATCATAACTTAACATACAGATAAAAGAAAACTTCTGCAAAAACTCTTTATCCGCATCGTCTACATCACAAAATGTTTTTTCACTTTCCTGATACATCTTAACAATGTCTTCCTTCATACTGTCGATGCGTCCACTTTCCAAGGAAAACACTTCATTATAAATATCTTCCAATGTCAAATCCGAATCTTTAGGAAAATGCTTTTCCGTTATCGGCTTTAATAAAGCCTTGATATCACTGATAGATAAAACACCCTTAAAATAATAAATAAAGATTAAAACCAGTACATGTTCTTTGGAATACTTTTTTTTGACAGGCGGAGGTAACAAATCATTTTTGGCATAATTGTTTATCATGGTCTTTGTCAGAATCTTATCCTCATCCGGGTATCTGGTAGTCGCCCTAAGATGCTGATCCATAAACGTTGTTACCTGATCCATATACAAATCGATATTGGGAATATCTTCACTCTGAATATGTTCCATGCGTCCTAAACTATCCAAGATACTCTTTAATAAATCATCTTTATCAATGGTCATAGCAATTCCTCTCCACTCCGTTGCCTTGCAGCTCCGCAATTCTCCTGCATTCGCATTCCGCAATTTTTTGCAAAAATTTCTTCATGCTCATGCGCGGGTGGGTCATTCATACAGAACTCTTCCCTGCAAACAAGACGAGTTCTGTATGATGCCCCTATATACATCACATTATATAGTAATGAAAACTATTTGTAAATGTTTTAAAATTTATCTTTAGTTGATCTTCCATTATTTAACATTTCAAATTAATACTTTTTATCTATTCCATTTACAAGCACTTTTTGAAATATCAAATTGAGGACACTTTACCTTTTTCTTTGTATGTGATAAAATATCACGTATTAAAACATTAAAATTTTACAGTGTTAAAGTAAATGAGGACATGATTATGAATAAAAAAATTAAAAACGAGGCTGTTGATTCGCTTTTTCAGGCCATTTTAGCATTAGAGAATAAAGATGAATGCTATGCTTTTTTTGAAGATTTATGTACGGTTAATGAACTCCTGTCGCTTTCTCAGCGTTATGAGGTTGCACGTATGTTGCGCGATAAAAAGACTTATCTGGAGATTGCTGAAAAGACCGGAGCCTCTACCGCTACCATCAGTCGTGTAAACCGTTCTTTAAATTACGGAAGCGACGGATATGAACTGGTATTTAATCGTATTCCTCAAAATCAGGATGAAACATAAATTATTCAATATAATACCAGGGCCAAAATACCTTTTATGATACCAACGGATTGCTACGCACTTTGTGTTCTCGCAATCCTGGTATCATAGAATAAATAGCTGAAAATTATCTCTTGCTAACTTTCGTAAACGGAATAAACGGAAATGCGCAAATATTTTCTTTACTTTTTACGTCTCCTATGCTATTCTTTCATTGTTGTGATGCAACACTATATTTATCGGAGGTATCAACATGAAAGGTACAGTTAAATGGTTTAATAACCCCAAAGGTTACGGATTTATCTCTGACGAAGCAGGTAATGATGTATTCGTTCACTACTCAGGACTTAATATGGAAGGTTACAAGACCTTAGAAGAAGGCGCTTCTGTAGAGTTCGATGTTGTTGAAGGTGAAAAAGGACCTCAGGCCGTAAACGTAACCAAGTTATAATTCTTCAATTATAACAAATAATCAGTTTTTCAATGTGCCTTTTTAAATATAAATTATCAAAAGATTTGATTTGAATTTGCAATATTGTTTTAACGGATTAATGAAAAACCACTCCATCAGGAGTGGTTTTTTAATATCAATTATCTTTAATTGGTTATCTTAAATTGGTTCTCTTAAATTGATTTTCTTGAATTGGAATAAATCGCTTATCGGGCATGATATTCTGCAACAATTTTTTTTAACTCCAGTCTTCCTCCAAATAAATCCAGTGCACTTCCAACTGTCATATTGATTCGGCCATTACCAATTTTACGTAAAACCTTCATGTCTTCATAGGAGCTAATTCCTCCGGCATAAGTAATCGGATTTCCACAGTAATCAGAAAGTGTTTTAACCAGATTTTGTTCAATTCCTCTATTCTTTCCTTCTACATCCACAGAATGAACCAAAAACTCATCACAATAAATGGACAATTCATCCAAAAGTGCAACATTAATTACGATATCGCTTTTAACCTGCCAGCGATCTGTCATAATAACATATCCTTCCGGATATCTTTTTGCACTCAAATCTAAAACAATATGATCTTTACCAACAGCATCAATCAATCGATTTAAATTGTCATAATCAATTTTCCCATCTCTAAATACATAGGATGTTACAATTACATGCGAAGCTCCTGCCCGAATAAATTCAGCTGCATTATCTGCACTGATTCCTCCACCAACTTGAAGTCCTCCCGGATATACTGCCAAAGCATCCATGGCTTCCATCTTCGTCACCGCGTAATACGGATCATCCGGGGCATTTAATAAAATCACATGTCCACCTTTTATCTGATTTTTTTTATAGAGCAATGCATAATAAGTAGCATTTTTCTCGGACACATAATTTTCCTGTAAAGAATCTCCGAGACTGCTTCCTACAATCTGCTTTACTTTTCCATTGTGAATATCAATACATGGTCTGAACTGCATGGTGATTCCTCCTTTTATAAATCCATACTTTTAGAGTTATTATACTTTAGATATTAATAATTTCTGTTTTAAAATTTATTGAATAAAAAATTTTAAAATGCAAATAGTAATTTCATAATTAACACTTTGAAAGGAGTTTACTATTATGAAAAAATCAAAATTACTATTTGTTGTATTGTTATCGACAATGATTTTGTGCTTTACCGGCTGCGGTAATAACCAGTCATCCAATAAAAATGGAAACACCGATTTTGCAAACGGACAGGAAAATAACGCAGATGAAACACAACCTGATAATAACAATAACAATGTTACCAATGACACGAATAATGATGTAAATAATGGCGTTAATGATGGCACCAATGATGTTGTAGATGGTGTAACAAATGCGGTTGATGATGTCGGAAATGCTGCCGGAGATATTATCAACGATACCGGAAATGCTGTAAAAGATGTAACAGACGATGTAACCAATGGTGTTAATTCTGCATCCGATAATGTGAATAACAACATGACAGATAATGTAGATAACACAAACGGCACAAACCAACAACCGAACACGGTAGATGATACCAATCCTTAATCATTTGTATCGTTTTCGGTCTATCAGAAAACAAGATTAAAATCGATATTTTTTTAACAAAATGTAGAAGTATTATAACATGACTTCTTAATTTTGTCGATTTAATTCAGCAAAAAACCTAATGTTTTCTACGCATATAAGAAAATACTCAAATTCCATGGAATATGAGTATTTTCTTTATTTTATGTGCTTTCATTCATCAATTTTATCTGATATTATCTAATACCAGCAGATTATCGATATCCTTATATCAATCCATTACACATCTTTCTCCACAATAACACCTTCCCGATAAGCTTCCAGTAATTCTTCCAGCTGATGGATCTGTACTTTTAATTCATTTCCGATATCGGTATCCGCTACACGCTGTCTTACCGGAGTTGTCTCAACAATAATGGAATCAGAGAAAATGTCCGACTCATTTTTGATTGCTGCTTCTGCTGATTCAAAAGGTTCATGGGATACTAAACGCATACCGTAAGAATTCGCAACCAGTGTATAACCTGCAATTCCGGTCTTGCTCTGATATGCTTTACTAAATCCACCATCAATTACTAATAACTTTCCGCCACATTTTACCGGTGATTCACCATTTTTCTGCTCTACCGGAACATGCCCGTTGATAATGTGTGACTTTTCTGTTGACAAACCAAATTCCACTAAAATTTTATTTAAAATATCTTCCCGGTCATAAAGCCTGTAATACGCATTTTTCTTTTCCTTATGTGTCTCTTTATCATCCAGAAAATAGCGTTCAAAGGTGGCCATTTTGTCTTTTCCAAAAACAGGCGATTTCGGTCCTGCCCAGATATACCAGATTATATCCTGCCCTTTTCGTTTTTCATCGGAATCCCTGGTTCCGTAATAACCTTTTCTTGCGTAATTGTCCAGCGCATCATATAAGGCTTTTCCCGCATATTCTTTTCCAAACAAATTGACTTTCAAAAAGTTACCATCTTCATCCATGGGAACACATCCATGGAAAAGCAGGTTGGAATTATAAATTTTGTACATGCTTCCTTTGGAAAATAAAAAGCGGATATCTTTTTGCAGTTTATCACACCGTCTGAACGCCTGGCGCAGACGTTCCATTACCTCTTCTTCTTCAGGTGATAGCCGATATGGATCATTTGGATCTACCGTCGGAAAATCCGTATCTTTCATAGGATAATCCACACCATCAATACGCACCATCTTTTTTTCATAATCAATTTTATCCAGTAAAAGTCTGTCTTCCATCTCAAACTCGGGACGACGTTTGATAATCTGACCTTCGAGTTTGAACTGGATAATAGATATCGCTTTGTGCATCTTCATATCCAAAGTCAGATCTTTGGTATTATAGTTGGTATTATACTTAATATTAAAGACATCACAGTTGACATCCTTATATTTTTCCATGGCAAACGTTGCCAAAGGAATCAGATTAATGCCGTACCCTTCTTCTAACGAATCCAGATTACCATATCTGGCAGCCATTCGGATAACCGTAGCAATACAGGCAAGCTGACCGCTGGCGGCTCCCATCCATACCACATCATGATTTCCCCACTGCACATCTACCGAATGATAATAGCGCAATGTCCGCATGATGATATGTGGTCCCGGACCTCTGTCATAAATATCTCCAACAATATGCAAATGATCAATAACCAGTCTCTGAACCAGTTCACACAATGCCACGATAAATTCCGGAGCACGTCCAATCCGAATAATCGTATGGACAATTTCATTGTAATAGGCCTCTTTATCCTGCACTTCTGCTTTTTCGGTAATCAATTCCTCTATGACATAGGCAAAATCTTTGGGAAGAGCCTTTCTGACTTTGGATCTGGTATACTTGGAAGACACCCTTTTGGTAATCTGCACCAAACGATACAACGTAATCTTGTACCAGTCCTCAAGATTTTCCTCTTCCTTCATCACAATATCCAGTTTTTCATTGGGATAATAAATTAAAGTAGCCAGACTTTTTTTGTCCTTATTACTCAAAGTGTTTCCGAATTCCTCATCAATTTTGCGGCGTACAGATCCCGAACCATTCTTTAACACATGATTAAACTGCTCATATTCACCATGTATATCTGTCAAAAAATGCTCTGTCCCTTTCGGTAAATTCATTATGGAAGATAAATTTACAATCTCGGTACTTGCCGCAGCGATTGTCGGATACTGCTTAGCAAGGCTTTTGATATACTTCAATTCTAATTCGTCCATCGTTTTCCCCTTTGTTTGTTAGTTTCCTTAATTTTTCTGTTGGTTCCTGTCGTTGTGGCAGTTCTATCTGTTTGCAGAATATGTGTACGTTGATAAGTTTATCTAAATAATCCGAATTTATTATTTGAACAAATTTACGCACACGACGCATATGCGGCATCCTGCCTTAAATGCGTCTTTCGCGACATCCATGTCGCGAAGTGCTGATACTCGATCGGATTATTAAGATAAACTAATCAACTTCCACTAAATATTCTGCAAACAGATAGAACTGCCACAACTTAGTGAATCAGCTTTCTAAATTTTCAAATGACCAATGACCAACGACCACATGTGTAGTGTCGTAGTGCTTACCTAAAAGCCATTATAATGGTGTAAGACAATCTGTAAATCTTCATCTCTCACTAAGGTCTTCTCCTTCGGAAATTTAAATCAGTAATGAATTACATCGCTTTTCATTACACAGTTGGATGGTACAATTATTCTTTCCTGTTTATTGTGAAGATGCATTAGTTCAACTTAATTTTTCGTTCAGCCACAGCAATTCGCAGCATGGATGCTGCGAAAGGTGCACGTCGGACATGGATGTCCGGGTGCACCGGTGCGTCCGCTTAACATAGCTAAACCACGAAAAATTTAGTTGAACTTATGCATCGAAACCTAAACAGGTAAGAATAATTGTACCATTCAACGTCCACCACCAAAAACGACATCAATATTTGATTAAATACCGCTTCTACTGATCAATAACATGACTCATGTTGTATAAGCCGGGCTGTTTTCCTTTTAAGAATTTCGCAGCCTGGATGGCTCCTTTTCCAAATACTGCTCTGGAATAAGCAGTATGAGAAAATGTAATCACTTCATCTTCTCCTGCAAAAATGATATCATGATCCCCAACAATGGTTCCACCTCTGACTGCAGATATTCCGATTTCTTTTTTGGGTCTCTGCTCTCTTCTCTGACTTCTGTCAAAGACATACTCATATTCATTGTTTAATTCTTCATTGATGGAATCAGCCAAAGCTAACGCAGTTCCACTCGGAGCATCCAGTTTTCTGCGGTGATGTTTTTCCACGATTTCAATATCAAAGCCCGCCGGAGCCAAAACGGAAGTTGCTTCTTTTAATATTTTTAAAAGCATATTGATTCCAAGCGACATGTTTGCAGATTTTAAAACTGCAGTCTTTTTAGAAACTTCCTCGACTTTTTTTAACATTTCATCCGTCATACCGGTTGTACATAAAACAACAGGCATCTGCTTTTCTTCACACCAGTTTAATAAGTTTTCCACGCAGCTGATATGTGAAAAATCGATTACAGCATCTGCTTCTACCGTACATTCATCAATAGATGCAAAAACCGGAAAATCATTTTTCTGCTCTGTATTGATATCAACACCTGCAACAATTTCTGCATCTTCATCTGCAGCAACTAATCCGGCAATCATTTGTCCCATGGCACCATTGCAGCCATGCATAATTATTCTTGTCATTTTGTTAATCTCCTGTCTCTATATTATTTTATACTATGATTATTTTATACTATGATGTCGGGGGCAAAAGGTATTTTGACCCCATGATACCAACGGATTGCTACGCACTTTGTGCTCTCGCAATCCGTAAACAATCGAAATCCGCCCTAATCGGGCTACTTTCTCATCATTTCATTCTAATTCCATTATGTAATCATCATTGATTGCTTTTTATCTCTGTATATATCCTTTACATAGCCGTTTAGCGGTTTATCCGTTTGGGAGTTTACATAATTAATGCTATTTCAATTCAAAATTGCACAAACAGTTTTCTTCTATTCCTTCCCAAAATATACTCTTTCAGAATTGTTTACATCATTTTACGGAGCAAAGGGTTTACATAATTCATTTTATAATATCACGGCGAGAAGTTTACATAAATATTATATCATACATTTCATAATTTGCCAATAAGCCGCCAGAATATAATTCTGACGGCCTATTAATAATTTACATATCATCTCGTTATTTCGATCTTTAGACATCTTTCTTGATATCTATCGTTTCGTGCTTTGCATTCTCACGATCCCTGATATCATTTCATTTATAAAATACCAAATTCTTTCATGGCTGCTGCCAGTTTTTCTGCATGTTCATCTTCCATTTCGGTCAGTGGACGACGAAGAGGACCGGCATTCAGTCCCATCAGGTTCATGGCTTTTTTCACAGGAATGGGATTTACTTCACAAAACAGTCCGTCAATAACCGGAAGTGCTTTTAACTGTAACTGTGCACTTTCTTTTACTTTTCCGTCAAAGTACAACTGACAGATATCATGTGTCTGTTTTGGTGCCACATTGGAAAGAACGGAGATAACACCCTTGCCTCCCAATGAAAGGATGGGAACAATCTGGTCATCGTTTCCGGAATAAAGGTCCACGTCACCGTTTGCTAAATGCAATACTTTTGCAACTCCTGAAATATTACCGGTTGCATCTTTGACACCGACAATATTTTTCACGTCACGGCAAAGAGACACCACAGTTTCGGGCTGTATCAATACGCCACCGGTTCTTCCGGGAATATTATAAAGAATAATCGGAATATTTACACTCTCGGCAACCATTTTAAAGTGTTCATACAAACCTTTTTGTGTACATTTGTTGTAGTAAGGTGTAACTAACAATAATCCGTCCGCACCGGCTTTTTCTGCTTCCTGCGAAAGATAAATTGCTGTCTGTGTGCAATTCGAACCCGTACCTGCCACAACAGGAATTCGTTTATTTACTTTTTCGATACAGAAACGAATGACTTCCAAATGCTCCTCATGTGTCAATGTGGAAGATTCACCGGTTGTACCGCAAACGATAATCGCATCGGTTCCTCCTGCAATCTGTAACTCAATCTGTTTTTCGAAAGCCTCGTAGTTTACGCTTCCGTCCTCATGAAAAGGTGTGACAATCGCAACACCAGCGCCAGTAAAAATAGCCATCTTTTTTTCCTCCTAAATCATCATATGTAGCTGCATGACGGCTCATGCTTATTCCATATAAAAAGAAATTTTGCCGGGTCAAATATCGAAAAAGCCGTTTCCACAGGGAAACGGCATATCTTTCTAACCTTATGATAGCCCCCCATCGAAACCGATGACAGTCATACAGTTCTTAACTGCATGCCCAAGGAAATATTGTCAGGAAATACTTCCTTTCGGCGTCTTTTCCTTTCATCATCCTTCGACTGCTCCTGAGCATCCGAATGAATACTGATAAAAAACGCAACCTCTATCTCTTAATATATGTCTGATGTACAGTATTCGTTACATCATAAAAAGCATATCACTCTTTTTTCATTTATGCAATAGGCATAGATTCGATTTTGGAAATTTCATCCACCAAAGATACTACCTCATCCTTTAACTGAATGCCGGTCATAATAATTGTCGTATCCTCTTCCTTGGCATCCAAAAGACTTTTTAAATCATCCACGGTGATGACTCCAACATCCAAAACACCGAGAATTTCATCCAAAATCAGTAAATCACATCCGTTCGTTGACAGGACTTTTTTAGCAAAATTAAAACCATTACGAATGTTAATATTTTCTTCTGCCTGCTGCTCATCATTCAGATCAACATATTCGCTTTCCGCTTTTTCAAAACAGAAAAACTTTATTTCGGGTTCCAGTCTCTTGACAAAATCGTTTTCAAAAATGCCTTTGCCCTTCATAAACTGAATCACAACGACCTGTTTCCCGGCTGATGCCGCATAGAGAGCTTCTCCAAGTGCTGCCGGTGTCTTGCCATGGCCGTCGCCTGTATAAATATGAATTTTTCCAGTTTTCATGATCCACCCACCATAAATTCATGTTATATTTTGCAAAATCATAGCACAATTCTTTTTTTATGGCAATTGTTATCTTGCAAAATTCAGCGTCATGCTCGCATAATATAATTAGAACAATCCGACACAAAACATATCCCGCACAATCCTGCGAATAACTCAAATAATCGAATTTGTAGATAAATCTGCAACCTTAAAATTCATAATATAAATCTTCAATTTCATATCTATTTCATGTTTTAATAGCTTAATCATTAACTTCATTATTTCAGAAGACTAATCAAAACATCATTTTTTTAGAAGATTGATCATAATATTCATATTTCAGAAGATTCATCATCATTATAAAACCGGATCTTCTACAGGGATTTCCAGTTTGCTGACGGAAACTTCATATGCAATCCTTTTTTCCACCTGATCTTCCGATATTTTTTTCATGTATTCACGGCTCTGAATTCTGCCAATGATACGGCAACGGCTTCCCACTTCAAAGTCATTTGCAAATCTGGCATTTCTTCCCCAGCTGATGCATGGAATATAATCACTCTTACCATACGGTCTGTTTACCGCAAGAAGAATATCCGCTATTTCTCTTCCAAGAGGTGTTTTTCGATAAATCGGTTCTTTACAGATGAAACCATCCAGTTCAATATGGTTGGTCATCTCACTTCTTTCAATTTCATCGATGAATTCCCATTCTCTCACAAATACAGATAACACAAGCTTATTTTTCCGTTCCTCATGGCGGTTATAAGAACGAAATTGTCCGGAAACCTTTACTTTCATTCCCTCGTAATTATCATTTACATTAATCAGCCGTTCCGAAACCATGAGCGGTATCAGATCCGCACTGTCTGATAAGCGCGGCACCAGCAGATCAATCATGTAAAAACCTTCTCCGTAAATCTCATGACTGAACGTAAATGTTCCTACAATTTCTCCCATGACGGTTGCTTTGTTATTTTCATTCATCTTATCCATTTTTTTGTTCTCCCTTCTTACGCAATAAAGAATTTTTTCCTGTCATGTAGTAATATCTTATTTCATTTTTACTAAAAAATGTAAATTTTCAATCGACAAACTATTCATAAAAATGACACAAATTGCAGGAAATGACATGAATTTACTTGATTTTTGTATAAATTGTGATAGACTAAAATCGTTTGTAAACAAGGATATTTCAAGAAAAAAGCAGTGTTGGGCGCGGTGCGAAAAAGCGCGAAAGGATTTTTAGTTATGAATCAAAAAAGAGAAGATGTCAGAAACGTGGCAATCATTGCCCATGTCGATCATGGCAAAACGACTCTGGTAGACGAATTATTAAAGCAAAGCGGCGTTTTCCGTGAAAATCAGGAAGTTGCCGAACGTGTCATGGATTCGAATGATATTGAAAGAGAACGTGGTATTACCATTCTTTCCAAAAATACAGCCATCACATATAAAGGTACCAAGATTAATATTATTGATACACCCGGTCATGCCGATTTTGGTGGTGAAGTAGAACGTGTTTTAAAAATGGTCAACGGCGTTATTTTGGTTGTGGATGCATTTGAAGGAGCCATGCCTCAGACCAAATTTGTGTTGCGCAAGGCCTTGGAATTAAGTCTTCCGGTTATTGTCTGTGTCAATAAAATTGACCGTCCCGAGGCAAGATGTGCCGAAGTTGTGGATGAAGTTTTGGAATTATTTATTGATTTGGAAGCAGACGAAAGCCAGTTGGACTGCCCCTTTGTATTTGCTTCTGCCAGAGGCGGTTATGCAAGTCTTGATATGGACAAAGAAGGAACTGATATGATTCCTTTATTTGATACGATTTTAGATTATATTCCCGCTCCCGAAGGGGATCCGGATGCCGGTACACAGGTACTTATCAGTACGATTGATTACAATGAATATGTCGGACGTATCGGCGTTGGTAAAGTTGACAACGGTTCGATCAAGGTCAATCAGGATGTAGTCATGGTCAACCACCATGAACCGGACAAAATGCGGAAGGTAAAAGTATCTAAATTATATGAATTTGACGGTTTGAATAAAGTGGAAGTAAAAGAAGCAGGCATTGGTTCCATCGTTGCCATCTCCGGCATTTCCGATATCCACATCGGCGATACGCTTTGCTCACCGGATGATGTAAAGCCCATCCCTTTCCAGAAAATTTCAGAACCCACGATTGCCATGCACTTTGTGGTAAACGACTCCCCGCTTGCCGGTACGGAAGGGAAATATGTCACCTCCCGCCATCTTAGAGACCGTCTGTTCCGTGAATTAAACACAGACGTTTCCTTAAGGGTAGAAGAAACTGAAAATATGGATTCTTTCAAAGTTTCCGGTCGTGGTGAATTACATCTTTCCGTTTTAATTGAAAATATGCGTCGTGAAGGATATGAATTTGCGGTATCCAAAGCCGAAGTACTATACAAAGAAGATGAAAACGGTAAAAAAACCGAGCCCATGGAGTTAGCCTATGTTGACGTTCCGGATGAATTTTCAGGTGCCGTTATCCAAAAACTTTCTGCCAGAAAAGGAGAACTTCTCAATATGGGTACCGGTTCCGGCGGATATACCAGACTGGAGTTTTCCATTCCTTCCCGCGGATTAATCGGTTATCGTGGTGAATTTATGACCGATACCAAAGGAAACGGTATCTTAAATACGATTTTTGATGGCTATGGCCCTTATAAAGGTGATTTAAACTACCGTGCTAACGGTTCTTTAATTGCTTTCGAAGCAGGTGAAGCAATTACCTATGGCTTATTCAATGCTCAGGAACGAGGCACCCTCTTCATCGGTCCCGGCGAAAAGGTTTATTCCGGTATGGTTGTCGGTGAAACCGGTCGTGCGGAAGATATCGAAATCAACGTCTGCAAAACTAAGCATTTGACCAACACCCGTACTTCCAGCTCGGATGAAGCTTTAAAACTGGTTCCGCCGAAAGTTCTAAGCTTAGAGCAAGCTTTGGATTTTATTGATACGGATGAGCTTTTGGAGGTTACACCCCAAAGTCTTCGTATTCGCAAGAAAATTTTGGATCCTACTTTGAGAAAACGTGCAGGATTCAAGAAATAAGCTGTATATAGTTAGTGGGTCGGATAACATCTTTCAGATCGATATTTATTTCCGATTCTTTGTTAAAAGAAGACCGCTGGTTATGGCAGTAAGTGGTGCTACAGTAACAAGTCCGAAGGAACCTACAATCGTATGAACGATTTCAGCAGCCACATATTTGTAATTCAACATAAGTTCCACCGGAGTTCCCTGTGCCATAAATACCATAAGCAATGCTATATAACTTCCGGAATATGCTAATAATAAGGTCGTTGTCGTTGAACCGCAGGCTGCACGACCTATTGCAAATCCGGATGAAATGGCTTCTTTTGCACTGATATCTGGTCTCTTCTCTATCACTTCATATACAGCAGAACAAATATCTACTGATAAATCCATGACGGCTCCGGAAGAACCTAAAAATATGGATGCTACAAATATTCTGGTTAAATTTAAATGCTGATACCCGGCATAAAGCAAACTTTCACTGGATTCCATGACCGCACCATGAATTTGAAATAAATCTGTAAATAGATATCCAAGTACCGCTGTAACTAAGATTCCGAGTGCTGCTCCTGTCGTTGCTGCCACACAGCGTTTATCCCAACCATAAATCAGGCTTAATACCAAAAATGTCAGAACTAATACCAGAAAAAGCGAAATCCAGATTGGATTATATCCTTTTAAAAGTGCAGGAACTAAAACCTTCCATAGCAATAATACAGTATCTACAAAAGATAAAATGGCTCGTACCCCGGTACCCCTTGCAAACAACAGAAGTAAAAGCAGAAATGAAGCGGCAAGAATCACTTCTTTATCCAAACGGAAATGGTCAGTCATATAAACGGTTGTAATTTCTCCGCCTGCGTGACTGACCACAACAAACGCATGGTCTCCCGGTGAAAACAACTTGTCCTCAGCTAAAGATCCATTCAGTCGGTTTACAGCATATGTTTCCGTATCTTTATAGGAACCTGATAAAATTCGTATCAGACATCTTTGTTCTCCACTACGCACAAGTCCTGTATCCACAATATCACTCTCGTCCGTGGCAATTACCAATGCATCCACACGCTCGGCATTCCTATAAGTCAATGCGCTTTCAAATCCTGTGGGCATACATAAGAGTATTACCAATAAACAAATCCATAAAAAAACAGGACCCAGGGTTTTATTATTTTTTAATTTTTCTAATGTCTTCATAGTTCTCCAATAACTACTCCAATCGCATAATAAGTGGGAGCGCCAATGACGCTCCCTCTCATGATTTCATATTGATTACACCATACATCAGGTGTTAAACCTATGCCAACAATTATTTTACTTCCAGAAGCGATGCAAGCTTATTGTAAATTTCCGTGTTATCATAGTATCCGTCAAACGCCTCAGCTCCAAGACCATCTGCAAACACAGCTACCGGAAGTCCGGTATGAGAATAACTGGTAAAATCTACACCTGCTTTATTATTCAGGATATGTGTTACCGTAACAGAGAAAGGATTATAGGTACCATATAACACATATTGTTCCTGTGTAAAATCTTCTACATCGTAATCAGAGATACCTAATTCATATGCTGTTTTAAGGCGCTCTATTTCGTAATCCGTGAGTACAAGACGGTCATCTTCTTCTCCTTCTAACTTTAATCCAAAGAGTGTTTCCACATCTTTCATTGCATCTTCAAAAGAAGTACCATTTTCTTTGTACTGACTGACATACTGCTCATCAAACTGTGCATAGGAAATTGTCTGATTTTCCAAAGCATCAAGATATGTATCATAGTCTGTACCGGCAAAACCTATCGTCAGACCACCGGTCTCATGATCACCGGTTACCAGAATCAGCGTTTCATCCTGATGCTCTTTTGCAAAATCCACAGCTACCTGAACTGCATCTGCCATTGCAAGAGTATCGTTTACTGTTGCACCGGCATCATTTGCATGACATGCCCAGTCTATTTTTCCACCCTCACACATCATGAAGAAACCGGTATCATTGTCTAAGACTTCAATGCCTTTTGCAACATAATCTGCCAATGCCCATTCACCATTTTCCCGGTCCATTTCATAATCCATTGCATCGGAATCAGCCAGATGCTCATCAATCAAAATCACTTTACCGTCTGCTGCTGTAATTTGTTCAGCATCTGCCTGCGTATAAGTTACTTTATAACCTGCTTTTTCAGCTAAATCATACAGACTGGTCTTATCGCTATCAGGACCGGTTACCTTTTTCAAACCTCCGCCGGCAAAGTATTCAAAACCTGAATCAACCAGTTCCTCACCAATTTCATAGTAATTATTTCTGCTTGCCTGATGTGCATAGAATGCGGCAGGTGTAGCATGATTCAGATTGACAGAACTGATTACACCAACTTTCCAGTTTTTCTGATTATGCAGCTTTTCTGCAATCGTCTCATAAGAAGTTGTGCCTGTTTCATCCACATTAATCATACCGGAATATGTCTTATAACCGGTTGCAATGGAAGTTGCAGTAGAAGCAGAATCCGGTGCAAAACTGCAGGAATCATAGGTTACTGCAGATCCAATTACGTCAAAATCCATAAAGCAAAGATTTTCCGGGCCATTCAAAATTGCGCCATTCCGTTCTTCATAAGACACACTGGGAAGTGCATTTTCATAATCATCATCTGCAATCGCTCCAAGATAATCAGATGCCGCCTGAAATTGAGGATAACTCATACCGTCACCTATAAACAGAAAGACATATTTGGGTGCTTCGCTACTTTCTTTCACGGCTACCTCAGTATTTTCTGTGGTAACATTTTCAGTTGTCATTGTTTCTGTAACACCAGACGTATTTGTTTGCTGCAATGTTTCAGAAGTTGCTTCTTCGGTCGTCTGTGCAGCACAGCCAGTCACCAGACTGATTGCCATACCAAGGGCACAAATACCTGCGATCTTTTTTTTCATATTATTTTTCTCCTTTGTCTTAATCGTAGAATTTTAATCCACGAATCCGATTATATAGACCTAATGTAAAATGTAATATCTGCAATTCGTAAAATTTATGCGGAAAATGTGTAAAGAACCATCTCCTTCTTTTTTGATCAATAAAAAAACGCCAGACTCATCATTAAAAAATGATTATCTGACGCTTCTTTAACTATATTTTTTCCGGTGCGATATCGGCAAAATCAACACATTCCAATCTATCGTTTTGCTTTCTTACTATTAACAATTTTACCTATATCTTCTTTATCAATCCATTCCTCTGTATATCCGCAGGAACAGCATATGTATCTATTTACGTTTACAGCAGAAAAAATAGAATGACCAATCATAATATTATTGCCGGAGCCATACGCTCCTGCATATCCATCAATTCTGACAATATTATTAGAATTACACTTTGGACAGATTCTTGAATTTTTCATATATTACCTTCCTCTTTCATTTCGATTAAACAAAATCGCTGCGCTATGGCATGACAAGGCTATGGCGCAGCGATTTTGTTTAATTTAAAAGATTTTCTTCATTTTATCACTTAAATAACATAAGATTTACAATCCCAACACCATAGATGCAATTCTAAAATATATCAATAACGACAACGCATCTACGATCGTAGTAATAAACGGGCTCGCCATAACTGCCGGGTCAAAACCGATTTTCTTTGCTAACATCGGCAGCATACTTCCGACTAACTTTGCAATTAAAACAGCAACAACCAAAGTAGCGCAGACAACTGCTGCAACCGGCATCGTAACACAATCAATAATCATTAACTTTGCAAAGTTTGCCACGGCTAATGTCAAACCGCATAAAAGTGCAACTCTTATTTCTTTCCATACAACTTTAAAGAAATCCGAAAACTCAATTTCATTTAAGGACAAACCACGAATAACCGTAACGGAAGTCTGTCCTCCGGCATTTCCACCGGTATCCATGAGCATTGGAATAAATGTCGTCAGCACCACATATACGCTTAAGGCATCTTCAAAGGATGCAATAATTCTTCCGGTAAAAGTTGCGGAAATCATCAATAAAAGCAACCACGGAATACGCTTTTTCCATGTTTCAAACACGGTTGTCTTAAGATATGGCTTATCGCTTGGCACAATAGCCGCCATCTTTTCCATATCCTCCGTAGCCTCTTCCTGCAAAATATCCACAACATCATCGACCGTGATAATACCGACCAGACGGTCTTCATTATCCACAACCGGCATGGCTGTAAAGTCGTATTTCTGGAACTGCCTTGCAACTTCTTCCTGATCCATCAGGGTATGAAGACTGATGACATTTTCATGCATGATATCGCCGATTTTTTCATCGGGATCCTTTAATAACAGATATCGTAATGCTACCGTTCCTTTTAATTTTCTCTGATAGTCCAAAACATAACAGATATTGATGGTCTCCGAATCCACAGCCGCTTTCTTAATCCGCTCAATCGCCTGAGCAACGGTCTGTCCCTCTTTTAAATCCATAAACTCGACCGTCATAATACTGCCGGCTGAATCTTCGGGATAACGAAGCAGATGATTGATATCCCTTCTGGTTTCATGACTGGCATTGGCCAATAACCGCTTAACAATATTTGCAGGCATTTCCTCCAAAAGGTCCGTGGCATCATCCGCCATCAGATTATCGATAATTTTACCCGCTTCACGGTCGGATATGGATGTAATAATCTGCTGTTCCACTTCAATCGGCAGATAAGAAAAAATATCCGCAGCCATATCCTTAGGCAGAATACGGAATGTTTTCAACTGAAGCTCCTCATCCAGTTCTTCCATCATAGCTGCAATATCTGCAACGTTTAAATCCCGTAACCATTCCCGTAATTTTACATATTGTTTTTGATCCAAAAAATTCTTTAATTCTGAAAAAAGTTCTTCTAATCTTTCGTCCATAGCTTAATCTCTCCTTCCACAAGAGCGTAATAAGCCTCCGAAACATCTTGAAATGACGATTTTCCACTTGTTATGTCAACCAGTTTTTCTTTGACATTTGAAAATGCATCATGCGGAATGATGAGTGACATAGAAACCTTTTCCCCATAATCCGTAGAAATCGTCTCAACCTTTTCGGTTGCAAACAGATACTGGATTTTGCCAACATCGTTGTAATCAAGTGCAACAGTTGCTTTTATACCCTTTTTCTTTTCAATAAAGGTACACTGCTCAAGGCCGGCTTTGACGGCTGCCTGATAGGCACGCACTAATCCACCGGTTCCAAGCAAGGTACCTCCGAAATACCGGGTAACCACAACACAGACATTTTTCAGTCCCTGTGCAACCAGAATGTCTAACATTGGCTTTCCGGCCGTACCGGAAGGTTCTCCATCATCCGAAGAATGCAAAATATCAACCGTATCGGCGATAATGTATGCACTGCAATTGTGTCTGGCATCCCAATATTTCTTTTTGCAGGCGGCAATCATGGATTCCGCCTCCTCTTTACTCGTCACGGGTTCAATCGTTGCAATAAAGCGTGACTTTTTCTCCACAACTTCTCCGATTCCACCCTTGTATATCGATCGGTCTGTGTCTGGCATACATCATCACCTCTTTTCATCTTAATGAAGGTCTGCAAAACCTGTTTTTGCGCAAACATGGATTGCGTAAATTGCATAGTAATATAGCAGTTCAAATACATTAGTGAGTGGCAAAATATACTATTGACACTCAAAACATTAATATTTTACCACATTACGGAATAAAAGTGTATGAATTTGTAAATAATCCATAATATGGAAATTAAATTCGAAATATCAACAATATATAGAAGAAATGGAATACAACACTTTATTTTAGCTCCATATTTTGATATACTTAAAAATATATGTTTACTTTTGTCTTTGTAAAAAACAACACCAAGGCAGGTGCCATATTATGATACCCGGGTCAAAAGGTCATACTTTTCATGCTCGCATGAAAAAGTATGACTTTGGGACCCGCAAAACATGAGAAAGTAGCCCGATTAGGGCGGATTTCGAATGTTTTAGGATTGCGAGAGCACAATGTGCGTAGCAATCCGTTGGT
>JAFOEY010000020.1 GCA_017387565.1 Lachnospiraceae bacterium | reverse complement strand
GCCCCAGGAAATAAACCCCAAGCATCAGACACAACTGTGCGCCATACGTTCTCATGACTAACAATTCATCCGTAAAATATACCATCATCATGTCAAGCACTGTATATCCGCCCACAAACAATGTCATGATTCCTGTTTTAATCAAATGATTTGCCATTCTGCTTTTTAGTACAGCAGCATAAACGGAAGAACCCAGTAGCATTATCCCTACAATCAAAAGTCCTGTTCCTATTATCTCAAATGGATTAATATAAGGTTTTAAATAAGTCTCCAATACAGTTTTGTCTAAAGGTGCAATAAGACATGTCGTCAAAAGTTCTTTATATGCCTCTTTATTTCCGTATTTATGATAATTAATAAAACGAAACTCTACCTCATCCTCCTCAGTAATTTCAGGACAAAGTATCTGTGCCCAGCGTTTCCCGCACATGGAAGGCATTAAGTCTATTCCGTAGTTCCTAATCTCTGTTGGAGCATCCATATACACTTGCTCCTCATTCACATACATACTTACCCCGATATGATTACAGTAGAAATTTAATATTGCTCCTTCTGATATATCCACATCAAAATGCCCTTTTACTGTAACATCTCCGTCCAGTGCAGACATATCGCTGTCTTTATTGTATGGATACCAGTTGTCTCCATCATAACTGTATTCTCCTGTAAATGTAAGACTCATCGGAATAGGCATACTTGCCTGATTATCGTTTCTTACTGCCAAAGTCAGGCAGATGGCTGCCATGAGGATAGGTATTATAATCACTGCTGTTTTTATGTATTTATTATTCAAGTAGTATCATTCCTTCCATAACTTCTCATCATTAGAAATGTTTAAAGTATATCATATTTTAAAATCTATTTCTATATAGAACACAAATAGCAAGCACTGCCTGTGTCCGGACACAGGCGAAATTCTACATTCACAGTCTGCCGTCTGCTCTGAGCAAATTTCCACAGGGAAGTATCCCTAACCCTCTTCTATTTCTTTTGCGTTTTCTTTCCAAACGCCTTGACCTTCTGCTATCATTTTGATAAAATTTTGCTTGGATAATTCTATCCAAAATTGAATAAAACTTGAAATAAACTGTTGTAAAAATCGAAACTTTTACAGCAGTTTTTTTGTACCCAAATACAGGAAAGGAGTTTAAAATGGCAAACAGAACACGTACCCACCGCAATGAAGTTTACCTTGATGATAAGGAACAATTTATCCTCGAAGCCAAGTTCAAAGAATCGAAAATGAAAAGCAAATCCGCCTTTTTACGCAAGCTGATTTTGTTTGGATTTGTCTATGATGTGGATTATAGTTATCTGCGAAATTACAACACGGAACTTGGACGAATCAGTAAAAGTCTGAACCAGATTGCAAAGCGTATCAACAGTACAAATCACATCTATCAGGAAGATATAGACGAAGTAAAGGAGTTGATGAATCAGGTATGGCATACACAAAAATCCATGCTATCAAAGCAACCGTTGATAAAGCGATAGACTATATCTGCAACCCGGATAAAACAGACGATAAGATTTTCATTTCTTCTTATGCCTGTTCTCCCGAAACCGCAGCTTATGATTTTAAATATACGTTGGATCACTGCCGTGAAAATTCTCCCAACAAAGCCTATCATTTGATACAGGCTTTTGCTCCAGGTGAAGTCAGTTTTGAGGAAGCTCATACCATCGGACAGGAACTTGCTGACAAAGTTCTAGAAGGAAAATATTCATACGTTGTTACCACTCACATTGATAAAGGTCACGTCCATAATCACATTATCTTTTGTGCTGCAGATAACATAAACCATGATAAATACCATGACTGCGACAAGACCTATTACCGCATCCGTCACTTGAGTGATGAGCTGTGTAAGGAGCATAACCTATCCATCATATCTCCTACCGGGCAACGAGGTAAAAAATACAATGAATGGCAAACAGATAAGCGTGGTGCATCTGCAAAGACACAACTGCGAAGGGACATTAACCTTGCCATTAAATCCTCTTCCACTTATGAGGAATTTCTTTTACTCATGCGAGCAAAAGGATATGAAATCAAAGGAGAAAACTTTGGAGAAGATGCTAGAAAATACATTTCCTTCCGTCCTCCGGGCCAGAATAATTTTGTACGTGGTAGTGCTAAGTCTTTAGGTAAGGAATATACAAAAGAAAGAATCAAAGAACGGATTGAACAGAAACGGGAACGCAAAGTTGCTATCCCCAAAAAAGATTATGCTTCCCGGAAACTAGTGGATACTTCCGGAGAAAAATTTGAAAACAGTCCCGGACTAAAGCGTTGGGCAGCCATTGAAAATTTAAAAATTGCTGCAGCAAGTTATAATGAAGTCGGTTCCATTTCTGAATTAGAACGCAAGATTTCCGTACAAACACAAGCCGGAAAATCTGCAAAACAAAGTGTTGTGGAATTAGAACACCGCTTGAAAGATTTGGGAGAAATCATTAAATATGCAGAGCAGTATCGGGCCAATCGTTCCTATCATATCGCCTACAAAAAAGCCAAGAACCCGGACGCATATTTCCGCAGATATGAAAGTCAGATTATCCTATACGGCGGTGCCAAACGTATGCTTGAACAGGCGGGCATCAATCTGAAATCTCTTAATGTAAACAAGTTAAAATCTGAGTATGAGGAACTTACAAAACAGAAAAGTGAACTTACCGCCACCTATAAGAATTGTGAAAAAGAGGTTCGTGAGTTAAACCGTAAGCTAGAGAATCTGAATCAATATTTAGGACGGGATACCGCATCACATGATGAACAGAACAAAGATAAGTCACAAATCCTCTAATCTTATTTAAAGTCCCAAACAATGGGACTTTAAATAAAAAATAGACAGTCACATTATGCAACTGCCTACCCGCTAATGGGATATTTGGATTAAGGCATTACCCATGCCTCCCTACGGTCATTATTATTATATTCAAATCAGACATTAAAATTCATTGATATTATCAAACATATCTTCCCATAATGTTGGAATTATTCCTAACTTATATGCGTCAATTTTACTTTTCTTCAACAATTTTTTCAAATCACTTTTTAAAGATACTACATCTTCTTTAGGTAAGAGTTTCTTTAACGCATATAATCTTGAAAACAAATCATTATCATTGGGCAATGCTGATACATCGTCAGCCGGATCACGAAGCACTACTGAAGATGTCATGCCGACCACCATAGAATTATGTGCACAATAATTTCTAAGGTTACGCACACCATCCAGCCATGTATCAACCAATTCTGTATCTTTTCTTGAATACTTCTCTTTTGCAAAAGAATATACTAATATATTTTTACGTAAATCCCCCCGCAAATAATTATACATCATAGACATTGTACCAAACTCTGAATAACTAAAAGTTACCCATACAGGCAGTTTGTTGTTCTGTCTGCTTCCACCCTTCCTGTATTCTTTGAGTTCCGGATATTTTACAACATCTTTCCTCAGTTTTTCTTCTCGACTGACTATATCTTCATAATATACGTTCTGAAAATATCGAATATTATGCTTTCTTATCTTAGCATCTCTTTCCCCTTTTGACGGTGTGTAATACTGCTTATCTAAATAAAATGTCCCATCGTTGGTATGTATCGCACACGCATTTGACATTGCACTTTTGAACCTTACTTCAACACGATTACAGTAATAATTTAAAATTCTTCTTAAATCAACATCAAACTGATACAAAGAAAATAACGCATCCTGTGTCGACTTGCTGCCTATATTCTCCACATTGGAAAGCAAAAATTTACCATATCTGCTCGCCCGGAAGTATCCTGCATAAAGCAAAAATTTTCGCATTTTTATACGTTGCCTAAATGAAACGTATTTTTTCATTAAAACAATCTGTTCTTCAAGCGTAATCGGTGTTTCGCTATTTGCCATGCTCTCACTCCTTTAGGTAAAAAAAAAGAATGGATATACCATTCTTAATCCCGCTAATGGGATATTTGGATTAAGGCACTACCCATGCCTCCCTACGGCCTAGATATATACTAACATATCTCAGCACAACTTGCAATGTATTTCATAAAAATGATATATAAATTTATCCGACTTTAAGTAAGTCCTTTAGGACTCTCTAACAATAATACGAATAACCTTACATTTTTATCGAAATATATTGTAATTATAGTAATTTTTATAAGTTTTATCAAGCAATAAAAAAGCAGGTAGTCAGCCACAAAAGCCGACTACCCGCCAATCAATATTACTTAATCTGCTGCTTCTAATACAAGCTCTGTAAATTCCTCATCGGTCATATCCTGAAGCTTCGTTAATACATTCCTTGCAAGTTCTTCCATTTCACTTTCTTTCAGATGTGGCAGTACCCGGCCAATATCTTCAATCAGTTCCCTTCTGCTTTTTGTATTAAACACGCACATTAAATTGATTTCTTCTACTGTAAATTTACCCATAATCTTATATCTCCCTCTGATTTTTCCTTTCTATATCTTTTTCCGGCATTGTCTTACTGTCCTTATCTCTTTGCTCAATGATTGCTTTTTTCTCTGCCAGTTTTTCTTTTACGGAAATTCTGCCCTGTACACTCTTCTCTTCTTTTTTGGAAGAATCGTTATTCAAGACATTATCAATCATGTTGTAATTGTTTTCTTCAAGTTCCTCCACCTTCGCAAGTGGTTTGTATGCAGACAATTTATCTAAAAGCTCCTGTGCCTTTCTGACTGTCTGTACCGCTTCGCTGTCATCCGGCGGAGTACCCTGTCCGAAAATATCTGTAATTCCATCCCTGATACCTTCAGCAATTACGGCATTCAGAAAATCGAGGGTGTAAAATAAAGTGTGTAAGTTCTTCCAAAACATTTTACTTATGACATCATTTTGATTATGATTTATGAAAGGATACATTTATGGAAGGTACTACACTAATGGCAAAGAAAGAAAAAACACCCCAGGAAATTTTTG
>JAFOEY010000019.1 GCA_017387565.1 Lachnospiraceae bacterium | reverse complement strand
AGTATGACTTTGGGACCCGCAAAACATGAGAAAGTAGCCCGATTAGGGCGGATTTCGATTGTTTACGGATTGCGAGAGCACAAAGTGCGTAGCAATCCGTTGGTATCATGGGGGCAAAATACCTTTTGACCCCAACATCATTATATATATGTACAACTTTAGTAAGGGAGATGTATATTCATGATATGTAAGCAGTGCAGTGCCGAATTTGACGACACGCTTCCCCAATGCCCTTATTGCGGAGCTCTGAACTATACCGGTGCGGAGCAGGAATATTTCGAACATCTTCAGGATCTCAATCATGAAATGGCTGAAATGTCTGATGATTCCGAAGAGACTTTCAAATCCGGTTTCAAGAAAAGCATGACCATTGTAATCAGCATTATCGCAGTCCTAATCGTCCTAATAGGATTACTAATGGGAGCTGTTTTCTATTTTATGAACCTTTCTGACCAAAAAGATGAAGAGAACTATCAGGCATCCCGTATCTGGAAAAACACTTATTATGAACAGCTGGATGAAATGTATGATCAGGGAAACTATGATGACATTACCCGGTTTCTGAATGATCATGTCAATGACAAAGGATATTATCCATATGAATGGGAACATATGGATTTCATTCAGGCTTATCAGAAATATCAGAATTTTCTGGAGGATTCTGCTGAATTTGATTCCAATAATCTGACTTATATGTACTGGACTTTATATGATATTTTGTATATGCAAACCATTGTCGACCAGCCCTATTTGACTTATACTGAAGAAGAGCGTGCACAAATTTCAGAATGGGCGACCGAGACATACGCATTTTTAACCGATCATATGGGATTATCCGAAAGCGAAATTGAAGAAATGAAAAAAGAAACGCTTTCCGATGATTACACCTATCCAATTGCAGAGAAATGTAAAAAATATATTAAGAAAAGATATGGATTATAAACAACATAATTATAAACATTCAGATTTATAAAGGAGTACTACTATGAAATGTGAATTTTGCGGAGCAAATATCGATATCGAATCTCCGGTATGTCCACATTGCGGTATGCAAAAACGCCAGTTTGAACAACACCGCAGCGATATGAACCGTTTCCAAAATGAATTCCGGACAATCCGGGATGGCGTTGTAGAAGAAAACAAACGTTTCAGCAAAAAAGCCTCTTACATAACCGTTATTTGCGTACTGGTAATCTTAAATCTCATCTTAATTGTTGGACTTTTTATGAATTGGGACATTTACCGATACATTACTTCAAAAGATATCAACAAACATATGAATGAGCATATCCAAACTCTGGAGCAATATGAGGCATCTGGTGAGTTTGAAGCTTTTTACAGCTATTATCAGATCAATGACTTACAATACTGTGACAGGGATACGCCTCTTGAAGAATACAGACTGCTGCAACGTTTCTGTTCTAACTATGATTATATTATGAGTGCTCTCCCCTATGTCAGCATCAAAGGCTATGCACCGGATTCTTATGTCTCTTATGTCCATACTGAATCCCAGATGGAAGCCATTGTGGAAGCCTACAATTCCATGGTCAAGCTCTACAATGATTATGTGCTGAATGAAAAATACCGCAGCATGTATCCGGAAAGTGCTTTTAATCAGAAACATATTGACAGTTACGAAACCATGATTGAAAACACAGAGCATTTCCTGATGACATATTGTGAATGGGATAATGAGCAATTAGATGAATTTCGGACAACTTCCAAAGCCAGGCAAATTCTGATGATAGAAGAATCCTATGAAAAGGAGGGCATCACCCATGAAGAAGACTAAAACCGGAACGATTCCCAAAAAGTTCCTGATTCCCATCATCATTCTGAGCCTTACATTTGTTTTTCTGCTTTTCAGCTTTATTTCTGTATGCAGAGACAATTTTAGAAAATATACGAATGACGCAAGCTCATTTTATTATATTATAGACGCAAAGGAATATTCACGTGCTTATTCAGATTATAGTGATAATATTGCCGCATCCGTAGATTTGCCTAAATACAATGATGTTTATGCAGTTGCCGAATACTGGCGAAACAGTTTCTATTATTATGGACTAAAAGATTATCAGGATGTCAGTGTCTATGAGCAAAACCGGGAGAGAGCAAAGAAAAACATGACTGAATTATCATATGTCACAAAAGACATCGATGAAATATTGGAAGTTTATGAGTGATTTCGCAACAGGAAATATACGAATACCTTTTTGTCAAAATACTTTTTGCCCCCGGTATCATATTGATCAAAGTAAAAAAAGCCTCGCTCCCCCTTGAGCTCGGCTTTTTTTATAATTTTCATTTATCTAATCCTATTACACATGCCATTATACTAGCATAAAGAATGGTAAAAAACACCACCCTAAACGGGTGGTTTTAATTTATACAATAACCCTACACTCAGCAAATAAAGCATTTACAACAGCCTGATATTCTATGAGATTTTTGCTTTTTCCAATTTTTTTAAAATATTGTTCACCTTTATCAAAAACAAGTGACCAGTAACGCCAGATTTCTTTCATCTTATGAAGGACGGTAATCTCACCGTATAAGTGTTCCCTGTACATGGCAAGCATCTCATCATGAAAAGCCCGCATTCGTTGTTTATCCAGTTTCCCGTGACCTTTTATTTCTTCTAAAAGAGCCGGATTTGCAAGCATTCCCCGACCTAACATAACAGACTGTGTCTCTGGAAAGGTATGAATTAACTTTTCATAATCTCCAACCGAAAACAAATCGCCATTATAACAAACCGGATTTTTACTATTTTCCAATGCATAACCAAAAGCATTCCAATTGGGTTTTCCATTATAAAAATCTTTCCTTACCCGCGCATGTATGATAAGTTCTGATAATTCAAACTGATTGAAAACCTGCAGAATCTCTTCCCATTCGTTTGCATCACTTACTCCAATTCTGGTTTTTACGGAAATTTTCATATGATCCTTCAATCCTTCAAAAACATCATATAAAAACTTTTCCATAAAATAAGGATCTCTTAAAATTCCGGCACCCTTATTTTTTGCAACAACCGTACCGGAAGGACATCCAAAATTCAAATTAATCTCCTGATAACCCATTTCATAAATCTGCTTTGCAGTATCTACAATCTCATCTGCCCGATTTCCGATTAATTGTGGAATAATATGCAAATCACGATTATTTTCCGGCAAAATATCTTTTTTATCCGATTCCCGAATACTGCGCATCTGATTGGGTGCAATAAATGGTGTCACATATACATCCGCTGCTTCAAAATGCTTTGCAGCAAGATTTCTGTACAAATACCAGGAAATGCCTTCAAATGGTGCAAAATAATATTTCATAAAAGCTCCTTTTTCCTTAAAATTCCATTCATAAATTTTAACGTGACGCAAATACTAAAGTCAAGATAAGTTGAAACACAAAACCAAAAGAGTGTCAGTTTGTTATCACAAATTTATTTCTTAAGGTAAGTGTTGATTCTTATCTTAAGAATAAATATCATTTTATGGAGGTAAAAAGCTATGGCATCAAGTAACAATAGCACAAGCAAAAAAGAAGCTAAATCTGCTATGGATCGTTTCAAAACAGAAGTTGCAAGCGAGCTCGGTGTAAACTTAAAAGAAGGTTACAATGGTGACTTAACATCTCGTGAAGCCGGTTCTGTTGGCGGCGAAATGGTTAAAAGAATGATCAAAAAGCAGGAAGAACAGATGAAGTAATTTCATCCGCATTTCTGAGCAGACATGCAAAAGCCCAAGATTATCTTGGGCTTTTTTGCATAAAATTATCATATGCCAATCACGAGATACAGGAAATCTCTGACAATTAACCGCTTTGTCCGGCAGATAGATATAATTGCTTATTTATAAACGATTACAGACGCAATCTCATCTGCCTTTTCTTTTCCGCAATATCTTTCTACAATTGCCAGTCCGAAATCAAGTGCTGTTCCCAAACCGCGTGAAGTCGTCACATGATCAGAAACCATAACCGGCTCTTTCAACACTCTTGCACCTTCCAAATGGCTTTCAAAAGACGGATAGGATACGGCATCTCTACCATTTAAATACCCTTTGTGCCCAAAGATACTGGGTGCGGCACAAATCGCACTGATGCATTTCCCGGCTTTATAAAAAGCATCCACCTGTTCCATCAACGGCTCACATGCCTCCAGATTTTTGGTTCCCGGCATTCCTCCCGGCAAAATAATCATATCCAATGTACTAAAATCTACTTCGCTTAAAATCATGTCTGCCACAACAGAAACATTGTGTGAACTTACAACGTTTTTTTCACCGGAAATTGAAATCATCTGAATGGAAAGACCTGCTCTCCTGCAGACATCTACAACAATCAATGCCTCACACTCTTCAAAACCGGGTGCTAAAAAAATCCCTAAATTTGCCATAACATATTCCTCTCTTCCTAAATTTCAACTTTATTTTTAATCTTAATATCTGTCATAACACGATGACCGGCAACGATAAATCCGTTTTTTAACTCCTTAACTTTTCTGAAAATACATTTTAATTATTGTAATATTTTGATACCCAAAAAACAACTAATTATTTAAGCTTTCAAACATTTAAGCGACATGCTCACAAAAATTTATGAAATGCCCGGTTTCAAAACTCCGACTTCGTCTTCAGACAGTTGAAACCGGACATTATTTTTGCTCGCCATGCTTTTTTGCTCGTATGAAAAAGTATGACTTTGGGACCCGCAAAACATGAGAAAGTTGCCCGATTAGGGCGGATTTCGAATGTTTTAGGATTGCGAGAGCACAAAGTGCGTAGCAATCCGTTGGTATCATGGGGTCAAAATACCTTTTGACCCCAACATCATATCATAATATTAAGACTTTTCATATTTGGTTATAATTGATATATTATAATATATGGATTGCTGTATTGCTACGCAATTCATGAATACCTCATACTACCATAAAATGCTGAATTTATTTTGTTTAATAATCAGTGTCTGGTGTGTCATCAACATTGAGAACTCACTAGCACTAATTAAAGCAACACCAATGCGATATATTTTCAAAGCGGGAAAAGCGATATTTTATTTTGCTTGCAAGAGAAACAAAATATCGTTTCTCCCGCCCCACACCCCTCTGAAAGGAATGACCATCATGGAAATTGAACGTAAATTTACAATCCGGAAGCTCCCCACAAATCTTAATGACTATGAATGTCTCCATATGGAACAAGGATATCTTTGTACCGACCCTGTCGTTCGCGTCAGACGGGAAAACGACACCTATTATCTGACCTATAAAGGAAAAGGTCTGTTAGCAAGAGAAGAGTCTAATCTTCCTCTGACAAAGGAAAGCTACGAACATCTGATAAAAAAAGCAGATGGAATCATCATCAAAAAAGACCGCTATGTAATTCCGTTATCCAATCCTCAATTTGATATAGAGCAATTAAAAAAATCCGGCATGGATACCATACCGGATTCCCTTAAATTAAATATTGAACTTGATTTATTTCAAACTCCTTCGAATCTGATTATGGCCGAGGTCGAATTTCCTTCTATCGAACTGGCAACAGCATTCCTCATGCCCGACTGGTTCTTAGAGGATGTCACAAACAATCCTGCCTATCACAATTCTAACATGAGCCGCGCTTAAACTGTTTTTCTCCCGCATCTGACATGTATCCTGGTCAACCGGAAGAAACATATTATTATTTAGAGCCATATCGGAAACTGATTTTAGCAAGTTCCAACATTTCTGTGGCCATCTCTTCGGTAAACTGTCCCGGAAGTAATCTCCACTTCCAGTTCATACCAAGTGTCGAAGGCACATTAATGCGCGCTTCATTTCCCAGTCCCAGATAATCCTGTATGGGGATGATTGCTGTATCTGCAGCACTCATCATGGCAATTCTAACCAATGCCGCCGGTAGTTTCTTATCAGAATCACAATCACAATATTCCTTTATGAATTTGTAATCTTCTTTGGAGACATTTTCAAGCCATCCGGCTACCGTTTCATTATCATGGGTTCCTGTATAAACAATACAGTTTTTGTTATAATTATGCGGAAGATATTCATTGTCCTGATAGTTACTGAATGCAAATTCAATAATTTTCATTCCGGGATAACCCGTCTTTTCAACAAGTTCATAAACCTCTTTCGTTAAAAATCCAAGGTCTTCTGCAATTACTCTGCACTCTCCCAATACTTCTTTCATGCGCTCAAAAAGTGCATAACCGGGACCCTCTTCCCAATGTCCGAATTCCGCGGTTTTATCTCCAAACGGAATTGCATAGTAAGATTCAAAGCCTCTAAAATGATCAATTCTGACAACATCATACAATTTATAGCAATGTGCAATTCGTTCCATCCACCATTCATATCCGGTTTGTTTATGATATGTCCAGTCATATAATGGATTCCCCCAAAGTTGTCCGGTTTCTGAAAATGCATCCGGAGGACATCCTGCCACAGCAATTGGATATCCTTTCTCATCCAACTGAAACAATTGAGGATTTGCCCATGTATCCGCACTGTCAAATGCAACATAAATCGGAATATCTCCAATAATCTCGATTCCCTTTTTATTTGCATATTTTTTTAAATCTTTCCATTGCACAAAGAAACAGTATTGCAAAAACTTCCAAAAACGTATCTCTGAATCCAGTTCTTCCTGATAATGCTTTATAGCTTTCTTTTTACGAAGTTTGATATCCTCATCCCATTCTGTCCATGGTTTTTGCTCAAAATGGGCTTTAACAGCCATATACATGGCATAGTCATCTAACCAGTTTTCATTCTTTTTAATAAACTTATCATATTTCTTTTCATTCTTCTCATCAAAACGATCAAATGCCATATGAAGAACTTTGTAACGGCTATTGTACATTTTTTCATAATCAACATAAGCAGGATTTTCACACACCTCTACCTGCTCACATTCACTCAGAGTAAGCAGCCCTTCTTCTCTAAGAAGATCCAAATCAATAAAATAGGGATTTCCGGCAAATGTCGAAAATGACTGATAGGGAGAATCTCCATATCCGGTCTGCCCGATCGGTAAAATCTGCCAATAACTTTGACCCGCCTTTTCCAGTAAATCCACAAATTCGTATGCACTTTTTCCCATGGTACCAATTCCATACGGAGAAGGCAGACTGAAAATAGGACATAATACACCACATTTTCTCATAGTTTTTTCCTTTCGTTTTATAAATTTATATGTATACCCCTACACCCACGTACACAACCTGCATACATGAGTGTCATTTTCTGTATTCATTCCCTACTTTCCGATTTCTTCATTGAAAGAAGGAATCATTTTCCAGATGTCTCTGTTGTATTCTTCAATTGTACGATCAGAAGAGAAATACCCAGCCTTTGCAATATTTGTCAACATCATTCGTTTCCATTTGTCACGGTCACGATAATCTTCGAGCATACGGTCCTTTGTAACAATATAATCTCTTAAATCAAGTAATGTCATAAACCAGTCTTTATTGAGCAATTCGTTATAAAGTCTCTCTAAGTTTTCTTTATCGCCGACAGCCATTACTTTATCACTGACAATAAAATCAACCGCTTCTTTAATCATCGGATCATTGTCATAGAATTTTTTGGATACATAATCTCCTTTTTCATAGTGCTTAATGACCTGTTCTGACTTTTCACCAAATATATAAATATTGTCGTCTCCAACCAATTCATGGATCTCAACATTCGCTCCGTCAGAAGTACCAATTGTAACGGCACCATTAAGCATAAATTTCATATTGCCTGTTCCGGAAGCTTCTTTGGATGCCAATGAAATCTGTTCAGAAATATCACATGCAGGAATCAGCTTCTCAGCATAACTTACATTATAATTTTCAACCATGAGAACCTGCATGTAAGGAGACACATCAGGGTCATTATTTACAATTTCCTGTAAACACAATATCAAATGAATAATATCCTGTGCAATAACATAAGCAGGAGCCGCTTTCGCACCAAAAATAAAAGATATCGGTGTAGAAGGTTTTTTACCGCTCTTAATCTCCAAATATTTATGAATGATATAAAGTGCATTCATCTGCTGACGCTTGTACTCATGCAGCCTCTTTACCTGAATATCAAAAATAGAATTGGGATTTAAAACTACACCCTCTGTTTCCTTTACATAAGCAGCGAGTTCCTCTTTCTTTTGTTTTTTAATCTCTTCAATCCGATTCAAAACACCGGCATCATTTATTTTTGTTAAAAGTTTTTCAAGTTCCTGCGCATCTGTTTTAAAGCCCTCACCAATTGTATCTGTCAAGAATTGTGTCAATGGTTTGTTGCAGGACAACAACCATCTTCTAAATGTAATACCGTTGGTCTTATTGTTGAACTTGTCCGGATAGATTTTATAAAAATGATTCAACTCGGATTCTTTTAAAATCTCTGTATGAATCGCTGCTACACCATTTACCGAGAATCCAAAGTGAATATCGATATGAGCCATATGAACTCTGCCGTCTTTATCAATAATCTGCACTTTCTCATCATCGTATTTGGCAGAAACTCTCTGGTCCAGCTCTTTTATAATCGGAACAAGCTGCGGCACAACTTTTTCAAGATACTTTAACGGCCATTTTTCAAGTGCTTCTGCAAGGATGGTATGATTGGTATATGCACATGTTTTGGTTACTACATCAATAGCTTCGTCCATGGTAAGAGCTTTTTCTTCCGTCAAAATACGAATCAGTTCCAAAATAACCATAGTCGGATGTGTATCATTAATCTGAATGACCGCATGATCATACATTTTACGCAAATCAACCTTTTTATCTTTTAATTCTTTTAATATAAACTGAGCCGCATTGCTTACCATAAAATACTGCTGGTAGATACGCAAAAGATTTCCGGCCTCGTCCGAATCATCCGGATACAAAAACAAGGTCAGATTTTTAGCAATGTCTTCTTTGTCAAAGTCAATACCTTCTTTGACAACACTTTCATCAATACTTTCCACATCGAATAAATGTAATTTATTGATACCGTGGTTGTATCCAATGACATCTATGTCATATAATTTAGATTTCACCTTAAGGTCACCAAAGGGCACTTCAAAACTGACATCTGTCTCACGAAGCCAGGAATCGTCTTCAATCCAGTCATTTCGTTCAGCGGTTTGCTTACGATTCTTAAATACCTGTTTAAAAAGACCAAAATGGTAATTCAGTCCGATACCATCACCGGGCAGCCCCAGTGTTGCTATCGAATCCAGAAAACATGCCGCTAGACGTCCAAGTCCACCATTACCTAAAGAAGGTTCGGGTTCCTGCTCCTCAATCCGGGATAATTCTTTTCCGTGTTTTTTCAAAATATCTTCCAGTTTTTCATAAACACCTAAATTAATAAGATTATTGGACAACAATTTACCAATCAGAAACTCAGCAGAAATATAATAAACTTTTTTATCTCCGGAAATCGGTTCCGTTGCCTTAGCCAACCCTTTCGTCAACTGCAACAAACCATAATATAACTCTTTATCTGTACAATCAGCAATGGATTTATTAAAACGAACGCGTAATATTTCCTGAAGCTGATCTTCCATCTTTGATTCGATGATTTCTCTCTCTAATGTCATTTTATTTCCTCCATCATAATATTCTTTAAATGTCTTGTAAATTGTACCAAAAAAGCGCATCCTTGTCTATGACTTCGATGTCAAAGTATGTATAATTTTTTAATTTTTGTGCATACTTCTATTCTTCGAAGAACCATGTACAATTGTCAGAACGACTACAAATACCAACAAGTCTGTTCCGAGTCTTTTACATGCCGTAATTATCTGATGGTCTTCCGCATACCAGATAAAATCCCACAACTGATCCATAATATGAACGCACAAAAAATACAGAGAATTTTTACCTATGACATAAAAGGGTTTTACTAACATTCGAATCCCTTTTTCACAGATATTATTGTTTTTCAAACATCCGATATACATACCTGTCATACTGATGACTGCCGTTCCGGCAATTGCCCCCAGATAACTAACCGGAAAAATCGAATATCTTCGCAGTCCTATCTCCAGATAAGTCCAATTATCCAGATTAGGATAGGTCAGAAAAAAACATACTGCCCAGATCAGAATGCAAAGTAAAAACCGGCTGACAGTCTTATACTCACATCCTATCGACTTAAACAAATATCCGGTGGTCAAAAACGGCTGTATCCCCAAGGCAATATCCAACGAAAACGGAAGCCATCGATATTTTCCAAACACAATTCCGATAATTGCCAAAAGAATGCTGCACACAATCAGGAATATCCTCACGTCCTTTTCGTTTCGAATTATATTTCGCGCAGTCATCTGCACAAAATCGAACAAAACTTTTCCCCAAAAAAGAACAAAGAAAAACCAGATCATGCCTATTCCGGCTATAAAAGTCTCTCCCCACACCGTGGAAGATGCACTCGAAAAAAGCAAAGTGAGGGCTTTCCCTTTCCAAAAATCGAAGGAAAGAAGTTGTTCCGAATCCCGACATAATTCAATACAAATCCACGCAAAATATAAAATCGCAGCGGGGATTAGTAAACTTTTGGCCGATTTCAATGCCTTTTTTCTAAAACTTTGAATATTCTCCGACGGGCGCATTGTGAAACCACTCAGGATAAAAAATAACGGCATATGAAAGGAATATATCATACCTCTGACCATGCCTGAGCACAGTCCCCCCTGTATTGTATGTGCAACAACCACCAACAACATGGCTATTCCTTTGGAAAAATCCACCCAACCGATTCTGCTTTTATCCTCTTCCTTTGTAAAACTCATTTTTTCATTAGTTCCTTTTTTAATCTGTTTGATTGCATATCCTGTGCTTCATTGCAACCACCATGAGAATTATAGCATATTGTATCCTAATAATTCATGGATAATTTTTTATCCATGACACCTATTTTTATATATTTTCCAGATAAAAGATGTTGGGGTCAAAAGGTATTTTGCCCCCATGATACCAACGGATTGCTACGCACTTTGTGCTCTCGCAATCCCTAAAACATTCGAAATCCGCCCTAATCGGGCTACTTTCTCATGTTTTGTGGGTCCCAAAGTCATACTTTTCATGCGAGCATGAAAAGTATGACCTTGGGACCTTAGTATCATATAAAATATTCATATATGAATAATAAAAAAGCAGCAAATACAAGGCATTCCCTGTAATTGCTGCTTTTTTCCTATCGTGCGGATAACAGGACTTGAACCTGCACGTCGTAGACACCAGAACCTAAATCTGGCGCGTCTGCCAATTCCGCCATATCCGCATGGACTTTTCATAAAAAAAATCAGAGGCTTTTTGCTTCTGATTTCAGTGAGCCACCGGGGACTCGAACCCCGGACAACTTGATTAAAAGTCAAGTGCTCTACCACCTGAGCTAGTGGCCCATAATAGCTGGGCTAACTGGATTCGAACCAGCGAATGCAGGAGTCAAAGTCCTGTGCCTTACCGCTTGGCGATAGCCCAATGATAATAAAAAGGGTGGATACAGGGATTCGAACCCTGGGCCTCCAGAGCCACAATCTGGCGCGCTAACCAACTGCGCTATACCCACCATTATCATGGAGGTTATTAACTCCTAATGTGCCCGAAGGGATTCGAACCCCCGACCCACGGCTTAGAAGGCCGTTGCTCTATCCAGCTGAGCTACGGACACACAAAGCGGGTGATGGGAATCGAACCCACGTATCCAGCTTGGAAGGCTGGTGTTCTACCATTGAACTACACCCGCATAATGTAAAACACTTAAATATACAATTGAGAATCGGGGTGACAGGATTCGAACCTGCGACCTCCTGGTCCCAAACCAGGCGCTCTAGCCAAGCTGAGCCACACCCCGTAGGCATCGGGCGTGTTTCTTTGTTCTCGCCACGCGCAAAACCTATTATATTATAGGAATATATAAATGTCAACTATTTTTATAGATAAATTTTTCACAAAATTCTATATTTTTCTTACTCTTTATAGATAAATTTTAACTATTTTTATCGGATAATTTTTGCCCATTCGCACCATTTTACCAATTTTTTATTTTTATAAGTACTCCAAATAGTATTCAAATCCACCTTTTTCATTCGTTTCAAGCAGAATATAAGACGGTTGGCGCCCCTCCTGGCGAGGATAACTGAGACTACCGGGATTAATAAGGGTCAGACCATCCTGAAATTTGATTAACGGCCGATGCGTATGTCCAAACATCACAACATCATATTGACTGGCCAATGCCTCTTCCTTTATCCGTTCAATACCATTACTGACATAATAATAATGTCCATGCGTAACAAGTATTCGTTTGCCTTCAATTTCGAGTTCCAACTCTTTTGATAAATCAGAAAAAAAGTCATTATTTCCCGCAACAATATAAAGCGGACATCCTGCTGCCTGCTGCAGCACATATTCGCTTCCTTCTGCATCCCCGCAGTGGATAACCATATCAATCTTGCCGACATTGTCAATTAACGTAAAGTAATTGTCGTTTTGTCTGTGGGTATCGCTCACAATCAAAATTCTCATTTGGTAGTGTCATCCTTGTATTCTTTTTTTCAATTCTTCCTGTAATCTATGCAAAGCCTTTCCTCTGTGGCTGATTGCATTTTTCTCTTCCGGAGTGATTTCAGCACTTGTCATACCATACTCAGGCAGATAAAAAATAGGGTCATAGCCAAATCCATTCTTTCCCTTGATTTCATATCCTATACGACCTTCCATAATCCCTTCCGTGCAAATAATTTCTCCATCCGGCATAATCGCAGCCATGGCGCAGACAAATCTGGCACTTCGTTTCTCTTCCGCCACACCTTCCATCCGTTCCAGAATCTTAGCATTTTTAATATCATAGGAGGTATCTTCTCCCAGATATCTGGCCGAATAAATACCGGGTTCTCCATTTAAATAGTCTACCACCAGTCCAGAGTCATCTGCCAGTATGATTTTGGAGGTCAGACCGGCCAGTGCTTTTGCTTTAATCAAGGCATTTTCTGCAAATGTTTTACCATTTTCTTCTACATCCACAATAATTCCGTCTTCTTTTAATGTTTTAACATCAACATCCAGTTCCGAAAACATTGCCTGAACTTCCCGTGCCTTTCCTGCATTGGATGTTGCAAATAAAATTTCTATCATTCTCGGTTATTCTCTTCCGTAAATATATTTTTCAGGTTATCTGAAATAAAAACTTGTATTTCTTCCATAGGAAGATTACTTTCAATAATTACCGCGGGGTGCATGGCTTTTTTCAGTTCTTCATCTTCGCTTTTTTCCAATGTAACATTCGGTATCTGAAAATAATGTACGAAACTTTCTGAAAGATCTCTCGCAAAATCATAACTGTCATAATCGGGCATGACAAATTCATTATTATACAAAATAACTGCCCCAATACCGCCAGTCGGATAATCCTCATTTTCCGTATTCGATTCCACAGCGTCTTCTTTTACAACAATTTTCACAAACCCATCTGCATGTAGCTCATTCGCCATTTCGATATCTCCCTCAATCAGACCGTCTTCTATCTGAAACAGATAGGAACGAGTGAAAATATTGCTTTGGGGATATATATATCGTTCGTTTTTTGCACGAACTTTCCATGTGAAGATACTCAGTGCAATCACAGTGAAAAGAAACGCAAAAGAAAGACCTATCAGGATTTTCTCTTCTTTTTCTGTCATGAATGTTCTCTCCGCGGAGGCTTCGGACCTGAATACTGATAAAAGTAGGTCTTTAACATTCCATTATACAATTTTCTGTTTTTATCCGCCTTTTGTCCGATATCCTTTTGCGCATCTTCATAAGATGTAATCAGATACATAGACCAGGTTTCAAGCTCACGGTATTTTTCCCCCAGCATTTTGTATAGCTTTGGCAAATCCTTTTTTTCTTCAAGCCGCTCCCCATATGGTGGATTTGTAATTATAAACCCATATTTCTTGGGATGACTGAATTCACATAAAGGTCTGGTCTGGAAATGAATTAGTTTATCCACTCCGGCCAGTCTGGCATTGGCTCTGGCAATCCGCGTCATCTCAGGATCAATGTCATAGCCCTGCAGATCCGTCTCGATATTCATATCAATTTCTTCTCTTGCCTCATCCAGACAGTCATACCACATCTTTGATGGAATCAGATGCTTCCATTCAAATGCATTGAAGCTTCGATTCATTCCCGGTGCAATATTAGCCGCCATGAGTGCCGCCTCTATCAAAAAGGTTCCGCTACCACAAAACGGATCAACCAAAATACGGTCTTTATGCCACGGAGTCAGCATAATCAATGCCGCCGCAAGATTTTCGGCTATCGGAGCTTTTGCAGTCAACTTGCGATATCCTCTTTTATGCAACGAATCACCTGTCGTATCCAATGAAACCGTCACTTCATCTTTATAGATAAAAACGCGAATCGGAAAACTCTCTCCGCTTTCTTCAAACCAGCTTATTCCGTATGTTTCCTGAAGGCTTTTGACCATTGCCTTTTTCATAATGGACTGAATATCAGAAGGACTGAATAATTTTGATTTAACACTGGAAGCCTTTGTCACCCAGAATCTGCCATTTTCCGGAATAAACTCAGCCCAGGGAAGAGCCTTTGTTTTTTCAAAAAGTTCATCAAAAGACTCTGCATGAAAGCTTCCGATTTTAATCAAAACCCTTTCTGCCGTACGCAAAAAAATGTTAGCACGGCAAACAGCATCTTCATCACCAAGAAACGTCACACGTCCGTCTTCTACTTTGGTAATGTCGTAGCCCAAATCAATTATTTCTTTTTTTAAAACTGCTTCCAGACCAAAATGGCACGGAACAATTAATTCCATTTTTCTCATAAGATAATATTAATTAGAATGACTTCTTGTGTCAATTATGTTTTCAAACAAATAAGCCATTCCCGCTTAAGAATATGCAATTAAAACTCTACTGCTGAATTTCGCTATAGTTAATGGTTTTTTCATATTTCACCCGATATATCCTGCGAATCGACTCATTAATTCTCTCTTCTGAAATTCTTCCGCTGTTTACAGCGTCCAGAATGCCATTGTATGCTTTCTGAAAATTTCCCGGTGAAACAATCATATCACAGCCCGCTTCAATTGCCATAACGGCAGCATCAGCATGCTTATAGTGCTTAATCATAGAATTTGTATTCATATAATCCGTCATAATGATTCCATCATATCCCAAATCATTCCGCAACATATCCGTAACCACAGCTGATGAAAGACATGCCGGTACATCTGTTGTAATGGATTTATATGCAATCTGGGATACCATAACAAAGTCTGCTCCACCATTGATAGCATCTTTATATATAGGATATTCATTTTTCTCAATTTCTTCCGCAGTACGCGAAGAAACCGGTCTTGTTCCGGAAGGTGAGGAAAGAACATCTCCATAGCCCGGGAAAAACTGCACACATACATGCAATCCCTGATCCACTTCTCCATGAATCGCATTTCTGACCATTCCTCTTACTTCTTCGGGATCACTGCCAAACGAGGCATCAGAAGTATATCCTTTTTCCGAATATGAAATATCAGCAACCGGACCCAAAACGGTATCAAACCCATAGGAATTTAACAAGGTTCCTATTGCAATTCCAGAAGTATACGCACCACTGTTGTCGTTCCCATCTCCCACTTCTTTCGGTCCACTGATTACGGCTTCTGTTATTCCTGATTTCACAAAAGGACTTTCCGGTCCTCCATATTCCTGAATCCCGACAAAAATATTATTGGTAGAAAAAGCCTTTAAATTAAATACTAAATCTTTCAGCTGATTCTCAGTTTCCATATTGTTTTCATCCAGCAAAATACCACCAACGGGATATTCATTTAATATTTCATTCATCTTACTTCCGACTGCAGTCATGCTATTGTCATTTGCAATCTGCCCCGGTGTCACAAAAAATAACCCTGCAACCTTCTGTTCCAATGTCATATTCGCAATATATGTATCAACCACTGCGTCCAAAGCAGCCAGCTTTTGTTCTTCCGTTAACTCTTCCGGTTCCTCTTCCGGTTCTGCTTCCACCGCATCTTCCGAAACTGTCTCTATCTTTTCTTCAACCGGTTCCGGTTCTTCCTCAATAATCTCAGGTGTTTCAATAACAACCTCTGTATTATCTGTCAATTCAGGCTCCTGAACTTTACTTGGTTTGCATAAATTGTAAATTCCGACGCCGATTCCCACAAGCAAAAGCAAAACTATCAGAACAACTCCGGACAACAGCATATAAGCCTGTCTCTGCGCTTTTTTTCGGTTATATTTTCGAAGTTCTTCTTTTGATAAATTATATTTATCTATTTTCACTTAAACTACCTCCTCATGATATTCCGGTAAATCCACGATAATCGGTTGATGATGTACCGCAGGTAAAAATTTTTCAAAAACATCTGCAGTTTTCATTTTTAAACTGGAAGTATTAACACACGGATGACACCCAAGCATTTCGCTTTCCACAACAGGCCTGTCTACTAAGAGTTGAACTTTATTATCGGTATCATTCATCAAGCCCATAACAGAAACCGAGCCCGGACTGATATTCAAATACTTCTCCATAGCCTCCGGTGATGCAAAAGATAACCTTGCACTGTTAATCTGAGACGATAAATCCTTGGTCTTAAACACTTTGTCGCCTTCCATCATCAAAAGATAAAATTTTGTTTTCTGGCGATTGCATAAAAAAAGATTTTTACAAATAAAACAATCTAAAACCTTATCAATTTCTCTGCAGGCTTCCATCGTATCTGCTTTTACATGATCTGTTCTTTCAAATTCAATCCCTAACTCGTCCAGCAAATCATATACTTTAATTTCCTTTTCCAGTCTTTTGGAAACATCTGCCGGTCTTCCCTTATATAATTCCATATCCATAATCATCCTGTCAAAACTGTGTAGTCATCATATCAACCGGAATCTCTAATCATCCCATTATTTTCCATGATAGCACAGGATTGTAATTTATGTAAACTGCATTTTGCAATTTTTTTACACAAATTTTTTTACACAAAACAAATGTTTTAGTATTGCGAGAGCAGAAAGTTCGTAGCAATCCGTTGGTATCATGGGTTCAAAATACCTTTTGCCCCCAACATCATCAATATAAAAATGAGCATAACAAAAACAGGTGCCGATCATCTTAATCTCAGCACCTGTTTCATAATGTAGGCTTCAAAATTCCGCCTTCCTTTCCGATCTTCTTCTCTTTCCATCCACTTCTTTGTGCCGTTGCACGGTAGCAAGTAAAATTTTATCTTTTGTATCTTGCTCTTTTATCCAATGTACTCAATTCAGATCTTGTCTTTAGTTCCTTTAAACTGTAATCTCATCAGTTAGGTGGACCGTACCTCTCTTTCATTAGGATATCTATGTGAAAGTTTTATCTTGTGTATGTGTTTATTATATTTAATTGTCCGACTTTTGTCAACACTATTTTTTAATTTTCTTTAATTTTTTCATTTTTTCTATTGTTTTCTTTTCATAGCACATATTTCGTTATGTTTTTTCATTTTTTATCACATTTTTATATAATTTTCTGCTTATAACGCAAAATTACATTATATAATTTGAATTTTCTACCGTTATCGACATAGAAACTCCGCCAATTAACAGTAAAAAGCCGCAACCGCCATATCCCCAACAAAATCGCTGTAAACATGAAAAAAGTTGCCACAAAGCCTGGGGCAACTTTTTTTCGTACTCTTTATTTATTATTTCCTTTTCGGATTTGTGTTCCATCCGCCCTAATCGGGTCATTTTCTCATTTCTTATTTTTTTCAAGCTCTGTATCAACAAAAATACTGTAAATCTGTCGGATGGCCGTTTCAAAATCAGCCTCTTTTACACCAATGATAATGTTTAACTCAGAAGAACCCTGATCAATCATCTTGACATTGATATTGGAATGAGCCAGAGTTGCAAAAATTCTGCTGGCTGTTCCTTTGGCTGCTTTCATTCCGCGACCTACTACTGCAATCAGAGCCAGATCCGATTCCATTTCAATGGAATCCGGCTCTGCCAGTTTATGAATTCCGGCAAGCACTCTCTGCTCTTTTTCCATAAATTCAGACTGATGCACAATAATTGTCATGGTATCAATTCCGGAGGGCATGTGTTCAAATGAAATTCCGTTTTCTTCAAACACCTGTAATACTTTTCTTCCAAAACCGATTTCACCGTTCATCATATCTTTTTCAATATTTATGGCACAGAAACCTTTTTTGCCTGCAATACCCGTAATGGTATAAGGCGGTTTCTGACAGGTGCTTTCCACAATCCATGTGCCGGGATCTTTGGGAGCATTGGTATTTTTAATATTAATCGGAATACCTGCTTTTCGAACCGGGAAAATGGCATCTTCATGTAGCACACTGGCACCCATATAAGACAACTCTCTTAGTTCGCGATAGGTAACCGTGTTGATGGGTTTCGGATTGTCCACGATACGCGGGTCTGCAATCAGACAACCGGAAACGTCTGTCCAGTTTTCATAAATATCTGCCTTTACGGCTCTTGCCACAATCGAACCGGTAATATCAGAACCACCTCTTGAAAAAGTCTTAACAGTTCCGTCTTCTTTCGCACCAAAGAAACCGGGAATGACAGCTCTTTCTACATTTTTTAATCTCTGGGACAAAACCTCATCGGTTTTATCGGCCATAAATTCACCATTTTCATCAAAGAAAATAACTTCAGCCGGATTGATAAATTCATATCCGAGATAATTTGCCATAATAATACCATTTAAATATTCACCACGGCTTGCCGCATAATCACTGCCTGCCTTATTTTTAAACTGTCTTGCTATTTCCTCAAATTCTTTGTCCAGAGACAAATTCAGACATAAGCCGTCAATAATCTCCTGATAGCGGTTTTTAATTTGCGCAAGTGCCTTTGAAAAGTCATTGCCCGCTTCTGCATACGCATAGGTAGCATACAGCATGTCCGTAACTTTCGTATCTTTGGAATTACGTTTGCCCGGCGCAGAAGGCACTACAAATTTACGGTCAGCGTCTGCATGAATGATTTCTCCGACTTTTTTAAATTGCGCTGCACTTGCCAATGAACTACCACCGAACTTTACTACTTTTTTCATCTTCCAATCTCCTCATAAACTGTATACAGAATTAGGTGTTTACGAAATGCCATAAAAAAATATAGCATCTTTCAAATTCAAAAAGGCTGTTAACACCAAAAACGCCTTTATAAATAATTAATATCATGATGTTGGGGTCAAAAGGTATTTTAACCCCATGAATATATATGCCAATCCATATAATAATGCTGGTTCAAAAGAAGTTTTACTCCTGTTACCATATCATTCGTTTTTATCCGAATTACACTTTTAATTTACATCACAATATTGATCTCCAAAAACTATGAATCCATTCGAATCATATTAATAACATCAAATGCTGACGCAATATCCTTATAAGAGCGTTCCGTCATAACATCTGTAACAAATGCAACCTCACCGTCGCAAACAGGTTCCAGTATCTGTACATGACCGAATGCAACCTTAACAGCTTCTTCATTCGCATTTGCAATTCGTACAAAGAAGCGTCTTTTGGCATCCGAAAGATCAGACAACTCCAGTTTCTCCGGTTTCCAGGTTCCTTTGATTGTCTTTCCGGGATTCATTGCACATTCAATCACATCGGAAACAACAGCACTTGCGGTCGGCAACTTTCCGGCACCGGCTCCATAAAACATACTGTCGCCAAGCGTATTGCCGGTTACTAAAATAGCATTCATAACATCACTGACATTATAAAGAGGGCTCTCTTTTGTCAATACAAAAGGTGCTACCATGGCAAAATATTTACCATCTTCATATCTGCTCATTCCAAGAAGTTTAATGGTTGCTTTCAACTGTTTCATATATTTAAAATCATCAATGGTAATCTTGGTAATACCCTCAGTCGGAACATCTTTATAAAAAACAGTGTTACCAAAAGCTAACGAAGAAAGGATTGCAATTTTACGCTGTACATCATATCCTTCAATATCCGCTTCGGGATTTGCTTCTGCATATCCTAAAGCCTGCGCATCCTTTAATACTGTTTCAAAATCGGCGCCTTCCAGTTCCATTTTTGTCAAAATGTAATTGGTCGTTCCATTGATAATACCTTTTAATGCAACAACCTGTTCCTGTAAAAGACAGGTCTGTAAAGGTCTGATAATCGGAATTCCTCCACCACAGCTTGCCTCAAATAAATAACTGCAATGATTTTCCTTTGCAAGTGCAAGTAATTCCGGTCCATACTCTGCAACAAGTGCTTTGTTGGAAGTACAAACACTCTTTCCTTTGGATAAAGCTGTCTTTGTAAACTGATATGCAGCTCCAATTCCTCCCATTGCTTCACACACAATTGTAACTTCCGGATCGTCCATGATAACATTAACATCATGCACAATCATATCTTCGTAAGGATCTCCGGGAAATTCTCTTAAATCCAAAATATATTTTACATCAACCTCATCGCCCACTCTTTGATTGATGAGTTCCTGATTTGTTTTGATTACTTCTACAATACCACTTCCTACAGTACCATATCCTAACACTGCTACTTTTGCCATTTCTTTACTCCTTAGCTATCATTTTAACGTAGTGTACACCCTTTTGCGATTCCATCTCTTCAACGACCTCAGATAATCTGTCCTTATTTTGCAGCATGGTAATACTGATGGTTACCGATGCCACACCGTTAATCGGAATACTCTGATGAATTGTCAAAATATTGGCACCGTATCCGGCAACCACTTTCAAAAGATCCGATAACAGTCCCGGTTCATCATCCATCTGAACCGTAAGGGTAAACGTCGTACCTTCGGAACTTTCATGAAACGGAAAAATATCTTCTTTATATTTATAAAAAGAACTGCGGCTAATCCCAACCGCCTCCGTCGCATCCTGTACCGATTCTGCCTTACCCATTTCCAGCATTCGTTTTGCTTCCACAACTTTTAACAATACCTCAGGCAATGCTTTTGATCTGACCACAAAATATTTTGGTAATTCAGCCATAAATAAACGCCTCCTATAAACGTCCAATCTTCCACATACGGACATTTTTGCGTTTGTCTTTCTCTCATGGACACTTGTTCGTCACCGAAAGATATTCTAGCACAATAAACAAATACAGGCAAGCATTTCTGTTGAATTTTTATAAGAACAATTGGGGAATTTTCTTTAGATATGGCATTTGCTGTTTCTTTGCCGTGAGATGCAGGAGAAATATCGTTTGTTTTCGTGCAGGACTAACGTTGATAAGTTTATCTAAGTATTCCGAGGATATATTTTTATACACGGACGCACATGGTGCATAACGGACATCCTGTCCGAATGCACCGTTCGCGACATCCATGTCGCGAAGTGCTGATTGCTTTTCGGAATACTAAGATAAACTAATCAACAACGTCAAATTGCACGAGAAACAAACAATATTTCTCCTGCTTATTGAAACGGCAATTAAAACAACATGCCATATTCCACGAAAATACTGTGGAAGAGGTCTTAATCAAGATATTAAACTTTGAGAAAAGTAAATGGAATTATTTAAAGATACCCTGAGCAAAAGTATGTTTTTGATATCCTCAAAACATAAGAATATAGATCGATTAGGAACAGTTGGTTGTGTATATATTTTGTGAGAGTTTATTGTGAAGATGCTTTTATTTGACTTAGTATTTTTATTCTATTTCAGCAATTCGCAGCATGGATGCTGCGAAAGGTGCACGTCGGACATGGATGTCCGGGTGCACCAATGCGTCCGTAATCAATACCTAATATAAAAATACTTAGTCAAATATAAGCATCGTAACTTTAACTCTCACAAAATATATACACGACCAACGTCCAGCTTAATCCAGCGCACCGCTGATGATGCCTTTTACCAAAAACAGTGCTACCGTCTTTTGATAGTTTTCGTCATACAAATTTTTCTTTTCCTCTGCATTGGAAAGATAACCTGTTTCAATCAGAACCGCCGGCATCTTTGTTTCCCGCAGCACATGGAAATTATCGGTTTTAATTCCCCGGACAGCGATTGTATCTTCCAAAGCAACCGTATCAATGATTGACTGTGCATAGTTTTTTCCTTGTTCGCTTCCTTCCCAGTAATAACATTCCAATCCGCTGACAGATGCATCATCTTCACAGTAGTTACAATGTACACTGACAAAATAATCTGCTTCTTCATGTTCATTGGCAAAGGCCGATCTTTCATCTAATGCCAACGTTTCATCTCCGTCTCTGGTTAACAATACGTTTACTCCGCAGTATGAAAGCATATCCTTCATTTTTCGAACGATATCCATATTGAGATTCTTTTCCCAATAGCTTTCATCTCCGGTACCAACATCGTTTCCTCCATGTCCGGCATCTAAAATAATGGTCAGCTCTTTTTGATTCATCATTCCCTTTAAGTCTATCAGCATCTGCATATCATCATCCGATGCTACCATAGTCTCCTCTACGGAAGTTTTCTGAATGAGTTTAACCAATCCGACGATTCCTAATACAACCAGAATAATAAAGCCAATTAGCAAAACCGCAAATGCGATCCTTTGATGTAGTTTTCTTTTCTGCAATTGTTTTCTTTCTGTAAAGCGGTTACTCATCTTTCGTTATGCTCCATTTAAACAACTTCATTTTTCATATAATCATAATTTGACATGGAAAAATTACACCGAAATAATTATTCCGGCATAAATATTTTGCAATTTCATTGTTAAAATTGTTTTTCATATAACAGTCTTTTTTGGCGTTTCTTGGTCGAATTATATTTCATTTAACTGTCTTTTTCGCTTTCTCTTGGCTGAATCGTATTTCATTTAACAGTCTTATTTTCCATAAAAAAAAAGAGACTGTCAATCCATCTGGCAGTCTCTTAAATAAAATGAAATTACATCTTAATAAAACATTAAATTAACGGATATTTCTCTGTTAATTTCTGTACAATTGCTCTGGCTTCCGGAACTTTTTCCTCGCCGCCTTTTACAACAAGCGCAATCGCTTCTGCGATCTGATCCATATCCTCGGTATTCATACCACGTGAAGTAACAGCCGGTGTTCCAAGACGGATACCGCTTGTTACAAACGGAGATTTGGGATCATTGGGAATTGTATTTTTATTCGCTGTGATATGGGCATCATCCAATAATTTCTCTACAGCTTTACCGGTCAAATCAAAAGGAGTAAGATTCATGAGCATCAGATGATTGTCTGTACCACCGGAAACAATTTTAATTCCACGGTCCATAAGACCTTTGCAAAGAGCCTGTGCATTATCAGCAATGCCTTTCTGATAAGCTTTGAATTCATCACTCAATGCCTCTTTAAAACAGACTGCCTTTGCAGCAATCACATGCATCAAAGGTCCACCCTGAATACCGGGAAATACTGCTTTGTTGAAATTGTATTTCTTCGCAACTTCTTCACTGGATAAAATCAAACCACCTCTGGGACCTCTTAATGTCTTATGTGTTGTTGTGGTTGTAACATCTGCATAAGGAATCGGTGAAGGATGAAGTCCTGCTGCCACAAGACCTGCAATATGTGCCATATCTACCATCAATACTGCACCAACTTCATCGGCGATTTCACGGAATTTCTTAAAATCAATGGTACGTGCATAAGCAGAAGCGCCCGCAATGATCATTTTCGGCTTGCACTCCAATGCAATTTCTCTCAATTTATCATAATCAATAAAGCCTTCATCATTGACGCCATAAGGAACAATATTGAAATAAGAGCCAGAAATATTGGCCGGTGAACCATGTGTCAGATGTCCGCCATGATCCAAATTCATACCCATAATTGTGTCGCCGGGCTGGCAGATTGCAAACTGAACAGCTAAGTTAGCCTGTGCTCCTGAATGAGGCTGAACATTGGCATATTCGCAACCGAATAATTCTTTTGCTCTTTCAATCGCCAAAGTTTCTACAACGTCTACACACTGACATCCACCGTAATATCTTTTTCCGGGATAACCTTCTGCATATTTATTGGTAAGGGGGCTTCCCATTGCTGCCATAACTGCTTTACTTACCCAGTTTTCGGAAGCAATTAATTCAATATGGCTGTTCTGTCTTTCCTGCTCGTCCACAATTGCCTGTGCAATTTCGGGATCTACATTTCTTACTTCGTCTAATGAATACATTTATAATCCTCCTGCTCCTTTTTTGTGCACTGATAAAACATCAACATGTTTCATTCTTTCGCATTTTCTTTTGCATTTGAGATGAATTATATCATATAATTTGGTGGCGGTCTATCATTCGCGGGAATTTCTTAATGTTCTAAATGTACATTCCGACAATTTATTAATCTCTTAGAGACTTTTTACTGTATCTCTTTTATCCATCTCGCTTTTGTTTTTATTCTTTTATTGATCATTCTGTTGTGAATCTTGCTTTTGCAGAGGGGTACGACTGGCTAAATCAACTCTTTTTACCCCGCAGAAATCTGCCAGAGGGGTACGACTGGCAAATTCAACTCTTTTTTGCCCCGCAGAAATCTGCCAGCGGGGTATGTCTGGCAAATTCAACTCTTTTTTGCCCCTCAGAAATCTGCCAGCGGGGTATGTCTGGCAAATTCAACTCTTTTTTACCCCGCAGAAATCTGTCAGCGGGGTATGTCTGGCAAATTCAACTCATTTTTGCCCCGCAGAAATCTGCCAGCGGGGTATGTCTGGCAAATTCAATTCATTTTTGCCCCTCAGAAATCTGCCAGCGGGGTATGTCTGGCAAATTCAACTCTTTTTTGCCTCTCAGAAATCTATCAGCGGGGTATGTCTGGCAAATTCAATTCATTTTTACCCTGCAGAAATCTGCCAGCGGGGTACGACTGGCAAATTCAATTCATTTTTACCCTGCAGAAATCTGCCAGCGGGGTACGACTGGCAAATTCAATTCATTTTTGTCCCACAACAATCTTCAAAACATGAAAAATGCAATCTTTTGACCCCAGTATCATAAAATGTTATGATAAATATAGTCATAAACACACTCACTTACTGAATTCTTATACAAAACTTATAAATTATACAAAACTTATAAATTATACAAAAGACAGAGAGGAAAACTTTATGCTATATATTATTGTCAATCCGGCCTCAAAATCAGGTCTTGGAAGAAAACGCTTTGAGTTGCTGAAAAATGAATTTAACAAAAATCATATTGTATATGAAGTGTTTTTTACCGAAAAAAAATCCGGTGCCGGCAAATGTGTCAAAACAATTCTCGAAAGAATTGACCGAGATAAAACCAAAAATCCTGTAATCGCAGTTCTCGGCGGTGACGGAACAGTCAATGAAACCGTCAACGCACTTTATCCAAGAACAGATGTTGCCATTGCCTATCTTCCGACAGGTTCCAGCAACGATCTCGCCAGAGCACTCGAAGTTTCTCCTGATCCGATTGAATTTGTAAAGCATTACCGGGTTTGGCTAACAAAAAATAAGATTATGGATACGGAAACAAAAACAAGCAGTGGCATCGTTAGTTACACTGACATTAGCATAAATAAAGACATAAATAAAGACATAAAAAAAGGTATAAACAAAAATACAGACAAAGATACCGATAACAATATTGATATAACCAAAGATAAGCATACAGATCTGGGGCTATTAACAGATGAAACATCCCCGGCAAAGAAAAAAAGAGCGTTTGCTGTCAGTTGCGGTATCGGCCTGGATGCAGCCGTATGCAAAGAAACAAACAACTCTGTCATCAAAGATTTATTAAACCGTTTTCATTTGGGAAAACTCTCCTATGTTACAATCGCAGTCAAGCAGATTTTATCAGCCAGACAAACCTCCTGTGACATTACACTCGCCGATCAGAGCTGCCATCATTTTGAAAAAGTATTATTTATTGTCACGATGATTCAGCCTTATGAAGGCGGTGGAATTAAAATGGCTCCCATGGCAGATGGAAATGACGGACTGTTTGATGTCATGGTAGTTTCTAATCTGCATCCATTACGGGCATTTTATTTGTTGCCTATGGCTTTTTTCGGAAAGCATATCCATTCACGTTGTGTTCATTTTTTTAAAACAGAAAGCCTTACCATACATACAAAAGATGCCATGACGGTTCATGTTGACGGGGAATATGCCGGTGAATTAAACCAAATTCAACTAAATTGCAAAAAAAATATGTTATCTTTCATTTGATTACAATATCGCAAAAGAGATGCATTATCTATTATCTATCATTTAAACCGGACAAGAATGCAAAATCGATACATTATCTATCATCTGAACCGGACAAGAATGTAAAACGCTGCATTGTCTTTCATCCGATTAAAAAAGTTAGCATATACTTTCCATATCCGGCAAAAAACGTTTGATAGTCTCTAACATACTGACAATCTGATAACGGACAAGGAATGCCGCATCCCGGTATTCCGGACATTCGCGCAAAAGCATATCAATTAAAGGGAAAATATGGTTTTCCGTTTCCGCAATATAATTGCGCAGCCTTTTTTCTTCAAAGGTTTCTCCCATGGTACTGACATTATTGCACCGGTCAAGTACCTTCAACAGAGCAGCCTTTTTATGTTCCGCTATCTTTTTAAAATAGTGTGCCTTTGCCTCTTCGTTTGTCAATTCCGGCCGTTTAAAAAAGCTGACCAGCAGAACCATCTCTTTTACATTGTCATTTACATTCAATTCTTCTATCGTAACCTGACAATCCTCAATCACATCATGCAATAAGATAGCCGCAATCAGTTCATCATCCAATAAATTCAATGCACAGGCATGTTTTGCAACCATCATAGGATGAACAATATATGGCTTTTTATCTTTTCCGGAACGAAACTGCCCCTTATGAAGTTCTTTCATAAGAGGCAGTGCAATCAAGGTCTGTTTCATGTCATGTTCTGTCGCAACACCTTCTATGAAAGAATACAATTCATCTGCATCGTATAAATCCGCTCTTTTATTCATAGTAATCTCCACTCCGCTGTCTTAGCATATCGTTTTCGATTATTGATACAGTTTCAGTATAGCATGCAAACTACCATGTTACGAACATTTTTATTATGAAATTTTCACAAAATTTACTACATTCTTTCAGTATCTCAATTCAGAATAATCATTTTGGGAAATCAATTCTATTTTGATAAAATAAATCAATTCCAAAAAATCAATTCCGTTTTGATAAATATCATTCTTAGACAATCAGCTCAGTTTCGGAAATCGAATTTCCACCTTAAACAGATCACCATCCACGATAACGCGAATACTTCCGTTCATCAGTTCAACAAGGCTCTTTACAATTGCCAGTCCAAGACCGTTTCCTTCCGTATTGCGGGATGCATCTCCCCGGTAAAATCGTTCGGTAAATTCTTCTCCGCTGACATTTAATACATCCTTGGATATGTTTTTAAAGATAATCAGGACATCCTGTCTCTCGGTTTTTAAATCAATGTAAGCTCTGGTATGATTCAGGGAATACTTTTTGATATTTGTCATCAGATTGTCAAAGATCCGGAACAGATATCTTCCGTCTGCCTGAATCATGATTCCTTCTTCCGGTATATGAAGCAAAAGCTCCACGCCTGCCTGCTGCAGTTTTTCTTCATACTCTCCGGTTACCTGCAAAAGTGCCATGCGTACATCAATTTCTTCTGCGTGGATTTCCAGATTGCCGGTTGAGGCTTTGGACGCCTCAATCAAATCCACAATCAGCCTTTTAAGTTTATCGGACTGACGGCTCAACACCTCGATATATTCCTTTGCTTTTTCGCTTTCTATTTCTTCCTTACTTAGTAAATCAACATAATTGATAATAGAGGTCAGAGGCGTTTTGATATCATGGGAAACATTGGTAATCAACTCCGCTTTCATGCGCTCGGACTTCATCCGCTCTTCCACTGCGAGATTTATACTGTCAGCAATTGCATTGATATTCTCTCCCTGTGTTTTCAGATCCCAGATCATATGCTTCGTGTCTACTTTTGCATCAACGTTACCCTTTGCTAAATCAGAGCACGCCTTTGCCTGTTTGCGGTATTCCCAACCGATATAAAGAATGAACGGACAGAAAACAAATGTATAAAACAACATCAACAGCGCCGCACCTCCGTCTCCGGAAAGCACTAAAACCATCAGCATCCAGAAGCCGGCAATCAAAATCAGTGCCAGTTTCCACATAAGAAGAATACGTCCGAACATATGCCATACAAAAATAAACACACGAACACACCAGTAGCATGCACATATGCACAGTACGGTCACTGAAATTGCAAATAACGCAATCAATACATATTTCCAGTTATACAGGAAATTATAGACAACATCCATCTGTATAAACAGGTCTTTGTTATTCCACAGTGTTTCTCCATTTGAAACCAGCGGATCGTTCAGATAAGTAACCACATAGTAATATGTTTTTTCGTTGTCAATCTGTTCACTCTTTCGAACAGATATACAGCCCGCATCAATATTGGTAATACTATGCTTAGAGACTTCTTTTTCATTCAATTCAAAATCATCGATAATCTGAATCTCTCCCAACTGGATCTGATACATATAATCCGGCAACTCAACCAGTAAATAAGGCTCATTCCATTCATCATGCGTTTTACTGTTCATATAAGGCATCAGCCCTTGTGTCGAATCATAGGTTAATTCATCCTCACCGGATACCCCATATATTCCGTCATACTGATATAGACAATCACCTGCTTCTATATACAACTTATTGGTCATCCAGTCATAATAAAATGCCTGAAGCGGTATTTCCTCATAAGAAACCGTTTCTTCCCAGTCATGCCAAATACGCGCATAGCCCCAAATATTGCTCATGTCATAGCCAAAGCTGGTTCCTTTGTCAATATACGTCTGAAAAATATGGGTCTGATTAATGTCAAACTTATCATCAAAGTTTTGAACCGTATAATTATCTAAATCTGCCATATCAGCCGTCTCAATATTCGGCTCTTTACTAACAATTACACCTAAATGCAAATTAGTTTTTTTAATCGAATCCATATTGTAATTGCGGTCAGCATCTGAAAGTGCCCAGATAGAATACCTATCCAGCAACAGTTCGTTCTGCTTTTCTAACATCACTTCTCGCCCATAGCTGCCAATCACACCGCTATCAGCCATAAATGATATCGCAACACCCAAAACAATGGTCAAAATCAGACTGATAACAGACAGAACAAGCATGACTTTGGTTTGTTTTTTTAAAATTCTTTTTTTCTCTTTTGCAGATTTATCCTCATTGTTATCTTTGGTTTCTTTTTTTATTTTACTTTTCTTTTCTCTGTTTATTTCCGTTGTTTCTGTCACTTTTTTCCCTATATTTTTTTCTTTTATACTCATTTTAGCAACCTTATTTTTTTCAGCATCTTTTGTTTCTGTATCTCTTGTTTCTGTATCTCTTGTTTCTGTATCTCTTGTTTCTGTATCTCTTGTTTCTGTATTACTTACTTCCGCATCTTTTGTATCATCCGTTTCTTCGGAAACGGTCTTTTCGTTTTGTTCCATTTCTTCCTGACGATTGGTTGTTTCTTCCATGCTTAACAATCTCCTTATTTCTGCCATCCGTTTTCCAACTTATAGCCTCTTCCCCATACAACTTTTACAAAACGGGGATTTGCAGGATCAATTTCAATTTTTTCACGCAAATGTCTGATATGTACTGCAACGGTACTTTCATTGCCAATGGAGATTTCATCCCATACCTTGGTATAAATATCCCTGGGAGAAAAAACCTGTCCGGGATGACGCATAAGCAGCTCTAAAATATCGTACTCGGTTTTTGTGAGTGTCAAAAGTTCTCCATCTAAAAATGCTTCCTTGGAAAGATTATTTAACATCAACGGTCCCACACGCAGAATATCGTTTTGCTCATCCGCAGTCGCACCGGTAATCGACCCAAGCTGCATATAACGACGCAATTGCGATTTTACACGCGCCAGCAATTCTACCGGATTAAAAGGCTTGGTCACATAATCATCCGCTCCGATATTCAGTCCAACGATTTTATCGGTATCCTCGCTTTTTGCCGTCAAAAATATAACCGGCACATTACTCCTTTTCCGGATTTCGGTAATCGTCTTCATACCATCCATAACCGGCATCATATAATCCAAAAGTACCAGATGTATCTCTCTTTTCTTAAGCTGTTCCAACGCTTCCTCTCCGTTATATGCAACTGCAACATCGTATCCTTCACCCTTCAAATAAATCTCCAATGCAGATACAATATCCTTTTCATCGTCGCACACTAAAATACAATACATGTCTTTATCCTCGCTTTTCCAATTGGTAAGGTCAAAAACCAAAACAAGATTTGGCAGAACTTTGTCCGTCAAATCTTTATTTTGTTTTCGATTGTGATCACATTATCTATCATAATCGATTAAATATTAAGTTCCAAGAACGTAAATTGTTAAGATTTGTTTAAAATCAATCCTGTTATCTGTTTCAATCATCAGATATTTATTATTCTCTTATCTGCTTAACCAAATCTTTATTTTCCTTCATAATCCCTATAATCCGCATCATATACATCCCCATCTTCTCTATCCGGAATAATAAATGCTGCTGCAATATAAATCAGGATCCCCGGTCCAAATGCCACACAAAGTATCAACGTAATCAATCGAACCAGGCTGACATCCGTATTAAAGTATTCTGCAATCCCTCCGCAAACGCCTGTCAACATTTTCTGTGTGTTACTTCTGTATAATTTTTTATTCATGTTTCTCATCCTTTCGCTGCTTTTTGTTTTGAATTCTAATTATGATTAACACTATGATAATTTGAAAATTTGATTGTGCTTCTAAATTATCTTTATTATTCAAAACTTTGATCAACTTTATTTTCAACCATTTCTGATTTTGTTTTCAACCTTTCTGATTTTGGTTTTCACTATTTTTATTTTTTTATTCCCCTTCAGATAAATCTATTCTATAATAATACCAGTATTATATAAACAGTAAAAATCGCAAATTATACAAACGTATTTTTCTTATTTAGCAAATTATGGCATAAGAATGGTTCAATTGTATCAATTATGCATGAAAGAGGCTTATCATGGGCAAGAAATCCACAAAAGAAAATAAAAATATTTATCAGATTTTTCGCGAGGAGCAAAATCTGACAAGGGATAAAGCAAGTGAACTTATGGAATTCATTTCGCCGGATCGGATTGAAAAGATCGAAAGCGAAAAGTCACTTCCCCATCCGGATGAAATTCTGGTCATGGCGGATGCCTATAAAATGCCGGAACTATGCAACTACTTTTGTTCGCACGAATGTCCGATCGGGCAAAAATATATTCCGGAAGTAAAAGCCAAAGATCTGTCCCAAATTGTTTTAGAGCTGTTATCCGGTCTCAACGCAATCAGCAAAGAAAAAGATCGTATGGTTGACATTTCGGTTGACGGCGAGATCACTGAAGATGAGTACGAAGATTTCAAACGTATCCGAAACCAGTTAAACAGCATTTCCATGTGCGCAAGCGCCTTACAGCTCTGGCTGGACAAAACTATCGCTGCCGGCAAATTAGGCGCCGATATTCTTGAATAATCCAACATTCACTGTGCACCGGACAAACAAAAGCCACTGCCAGCAGTTTTATCCGCCCGACAATGGCTTCTTTTTTGCAATCTTTCAATTGCATATATCAGGAGAGTTTTTTACGTTATGACTGTTCTTTTTCCACAGTATTATTGTTTACATCTGCTAACTTTCCGCCTACAAAACCGGCAAGTACAGATGCTAAATCTACACCTGTGGATTCTTTCAAACCATCTGTTACCTGTGTCATGGTTCCCATAATGTCTTTCATCAGTTTTGCTGAATTTCCATCTCCATACATTGTAATCTTATCAACTTTAGAAAGAGGTTCGGCAACATTCTTGGCAATTTCAGGCATTGCATTGAAGTACATTTCCAAAATAGCAGCTTCGCCCATTTGTTTCATAGCCTCTGCCTTCTTCTGAATACCTTCGGCCTCAGCCAATGCTTTGGCACGAATTGCTTCGGCTTCTGCAAGACCTTTTGCCCGAATACCTTCTGCTTCCTGTTCCATTGCATATTTCTGAGCTTCGGCTGTAGCCTTCATGGCTTCTGCCTCTTTTTCTCTTTCAAACTTTTCTGCTTCTGCATTTTTCTGACGTTCAAATAACTGCGCTTCTGAATCTCTCTGAATCTCATAAAGCTTTGCATCAGATGCCTGCTGCTTTGCATATTTTTCTGCCTCTGCCTGTTTCTTAATGGTTGCTTCCAGCGTTCTCTCTGTTAACTCAACCTCTTTTTCTTTTAAGGTAATTGCCTTTTCCTGTCTGGCCAAATTGGCATCAGCAGTCGTTATTTCTACTGTTTTTCTTTCTGTCTCCTGCTGGATTTGATATGCGGCATCTGCAATCGCCTTTTTGGTATCCGCATCTTTTTGCAACTCAGCTTTCTTAATTGCCAGATCATTTTCTTTTTGGGCAATCATGGTGTCAGCATTGATCTGTGCCTCTTTGGATTCTCTGTCTGCATCAGCCTGAACAACAGCTTTTTCTTTCTGTGCTCTTGCCTTTGCATTGGCAATTTCCAACTCACTTTGTACCTGTGCATCATTTGCTTCTTTTTTTGCTAAAGCCTGGGCTTTTGCAATTTCCTTTTCACTTTCCGCTCTGGAAATGGCAGCATTTTTCTGGATTTTAACAATGTTATCAACACCCAGATTTTCAATTACACCGTTTCCGTCCACAAAGTTCTGAACGTTGAAACTGACAATATCAAGACCCATGGCAGCCAAATCGGGTTCGGCATTTTCTTTTACCAAATTCGCGAATTTCTGACGATCGGAAACCATTTCTTCCAAATTCATTTTTCCGACAATCTCACGCATATTACCTTCGAGTACTTCTCTGGCAACCTGAGCGATGTATTCCGTGGTTTTATTTAAGAAGTTCTGTGCTGCCAAAGCAAGTCGATCTTCATTGTCACTGATTTTAACATTGACAGCCGCGTCCACTTTGATATTGATATAATCCGCGGTCGGAACTGCACTTGATGTTTTTACATCAATCGGAATCAACTGAAGATTTAATTCATCTTTCTTTTCAAAAAACGGAATCTTGATTCCGGCTTTACCAATCAGTACCTTCGGTTGTTTTCTAAGACCCGAAATAATATATGCGGTATCCGGGCTGGCTTTTACATAACCTGTAGCTAACAAAAAAAGTACTAAAAAAATAACAACAACGATAGGAATGATAATTCCCAAAATAGAAATAAATTGTTCTGACATAACCCTTCTCCTCTCTTTTGTGTGTCAGTGTTTACTGTTGAGTTAATTATATCGAAATGAGCTTCTAAATTATATTGATAAAAGTGCAAAATAATTCGGTTTATTTTGTCAATCGTACTCAAATATCCGTTTGAATTTACGTGTTTGCCTACTCTAAAGAACTTATCATTTTCAAAATGCATTAAAAAAAGGTTATCCGGATTTTTCCAAATAACCTTTATAAACTTATACCCATAGTCTTTTCATAAGTTTGTACATTTATAAATTGATTTATTTTCATGTATATGAAAACTTGTTTTCACTGATGCTATGAAAATCTATCTTCACTGATACTATTGATTCAATTAATACATTGATTTACATTTTTATCTATATGTTCATCGATTCTTCAATCATGACTTCCTCTAACTCTTCCATCTTTTCGAGTATGCGCTTAAATTCATCCATTCCTATGCGGTTAACAACTGAAGAAAAGAATTTTAATAACGTCTGTTGCTGGGATTCCATGGTTTCTTTCCCTAATTCCGAAAGTTTAATATAGGTACCGGACTTATCATGCGTCCAGTATACAAAGCCCTTTCCCTGCAAATTTTTTACCATTGCGGAAACACGCTGCATCGGAATGTCCAATTCCTTGCTTACTTCTGATAAATAAATTTTATCAGCCGTATGCAGATTTAATCGTGCCACCAGTAAATTCAACAATTCGTAGTCCATAAAAGACATATCCTTGAAAACGTTTTTCAAATGAGAGGCTTCCATGGTAGAACGAAGTTTTAATAATGTTCTTCCTGACTGTAAAATGTCTTCCTGTTTCTTGGTTTCTGTCATGCAATCATCCTTTCTTTTATTATACTGTGAGAGCCCTTTTTTGACTCTGATATCATATTTTATTGTAACATATTTCAAAAAAATAAATTGTAACCTTTTTCTAAAAAAAACTTTAATTTTTCGAAAACATAATTCTCCGGTCATATAAATCCGAAAAATAAAAAATCAACAGATTAATCAAGAAATTGTCCTTCGCTGTTATTTAATACCTGCGCACTGTATAAAAATAAAACATCCGCATTTTCAAAATTCACGAACCGGTCAAGGATAGACGGACTGATATAGCGGATATCAATCAACGTTATTTTTTTATAACATCCGGCAAATAAAGGTGCAATACTGCTGCCAAAAGAATCACGAAACAGAATTAATTCTTTATCAGATGTCGCAGATGAATTATCAATTGTCATCAAAGCCCGCGGACCGGACAGAAAAATCTCATAGGAATCCATTCCTTCTGCCTTTGTAAAATCATAAAGAGAAAACAATTCCGCTTTTCCACTGTCATAGCATGTGACAATACAATCCTCCATATAATCGGCAGTCAAACAGGAAAGTGTATCCTGCTTGACCGGCAATGAGCCCTGCCCATAATATACCCCCTTAAAACGATCCGTCACAAATTCCTCGCGAAATTGAAAATCAAATTGATTACCCATTGCTAACATTATTTTTTCTGCCGTCTGTTCCAGTCTCTCCTGTCTCCAATGGGTATCGGTTTTATAATAGTCATTCAGTGAAAGCTCTGCTCTCAAATCAATAAATTCAGCATATTCATCTGTTTGTTCCCGAAAGAGTTTTTTCAGTTTTTCATAATCCAGATAGGGCACTTCTGTCTGTTTTTCCAGATAATAATTTTTGTCCGGTATCATCGCAAAAAACACTTGATTATCCTGCAGATAACGCTTTTTAATATACTGCATCCGATCAAGAGAGCGTGAAACCGAATCGGGATGAATGCTCATGAAAGTCTTTAAAATATGACCTTCTGCATAATAAATATCGTTTATTTCTTTTCTCCCGATACCATATAAAGAAAACGCAGAATGGGCAGTACGAAATGCCTCCCTGTACGGAAACTGATCCACAGCATACTCTTCAAATCCATCCATGAATGAATCCTGTCCTTTATCCGCAAAAATAGTATGCATATTTAGTTCCGGAAAAGAATGCAAAAGCCTCCTTTCCGTATCCGATATTTCTTTATCCGGACTTAGCAGGCCTATGATGAGAAATCCAACCAGTACCATGCCAAATAAAATGACATTGCAATAATCTCTCCATTTTTCCGTTGTGTTGGTCTCATTCATCTTTACCATATTTTCAACCATAACATTCACTCCGATTGATGCATTTAAAAATAAAATCACGCATGAACTAAAAAATGACAATTTAAAAATCATATCAACATTTATCCGAAATTGTGTTCCACATTTTAACAAAAATCAAAATCTGAAATATAAAAACGGATTAAACGAACCGTTAATCAGAAATGAAACCGAAATCAGTAAACAGGCAATCAGAAATAAAGGTTCCAATACATTCACAACTTTTCTGCCCCCCGCGTTCCGTTTCAGATGCGAAACGAATCGCAAAGGAAAAGACGTGGCACCTACGATTCCCAACAGTACAAGCAGGAAATAGTCTCTGAAATAAAAGAGGCTTTCGGCAGACAATATAGGCATTCCTCCAAATCCCGTCATATATCGAATTGTCTGCATGGCCTCGGATAAACCGGAGGCATGAAAGATCACAAAACTTACAGTCAGTAAAATCCAAAGGTAGAAATGGCTAAAAACATGCGCCTTTTCCAGATATTGTTTCAACACCAGTTTTTCCAACATCAAAAAGATAGCAAAAAACAACCCCCAGACGACAAAAGTCCAATCCGCACCATGCCATAGTCCGGTTGCCATCCACACAATCAGAATGTTTCTAACCCATTTGACAAACGATACCCGGTTTCCACCAAGAGGAATATAAAGATAATCCCTGAAAAAATGTCCTAAAGTCATATGCCACTGCCTCCAGAACTGTGTCACACTCTTAGCATCAAGCGGATGTTCAAAGTTTTCGGGAAAATCAAAGCCTAACATTTTCCCCAGTCCAATTGCCATATCACTATAACCGGAAAAATCAAAATAAGTCTGTAACGTCACTGCTATCGCATAGAACCAGACAAATAAAACGGTCTTGTCCTCTGCAGCCCCATATTTTGCTCCGATTTCTCCGAGAGTATTGGCAAAAATAACTTTTTTTCCTAAACCAATTATAAATCTTCTGATTCCACAAGAAATATTTGAAACAGAAATCGTTCTTTTTTGCAACTGCATTTCGATATCCTGATATCGGACAATCGGCCCCGCAATCAGCTGGGGAAACATGGCAATATACGTTGCCAACGCCAAGATATTCCTCTGTGCTTTTATTTTTCCATAATAAATATCCAGCAGATAACTGAGAATTTGAAATGTATAGAAACTGATACCGATTGGTAAAGCAATATGCCAAAGCCCCAAAGAAAGCCCGAACACCCGATTTAATGTATCCAGAAAAAAATCCATATATTTAAAGTATCCCAAAATCACAAGACAAAAAGTCACAGACAAAGCTGTGACTGATTTTTTTGCCTTATGATTTTTTCTTGTCTCAATCCATATGCCGCAAAAATATCCTGCACATATCATGAAAAGCATCAAAAGTATATACCGTGGTTCTCCCCATGCATAAAAGAAAAGACTTCCCAGTAACAGAACAACATTCTGAAACCGACTCGGAATCAAATAATACAGCAGCAGGAAGATGGGTAAAAAATAGAATAAAAAAGTAATACTCGAAAAAAGCATATGCCTTATTTTTCCCTTTTTATTGATATATTTCGTCTGCTACAACAGTTGCATGTTCCAGATTTTCAATTCCTTTCATAAAGTTATCCACGTTATCTGTTTTTCCATAGGCATATACGACATAATTACCCATGGACACAATCTTAATCTTATCCGGGAAACCGCACATAAACTGATTGTTCAAAAATCCTTCCTTGATTTGTGTGGCAGCGTCCTCGGTACTCATTTCATTCAAATGCAATGCCACAGCAGTAAATGTATTAGCATTCATCATGTGCATAATGGACGCAGCATCAGTTATATCTTTTTGAACTTCTTCCGGCACGAGGAAAGTATAAGTTAAGGCATCTGTATTTGTGATATCTACTTTTCCGGGTGCATTATCCACCGCATTTTCAAAGCTACCGCCACTAGCCGGAAACTGTTCCGGAATCTGATTCCAGCCTTTTTGCAAAACAGAAACTGCATCGGGATAAGCTTTGTCCACGTCATCGGCTACGGAAGTTCCCTTTGAAGTTTGACAGCCGGTCAGTCCCAGTACCATAATGACGCTCATTATTATTGACATAATACTTTTTTTCATACTTTTCATAGTTGTTCTCCCATACAAATATAATCAAGCACTTCCTATTCCTTTGTAATATCTGACTATAGTATGTCCAGCCAGTTTCATTTTTATTTGATTTTATTTGTTTTTTATTTTCTATTTCACCTTCAAATTTCGTCTTTTGAATCTCATTCTCAATGCGTTTTTCTTTATTAGTTTTTGTTCGGCTCTATCTTTTCACGTTTTTCTGTAGTTCTAATATAGTTATCCTGTTTTACGGAAAGCTGAACCGGTTTCTTGTCATTCTGTACATAATTCATGGCTTCACTTCCTGCTCTCACAGGCTTCATAGTCATTCTTAGGATGATATTCACAATAAAAGCTACAATTACGGAAAAAACTCCAATCATCATCAAAGGCTTAAAAGCAGTAGCTTTTACAATCAGCTCTAAAATTCCAAAGGAAAGAATAAATGAACACAAAATCCACAAAATCTGTTTCATCCGGTCAATCGGAAGATTACCGGTCATCTTTCCGGTCTGTCCGTTTACGGCAAAAAAAAAGTTTTGATTATTCCAGTTCGTTGTTAATAACCAAACAGGTAACATTGCATATTCCTGCTTTTCTCCGGAATATCTGACACGTCTTAATAACGTTCTTTCTTCAACTTTATCATAACCGTCAACGGTTTTCTTAATCTCGCTTGCCGTTGTATTTTCTGCTCTTTTTCGTGCGCGCTCAATGGAATCTTCTTTTGACACATCATATTTATCAGCCAGATAGCCGGGCAGATATTCCATCTCGAATTTTGTCATTTCCTTATAATCATACGGTTCAATGGAATCCATTAAATCATCCGGCATTGCTGAAGATGCATCAGTCGGAATATTAACATATTTCGCAGTACCTTTTCTATGTACCTCATAATGCTTGGTTGTTGTAATTTTTTCTGTGGACGTTTTTTTCTCACTAATCTGTTCAGCATCAAAATGCATATCCGCTTCCACAGTTCCGGAATACAACCAAAACGGAACATAGATTCCTTTGATTTCATCAATATGATTATGTCCTTTAAAAGTTCCGGGTAACAGTACTTTCCCTTTATAATATTTTTCCAGTTTTTCCTTGACTTCACTCTTGTCAACTTTAAAAGGAATGACATATTTAGGACGTAACATTCCCTTAAACTTCTGTGGCATAACCGCAGGATTTCCGCAATACGGACAACTGGTTGCTGCGGTAGTTTCTTCACACACCATTTCCGCACCACAGGAATTGCACTTGTATGCTTTCATGGTTTCATCGCCGTCTGTCCAGTAACTCTCATCCTCTGAAATGACAGGTGCATTTGCAACCGCCTTGTTTTTTTCTTCAAAATACTTTTTTGCTTCCTCAATTGTATAAAGGGAAGCACAGTATTCGCACTTTACTTTTCCGCTTTCCGGATCAAATTTCATCGGTCCTCCACAAGCCGGACAAATGTACTCTGTAACCTGTTCTGTCATGTTTGTTCCTCCTTTTACGTATAGAAATCATATACAATGTAAAAAATATTTCCCAGTATTTTAAATACTTACATCTTAATATTATCATTTCTTTGAATATTATGATGTTGGGTCAAAAAGGATTTTGCTCCCATGATACCAACAGATTGCTACGCATTTTGTGCTCTCGCAATCCTGATATCATTTATTATCATACCATAGATAATTATTTCTACCAACAAAAAAGAACACTTTCGACACAAAATTATCCAAATCGAAAATGTTCTTTAATGCTATACTGTCCATTCATCAACAGGCAAGAAAAAAATACTCTTTTCTCCCACAGTATCTTAAACTAATCTCTGACCTTAATATGAACCTCTCTAAGCTGCTGCTCAGTGACCTCACCGGGAGCACCGCACATCAGATCCTGCGCATTGCCGTTCATCGGGAAAGCAATAACCTCACGGATGTTCTCTTCATTTTTAAGAAGCATAATCATACGGTCAACACCGGGTGCCATTCCGGCATGCGGAGGAGCACCAAACTGGAATGCATTGTATAATGCACCGAATTTCTGTTTCAAATCATCTTCGGTATATCCGGCGATTTCAAATGCCTTCACCATAATGTCCAGATTGTGGTTACGAACCGCACCGGAAGAAAGTTCCACACCGTTACATACAATATCGTACTGGTAAGCCAAAATCTCCAAAGGATCCATATTGTTTAATGCATCCAGACCGCCCTGCGGCATAGAGAATGGATTATGGGTAAAGATAATCTTCTTTTCTTCTTCATCGTATTCATACATAGGGAAGTCATTGATAAAGCAGAAACGGAATGCATTCTTCTCAAGTAAATCCAGTCTGTTTGCAATTTCCGTACGAAGCTGGCCTGCATAGTTGGCAGCTTTTGCTTCTTTATCTGCAATAAAGAAAATGGTATCTCCTGCTGCAAGACCTGCAAGCTCTGCAATTTCTGTTTTCATATCATCCGGAATAAATTTATCAATCGGTCCCTTATAGGACATATCATCTAACACTTCCAGATAACCAAGTCCGCCCATTCCGATGGACTGTGCATACTTTAATAATTTCTCATGCTGACCTTTGGAAAGCTTTGCATGAACATTGATGGCACGTACTGTTTTTTTATGGAACGGCTTAAATGTACATCTCTGGAAGAAATCTGTTACATCCACGATTTCAAGCGGATTTCTAAGATCCGGTTTGTCGGTTCCGTATTTTAGCATTGCCTCTTTGTAGCTGATAACCGGATAAGGAGCTGCAGTTACTGCTGCACCTTCGGGAGCAAATTTTTCAAAGGTTGCTGTAAGAATTTCTTCTCCTGCGCGGAATACATCTTCCTGTGTTGCAAAGCTCATTTCAAAATCCAACTGATAGAACTCGCCGGGTGAACGGTCGGCTCTCGCATCCTCATCTCTGAAACAGGGAGCAATCTGGAAATATTTATCAAAGCCGGATACCATTAAAAGCTGTTTGTACTGCTGCGGTGCCTGCGGCAATGCATAAAATTTTCCTTTGTATTTACGGGAAGGAACAATATAGTCACGCGCGCCTTCCGGTGATGATGCACAAAGAATGGGGGTCTGAATTTCCATAAATCCCATCTCTGTCATCTTCTGACGTAAAAAGCTGATAACCTCAGAACGGAAAATGATATTATCTTTTACTTTCTTATTTCTCAAATCCAGATAACGATATTTCAATCTGAGATCTTCGCGAATTTCTTTTGAAGTCTGCACTTCAAACGGAAGCTGTTTATATACCTTTCCTAAAATCTCAACCTTATGAGCCTCTAATTCAATGGTTCCTGTCGGGATTTTGGGATTGTAGGTTTCTTCATCACGATGTTCAACCAGACCCTCTACACTGATACAATCTTCTTTGTTGATTCCATCAAGCAAAGAGGTATCTCTCATGACTACCTGCATAACACCGTACATATCTCTTAAATCAATAAATGACACACCGCCATGGTCACGGATATTTTCTACCCATCCGGCGATTTTTAATGTGCTGTTCACATCAGCTTCTGTGATTTGATTCATCGTACGGTCACGATAAATGTTTGACATTTTTGTCTCCTCCTTATAAAAACGAATTCTGTTTTGAACGGAGCGCATAAAAAAAGTCCGTTCTGAAACATTGCTTGTCTCAGGACGAACATACAGTCCGCGGTGCCACCTGAATTACTGAAAACAGTCACTCAAATCCAATTGTCCTGGCTGTTGAAGTTGTTATTCACACAGATTCACTTTGCGAGGCTCTCACCATCCCTCACTCGCTGGGAACGATAAACTATGTTACTCGTCTTCGTCATTGCCATTTGATGATATTATATAAACTCTCCTAAAAAAAGTCAACGACCGATTATCTGCTTGTTACGGACGTTGGATGTAAATCGTATTCTTTCATGTTTAGGTTGCGATGTATAAGTTCATCTAAATATTTTGTAATATAATTATTATAACCGGACGCACCGGTGCACCCGGACATCCATGTCCAACGTGCACCTTTCGCAGCATCCTTGCTGCTCATTGCTGAAACTGAACAAAATATTAAGATGAGCTAATACATCTTCACAATAAACATTCAAGAATACGATTTACATTCAACTGGGTATTGAAAGAAATAGTGAGGTACAAGACAAGTGTATCAGTTATTTGCTACGCTTTCATTCTTTACTGCACTTTCGAAATCACTTTCGCTATTTGTTGTGTTATGGGAATATAGATTTAAGCCAAAATATTTTTTTAAAATTTCACTTGTTTCTGCATTGTTTGTAAGTTCTTTCTTTATATGCACTTTTGCATTTCGGTATTCCCGAAATATACCGTTTACCAGTGTAAAATTGCTTTCCCCTCTAAAAATGGATATTTTCATAAATTTATTAAATGTAGAGTCCGGGTGTTTCTCGCAGTAAAAAGATGGCATAACAAAATCATCATCTATCTGCGGCTCCTCTGTAAACCCGTATATCGTTTTCCACTGCTTTCCCCGTTCCTTCTGATAAAGCACCCATCCATAAAAAGGATCTCTTTGAAACTTGTACTCACATATATTATCTGTCTGGAGCTCATCGCATACCAGCTTAAGTGGTATTCTTGGTGATTCACTCCTTACGCCTACATCAGTAAGATAACGTTCATCGCCAATCCGGACAACCAAAATCCGATGTCGTCTCATTTGTACAATTCCTTCTTCATCCATGAATCTTGCAGCATATTGCACAACATCAAACCCACAGCTTTTTAAAAGTTCTCCATACAATCCCTGCAATTCAAAACAATATCCCCCTCGTTTTTCTGTCACAATTTTACGGAATAAATCTTCTGTCTTCAAGGACAACGGAATACCTGACAGTATATCAAGATTTTCATAGGGAATATGTGTCATATGCGCCCATTGTAATCCAATTAGAGTAGCTAAATCTGCAAAAAGCTCGTTATTATATTCAATACGCTGTAAATATTGTTTTACCTGTATCTCGTTCAACATCTTACCAGTCTCCTACATTTTCGTTTTTTCTTGCATTGGATTCAAATTCTTTTTTATAATATCATCAGATTGGTTTGTAAATAAGCTCCAATTTTGCCAAATTTCATGGAACCAATTTATTTATGAAGCAGGAAAGGACAGATTGTATGTTTATCTTAGACAAAAGTAGCAATATCCCTTTGTACAAGCAATTATACGAACAGCTTAAGCAGCAGATTCTTTCAGGAAAAATTTCTGCCGGATTGCGCCTGCCCTCTACACGTGAACTGTCTTTTGAATATAAATTAGGCAGGAATACGGTGATAGAAGCATATCAACAGTTAGAGGTCGAAGGTTATATCAAATCCATTGCCGGCTCAGGATATTATGTTGAAAATCTTTCTACCTTTAAACCTGTTTCTCCGAAAGCCGATATCACCCTGCCTGTAATGGAACAATCAAAGTCATCCTATGATTACATGTTTACCTACGGCGATTTGGATTATAACTGTTACAATTCCAAAGCGTGGAGAAAATGTCTGCTGAACGCTTATGAAAAACTTGTGTGCCAAAAAAATGTGGTTTACGAAGATCCACAGGGCTTTTTCAATCTGCGCCAAATCCTTTCTAAATATCTATATCAGTCACGAGGTGTAAAATGTTCCGCTGAGCAGATTATATTTACAAGCGGTCATCAACAGTCCATGCACATCATAGCAAGTCTGTTTTCCGATGCAAATTGGAAATTCGCCATGGAAGAGCCCGGTTATAGCGGTACCCGACAAGTAATGGAACAGAAGCATTTTCAAATAACACCAATACCCGTAGAGGCAGACGGGATTTCTGTTCGTGTAGTTCAAAGTCTTTTTCATACCTTGCTGTGCATTACACCCTCCCATCAGTTTCCATTGGGAAGTGTGCTTTCCATATCTAAACGATTACAGCTTTTAGAATGGGCAAGGAAAAATGACGGATACATTATAGAAGATGACTATGACAGCGAACTACGTTACCATAATCGTCCCATTCCATCCCTGCAATCCATCGATTCCGATAATCGCACCATATACCTCGGAACATTTTCAAAGTCGCTTTCCCCCGATCTGCGGATTGCCTATATTGTACTTCCGGAACACCTTTTACTTGCTTACAAGGAGAAATATCTGTATGCAAACTGTACTGTCCCCGCACTTCTTCAGTTTACACTTGCTGAATATATTGAAATCGGCGAATATCAGCGCCATATCAATATCATGAGGACACACTATCGAAAGAAACATGATTACATCAGAAACTATGTCAATAACACTTTGAAGGGAAATGCGATTTTGATTGGAGAAGATGCCGGATTGCACTTTGTCATTTCTATACAAACAAAGCTGACTCAGGCAGAACTGATAGAGCGTTTTGCGCAAAATAAAATACGAATATATCCTACAGAGTTATTTTGGGCCGATAAAACCCTCTGTCCTCAGAATCAGCTTTTGCTCGGATTTAGCTCAATATCTCAAACACAACTTCCAAAAGCAATGGAAAAACTTTCAGAAGTAATCAAAAACATAGTTTGAGGTACGATCCGGTAGCGAATAGACAAAACGATTATTTGCTTATTATATACACTTCCTTTATAATTATAACGGTTTGTGAGAAAATGGTATCTTCCCTGCCTATTTAATGGTAGTTGTCCGGTTTATCTTAATAATCCAATTCAGCTATCAGCGCCTCGCGACATGGATGTCGCGAAAGGTGCATCGAGGCAGGATGCCGATTTTGCACCGTGTGCGTCAGTTCACCTAAACTTTTCTCGGATTATTTAGATAAAACGGACAACGGACGTATAGGCAGGGAAGATATCATTTTCTTACAAAGTAAAATCAACAGCCCCAAAAGGAGAATCTCCCTATGATACTTGAAGTAACAAATTTAAGCCACGGTTTCGGAGACCGTGCCATTTTTGATAACGTGTCTTTTAAATTATTAAAAGGCGAGCATATCGGATTAGTCGGTGCTAACGGCGAAGGCAAATCTACTTTTATGAATATTATTACCGGCTCACTGACACCTGATGAAGGAAAAGTGGTCTGGGCAAAAAATGCGAAAATCGGTTATTTAGATCAGCATACCGTCTTAGAAAAAGGCATGACTATAGGCGATGTATTAAAAAGTGCTTTTGCCAGACTTTTCGATATGGAAGCGCGAATTACAGAAATCTGCGACCAGATGTCCGGTGATATTGATGAAAATACCATGAATGAACTGTTGGAAGAAATGGGTTTACTGCAGGACCTATTAGACAGCCATGATTTCTATGTCATAGATGCCAAGGTTGAGGAAGTAGCCAGAGCTTTTGATTTGCTGCCACTTGGTCTTGATAAAGATGTTTCGGAGCTTAGCGGCGGTCAAAGAACCAAAGTATTACTGGCAAAGTTGCTTTTAGAAAAGCCGGAAATATTATTGCTGGACGAGCCCACCAACTATCTGGATGCTCATCATATTGAATGGTTAAAGCGGTATTTACAGGAATACGAAAATGCTTTTATCCTGATTTCCCATGATATCCCGTTCTTAAATTCAGTGGTTAACATAATTTATCACATGGAGAATTGTGCTTTGGACCGCTATGTGGGGGACTATGATAAATTTATGGAAGTATATGCCGTAAAGAAAAGCCAGAAAGAGGCTGCATACAAAAAGCAACAGCAGGAAATTAAAGAGCTAAAGGATTTTGTAGCCAGAAATAAGGCGCGTGTTGCTACAAGAAACATGGCCATGTCGCGTCAGAAAAAACTGGATAAAATGGATATTATAGAATTGGATTATGAAAAGCCAAAACCGGAGTTTTATTTTAAAGAAGCCAGAACACCGGGCAAGACTATCTTTGAGACCACGGATTTAGTTATCGGATATGACAAGATGGCTCCTCTTTCCAAGCCCATCAACCTACGCATGGAGCGTGGTGAAAAAATTGCAATCATCGGAACCAATGGAATTGGAAAAACAACATTTTTAAAGAGTGTATTGGGACTAATTCCTTCTTTATCCGGCTCAGCACAACTTGGAGACTATCTGTATCCCGGTTACTTTGAACAGGAAGTAAATCCCGGAAACAATTCCTGTATCGAAGAAATATGGGAAACATTCCCCGGTTTTACACAATATGAAGTGCGAAGTGCTTTGGCTAAATGTGGTCTGACCACCAAGCACATCGAAAGCAAGGTCAAAGTACTATCCGGTGGTGAACAGGCAAAAGTAAGACTATGCAAACTGCTTAATAAAGAAACCAATGTTCTCTTATTGGATGAGCCTACAAACCACTTGGATGTCGATGCAAAGGAAGAATTAAAAAGAGCCCTCACTTCATATAAGGGCTCCATCCTGTTGGTATGTCATGAACCGGATTTTTATGACGGTCTGGTATATAAAATCTGGAATCTGGAAGAATATTCAACTTTATCATAGTGAGTATTTCTTTGGAAATCACTTATGAATTTTCTTCCCGATACCGGGTTTCATATCAAAGTATTCTGTAAAAGCGGAAAAAGCCGATGGAATTGCATAGTCTTTTTCCGTTTTTTCTTTGGTTACCCAAAAATAACCTTCCGACCATTTGTCATTTTCATTCTGTCCATTCCGGCTGTTATTATCATACTCTGTGTTATCCTTCAGGTATTCCACAGGTTCTACCAGAAGACGATATCCGCTCATCTCCCATTCAATGTGGGAAAAGATATGTTTTGCCTTCCTGGTTTTCTGGATACGTAACGGTGCCATTCCAAGCGCCCGGACGGCTGATACAGCTTCTTTTTCCGATAATTCTCCTTCATAGTTGGGGAGCTCATACATAGAAGCCAACAGTCCTTTTGCCGGTCGTTTATGTAGTAAAATATGCTCTCCGTCTCCGATAATCAAAACTGTCTTTTTTTCAATCCGGCGAGACTTTTTGGCCGCCTTTTTGGGATACTCCTGCCATACATCTTTTTGATGAGCCTGACACATTTTCTCCCATGGACAGTCCTCGCAGTGAGGTGCACCGTTGGGTACACATATGGTTGCTCCAAGCTCCATCAATGCCTGATTGATATCCCCGCTGCGCCCCTGCGCATTCATAAACGGAAGCAACATATCCCGCACTTCATTTTTAGCCTTCTGACTCAGAATATCTTCTTCGTACAAAATCAGTCTTGAAATAATACGGAGAACATTTCCGTCCACTGCCGGAACCGGTTCATGAAACGCTATGGATACAATGGCACCCGCCGTATAACTGCCTATCCCGGATAATTGGATAATTTCATCATAAGTTTTGGGAAACTCTCCATGATATTGTTCTTCAATCCGGATGGCTGCTTTTTGCATATTGCGTACACGATTATAATAACCAAGACCTTCCCACAACTTTAAAAGACGCTCCTCTTTAGCGCTTGCTAACTTATGAACATCCGGTAGTTCCGCCATAAATCGTTCAAAATACGGCTTGACGGCTTCTACCCGTGTCTGCTGAAGCATAATTTCAGAAACCCAGATTTTATAGGGATCCCTGCTGCCCCGCCACGGTAATATTCTCTTGTTCTGGTCGTACCATTTTAATAATGGTGTGATAATATCCTGTTCAATGCTTTTCATTTTTATGTTGCTATTTTTGTTTCTATTTTTTGTTTTTATTTTTAATTTTTTTGTTTTTCTTTTTATTACATTCAACTAAATATAGTTTCTTGTTTCTGATTTTAATTATCTCTGAAATGATTATTTATCACTGCTATTATGTAGTAATATCCAGATACATGATTTAACAACATACGATTTTTGATTAATTACCACATTCACGTCCAGAGAGAGTCTTTCATATAAAGAAACAATTGCAGTCATCTTAATATGTCATTTTTATGGGTCATCACCAAAAGGAACTCTTGCCGCAGGAACCACTTCGGACGCCGGAAGAGTATGCACTTCCTGATCATCGAAGAAAATATGGGCTCCAAAAGCCTTTAAGACTTCGCTTTTGCTGACACCACCCAGAAAAAAGGCTTCGTCTATTCTGACGTTCCATGCTCTCAATGTACGAATGACCCGCTCATGCGCCGGAGCGCATCTGGATGTGACAAGCGCGGTACGAATAGGAGCCTGATCTGCCGGAAACTCCTGCTGAATCGAGGATAAAATCTGCAGAAATCTGGCAAAAGGACCTGCTTTCAGCGGATTCTTTGCATTTGCCCTTTCATTTTCAGAAAAGGCTTCCAGCCCTTTCTCTCGAAATATTTTTTCTGAATCTGCCCCAAACAATACGGCATCACCGTCAAAAGCAATCCGAATCTGCTCAATCTTTTCATCCGTGCTATAAGTCTTTAACCCATCATCCACAATAATACCGGCGGCAATACCATCGGCAAGTGCACTGCGCACATCATCCTCGTTGTGAGACAGGAATAAATCTGTATGGAATGCAGATAAATATGGTGCCAATGGCATTCCGCTTGACAAAACCGCCCTGGTAATCGGCAATCCATAATGTTCAATGGAATGGAAAATTCTTAATGAAGTATCCGCACTGTTTTTGGACATAATAATGACTTCTACCCGATTTTCCTGCCCGGGGAGCTTATTTAAATTTAGCAATGCCCGAATCAGCATAAAACCGGGACCCGGAGCTAAAATCTCATCCTCATGCTCTGTCTGATATTTACAGAAAGCATCCACTCCCTGCGTTTCATAAATCTGACTTTCCTTCGTCAAATCAAATAATGCTCTGGTGCTAACCCCTACTACCAGTTTGTCATCTAAATTGTATGCCATAAAACCGCCTCCTCTTAATTGGCGGTCTTCTTTTAAAATCGCCTTTCCACTTCGAATTTTTCTTTTATGGAAAGACAATTCATCAATTCCCTATATCGATCCTGCGTATTATCGGAATTCAACTCGATATCCATGGTCACTGCCATAATCTGAAGCATTTCATCCGTTATACGATTCTTCAATCCCGCCAAAATATTAATTTTTTCTTCATATGTGTCAGCATCCAGAAAAGCTTCTACCATGGGATCCATCTGATAAGATGAAACTTCCTGTTCGCTGTTATATATGCCTATTGCTTCTCCTGCTTCTTCGATGTTACTTTCACTTATCGGTTCAATTGCTGTTCCACTTATTACCTTTATTGTCTTATCTGTAGCTTCGCAATCATTTCCACTTACTGTATCAACATTCGTTTCGCTATCATTTCCATCTGCTGCTTTGGCTATTACTCCGTTGTTTTTTTCAGCTCCCACTCTATCTGATGGCGCACTGTCATCAACAATAAATCCAACGTTATTTCCTGTTTCAGAAATCGATTCTATCCGGGCAAAGCGATATTGTGCTGTCACATCGGGATACTTTATGTGGTCGACCGGGCTCATAAATTGTGTCAAATCTCTGGCATAGACCTCATATGATCCATACAATGCCTGATAAACAACAATCAAATGTCCGTCCTCAGAATCCTTTGCAACGGCTAAAATCTGATAATTATTTCCTTTAAAATGTCTGTATACCTCAAACGGCTTCGGATTATCTCTCATAAATCATGCTCCTTTTCATCGGATCTATATTTACTATTATAATCGCAAAGCGCTTTACTGTCATTCCTTTAATTGCAAAAACAATTGACATGAATTACCATTTTTCATTAACTAGTCTGTTAAATGAAAAACAAAGACTGCACAAGGAAAATCCTTTACCAGATTTTGTAACTGCATAAGAAGTTGTGCTTTACCTGTATCATCCAGAAAACGAAGATTGGAATGATGAATGGCAACTTCATATGAATTGACATCTTCTCCATATACCTTTGTCATGGTAACACCGGCATTTTCACATCCATAGTGACTGAGAATATGTTTCATCTCTTTTAAATAAGCTTTTTCCAACAAATCTGTCTGTTCCTTATCAGCCATAATTTTATTTTCCATAGACTGACTGTAAACATTCATGGAAAAACAGGTCAGGATAATCATCATAAGTAAAAAAGTGATTATAATAAAGCCGATATTCTTTCTCATCAGATTACGACTTTTTGTTGTCATGCCAAAATGTAATTTCTCCATAAAAAAACCTCCCATTAAACGAAAACCAATGAAAATCTTTCACAAACTTTTGAACTGGTTTTAGTTTAACGGGAGGGGTGTACGTTAATTGGGACTTGTATTTCGCTTAAAAACTGCTTTATGCCATAAATTCTCCGACTAGTTTATTTACAACCGAACCTTCGGCTTTTCCTTTTACTTTGGGCATTAACTCTTTCATGATTTTACCTTTATCCTTGGGGGTTGCTTTCTCAATTCCGAGATCATTTAATACACCCTGAATAATTTCTTTGATTGCATCTTCAGTAAGATCTGCCGGCACAAATTCCTGATATACGGCAAGTCTCTTTGCACACTGGTCTTTGATATCGGTTCTGTCAGCCGGTGCGGATTCCATAGTTTCTTTGGTCTGGCGGATTTCTTTTTTGATTACTTCATTTTCTTCATCTTCCGTCAGGTCTTCTCTTTTATCAATGGCCTTATTTTTTAATGCACTTAATAACATGGATAAAGAATCTTTTCTTTCTTTATCTTTTTCCTTCATGGCTTTTACCATTTCTGCCCTGATTTCATCAATTTTACTCATTGTTTATTCCTTCTTTCTATTATATTAAGGTTAATCCTTATTATTTTCGTATTATGATACTGAAATCATCAATAGTTATTTTTCCATGATACCAAGGATTGCTACGCACTTTGTACTCTCACAATCCTAAAACATTCGAAATCCGCCCTAATCGGGCTACTTTCTTTGCCCCCGGTATCATATTATTTCAATTCCGTCCTGCAGAAATAACAGTCCTTCCCGCTATAATAATGATCCTGAACCAGATTTTCCGCTCCGCAATATGGACAGTATTTAATCTTCATACCATGGGGAATGGGATCGCCCAACAGATATCTTCCACCAACTTCATTTCCACCATACTTCTGGTTAACACGCTTCATCTCTTCCCGCTTTTCCTTTGCATGCTCTATCTGATCCATTCTTGCTTTTTTTTGCAGATAATCGGTTGTGGATGTTTTTTGAACCGTGGATTTTGTTCCCTGTCCCGGTTGTTTTGTTTCATTCCCCGGTTGTTGTACTACCTGTCCTGGTTGCTTTACTCCACTACTTGGCTGTTTTACTTCCTGCCTTGGCGGCACCGTCTCCCGTGGTGGCTGGGCAGATATGGTTTGAACCTGACTTGCCCTTTTCTGATCATATCGTCTTTGCAGTTCCTGATACTGCTTATCATAATTTTTATTTTTGTTTACTTTATTTGCTTTGCTGATTGTAATAATAATAATGACCAAAAAAATATAAAATATAAAAAAACTCATAAAATATATCCCCTTTCTTTATTTGGCAGCATTGCAGTATTTAATCATTAACAACTCAACACTCATAATATCTGAAACCTTTCCGGTCTTGATATCCTCATCTGCCCGGACACAGTCATCAACTGCTGCCCGTAAGACTTCCTTTTTAAAACGGGCAGCCTGTTCCATACACTTTCCTGCAACAAAAGGAGCAACTCCCATTTTCTGTGCAATGGTACTCTTATCATAACCTTTTTCACGCAAAGTCTTTGTCTGCAATAACAGATTGAACTGTCTCGCAATCAAAGCCAAAATGCGCATCGGCGGCTCTTTTAAGGAAAGCAGATCGTAATATAAATGCAGAGCCTTTTCCTGCCTGCCTGTTGCCAGATAATTGATCATATCAAAAATCCTGTTTGCAATACGTTCCGTACAAATCGTTTCCACATCCTGCACGGTAATTTTACCTTTTTTTATACAATAGCAGATGCACTTTTCCAGCTCGGAATGAATGTTTTCCATTTCAGATCCGGTTTTATATAACAATGTAGCAACCGCCATGGGGTCGATTTCCATATTTTCTTTTTTCACCAGACTGACGACCCAGCGGCTTAATGTGGTTTCATCCTGTTCCTGAAATTCTCCCACATATCCATGATCCTTTACCGCCTTATATAATTTATTCCGCTTGTCAACTTCCTTTTCATTAAAAATAAAATAGGTCGTCTCAAAGCATTCTTTCATATAATCTGCAAGCTGATCGGCTCCGGCATTCTTAAACAATCCGCTGTTTTCAATGATGATAACGCGGCGGTCAGCAAAAAAAGGCACCTCTTCCGCCTTATCAATAATCTGTGCCTGATTAATATCTTTCCCTTCATATATTGAAAGATTCATGGTATCTCCACCATTTAAAAGGGCATCCTTTAAACGGTTGCGGTACTGATTTCTCAAATAATCTTCTTCCCCGCACAAAAGATACATCTGTTTGAAATTTCCTGTTTTGATATCTTCATTGATCCGCTTCATAAATACAAATTATTCCTCTCACACCGATATCGTCTGCACTTATAATTTTACCCTTTTGCAGATTAATTTGCAATAAAAGATAGAACCACAGATTCCCCTGTTTTGAAATTTCAAATTATGGATAATTGTCGACTAGCTAAAAACGCCCCGAAGAGAAATCTCTTCAGGGCGTAAAAAGTACAATTTATTGTGAGCAAATCACAAATTATAACTGAGGACCAGCTGCAACTAATGCTTTACCAGCTTCGTTAGTTGTGTACTTAACGAAGTTCTTCTGGAATCTTTCAGCAAGATCTTTTGCTTTTGTTTCCCATTCAGAAGGATCAGCGTATGTGTCACGAGGATCTAAGATTGCAGGATCAACACCAGGAAGTTCTGTAGGAACTTCGAAGTTGAACATCGGGATAGTCTTTGTAGGAGCTGTCTTGATGTCACCGTTTAAGATAGCATCGATGATACCACGTGTATCTTTGATTGTGATACGTTTGCCAGTACCATTCCATCCTGTATTTACAAGGTATGCTTTTGCTCCGTTAGCATTCATTTTCTTAACGAGTTCTTCACCGTATTTTGTAGGATGTAACTCTAAGAATGCCTGTCCAAAACATGCTGAGAATGTAGGTGTAGGCTCTGTAATACCACGCTCTGTACCGGCTAATTTAGCTGTGAAACCTGATAAGAAGTAGTACTGTGTCTGTTCAGGAGTTAAGATTGATACAGGAGGTAATACACCAAATGCATCTGCTGATAAGAAGATTACGTTATCAGCTGCAGGACCTGCAGATACTCCGTTTACGGTTGAAGCGATTTTTTCAATGTGGCTGATCGGATAAGAAACACGTGTGTTTTCTGTAACGCTCTTATCATCAAAGTCGATTTTGCCATCAGCTGCAACAGTAACGTTTTCTAATAAAGCATTTCTCTTGATAGCGTTGTAGATATCGGGTTCTGATTCTTTATCAAGACCGATAACTTTTGCGTAGCAACCACCTTCGAAGTTGAATACACCGTTGTCATCCCAACCGTGCTCATCATCACCGATTAATAATCTCTTAGGATCTGTAGATAAGGTTGTCTTACCTGTTCCTGAAAGACCAAAGAAGATTGCTGTATGTTTACCTTCCATATCGCAGTTAGCTGAGCAGTGCATTGAAGCGATACCTTTTAAAGGTAAGTAGTAGTTCATCATAGAGAACATACCTTTCTTCATTTCACCACCGTACCATGTATTGATGATAACCTGCTCACGACTTGAGATATTGAATGCTACACAAGTTTCTGAGTTAAGACCTAATTCTTTGTAATTTTCAACTTTTGCTTTAGAAGCATTGTAAACTACGAAGTCAGGTTCGAATGTCTTTAATTCTTCATCTGTAGGAACGATGAACATGTTCTTTACGAAGTGAGCCTGCCAAGCAACCTCAACGATGAAACGAACTGCCATTCTGGTATCAGCGTTAGCGCCACAGAATGCATCTACAACAAATAATCTCTTGTTGGAAAGTTCTTTTTTAGCTAAATCTTTAACTACTGCCCATGTATCTTCTGACATAGGATGGTTATCGTTTTTGTACTCATCAGATGTCCACCATACAGTGTCTTTTGAGTTTTCATCCATAACGATATATTTATCTTTAGGAGAACGTCCTGTGAACACACCGGTCATAACATTAACGGTGTCAAGTTCTGTGTTCTGACCAACTTCATAACCTTCAAGGCCTTCTTTGGTCTCTTCTTCGAATAATACTTCGTAAGAAGGGTTGTAAACAACTTCTGTTGTTCCGGTGATGCCATACTTTGTTAAATCGATTGCCATCTTTCTTTTTACCTCATTTCTTTCATATTTATTGCCTTTCGGCATATATTTGGTTTTATTTTTCCTATTCAATATTATACTAACAAGCTGACAAAATCAATAAAAATCTGCCACTTTTCAGAAAGTTTTCATAAAAATTACATTTTTGAAAAAAGCAGAAATTTACATAACGCAAATCCAAAAATAAATTCATTTCATTCACATTTTTAGTCCATCTTTGGCAGTGAATCAAAACCAGGCTTTAAATCCTCATCTGTCGGGATGTAATCGGACATGGTACCATTATGGAAACTTTCATACGCATACATGTCAAAATAACCGGTTCCGGTAAGACCGAACAGAATGGTTTTTTCCTCGCCTGTCTCTTTGCATTTCAACGCTTCATCAATCGCAACTTTAATGGCATGACTGCTTTCCGGTGCGGGAAGAATTCCTTCAACTCTTGCGAACTGCTCAGCAGCTGCAAATACAGCGGTCTGCTCTACAGAACGCGCCTCCATATATCCGTCATCATACAACTGCGAAAGCACGGAGCTCATACCATGGTAGCGAAGACCGCCCGCATGATTTGCAGAAGGGATAAAGCCGCTTCCGAGCGTGTACATTTTTGCTAACGGACAAACTTTTCCGGTATCGCAGAAATCATATGCATATTTTCCTCTGGTAAGACTTGGACAGGATGCCGGTTCAACTGCAATAATCTGATAATCATTTTCTCCACGGAGTTTTTCGCCTACAAAGGGTGAAATCAAACCACCGAGATTGGAACCGCCGCCGGCACATCCGATGATAATATCCGGTTTAATGTCATATTTATCCATTGCAATTTTGGTCTCTAAACCAATGACAGTCTGATGTAAAAGAACCTGTGACAACACGCTTCCCAATACATAACGATATCCTTCTGTTGTAGTTGCTGCTTCTACCGCTTCAGAGATAGCGCATCCAAGACTTCCTGTTGTGCCGGGATGTTCCAAAAGGATTTTCTTTCCGACTTCCGTTTCCATAGAAGGAGAAGGTGTTACACTGGCACCGTATGTACGCATTACCTCACGGCGGAACGGCTTTTGTTCATAGGAGCACTTTACCATATATACCTTACAATCCAGATCAAAATAAGAACATGCCATGGAAAGTGCCGTTCCCCACTGACCAGCTCCGGTCTCTGTCGTGACACCTTTCAGGCCCTGCTTCTTTGCATAATAAGCTTGGGCAATTGCCGAATTTAATTTGTGGCTTCCACTGGTATTGTTTCCCTCAAATTTATAATAAATTTTAGCAGGTGTTCCAAGTTTTTTCTCCAGACAGTAAGCTCTGACTAACGGAGAAGGACGATACATTTTATAGAAATCCTGGATTTCCTGAGGAATATCAATGTACGGTGTCGTATCATCCAGTTCCTGTTTCGCTAACTCGGTACAAAAAACATGCTCCAATTCTTCTAATGTCATCGGCTGTTTTGTGCCCGGATTTAAAAGCGGAGCCGGTTTGTTTTTCATATCAGCCCGTACGTTGTACCATTGTTTGGGCATCTCATGCTCTTCTAAATAGATTTTGTAAGGTATTTCTTTGCTCATGTTCATCCTCCTTAAATTATCTTTTGTTTTTATACGTCATGGACCAATTCTATATTTTTTCATGTCAGATCCGGCAAACCGTCTCAATACTATTCATATCAGGCATGAGACGGAGATTCTGAACTGCCACTTCTGAATATGCCATCCATTGCATATCCAATTACACACATATTTATCATTTTAACATGTATTACCGAGAAAACACAAGAGTTGCAAAAGACAGTATAGGGTATGACCGTTGAAAGAAAAATGACGTGAAAAAGACAGTATGATAAAGAACAGTTTGAAAACAGACCATGTTAAAAAAGAAGTGTGAAAATCAGTACAAATAAAAGTGGTGAAAAATGTGAACAAAAGAGCAAAGGGATAGTGAGAACTTCGTCCTCTCTATCCCCTCTGAAATCAGAAATGTATTATTACATTCAATGCATTTTCAACATCGGATGCCTTTTCGATGGCTGTTGCCAAATCATCCAATGGATATTCATGGGTAATCAGCTTCTCGATGTCCCATTTTCCTGATTTCATAATATTCAGTACATCTTCAACATCCTCAGGCGTATATCCACCGCTGCCGGTTATGGACTTCTGACCAAAAGTCAGCCCAAGGATATCTATTTCCCGTTTATTGTTTCCTACCGCAACCAGCACCATTTTACTGTTGTATTTCCCATATTTTTCATATGCGGTCAGAACTGCATCGGCACCGGCTGCATCAATCCAGATATCACAATCAACCGCATTCCCGTTCACACCCATACTCTTTCCGACTATCTCCGTCAGTCCGGATAATTCCGGATCTGATTTATTGTTGTATGTATCAAATCCGAGTTCTTTGCAGATATTTAGTCTGAAATCCGAAAAATCACAGATAACAACCTGTTCACATCCAAAATATTTTAACGCAATTGCTGCAGATATACCAATCGTTCCGGCACCAAATACGATCCCTTTCTGACCTTTTCCCGGCAGAGCTCTTCTTGCCGCCCTGCACCCAACGGTAAACGGCTCTATCAATGCCGCTGCCTTATCGGAAATACTCTCATCCACATGATATATGGAATTTCCCCATGCCGGTTTCGGGCAATAAATATATTCGGAAAAGCCACCGATTGTTCCTGCTCTTTTCTTATCTCCGGTTACAAAAAGCGGATAAGGATAAACCCTTTCTCCGACTTTCACATCTGTTACATTCCTACCGACTGCCGAAACTCTGCAAACCGTTTCGTGTCCGAATTCGCCACCGACCGTAATCCGATGCCCCAGACCGGTTCCGTGCTGATATACTGCAACATCCGTTCCACATATGCTGGAATAAATATTTTTTAAAATAATAGCATTATCTTCACATTCATAATCCGGCAAATCTGCTATTTCGATATTATGAATCCCCTGATATAAAGCTGCTTTCATTTATGTTTTTGTCTCCTTTATATTTTTGATTACTATCACTTCTTACGGAATATCTAAATGACAATATCACTCGCAAATTGTCTCATCCATAGGAGTAGTTCTATGATGAACAAAATCTTCAATAATTCCCACAATTTTTTGCCGCCAAAATCTTTTCCAGTTTGTGAATTTCTGTTGAAACAAAAATAAATCCAACAACTGCTGCGACAAGATCCGAGATAACAGCTGCCCAGAGCATGGTAACAATACTTTTTGAAATCATTGCAATTATAATAGATGCCGGTACAAATACAATTACATCCCTGAGCAATGCCAATATCGTTGATTTCACACTATTTCCCATAGACTGCAAAATAATTGCTGCAGATTTAATATAACACGTCAGAATAATTCCTCCAAGGAAAATTCGGATACACAATCTTGCATATTCCATATATTCTTCCGTATTATGACTTCCAAACAAAGAAATTACCGCACCGGGAGCGATTTCGAAAATCAAAAAAGCCACTGTACCAACCAAAAGCACAAGCTTTATAATCATCTGAATGGTCTCTTTTACTCTGTCAATATTTCCGGCACCCATGTTAAATCCAATAATCGGTTGTCCTCCAAGACTGATACCGATGACAATTGATATTACAATTCCAAAAACCTTCATGACAATACCTACAACCGCCAAGGGGATTACCGCGCCATAGGCATTTCCGGTACTTGCTATAGTCTCATATCCATATTTTGTTAACAGATTATTATTCACAGCTATGATTACGACAATAGAAAGCTGCACTATCAAAGAGGCCATTCCCACAGAAACAATTCTTCCTAATGTGCGTCCTTCAATTTTAAGCGCCTCTTTATTGATAACAAAGTTCTTTGATTTTGTCAGATAATAAATACTCATTGCAAATGTAAGTACCTGTCCTATGACCGTTGCAATCGCGGCACCTTTTACTCCCATATCAAGACCAAAAATAAAGATGGGATCTAAGATCAGATTCGTGATAGCTCCTGCCAGCGTTGATGCCATCGCGTATTTAGGTGAACCATCAGCTCTAATCGAACCATTCAGCCCCTGCCCAATCATATAAAAAGGGATCCCCGCAGATATTATTTTGTAATAATCGGTAGCATAAGTATAACATTCAACCTCTTCCGGATTACCTCCAAAAAGACTTAAAATCTTTACACGGAACAAAAATGCAATCGCACATAACACAACCGAAATGATTAATAATGCGACGAATCCATTGCCCACATTTTTATCAGCCTGTTTTTTATCGCCCTTTCCCAATGCAATACTAAATCCGGCTGCGGCACCATCTCCTACTAAAAGTGCCAGACCAAGCGCAAATACGGTAAACGGATAAACAATATTGGTAGCCGCGTTTCCATAAGCTCCGGCTACACTCCAACCGATAAATATCTGGTCTACAATATTATAAAGTGCAGCAACAACCATACTAATGACACACGGGACCGAAAATTTTTTTACAAGACTTCCTATTATTCCGGTTCCCAAATCCATTTCTTTCATTTCTAAAATACTCCATTTCTTATTTTTTATATAACCCCTATTGCATTACCCCTGTGAAACCATTCTACTTGTTTTATCACTGATTAGCGGTCGTCAAATGCAATTGTGCAAGCACATTGCATTTTCCTCGTCGCCATAACCCCGATAAAACCGCTACGCTTGTTTTATCGCTGATTAGCGGTCGTCAAATGCAATTGTGCAAGCACATTGCATTTTCCTCGTCGCCATAGCAAAAAAAGTGTGTGGCGGGGCGCAAGCTGGACTTACGCCATATGGGCTACACACTTTTAGTTATCTTTATTGCATTCCACAAATATCATGGGGTCAAAATACTTTTTGATCCCAACATCTTTAATATGTAATCTAAAACCTGTTCCTTCGGTATATCAAGAGCAATTCCAAGTTCTGAATATAACGCATCTTCGGCCATATGCATATACTTTTCATCCGTGGCCGTAATCTTTTTTCCGCTTGATAGACGCTGTTGCTTTCTGTGATATATATATTTAATCAACTTTATCCATTCAGTGCAATCAAAACAGCGAAAACATTTCTTATAGGTTTCTTCCGCTAATTTCTCGTTATTAACAATGATTGGTTCAATAAGCGGCATCTTTGCGATCAGTTCTTCTGCCTCTGCCTTTGTAATCACTCTTCTCATATTGGATTCGCCAATGTCCACAGGAACATAAATCTTTCCACCATTGTTTTCAGAAAACAAAACATAATATTCCAGATCTTTTGGAACATCATCAAAATCCAGAGTGGTAATTCCATTAACACGGCACACACCATTCATTCCGTAAATTACATATTCTCCTTCACTGTACATTTGCCCCTCCTTTCTCATGCCAGCCCCAATATAGCAAATAAACGAGTGGCGACAACTGGATTTACGCAATTGCTGCTACTCGTTTCATATTATTATAACAAATATTTTCTTTTTGATTCAAAGGATAATTTTTATAAAAAAAAGTTTTTTTACAGGGTTATTTTCTGCAAAATATCTAATGATTTCTCATGCATCTGATTTCATTCATTTGCTCTTACTTAATCGGATTAATCACACCGGCTCTACTTATCCTGCAAATCTTTCATGTCATTCGCTTCATCAACTCGCGAATATCTGCTTCTATCTCTTTTATTACCATTTTAAACGTTTCATCATCCTGCCCTGTTGGATCTTGCAACCCCCAATTATCATCAAATGCCCTTCCAATAAAAGGACATCCAACATCACATCCCATTGAAATCGCAATATCCGGCTCGGGAATCTCACTTATCAATTTGCTGTGTTGTCCATTCTTTTTCATATCAATTCCATATATTTCTTTCATGATACGGACTGCATCCTGATTAATCTGAGGCTTTACTTCTGTTCCGGCAGAATAACTCTCAAATACATTTCCTGCCAAAAGTTTACCAAGCGCTTCCGCAATCTGACTTCTACATGAATTATGAACACAGATAAATGCTACTTTCTTCTTTTTCATTATTGAAACCATCCCTTTGTTTTATCAGCAAACCAACAGAGTGCCAACATAAATACTTTCCTTTTAGCAGCCAAGCTTTTTTAAAAGTTCCACCACCTGGGCAGCTTTTAGTACTTTTCCCATTGATACCACCTGCTCATTCACAACAATAGCAGGCATGCTCATAACACCATAACTCATGACGATTGGCATGTCTGTGATATACATGATTTCTGCTTCCAAATTCATATCTGCTACTGCTTTCTTCACATTTTCGTATTGCTCGTGGCAGGCTTTACATCCGGCACCCAGGACCTTAATATTACATCCTTTTCCACCACATGCACAGCAACCTTCTTCTACAACATAAGTTTTGTCCTCACTGATAGGTCCGTCACATCCACATACAGGTTCATCTGCAGTTTTTTCTGAAGATATTACTTTTTCTGTTTTCTTGCCAAATCCAAATAATCCCATAATCATAGTCTCCTTTTTAAAAATTTATATTTCACATACTGTCAAAAAATCATTCTGCATGTCAATTACTACTAATACTTTCAAACTTATCTTCCTTTCTCGCTTCTCTGGTATGCCCCGGGACGTATTATTTCCGGAGAAATCGCTTCCTCGGGCATACCACACTACACCAGCAAATACTGTATTGCATTAAAGAAATATCCGACAATGATAATTCCAACCGTACAGATTGCTATAAAAATACCTAACAGCTTTGGTTTAATGGCTTTTTTCAGCATAATCATAGATGGCAGGCTAAGTGTTGTTACCCCCATCATGAAAGACAGAACAACGCCAAGCCTTGCTCCCTTTGCCAAAAGTGCTTCTGCAATCGGAATACATCCAAAGATATCTGCATACATAGGCACGCCTGCAATGGTTGCAATGATGACACCGAACGGATTTCCATTTCCCAAAAACCGCACAATCAAATCTTCCGGAATCCAGTTGTGAATAAAAGCTCCGATACCAACACCAACCAAAATATACGGAAATACCTTTTTTAATGTTCCTGCCACCTGCTCCGCAGAATATTTTAAACGATCTTTTACTGTAAGTTCTTCTTGCGGAATATCAATCTGTTTTGCATTTCTGATAAATTCCTCCACCTCGTTTTCAAGATGCAGTTTTTCAATCAATGTTCCTCCAGCTACTGCAATCACAAGGCCAAGGACAACATATACAACTGCCACCTTTGCACCAAAAATACTCATCAACAGCACAAGAGAACCTAAGTCAACCATCGGAGAAGAAATCAGAAAGGAAAAGGTAACTCCCAGTGGAAGTCCTGCGCTCGTAAATCCAATGAAAAGCGGAATGGATGAGCAGGAACAAAATGGTGTTACCGTTCCAAGTAATGCTGCTATCATATTCGCTCCAATTCCATGAAATCTTCCGAGTATCTTCTTTGTTCTCTCCGGCGGGAAAAAACTTTGAATATAGCTAATGAAAAATATCAATGTACATAGTAAAATCACAATTTTTATGACATCATAAATAAAAAATTGAATTGTGCCACTGATTTTTCCTGATACATCTAATCCTATATCATTCAATATATTTCCGATTAAAACACTTAACCATTTCATACCCAAAATCTGATCCTGTATAAATGTCCACATATTTCATCCTCGTATACTTTCTTAAAAATACCACTCTATATTTTCTCAATTTTTACATATAAGCTTCATTTTATAAACATATGATATCAGGTGCAAAAACTCTTACGATTCATGATTACATAAAAATATAACTTCATGCCCCAACATCATTAAATATAATTTAGCAATCATCATATGCGACCTTCTACGTTGTGATCATCCATATAGATAATTATCTATATATTATTTATATTTTTTGCCGGTACAGCACGCACCGGCATTTTTCTTTATTATATTATAATTGTATTCTTGAGAAATATTGCAATTTCACTCACAGAATGGGTAATTTTCAACAACATTTTTCGGAATTACAATCTTTTGAAGTATTTCCACAACAGGTAATTTTAGTAATATAATCCTTATACTCCTTAAACTTTTCACAGTTAATCGAATAATGCTGCCACTTTCCGTCCTTATACGAACTTACCAGACCACAATCTGAAAGCACCTTCATATGATGAGACAGTGTGGGCTGCGTCACTTGCAATTCTTCCAAAAGGCTGCATCCACACTTTTCACCCTGTGTAAGCATTTCTATGATTCTAAGCCTGTTCGAATCTGACATTGCTTTGCAAATATTTGCAACTTCTTCTCTTGTCACCATTTTCACTCCTTCACATAGATGACGGTCTATTCGTAGTATATGTCATACATAGATGTTTGTCAATGTATATTTATTTCCTCCTATCCAATTTGTTTATTTCCTCCTATCCAATTTATAAATATAATTACCTTTTCAGATTTGTGCTCCCAATATATATTTGCCGGCTTTTACGTGGTTTTGTGTCTTTCTTATCGACATAAGCGAACAAAAATATGACCGGTTTCAACTGTTGAAGACGAAGTCCAAGTTTTGAAACCGGTCATTTTATAATACTTTGTGAGCTACCGCTTGTATTGAAAGATTATTCTCATAAATATAGAATAATCTTTCATCGACATCTTTGCATTATCTTGTTTTAATCAATGGTACTGTTTGAAACATCTATATCTTTGGAATAAATCAGCTTCTCCCATGCTTCATTTCCTTTCATATATTCATAAGCTTTTTCATCGCGGAAGCCATTCCATAGTTTTTCTTTTAAACATTCCAAAACTAAAGGTTCCGGCTTACGGAATGTCATATGCTGATATAATTTTGATGTTTGAAAATCATGAAGCGTGTCTACGCTATTTAACAACTGCTCCACGATATGATATGTTTCTTCCACATTTTTTTCTGCACAAACAACATCAAGCATTGCTGCATATTCGTGATATTTTCCCATTTCAAAAATACCGGCAAGCGCACCGACTTTTTCTGCAAGATAACGAGCTGTCTGAATATCTCCTTCTTCAATTGCCATAACCATCATAGAGATAAATGTACAATTCAATGTCTGATACTCCGTAAATAAGAGATTTTCAGAAGTTTTAAAAGCATTCTCTATATCTCCCTGCTCCTTATATAATCTTGCCTGATTTGTTTTTTTCATAGGATCATTCTCTGAAAAATACTGCAGATATTCCTCTGCTTTCGCATAATCCTTTTTTCTTAAATAAAAACCAAATAAAGAATCCGCAGCATGGCGTTTTATTTCTTCACTCTCATCACGCAATGCAATCTCATACCATGTATTAATTTGTTCATCGTACTTTTCAGAATCAAGGTTAGCTTCTGCTAATCTTCTTGCATCCAGTATAACTGCCATCTGCCATATAAGCATATTGCAGTTTGGGTATTCTTTTATCTTTTCCGTTGCCCACTCATATACTTTTTCAAATCCTTCCTCATTAAACATACTATCCATCTTTTGGATAATCTCATCAATTTCAGAAGATGTTAGATCTTCCTTGAATGATAGCAATGTATCAAGCGAGATGTGTAACAGCCTTGCAATCGGTGCCAGTAATTCAATGTCCGGATATGAGTTCCCGTTTTCCCACTTATTTACCGCCGGAGTTGTTACCCCGAGCCTCTTTGCCATCTCTTCCTGTGTCAATCCTGCTTCTTTTCTATATTTTCTAATCACTTGTGCAATTTTCATGAACTTTAAACCTCCAGATTATTTTTCAAAAGCTTTTGTACCTAAATCATAACAGGAATATTGGCGTCGGACAATTGAGCTGTTGTTAAATATTGTTTAATTTTTATAACTGGTGGTAAATAAAAAAGATATAGCAGCGATGGTCACCCAAATAATATCTATCATTATACCAAGCAACTTTAAAATGATTTATAATAAACCAAAGTATTCCTGTATAATTTCCTCCACTTTCTCAATACTCAACGGGTGTTCTTTGGTCTCAAAAGTAGTTATCAGATTAATAGATGGAAGAATTCCGTTTTCACAGTATAGTTTTATTTTCCGGCATGCATGATTAATGTACTCTGCATCATCCATCATCCCAAAATGTTCCCAATAATAGTATTCACCGGTTATGGGATGCCTTATCACAAAATCCGGATACAATATAATACCGTTTAGAACAAGCTTTTCTTCATAATGAAATGGAATCCTATTTTGATATAGTAATCTGTCAATGATGGCCTCTGACTTAGAGCGTAGCATTTTCCCCTGTGTGCCTTTTATGATAAATGCTTCCTCATGTTTATCACATCGTTCATAATCAGTGTTTTGCCATTCCATAAGACTTTCCTTTATAGGAATAAAGTATTTTGCAATCAGTTTACTATACTCCGGATGTTGAAGTAATTGCTCTGATTTATCTTTCCTGGATGTCATTTTGTTAAGATAAGAGTTACAAGCTGAAAGTTCACATTCCAACTCCTCCTTCCTGTAATGAAAATACTTTTTTGTTGCCAGCATTTCTGCAAGTTCTCTCTTATTTTTAGGAAGATACGATGTTTTACCCTGCTCTTTCAAATACCACTTATATCGACTATCATTCCTTGCACACAGCAATTCTCCCTTAGGATATTTCTTCTCAAAACCATAAATTTTTGTAAGTTCCCTTTCGATCTCCTCTTTTCTCTCTTTTACATCATTATAACCAATACTCATAGCTGTTCTCCTTTTCTTAACTTTATAATCTGTTTTCTAAGTGATATCTCTCCCTTTTCCTGCCTGTTTTCTTCGGCGGGGTATATTCTCTGGCTTGCCTGCTCCCTTGCCCCGCCAGTTTCCTTCGGCGGGGTATTTTCTCTGGCTTGCCTGCTCCCTTGCCCCGCCAGTTTTCTTCGGCGGGGTATTTTCTCTGGCTTGCTGGTTTCCTTACCCCGCCGATTTTCTTCAGCGGGGTATACTCTCTTGCTTGCTGATTTCCCTACCCCGCCGATTTTCTTCAGCGGGGTATACTCTCTTGCTTGCTGATTTCCCTACCCCGCCGATTTTCTTCAGCGGGGTATACTCTCTTGCTTGCCTGCTCCCTTGCCCCGCCTTTTTCCTTCGGCGGGGTATACTCTCTTGCTTGCTGATTTCCCTACCCCGCCGATTTTCTTCAGCGGGGTATACTCTCTTGCTTGCCTGCTCCCTTGCCCCGCCTACAAAACCCAGCCCGGGATACAACATCATCTAATCCCCCTTCTTGTATCCAATTATTTCTGTTTTCCCTTCTTTCAAACATATCTTTGTTGCACCCAATTCATCAGTGCGATATACAATAGTTCCTATTTTTGCAAGCCTCTTTAAGGTTTCACTATGAGGATGTCCATAAGAATTATCTGTACCGGCTGAAACAAGGCCAATCTTTGGTATAAAGGCTTCCAAAAATACCTCTGAAGAGGAAAAGCGCGAGCCATGATGTCCAAGTTTTAACAGGCTAATGCTACTATTTTTTAAATAAGGCGATTCCATAATTTCATTTTCATATGTGGCTGTCAAATCCCCCATGAACAATAGTTTCTGTTTTTGACACTCCAAAAGCAAAACCATAGAACGGTCATTTTCATCCGGATTTATTATTGATATTGTTTTGCTAATATCCTTTCCCGAATTACTATTTGTCTCACCATTCACATCTTCGCTCTGTTTTCCATTTGTCCCACCATTCCCATCTTTATCCTGGTTTCCATTTGTTCCAACATTATTATCTTTTACTTCACCACTCACTTTCCCCGGATACAAACATGTCAGCATAAAATCATTCCCCTCGATATGATCTCCCTCTGAAAAATACAACACCTGCGTCCCTGATTTTTGTGCAGCTGATAAAATCGTTTGATATGCTTCATTTTCCTTTGCATAATCCGTAAGCACAAGGTAGCGGATGAGAATCCGGTTGCACTTTTGATTCTCTAACAGTTCCAAAACACCGTTCGTATGATCTTTATCAGCATGTGTCAGAAATACAAAATCCACAGTCTGAATACCATGACTTCTTAAAAAAGGGGAAATCCTGTATTTCCCAACTTCTGAAACCGAACTGCTGCCACCGTCAATCAACATGCATAGGCCACCTTTTTCCTCTAAGACAAAGCAGTCTCCCTGCCCAACATCCAGCATGGTCAGCATTGTATCTTTTACAGTATGAATACATAGCAGAAGGGAATTCAGCAAAAGAAGCAAAACAGCCAAAAATACGCGGTACTTTTCTATATTCACAACGATCCTTCTGCCGTATTTCGGAATTGATTTTGTCAATCGTTTTTTCCCTTTTTTAATCCACCCCTTTCCACAATCGCTACTGCACAAACAAAGAAGAAATAGTACGCAGTAATAGATTATCATTTTATAAATTTCCGGTTTTGCAATCACAGGATGAGCAAAAGGTAATTCATCAAAAAGCAGACATAGTTTCTCATATCCGCTTAAAATCAGATGACAAAACCATAAAATACCTTTTCCCATACCGGGCATAATGACACCAATTACAGCTCCGGCCATTCCCACAACCATCAAAATTCCAACAAAAGGTGTTATCAATATATTTAAAATCAAAGAATAAATGGAAATCGTATAAAAGAAATAAATTTGAATCGGAAGTGTGGATAAAAGAACACTGAGACTCACATGAAAAGAAGATACAATAAACTTTTTTATTTTTTTGATTATTTTTTCAACTGTTGTAACGTTTTTAAGTACCATGGCATCAATCAGCTTTTGCGGTTTCGATAAACCGACGATAAAAGGAAGAACAAATGCTATTCCTGCAACAGCGCTAAACGAAAGCAAAAATCCACTATAAAATGCATAAAGCGGATTCCAAAACAAAAGAATGGCGGCCGATAATGACATTGCTGTCATCAAATCGTATGTCCTATGGACAATCTCTGAAAACAGAAATAAGGAAAACATGATAATACTTCGAACTGCTGATGCCTGTGAACCGGTCAATAAACCATACATGGCAACAAACAAAAACGAAACGGAGTTAGCGACGGGTAACGGAATGCCTATCTTTCTTAATAACCGGCACAATCCCATTCCCCAAAGTGTGATGTGCAGTCCCGATACCGCGATAATATGAGCAATTCCATTTCTTTGGTAAAGCTCCTTTATCTCTTCATCCATTCCGGTTTTATCACCAAACAGCATGGCTTTTAACACCCCTGCATCTTCTTTGGACATGGAAACATCTAAAACGTTTGACAGGTTGGTTTTAATTGCATACAGTCCATGCCGAACCGGCCAATAAGTTTCTGATACGATTTCATAGCTGCACCCTGTCATGGAAAAGTCTATTCCCATAATGGCATAGTATTCTTTCATATCAAACTGTCCATCATTTGTGGCAGATTCAAATTGACGTACTTTTCCCTGTACAACCACCGTGTTTCCAATTTTTAATTTATTTCCGATTGAATTATCTGATGTATATTCTGACAGACAATCTGATGTGCCTTCTGGAAAATAATCAGATATTTTTTCCGAAAAAAGATCTGATGTTCTTTCTGACACATAATCAGATTTATTTCCCGACAAATGACCAGATGTATTTTTTGACAGACAATTTGATGAGTTTTCAAGCGGATTTTTAGATGTATTTTCAGAATCATATTGAGATGTGTTTTCCAGATCCTCAGATAAATAACAGATCACAGAAACATTTTCCTGTGAGTTTTTCAGATATATAACCGTATGATTATTTTTTACTCCTATGTTATAAATCTTGCCGCAAAACCGGATATTCTGATTATTATTCAGTCCTTCTTCCGGTTTCTGCAACAAGAATGTCATGCATAGCATGATTAAAAACACATAAATCAGGCAGAGTAGACATAGTGGTCTTCTCATAAACCTCCTTACTGTGCATTATCTATAATCTCCATGTTTTTTTCAAAAGGTTGTAACAGTGAGATTTTCTCCATGTAATTCAAATCACTGTTTCCTTCGATTGAGATCTGCACACGATTCACGCCCGGCAGTTCAGTCAAAGAATTGACAATCGAATACACGGCAACCTCCGGTGTCACATTTCCACGTCGAACCAAAAATCCCCCATTTAAATTAACATAGCATACCCCATCCTGTGTCGTAACACTCAAAATCTGTGTGTCACTACCTATGGTTGCAAAACCGTTTTCCACACTGTCCCCGTCTTCCGGTCCTGCGATTAATCGTTCGACAACCAGCTTATCCAGCGAAATATTACTGTTATAAATACATTCTACGGTTTTAGGTTGCAGGTAGTTTCCGGATTCATCTGCAAAATATAAGGTCAGATCTGCTTTTTCCATAGAATTGATTTCGTCCCCTGCATTATCTACAAACTGATCTTGTGACATCAGTCCGACTAAATATCCGTTGGAATTTGTATACGGCTCACCTTCGATTTTAAAGGAGACAAAACGAATTCCTTCAACCTGACAAAGTGTCCGGACTATCGCCGCACGCGACAACACTTCCAAAACCGGATTCATATCCCGGTAATTTATATTGAAATCCAAAGTCAGCTGATCCTCATGTAAAGAAAACCCTATGATTTCAACACCTTCCGGAATGGCACTTTTAGTGGCCGCACTTTCCGGATTTTTCTGCAGTTCCCTAAATAAAACCTGCAAAACTTCCTTTGTCTCGGTCTCATCCACATCAATGGAATAACTGTCAACTTTATTCTCATCTTTATCAACCGTATAAATCAAATATTCTTTTGATATACTTTGTTTCTGACTGCTGCAGCCTGCTAAAATCATCATCAAAAAAAGTAGTGCAGCCCATTTCATTCTGTTCATATAAATATCCTTTACAAACATGGCAAATAAAATACAATCAAAAGTGCATTATTTGGTCACATAAGTCAGCGGAATTTTTACCGAAAATGTCGTTCCGTTTTCCGGCGTACTCTCCACTTTGATAGCTCCCCTGTGCATTAGAATGGCATTTCTGGTAATTGCAAGACCAAGTCCGGTGCCACCGATTTTTCTGGAGTGTGACTTATCAACACGGTAAAATCTCTCAAAAATATGTTCAATAGCCTCTTGTGGAATACCGATTCCGTTATCTTCCACCTCGATGGTAAAAAACTGATGATCGGCATCCAGCCTTACCTTCACATAGCCGTGTTCTTTATTATATTTAATTCCGTTTTCCACAAGATTGGAAATCGCAAGCGTGAGTTTTACTTCATCCACTTCCGCGTTAACTTCCCTGACACTTTCATAAATCAGATCAATATCTTTCTGATCAGCAATCGGCTTTAGGCGTTTTAAAATCAATTCAATCATTTGATTGATATCAATCGATTCCACATTTAGATCTGATGAGGTTTTATCCATTTTTACCAAAGAAAGTAAGTCATTGATAATTTTGTTTTCCCTGTCGATTTCATCCGCAATATCCAGCATAAATTCCTGATACAGCTCCACCGGAACATTTTCCTGGGCATTTAAAGAATCTGCCAGTACTTTCATGGAAGTAAGCGGTGTCTTTAATTCATGTGACACATTGGAAACAAATTCCTGTCTTGACTCATCCAAAACCTTCATTCGTTTTAATACTTCATTGAACGCTTGAATAATATGCTCTGTCTCAACATAATCCGGAACATCTGATATCTCGCTTTCAAATCCGTCCTTTACCTCACCAATTGCAGAAGTCACCTTATCAAAAGGTTTCATCAGAAGCTTTGATGCAAACCAGGAAAGGCAAATCATAAGAAGCATCATTAATAATTGTAAAGTACGGGCTTTTTCATCCAGAACCTGAATGTTGGTATTAATATTGTCCGTTGAAACACTGATTAACATCACACCAATGGTCTGATTTTCCGTTTCCGCAATTTTACCGATACCCGTTTCATTACCAACCTCTGCTGTTAATGTAATGGGAGTTGTAATCTCAATATAACGATTATGACTGTCATAATGATTGGAATTTTTGCCTTTAAAACACAGAATGACTTCTTCCGAAATAATCGTTTTTCCTTCGCTGATTCCATAGGTATCTTTTACAGCGATAAAATTCTGGTCAATCACAAGAACCCTTCCATCGTATAATGCGGATAACTGCAACAGTTCGGCATTTATGGTATCAGAATTGGGGTTTTGTAAATAGTTATTAACCGCTAAGTGATTGGCAAGAATCATTGCCTGATTTTCAACCTCAGCAATACGTAGCGAGACTGCACGATTTTCATAATTCTGCAAAATTCCGTATCGCATCATTAAGGTTGGAACATAACCAACCACAATGATAATCATAAAGATACGGAAACGCAGACTTTTTACAAAATGCAGACGAGATATGATTTTTTGAAATAATGATAGTAATGTTGTTTTCAAGTTTTTATCCTGTTATTTGAAATAATATCCCACACCCCATTTGGTATGAACGTATTTGGGTTCACTGGGGTTTTCTTCGGTCTTTTCACGTAATCGTCTGATATGTACATCCACAGTTCTGACATCTCCGGGATAGTCTTCTCCCCACACAAGAGTCAATAATTTTTCCCGACTGTATACTTTATTTGGATTCATCATCAGAAGTTCCAAAACGTCAAATTCTTTGGCAGTAAGATTAATCTCACGTCCCTCAATATATACACGGCGGCTTTCTCTGTCAATTTTGATATCGCCTCTTTCCAAAATTGCATCTTCCGGCTTTTTCTCTTTGGAAGCAGAGCCGGAGCGTCGCATAATTGCTTTGATACGCGCCTTCACCTCTAAAATATTAAAAGGTTTTGTAATATAATCATCCGCACCATATTCCAGTCCCAGAATCTTATCCATATCATCACCCTTTGCCGTCAGCATAATGATCGGAACATTGGAAAAATCACGAATCTGCTGACAAACCTCAAAACCGGTCAGTCCGGGCAACATGACATCCAAAAGAATGATATCGAATTTTTCGGCTTTTGCCAATGTCAGTGCCTCTTCTCCATCGTAAGCACAAGTAACTTCCATTCCATCCTGTTCTAAACTGAAACGAATTCCTTTTACAATTAATTTCTCATCATCTACAACCAATACTTTTTTTGACATATTAACTCCATTCACCCGGACTTATTGGGAATCGTAAAACCCGGATTACCTATTTTACCTTAATCAGGTTCTTTATTTTTTCATATGTTCCGCTTTTTATTCCGGAAACATTTTGTATCTCCTCAATGGTTGCAAAACCACCCTGTTCTTCCCGATAAGCAATAATCGCCTGCGCCCTTGTAGCGCCTATGCCGGGAAGTGTACATAATTCACTTTCGGATGCATCATTTAAATTAACCAGTCCGTCATCCGTTTCTGTATTCGTCTGCAATGCGCCATTCTTTTTCTGCTGTTCCCATTCGATTTCATTTTGAATATATAGCTTTTGCCCGTCGGAAACACTCTCTGCACGATTGACAGATTCTAAACACGCATTATCCGTCAATCCTCCCGCAGCCGTAATCACCTCAAAGACGCGTGCTCCTTCATGAAAAGAATATACTCCCGGATTGTTTACGGCTCCACAGATATCAACATAAATCAGATAATCCTCATCGTCCGCATCCTGTTCGACATTTGTTTCATTCGCAATTTGCTCCGTTTCCTTATCAGAATCATTTTGGAAATCCTTTTTACGATCCGAATTCTCTTCTGACAAAAGCACATATTCGCTATCATCATCCGATAAAACATAGTCCTTTTGAGTAGAACACCCGGAAAGAATAAGAATAATGACAGATAACAGAATTGCCGTACATGGATAACACAATAGAATACATAATCGTTTTTTCATTAACATACCTCCTATTTTTCAACAGAAGGTCCTTCTATGCTAATCGTGTCTTATATTTTATTCCAAAGATTTGAACTTTACAAGATAGTTTTTACAGAATTGTTACAAAATGCCAAAAACACATCGTTCATTTATTCAAATCACAACATTTTATGCACTTTCCCACTTAAAAATGACAATTCCGATAATGGCAATCAGCATTCCCAACACTTTTTTCATCGATATAGGCTGCTTTGTTATGCCAAACAATCCCAGCAATTCGATTAAATAAGCAACGATTAACTGCGCAATGACAATAAACATAGCCGCTTTTGCAGGACCGAGTTTGCTAACACTTACCACAACCGTATACGTGATAAAAGCTCCAATTGCTCCACCCAAAAGCATATACTTGGAATCTACATGAAATACATTTAACAAATTGGTTCTGTCAGTAAGAGCCCAGACAAAAAGGCAGACAAGCAATGCACTAAACTGGACAAATGCACTGGCACTCCAAACTGAGGATGCTTTAGTTACTCCCGTGTTAAACACGCCCTGTATTCCCATCAGGGCTCCCGATATAATAGCAATAAAAAAACCAAGCATGAAAAACTCTCCTTTCATCTTCCGGACTGCAGATAGCAGTCCATATGGTTAGTTTTTCCTTGCCCGGCTTTATTTATTCATAAATAAGTCTTTGCTTACTCTGTCCCGGCAATCTGGTTCTTAACCGTCTGATCCAGATTAAACAAAACAGTATTCACATCTTCTCCATCCCAGATCTTGGTAAAAGCAATTTCAAGCTGTGCCCAGAAACTGGAAGTACGCATCATCTTTGGCATGGGAATGGATATGGCATATTCATCCAAAGCCGCATAAATTGCAGTATTCTCGTACACAATATCTGTTTTCGCAGGAATTTTATCTGTCAGTGTATAAAAATCTTCACCCTGATTTGCAATCAGATAAGAAGCAAAACGGTTAGCAGCTTCTTCCGATTCGCTATATCCGTTGATAACAATCGCATCTGTTACCGAAAGGCTTCTGGATGCAAGGGTATCACTTACCTGAGGTATCGCAGTAATGGCATACTCATATTGAAATTCGCCCTTTTCCTTTGCCTGCTTCAACCGGTTAATGGCATCCGTAGTTGCAACCGTAAATACAATCTTTCCATCAATAAAATCCTGTAATACTTCTTCATAGGAAACCGAAGCGCTGTCGATAGAAAAGAACTGATTCAATTCCTGGTAACGCGTTAAGCAATCAGCCGCGGCCTGATTGTAAATATCAATCTGATTTAAATCATCTCCGTTTTCACCACCGATACAGATACTGTCTCCTACAATAAAGTAATTATAAAAAATATCTGACACATCCCATTTAAAGACAGCCTCAACATTTTCCGGTGCATCATAGGATTCCGCAAAAGATAAGATTCGATCAATCGAAACCGGTACCAGTTCCATTTCTTTATTCAGAATTTCATCTTCCGAAAGCTCAACTTGCACCGTTGTGTCAGATGTCGTATCAGCTGTTGCCAACATCTCCAACTCCTGTGCAGACTGTGCAGCATCAGCCATTTCCTGTGCTGCTTCACCTTCAGCGGCATTTCTTTCTGCTTCAATGGTTGCAACAGCCATATCATGTAGATAGGTCTCATTATAAATAAATAATGACGTTTCAAAATACAATGGATAACCTAAAAGCTTATCCTGATACGTGACAGCAGACAATGCTGCCTTTGAAAAGTGCTGCTCATTTACCAGTCCCTGCTCATCCATAATAGGAGCTGCCATACCGGACAGATATGCCTTTTGCAACATGTCGTTACTGACAATATACAAATCCGGAGCATTTTCCCCGCGAATCTGTGCATCATTGATCTGCTCAAGATATTGGACACCGGAAACATAAGTCGGAACAACTCTCACACCCTCGTCTTCATAATACTGCAATGCCGCTCTTGCCAGATAGTCTCCCAAAGCCTCATCCGTATACCAGATTTCAATATTCTCTTTTTTATGAAACAGGCCTTCATCCACAACAACTACAGGTCCTGCATCCTGGTTAACATATCCGGTCACTGCCGTAAACACTGTCATGAGTATAACCAGCAGAACGGAATAAATTCTTTTTGTCATAGCTTTTCCCAGTTCTATTTTTCTTTTTCAAGTGATATATCGTTTTCAATCACAAATTTACTTTTTAAATGAACACATTTATATCACAAAACATTTTTATCATGAAAGCATTATATCACAAAAATATTTTTATCATGAAAGCATCCCAACGATATTTCAACGGACAACTTCACACTTTATGCTCTCTCAATCCGAATATCTTTACAATCATAAACATGTTTTCAATATTGCAATCATTTCATCTACATGATTCTTGTTAATAACAAGAGGCGGTACAAACCGAATGATATTGGTTCCCGCATTAATCAAAATCAGTCCACGCTCGAGTGCCTTTGTAATAATATCTCCTACCGGCTTTTTAAACACAAGTCCCTGCATCAGACCGCTTCCTCTGCGGGTTTCGATATCTTCACAACCTGCTGCCACTTCATCCAGTTTTTCTTCCAGATACGCGGATACTTCTCTGACATTTTCAAGCACATTCTGTTTCTCAAATAACTCAAAAACTTTACAGATGGCTGCACACGCCAGTGGATTTCCTCCATATGTGGTACCGTGGTCTCCTGCAGTAAGCGATGCCTGCCCGACTTTTTCATTTAATAAAAACGCACCCACGGGAACGCCACAGCCAAGTGCCTTTGCCGTCGTCATAATATCCGGTTTCACACCATATTTCTGCCATGCATACATATATCCGGTTCGTCCCATGCCGCACTGGATTTCATCCAATATCAATAAAATATCTTTTTCATCACAGATATCACGAACGCCCTTCAAAAATTCTTCTTCTACCGGATAGATTCCTCCCTCGCCCTGAACAGTTTCAAAAATGATTGCACAGGTCTTATCCGTAATCTGTGCTTTTACACTTTCCAGATCATTAAAATCCGCAAACCGGATATTTCCGATCATGGGCTCAAAAGCTTCTCGATAATGCGGATTTCCTGTGACAGACAAAGCTCCCATGGTACGACCGTGAAAGGAATGATTCATGGCAATGATTTCATGATCCGTCTTTCCATCTTTTAAAAAGGCATATTTTCTTGCCGCTTTGATTGCACCCTCGATTGCTTCCGCGCCGGAATTGGTAAAGAAAACACGGTCAAGTCCGGATACCTCTTTCATCTTTTTAGCAGCCTCAATGGCCGGTGCATTGTAATAATAATTGGAAGTATGAATCACTTTATCGATCTGATCTTTCAATGCCTGATTATATTCTTCGTTGCCGTAACCAAGCGCAAAAACAGCAATACCGGACACAAAATCCAGATATTCCTTTCCATCCATATCATATAAATGAACATCTTTTCCATGATCTAAAACAATCTGATAACGATTGTATGTATGCAAAAGTGCACTTTCCGCTTCCTCTATGTAAGCCTGCATTTTTTCACTCATTGTATTATCTCCTCACGTCACAGTCCTTATACGTATTTTAGTGCAATGATTTCTAAATTACTATAATAACTTCTTCCGTTTACTTCATTATCTTCGGTCAACACTAACGCCGATCATTTATCATTTGTTTCCATAACGCATCAATATAATTTACAGTCCATGCTCCGGGCAGAACTTATCGCGCTGAATCCCTTTGGCAAGATTATCATCATCCGATAAAATAGCTGTTCCGATACCTTGTTTGGTAAAGATTTCCAAAAGCAGGCAATGCGGAACTCTTCCGTCTAAGATATGAACCCGTGATACGCCACATTTAATTGCAGAAGTACAGTTATTTAACTTCGGCAGCATTCCGCCTCCGATTACACCGCTGTCAATCAACTCATCCGCTTCCGATGCGGTCAGTCGGGAAATAAACGTACTCTTATCATTAATGTCACGATATAGACCTTCGATATCCGTTAAGAATACCAGTTTATCTGCGCCTACGGCTTTTGCGATAGCACAGGCGGCATCATCAGCATTGATATTGTAGGTCTCATAATTATCATCCAATCCGATCGGAGCTACGATGGGGAGGAAATCATTATCTAAAAGATCATATAAAATCTTACTGTCTACTTCCTTGATATTGCCAACGTAACCAATATCCTTTCCGTCGGAATATTTTTTTTCAACCTTTAATAAACCACCATCTTTTCCACTGATTCCCACAGCCTTCACACCCAGTTCCTGAACCATGGTAACCAGACTTTTATTCACACGGGAAAGAACCATTTCCGCAATTTCCATGGTCTCTGCATCTGTTACACGAAGCCCGTTGATAAACTCAGCCTCTTTTCCGACTTTTCCAACCCATTTACTAATGGCTTTTCCACCACCATGCACAATAATCGGTTTAAATCCGACAAGTTTCAGCAAGGTAACATCTTTGATGACATTTTTTTGTAATTCCTCATCACTCATGGCACTTCCGCCATATTTAACCACAATGATTTTTCGGTTAAATCTCTGAATATAAGGTAATGCCTCAATTAAAACCTCTGCTTTCTGCATGATTTTTTCCATTTCTCTTTGTCCCATGATAATTGCCTCTTTCTGCTGTCTTTTTATCGTTTTACAATTATGATACCAGGGAGAGCACAAAGTGCGTAGCAGTCCATTGGTATCATAGGGCAAAACACCTTTTGACCCCAACATCATAATTATTTTCATATATTACACTTCTGTGTAACAGGAACGATTTCTGACTTTTGTCTAAATAAACTGCTTCTATTGATTAAATGCCTCAATATTAGCTGTATTTAATGTAAAATCGTAATAGTTTAAATCTTTTCGACCGGTCCAGCCAATCTCTTTCCAAAATGCATTTCCAATATCATTTTTTGTAAATGCAATCAGGGAAACCTTGTTGATTTTCTCTTTTCGCAGAGCTTCCATGGCAAACACGACCATACTTTTCCCGATTCCCTTTAAGCGATAATCGGGATCTACACATACATGATACATACAGCCTCTTCTGCCGTCATGCCCGCAAAGAATTGCTCCTACAATCTTACCGTCTTCTTCCGCCACCACACTGATGCCCGGATTTCTATTTAAAAAGCGCTCCACACCTTCTTTAGAATCATCAATGCTGCGAATCGCAAAACCCTTGATTTTCATCCATAACGCGTGGACGTTTTCATAATCTTCCAATGTCATTGCTCGAATCATTTTTTTCTCCTCTACATCTGATGCCGTACAATCAGATATTCATCATCCAGCTGATAATAGGGACAATCCTTGTAATTGCCGCTTAAAAACCTACTCATTTCATCTTCATCCAGATCACAGTCACAGCAATAACATTCATAATCTTCATCATATATGTAATTGACGCATGTGTCACAACTGTCTGCCATAACCTTTTCCTCCCTGAAAAACTAAAGTATTCTCCGGACTTTTTATCGGTCCTTAGTCAGCCGATATGCTATATGATACTGAATGAATTTGTGAAATTCAAGGTATTGTAAGTATAAACTCAATCTTTTTGCAATATTTTCATATCAAGTAAGTGACAAAAGTATAATTTGCAATGCGCTTGCACAAATAGAGGCAATGATATACATCAATAAAGTGGCAAAAATTGCTTTTAACACTCACATCATCATATACCTTATTGTAAACAAAAGCAAATTATGCTATTTCAAGCATATCATCATATCATGATGTTGGGGTCAAAAGGTATTTTGCCCCCATGATACCAACGGATTGCTACGCACTTTGTGCTCTCGCAATCCGTAAACAATCGAAATCCGCCCTAATCGGGCTACTTTCTCATGTTTTGCGGGTCCCAAAGTCATACT